>DDWL01000037.1:0-116829 GCA_002345675.1 Bacteroidales bacterium UBA2287 | reverse complement strand
GTTCTCAGTTCTCGGTTCTCGGTTCTCAGTCTTCCGACTTCCGACTTCCGACTTCCGACTTCCGACTTCCGACTTTAGACTTCCGACTTCGGGCTTCCGACATCCGACTTCAGTCTTCCCTTAAAAATCTACCCGTATACCAATTACTAAAATATCGTCGATTTGACTAAATCCAAAAGCCCAGTTTTCGACAAAATCGGAAAGGGTAACTTGTTGCTGGCTCATTGTTTGGTTTTGCATGCTTAGCAATAGCCGCTTAAAACCTCTTCGAGTTAATTTTTTATTTCTTTCACCTCCAAACTGATCGGCAAAGCCATCGGAAAAAAGATAGATAGTGTCGCCTTTACACATCTCTACTTCGTGTTCCTCGAAATTTGAGACAAGCCCTCTGTTGGCGCCCCCAATTGCTTTTCGGGTACCTTTTATCTCCTCAATTTCGCATTTGTTATTTCGAACAATCCAGAGAGGCCTGTTTGCGCCAGCAAAGCGTATAGTTCTATTTTTCTTGTTAAAAGAACATAAAGCTATGTCCATTCCATCGTCGCTATTTGCCGAACGTGACGATTGGAGCAAAGCGCTAGTTATACTCTTGTTAAGCTTGTTTAGTATTTCAGCGGGTTCTTTCGTTTCTAATACAATGTTGCCTAGTTTTTCGATTCCAATCATGCTAAGCAATGCGCCAGGAACACCGTGGCCGGTACAGTCGGCAGCCACAACAAAAAAGGCGTTCTCGTCGTCCTTAAACCAGTAAAAATCGCCACATATAGTATCCTTTGGTTTGAAGAGAATAAAGGAATCGGAAAAAAAGTTGTTTAGCATTGATGGATTTGGGAGCATTGCATCCTGTATAGTTTTTGCGTAGTTTATGCTTTCCTTAATGTGAAAATAGGCCCGTTCTAATTGATTATTTAATTTTTCAATTTTTTTCTTGCTTATTACATGTTCAATAGCCGAGGGTAAACGTAAAAGGTTTGACTTTAGAATATAGTCGTCAACTCCTTCCTTGGAGTACTCAATTAAAACTTTTTCGGTTAGGGTGCCGGTAACTAAAATAAAGGGAATACTAACATTTTGGTTCTTAACTATGCGAAATGCCTCCATGCCCGTAAACTGTGGAAGCGAATGGTCGGAAATTATAATATCGAAGGTACATGCATTGAGTGCCGAAGTAAAGTCGTCCCTATTATAAACCCGAGTAAAACCAAAGTCGACGCCCTGTTTCCTTAAAAAGCGCACAAGCAAATCGGCATCGGAGTCGGAGTCCTCGAGTAATAGGATATTTAGTTTATTGTCCATCACAAAATTTAAAATTCATTTCTTGTACTTATTCACTTCAGCTAAATACTTGGCAAACTGAAAAAGAAACAAGAGCCTTCGTTTAGTTTCGATTCGCCCCACACTGTGCCGTTATGGTTACTAACTATTTTTTTTACTATTGCCAAACCAATTCCTGTTCCTTCAAAATCGTCCTGAGAGTGTAATCGCTGAAAAATATTGAAAAGTTTATAGTAGTACTGCATGTCGAAACCTACCCCATTGTCCTTTATGTAGTAAACAACAAGGTTACCGTTTGCATACGAACCTATTTCGATTGTAATTTTTGGGTTATTCTTCGAAAATTTAAGGGCATTGGAAATTAAAATTGCCCAAACTTGCTCAATTAGCGCTTGCTGGCCCATGGCTGGTAAAAGGTCGTTTACTATTAATTCAACATTACTAGTATTACTAACCATTTTATCGAGGTTAATGGATCTAACAAGGCTTTTCATATTAATTTCGGACACATCAACCACATTTCGTCCAAGCCTTGAGAATGCAAGTAGCGCACCAATTAGTTCGCCCATTCTCGATGCGTTTTTAAGAATAGCCTCTAGCGAACTTAAACCATCGGCATCGAGTTTACTGGCATAATCTTCTTTAATTATGTTAGCATACCCATTAATGGCTCGTAGGGGAGCTCTTAGGTCGTGCGAAATGGAGTAGGTAAACTCGTCGAGGTCTTTATTTGCATTCTGCAATTGAGCAGTGAGTTCGACCACCTTTTGCTTTAATTGCTCATAGTTATTAGCTACAAAATGTTTATTGCGAGTATTGGCACCTAGGAAAAAAGGCTGCTCTTCAATCCTATTCTTTTGAAAGGAAAGACCATGAGTAGCATTAATAAACTCTTTCTGTTTGTTAACTTTTCCCATAATGCAAATTGTAAGAACTAGTGAAAATGGCATTATAACCCAATACAAAATAGCATAGGAGTTTTTATAAACACTTGTAAAATTGGGGAGTAAAATGGCAAAACGAGTTACATATGTGTAAAATAATATTACATATATCACACTAATTCAAGGAAGGGGAAGGAGCAACTATTTTGTTTAATTTTTTGTCACCTTGGATTTGCAACCGAGCGTCCTATGCGAGTTTACCTGTCTGCAATCAATCCAAGGTTAAAGTATTATAATAATTTGTAATCCAAAAAAATTAAAAAACAAATCTCTTTTGTAACCCTCTTAGCATTATCCATTGCAAATATTTTTTTTGGCAACCGAATTTAGCATTTATATTAAATCGGATTAGCTACGCTGAGCTCCCTTTGGTCGGTTACAAATCCTTATAGTAAACGAGAGCCGGATAACATATCTGGCTCGACGAAGAGGGAACTTGCCTGAAGGCCGTCAGGCAAGTTCCCTTTATTAATGAAGCCTAATTGACTACGTCGAGTTCGCAAAATGCGCTCGGTATCATATCCAGCTTAAAGGTTTGACATTTCACTAACTGTCAATTCGTATAAAATCTCCATTCATTTTAAATTCAAGGTCTAAGTCATTGTCCAGACCAATTTGTTGGTTATTTCCATCTATTTTCCAGTCGGTTATTACATTGCGGGGGTAGTTTTTCGCAATGTATTGCCTTATTTTTTCAGGGATTACACTGTTAGGTAGTTTGGATTTTCCTTCAATTTCAATTATCGCATTTTTGTTGTTAAATTTAAGTTCAACTCCCTCGCTAAGATTAATTTCATATTGTTTAAACAATCCTTCCATATCAATTTCGGATTGAATTACAGAGTGTTTTGGGAAATGAGTCGTAACATAATTCCGTATTTCGGAAGGGACCTGAGAATAAGGTACAACCTTGTCCTGAGCAAAAGATAATGTTGTAACCATCGATAAAATGAAGAATACAGCACTTTTTACTAATTTCATTTTGTGCATTTTCGTTCGTATTATATTATGCTACTCTGTTCAGGATTTTCGCAATCTCCTTTTTGTTTACTATTGAATGTATACTTAATTTATTGCATTTGGCTTGTAAATAGTTACTTGACAATTAAAATCTTCTGCTGTTTAAGTTTACTCACCCAAAACCTTGCTTTCAATTTTATCGCGTTTTTTATCGTACTTCCTGCGAGGCGACTGGGTATTTAGTTCGTCCATTTGGCGGTATGCTTTAGCTAACGACGTGGGCAATTTGCCAATATAGCTTACTTTAAAAAACGAAAATCCGTTGTAAGGTATGGCGCTTTCGGCTGGGTGTATTTTAACTCGACTTTCGACACCTTTTCGCTTAAAATGCAGCATAAATGCATTTTCACGCTCGCTGCTAAGCTGTTTTAGTTTTGCCTCAATATTTGCTTTCCCAATTAGCGCGTTGCACTTTCCCTGAACTGTAAATAGCATTTGCCCCTTAGTTTGCTCGTTTAAATACGCAACAAAAAGCGAATCCTTAATCGACATTCGGCTTACATTCTCCAAATCGGCAAGACTCATAAACTGCTCCTTTTTGCCTCGCAGCTGTAAAAGGTATTTCTTTTTAGCTTCGAACAGGGCAATGTGCTCCATTTCCTTTTCGGTATATACAATTGGAAAAATTTCGATAGAAGCGTTAGGGTTTTTGCTTAACTCGTCGGCCATACTGTTCACAAACTTTTTTTGCTCGGCTATTAGAAGTTCTTGCCTAATTTCCCATTTCAGCGTAAGCGATTTTTCAATTTCAACCTCAACATCCTTTACAAACGATCGGTATGGCGACGTTGATGGTTTTACAAAAATATTTCTTAGTACATCGGTAACAACATCCTTCCAATGGAATTTTGGATTCTTTAAATTCCCTTTTATTGGAATATGGTAATCGATTACGTTACCCTGTTCGCGAACAAAAAACATTATAAGTGGCAACGGAATACGATTGACATCTTCGTGTTTAATTCGCTTTCCTAAGCGCGGATCGATTACAAGGAGGTGATTATTGCTATTTATGTTTCCATTGCTAACCACCCAATTGCCATTGAGTTCGAGCGTTCCTCTGTCGAGCGGATAAGATGTGTGGGTAATTATATAAGGATTAAACATTGAACCTGGCAACCCCTGAAGGTTGTACTTAAGCTCAAAATTACTGCTTTCCTTAGGGTTAATACTAAGACTTGCCGATATTTTACCGTATGGCTGAACACCCGATTTAATGTAGATTTCGACTCGTTTTTGGGTTTTAAAAATTGAATCGGCCGATAAATAGAACGGATTTGCTTCGATTGAAAATTTTTCGCTTTGCGAGTAGTCGACGTACTTAATAATGCCGTTATCAACTGCCAGCCTGTTTATTTTAAAATTGCTGCGGAAAAAGTTTTTGCGAAGCACCTTAAGGTAATCGCCAATTTTTAGGATTAGGTTAAATCGAGTAGAGTCGGATTGTACAAGTGCAATATTCGAAAAATTCTCGCCAAACATTGCCTGAAAATTATCTAAACGGTCAAATTTCTCGAACTTTACGTAGGGCTGCGTTACTATAATTGAATCGTACTGGTAAACAAGTTTACTGGGGCTTACCTCGTTAATAACCACCACAAATTTGGTGCATGAGGCGTAGTCGTCGTTAGTGTTTTTGCCAAAATGTAAATTGTTTATGGTAAGCATGCCCTTATTAGTTCCTCCTTCGGCATCGTTAAAGTTACCTTTCGAAATAAAATTGGCATCGAGAGTTGCGCTAAGGGTGCCATAATTGGCCAATTCCTTTAGGTATTGCTCCAGTATGTTTAGGTCGAATTTATTTGCTAAAATAGCAAGGTTGTAGTCGAGGGTTTTTAAATTGTAGCTAAAGTCTCCTTTTAAACTTCCGCCACCTATACCCGAAACCAATGCGAAATTAACGGCAACCGAGTCGGAACTAGGGCTATTCCCTTCGCTGTTAATATTTACTTCGGTTATAAAATAGTTAATGGGTATTAGCTTTTCGATATAGCGAAATTCGCCATTTACAACTTTAATGTTTTGTATACTATATTTTGCGGGATTAGCAGGTGAATGGGGCTTTTTTGATAAAAATTTACTTACTAAATCGCTAAAATTAAATTCTTTTTTTTTTTGAATAATTACCCCTTTGGGTTCATTTAACGTTAGCTCCGAAATCTCAATTTTTTTCGAAAGCAACTTGAGCATTGCAATATTTACGCTTACCCCTTTTGCCGAAAAAAACACGCTATCGCTAACGGTTAGCGAAGGCAGGCTGTCGGATTCGTAAATTTTTAGATTTTTAAAATGTGCATACCCTGTGAACGGGTTAACGTAAACCCTGGCAATTTTAATATTACGACCAGTGTACTCAACGTCGTACTTTTCGATAAGGTATTTTGAAATTGGAGAAATAAGTAAAACAACCAGTAGTGCCAGTGCAACAAACGAAAGGGTAACAAAAATTAAAACTTTTACCCATCGTTTTAAGTACTTTTTATTTTTACGAAACAACATATTGAGTTTTTGAGAATGGTTTAAATTAGAAACTATAAAACTCATTTTATTTCTCTCTTACTTTCTCCTTGATGAGAAAGTAAGCAAAGAATCAAGGCAAAACGAAGCTTCTGCCCGCTCTGGCCTATTGCTCGTTTTTCAAGCAAAATAGGCAAAGCCCCTTTGCTGAAAAACTACGCAATAGTCCATTCACCCAACTGCTGGCTCGCCGTTTTGCCGTCCCACCGCACGTCGCCCATGGCAAACTTCTTGCGTTTTCTAATCTATTTCTCTTTGATATTTCCAGAACTTCAAACATTATCTATGTTTCTGCAAATAGGCATTATTTACACCTTATTATTTACCCCCTTTTTTTAGTAGGCACAATAAACAGCGGAATTGTGCTAATGCGTAGTACTTTTTCCGAAACGCTACCCATAATTATATTCTCCAACCATTTTTGGCTATGCGAGCCTAAAACAATAACATCGGCTTTTATTTCGGTTGCAACGGCAATAATGGTGTCGGCAAAATCGCCATCCTTTACCACTGTTTTAATTGTTTTGTCGCCAAGGTGTTGCTTCGATTTATCGAGATACTGCTGAGCCGCTTTTTTAAGAGCAGCGGCACTGTCGACCTGTATATTGCTGGGTTCGGTTTGTGCATAGCCAACAAAGCCCATAACGGTAACATGCTCGGGCGAATTAAAGTTTATGGGATCCGAAATTACATGAAGCAGGGTTACCTCGGCATTCATACTTTTAGCTAAGGCGTAGCCTTGCTCGGCGACCTTTTGGGCGGTTGGGTCGAAATCGAGGGCTATTAGAATTTGGGACATCTTTTTTTCTTTCATGGTAGTGTATTTATTAAAAAAGATTGTAATTAACTGATTTCAAAACCATTAAATAAATCGCATTTTACTTACTAATAAGGGAATAAGGTAAAAATTGCTCGAGAATAGTTTTTTACTAAGGTTTATTGAAGAACAATAAGGTTAATTTACGTTTAAAACCCTCAATATTCCACTATTTTCAATCTTAGTAACAACTACTTCAACTCCACCAAAATCATTACTACCTTTTAAACAACAATTTAATGCTTAGTCTTATATCGAACCCAGGTTAACTGAATTCAGTATTAAGAGTTTCTTACGGAATAAGCTTTACGCTATCGACATGATACTTAGTGTCGCCCCTCCAAAATAGAACGCCATTTCGTTGCTGGTAGTGAACCAATACTTTTTGCCCCTGTATTGTGTCGAGTTGCCGAGCTAAAACTGGGCTGGTTACCGAGAAGTAGAATTTTTCGGAAGCCAGGGCAACATTGTTACTGCTAATTACGCTACTCAGTATCATTTCGCCCTCGTAGGTTTTTACAATATTGCCTTTATGCGAAAACTTTTGCAGCAGCCCGGCTCTATAGCCTTCGCTATAGGTAAAAAAGTACTTCCAGTAAATAAAGGCAGCTGCTAAAATTAAAATCAGAAAAGTAACCCAAAACATTACCCTTTTGGTCGATTGCTTTGTTCTATGCCAAAATGTGTTGTCGGAATAAGTTGTTTTCGTACCTGCTTTCATAATCGAACTGTAGTTTTAAAAAGCATTTTGCGTGATTCGTTACCGCCTCTTTTTACAAATAAACCATCCTAAAGCAAAGCCAACAATTAAGCTAATAAGAATTTGCCCCCAGCACCAATGGTTTATGTCAATTGAACTATGAACATGAATACCTTTAACCCATTGGCTACCTCCAAAAAGAAAAAAAGCAGCAACAATAATGAGAAGTGCAATAATGAGAACTGCTGTTTTGCTTGGCGTTTTTGCTCTTACCCTACTCATAATTTTAATTTATTAAAAGATTTAAAGGGCGTCGAGTTCGGCTATAAGTTCATTTTTCGACTTACCAAGCCTGCATGAAATCGTTTCGAGCAACTCGTCGACTGTACCATGTCTCCAAATTAAATCGGATGTAGTAAGAACTGGGTACAACTTAAGCAGCTTAATTTTTACGCTATCCCAATGCTTATGGTCAAAATTTTTATTCATTGCTTTTCGTATTATTTAAATGAAAAGTAGTAACGAGAAATTGAAGTTCCATTAAAGCTATGACTCGTTACTTTTCGACATGGCTTTATTAAAAAACAGCCTAATAAGTAGCATAAAGCCTGCTACTACAAGAAGAATATGTATAACTCCTGAATAGTTAAACACAAAATACACAACAGCCCAAATGGCAATTAGTAAAACTGCAATTAAAGTGAAGAGAGAATTCCTCATATATTGTAGATGTAAGTTACCTTGCTTTAAAATAAGCGTTTCGATAAAGGTACGTCGCAGGGCACGACAATGCGTTACACTATTAATGATAATAGTTACATTATTCACATATCAAAATGTGATGGACAAAGTATTATTTGCAGAAATGAATTAAAAACGATGAAGTAAAAGGCTTACATTTTTTCCATGTACCAGTTCAGGGTTTTCTCGAGTTTTTGATTTTTAATAATTTCGTTAATTGCTTTCAGCAACCTTATAAAGGCTGTTTCGCTTTTAACAATATAGTCGGTAGCTTTATGCTTCATGCAATTTACTGCTACCTCAATTTTGTCTTGCTCCGAAAGCATTATAACATGTATGTCCTCGTTTGCGGCTTTAATTCTGTCGAGCGTTTCGAGGCCATCAATAGCAGTCTTATCGACCCCACTTAAACGGTAGTCTAAAACAACTATATCGGGGTTAAGCGTTAAGTTTTCGACACACAATTCGCCTGTAGCAAATGTTTTAACATCGAACAGCTCACACTCTATAAATTGAATTTCGAGAGACTTTAAGTACAATGCATCATCATCGACAAGAAATATTAATTTCTTCTTCACTTTTTTCATCAGTTCGTTTTTTTAATTCTATCGCTCTCTTCGCTTAACTCATTGCAGGCCTGTGAACAAACTGTAACAATTTGCTTTACCATTTCTGGAATTTCGTTTAAGTGTGTTTGGGTGTTAGCAAACTCCTGTATTTTTTTTGCCATGGTTTCGTAATCGGTGCTAATTCCAACTATTGCAAACGAGGGTATTACCTTGTGCACTGCAGAATATAAAAGGGGCCAATCTTTAAGTTTTACACTTTTTTTCATTGTATTAATCAACGATGGCGTTTGGGCAAGGTATAGCGAAATCATTTCGAGAATTAGCTCGGGGTTCGACTTGGTATGCTTAACTAAGTACGACAAGTTAGTATATTTAACCTTACTGTCTTCAATATTTAATATTGAATTAGCTTTAACCGACTTTGTTGGCGATTTATGCTTAACCAACGAAACTATTTTACGGTAAAGTATTCGCTCGTCGACAGGCTTTGCAATGTAATCGTTCATGCCAACAGCCTTACACTTAGCCAAGTCGACTGTTGTTACATCGGCTGTTAGTGCAATAATGGGAATGGTTAGTTTCATTTCCTTACGAATGTACTCAGTTGCTTCAAACCCATTCATTTCGGGCATTTGCAAGTCCATAAGAATAACATCGTACTTTTTTTCCCGAAGCATATTAAGGGCAATTTTCCCATTGGGTGCAACGTCGCGTTCAAAGCCAAAGTCGTCTAAAAGTGTTTTCATTAACAGCTGGTTAAGGGCAATATCTTCGACCACAAGCACTTTAATGTTTTTTAACTCCCTGATAATCTCTTCGTTTTCGGCTTCCAAACCAACCTGTGCCGTTGTTTTTAATAACGTTAATGTAAAACTAAAAGTAGAGCCTTCGCCAATTTTACTTTTTACAGCTATTTTACCACCCTGGTCTTCGACCAAGTGTTTTACAATGGCAAGGCCTAAACCAGTACCCCCAAATAGCCTTGAAGTTCCACTTGTTGCCTGCTGGAAATTTTCGAATATTTCGCCCATTTTTTCATTGGTAATACCAATGCCCGTGTCGCTTACAGCAAATTCGATGGTAGCATTTTTACTATTTTCGCTTATCAAACGAACACTAACAGTAATTTTTCCTCTTGAGGTAAACTTCACAGCATTACTAACCAAATTTAAAATAATTTGGTGCAACCTAACAGAATCGCCAACAAGCACTTTAGGAATACTTTTGTCGTACTCTTTAACAAGTTCTAAATTTTTTTCCTGAATTTTTGTTTCGAACAAGTGAAGCATTGCCGAAATGGACAGCGACATTTTAAAAGGTGTTTGCTCGTAGGTCATTTTACCTGCATCGACCTTTGCCAGGTCGAGAATGTCGTTAATGAGCACAATTAGCGCATCGCCGCTGGTTTTAATTGCATTTAAGTACTCCCGCTGTTTCTCTTTTAGGTCGGTTTTTAGCAGCACCTTTGTAAACCCAATAATTGCGTTCATTGGAGTGCGAATTTCGTGGCTCATATTCGACAAAAACTGCTGTTTTGCCTTAACGGCAACTTGTGCAATGTGAGTAGCTTTTTCGGCATTCGACTTGGCCTCTTCGGCAACCTGCGTAGCCTCTTCGGCAAATTCCTTTGCTTCAATCAGCTCGTTTTCAATTCTCTTTTGCTCGGTTATATCGCGCGCAACAAGAACAACTCCAAGCACTACCCCATCATCGTCCTTAAAAACCGAACCATTTAAAAGCACTTCGATTAATGCCCCATCCCTCATTGTTAATGGGTAATCGGCAACAAAACCTTTTGCAAAAACCTCTTTGTATACTTTACGCGCCTTTTTGGGCTCGGTAAAGTAATCGAAAAAAAATGTACCAATAATATCCTGTCGCGGCAGCCCAATAATACTAACCGATGCGTTATTTAAATCGGTTATTTTACCTTCGAGGCTAATGGTAAATAGTGGGTCGAGACTGGCTTCGATAATAATTCGGGCATAGTTTGCAATTCGCAATTCTACGGCTCTTTTTTCTTTCTCTTTATTCTGAAAAACAAGCTCCTCATTAGCCACAATTAACTCGGCCGCACGCTTTTCTTTCTCCTTATTCTGAAATTTCAACTCCTTGTTAGCAACAATAAGTTCTGCCGCACGTTTTTCTTTTTCTTTATTCTGAAACTTTAATTCCTTGTTAGCTACCACTAGCTCAGCTGCGCGTTTCTCTTTCTCCTTATTTTGAAAAGCAAGTTCCTTATTGGCTATAACTAGTTCATTGGCACGTTTCTCTTTCTCTGTATTTTGATAAATCAACTCCTTATTAGCAACTACTAACTCTGCCGCACGTTTCTCTTTTTCGGCATTTTGAAAAGCAAGTTCCTTATTGGCTATAACTAGTTCATTGGCACGTTTCTCTTTTTCGGCATTTTGATAAATCAGTTCCTTATTAGCAACAATTAATTCTGCCGCACGCTTCTCTTTTTCGGCATTTTGAAAAGCAAGTTCCTTATTGGCTATGGCTAACTCATCGGCACGTTTTTCTTTTTCGGTATTTTGAAATGCAAGTTCCTTGTTGGCTACAGCAAGTTCATCGGCACGTTTTTCCTTCTCTTTATTTTGAAAATGCAGCTCTTTATTGGCAATAATAAGTTCAGCTGCTCGCTTCTCCTTTTCGTCGTTTTGAAAAGCAAGTTCCTTATTGGCTATACGCAGCTCAATTGCCCATTTTTGTTCAACAACATCAATCGAAACAAATACAACACTAGCTACTTTTCCGTTGTCGCCCTTAAAAACCGATGCATTAAAATGCATGGAGGGTTGATCACCATTTTTACCAAAGCGCGAAAGCGTAACATTAGATACTGTTCCCTTTAGTAAAACCTGCTGAAGCACATCCTGCGCTTTTTGCTTATCGAAAAAACAATCGGCAAAGTTTGCTCCAATTAGCTTAGCAAGAGGAAAGCCTATAATCAAAGCCATAGCCTTATTTGCTTCGGAAACTTTACCTTCGGGGCTAACCGTCATCAAAGGATCCTGGCTCGAATCGATTAAACACTGGGCGTACCTATTATCATATATTTTTACCACTTCCATTCTTAATTCTGTTACGCCTGAGTTAACTTGCTACCAATAAATTATTTGGAAAATACGTTGCATTTTTATTTCAATTCCCCAACTTCTTCGATAGGAACTCGATACTTTTGTTTCAACTTTTTAAACTGAGAAGGGGTAAGTCCAGTTTCCTTTTTAAACTGATTCGAAAGATGCGCAACACTGCTATAGTTCATTAAATAAGCAATTTCGGTAATGTTCATCTCGTCGTAAATAATCAGTTCCTTAACTCGTTCAACTTTATGGGCAATAATAAATTGCGCAATCGAAGTGCCATGTACTTCGGTAAAAAGATTCGACAAGTATGTGTAGTCGTACTTAAGTTTTTCGCTAATAAAAACCGAAAACTTCATCTTCATAACTTCATCGGGGTGGTGAACCATGTCGATTACAGCACTCTTAATTTTCTCGATTAGCACCGATTTTTTATCTTCCATTAACTCAATTCCCGAATCGGCAAGGCCTGCCCGTAGAAGATTTCGTTGTTCGGTTGTGATGTCTTCCATTATTTCAACTTCGCCCAAATCGACAACTATGAAGTGGAGCCCAAGTTTTCGCAACTCAGCTTTCACCGCCATTTTGCAGCGGTTACTAACCATGTACTTAAAGAATAATTTCAAGCAGTTTTATTTTAATTAAGGATGCGTAAGGTAGGCAACCCAAAACGATATAACGTTGCATATGGGAAGGGAAAAGTTACATAGTTCACTGATTTTGGTTTTTAGCGTTTGTCCCGTTAGGGACATAATATTGGTAGAACAAAATACAGAATAAGAATACCGTGCCGTTAGGTACGGCATATTCTGTACCTAACGGCACAGTGGAATTCGTTTATCTAACATCACCTACCGATATTTTGTCCCTAACGGGACGGTTTTTTGAATGCGTTTCTCCTACCTGATTTTATTTTTTTCTAAAAAGTTACATAATTCACTGATTTTTCAAAAATCCACAAACTAAAAAAAGCGCTACTCCTTTGAGCAGCGCCTTCTCACCTTAATTAAAAACCCTAAGTTTACGGTTTTACAATTGCATTACCTGCCATTGTAATTCCGCCAATACTGGTTAGTGCACGTCCGTCGAGCGTTGCGCCAGTATTAAATGTGATTGATTGGCTTGCCATAACATTTCCTTTGAAAACAGATGTTGTTCCAAAAGTTGCTGAGCTACCAACTTGCCAGTATACATTCGACGCTAATGCTCCGCCACTAAGAATAACCTTACGTCCCGATGTGGTTGTTAGCGACGATGCAATTTGGAAAATAAAAACTGCGTTTGCATTTCCCTTTGCATCGAGCGTTAAGTCGCCCGACGAAATTGACAAAGTTGAGGTTGACTTATAAAGCCCTGGGGTTAACGTTAAACCCCCAATATTTCCCGAAAGGGTAACAATGTCGGTACAAGTGCGCCCTGCAGCGTCGTTAAAAGCAACGGTTAAATCGAGTTTTGCCTGATTGGCAATATTATCGTTAATATGCTGCGTTCCGGTTAAAATTGCAGGTGGAAAACCATCTACTGATGTTCCGGGGCTTAGCCCAAGATCGCCCGATATAGTTGTTGCGCCAGTACTTGTAACTGCTGAACCTGCAAGAATGGCAAAATTCGATGTACCAGCAAGTGGAACCGAAGCCTGCACTGTAGTTTGTATAGGAATATCTATTGGATTTACATTATCGTTATCATCGTCCTTGCAACCACTAAATACTACAACCGATACTAACGCAAATGCTGAAATTATTTTAATTGCTTTCATTTTATTTGCTTTACAATGCGAAAGCATTTTCGCAACGGTACAAAGGTGACAATGTTTGAGTTTGTATTTGTTACACAATTGAGCTGAAGAGTTACGAAATTCACTGATTTACTCGTAAAGGCGAAGCTTATTTCGAAGCGCTATATTTTCGCTGTGCAGCGATTGAATTTGCTGAAGTAAATGGGTAATTGTTTCAATTCCTTCGAGGTTAATATCCATATCGTAGTGTAAGCGTACAATTCTTTCCAAATGGTTAAGCTGCTCAACACTAATAAAGCATACTTTGCGAACGGTAACTAATTCGACCAACCCATTTTGATGTAACGAGTTAATAAACGAAATTTCGATGTTGTGGCTTGCACAGAAATCGCTTAAAACTACCAAATTATCAACTTGCATTGCTTTCATTTTTCACTACGAATTGGATAACTCCACAAATAAACCTTTTTGCTTCTCGGTTAAATTCGTTGGAATTTTAACAACATAGGTTATGTATAAGTCGCCAAATTGTCCTTCGCTTTTGTAAACAGGAAACCCCTTCCCTTTAAGTTTTACCTTACTCCCATTCTGCGTTTCGGGCTTAACCTTTAGTTTTACTTTCCCACTGAGTGTTTCCACTTCAATTTCGCCTCCAAGTACTGCTGTGTATAAACTTAAGTGCTCGGTGGTATAAATATTATTGGCCAATCGCTTAAATCGGCTGTGATTTGTAATTGAAAAGGTAATGTATAAATCGCCGTTGGGGCCACCGCTTACTCCTTGACCGCCATGCCCCGAGATTTTAATTACTTGTCCATTTTCAATTCCAGCAGGAATTGTAATTCGAATTGCTTTGCCATTAATCGTTAGGGTTTGCTGGTGGGTTTTATACGCATCAATAAGATTTAGTTTTAACTCTGCGTTGAAATCTTCGCCACGGTACTTAACCCGTCGATTACTGCTTCCAGCAGCCTGGCCACCAAACATAGATTGAAAGAAATCGGAAAAATCCTGCTCCGACTGTCCACCTGAAAATCGTGAGCCATTTGAACCCGACGACCTTTGCTGACGCTGATTTGCCTTTTCGTACTCTTCGGCATGCTTCCAGTCTTCTCCGTGCTGATCGTATTTTTTACGCTTCACAGGGTCGCTGAGCACTTCGTTTGCCTCGTTTATTTTCTGAAAACTACTCTTTGCATTTGCATCGTTAGGGTTTAAATCGGGATGAAATTTTCGGGCCAACTTACGGTAGGCACTTTTAATATCCTTGTCGGTTGCCGTTTTACCTAACCCAAGTATTTTGTAATAGTCTAAAAATGGCATATGGCAAGTAGAATGAATGTTTAATTAGGGCAATAGCAATTAAAAAATACTTGAAATACTCTATCAGTAATCTTCTTAGATTTTTTGAATTTGCTACTTTGTCCCGTCAGGGACACAATATCGACAGAACTTAAATACAGAAAAAAATCATCGTGCCGTTAGGTACGAAATATTCTGAACCTTACGGCACAGTAAAAATGGGTTATCTATAATAAGTTACCCATAATTTTGTCCCTAATGGGACAGTCATTTTAAATGCGTTTACCTTGTAAATTTCAATCAGTATTGCTTATAATTTATTAAAGTCGAAAATCGAATTGTTTAAAAGTTCTTTCAAGTTGCCTTTATCGAACTTTGGCAATTACCCCTATGGACACTGCGCAATATAATTGTTAAGCAGAACCTGAAGTTTTCCAAATACCTTTTCGTTAAAGCTCTGAAACCCCTGCATGGCACAATCGGTAATAGCCGCAGATTCGCCATTCGGCACGCTTCCATTTGTAGCAGCTGTTTCGGTTGCCACTGCTGTTTTGCTAATTACTCCTTTAAGTGGAGAAAACTTTTTCATTATTCAATTATTAAACGTTTAGCATATAATTCGTTACTAACAACACACCTCGCCTATAAAACTATTTGTATAACAAATTGAAAAGTTCGTTCATATTTGGAGTAAGAATTATTTCGATTCGCCTATTTGCGGCACGCCCTGCTTCGGTTTCGTTTGTTTGCACTGGGTGAAATTTACCTTTTCCCGAAGCAGTAATGCGATTAGGATTAAAACCGTACTCGTACGAAACAATGCGAACAATCGCAGTAGCCCTTGCTACACTTAAATCCCAGTTGTCTTTATATTTACTGGAGTTTATGTCAACATTGTCGGTATGGCCTTCGACCATTACAGTAACATCGGGAGTTGAGTTAAGAACGTTGGCTAAGGTTTTTAGTGCCTGCTTGCCCTTTACATCGACTTCGGCGCTGCCAGTTTTAAAAAGCAACTTTTCTTCGAGCAAAACATAAATATTACCATCCTTTGCAAGTATGCTTAACTCGTCGGTATTGTAGCCTATAAGCGCATCCGATATCGATTTACGAAGGTCGTTTAAAACCTCTTTCTGCATAAAAATTATATTATTCAACCTTTTTAAGTGCTTTTCCTGATCAGCTATTGTTGATGCCGATTCGCTTGCCAATTCCTTCATGTCGGACTGAACCGAAACATTTCGATTTTTTAATGCTTCGTTTTCGTTATTAATATCGCTTGCCCACTTATTGCATTTTACAAGCTGCTCCTGAGTTTTTACGTTTTCTTTTTGCAGCTTATCAACATTAGCTTCCGATGCTTCAAATTTCTTACTCGACACGCACGAAGAAAATATAATGCCAAGCGCCAAGGATAGGAATACGAGGATGTTCAATACATTTTTCATATCAATAAATTTTAGGTAAATGTTACAACAAAGGTGGGCTGGTGATGGGTGAAAAGTATTACATAACTTTAAAATTAAGTTACATTTTTCACGCATTTTAATTTTTAAAACCAGCAAGGGGGATTTTGAAACACTGGAGGCTGACTCAAAAGAAAAATTAACCACAAATCCCGATAACTATCGGGACACAAAGAAAAAAAACACAAAGAAACACAAAGACAACACACATATATATACAGTTCTTTGTGAACTTCGTGTAAAACCTTAGTGCCCCGATAGTTATCCATAGCCGTCAGGCTAATATAGAAAAAGCACTATTATCAATTGTTTTAACTTGCCCCAGAGGGGCTTTATGTTTATAGTAAATATTTATTAAAGCATCAAAGCTCCAGAGGAGCGCCCTGTTCATATGGCAACACCTATTCACAGAACGCTCCTCTGGAGCTTTAGGTTAATATTAGTAAGTGTTTCTATAAACAGTTAGCTACTCCGTAGCTAAAATAAGCTCTGCATTTTTATTGCCAAATTAATGTTGATTTTCAGACAAATACCTCCTTAACCTGACGGCTATGGATAGTTATTGGGGCAGAGTAACACAGAGAAAACATTTTTTTCGGCTTAGTACCAATAAAAAAGCCCAACACCCCGAAAGAATCGGGATATTGGGCTTCGAAAATTTGTATAACCTACTGCTGACTAATCAGTTTCCCTGACTGAATGGTTTTACCATTCGCAATAACTTTATAGAAATAAATACCCGACGAAAGATTTGCAGTTTCGAGAGTAGTTAGCTGTTTTGTAACAGTGGTTCGAGCTACTATTTGTCCTAAAGTATTGTAAACCATTAACTCATAACCATTTCCTTGAACTGCATCGTTTAGCATTACGTTAATTGATGAAGTGAAAGGGTTAGGATAAATGCTTAGCGTGTTGTTGGTATTAATTAAATTAACAGCATTAGGATTACAAGGTTCGGGTATTGTAACTGTAATTTCAGCAGTATTAAATGCTCCTGTGGTTGTAAGTGCTCTACCGTTAAGTTCGAGCCCAAGGGCAAAGGATACGGCGCCACTCGAAACAATTGTTCCGTTAAAAATGGAACCTTCGCTTATTGCTGTTTCGCCAGTAATTTTCCAGTACACATTTTTTGCCTGAGTTCCGTTAACTAAATGTACTATTGAATTTGTGCTAGTTGAAAAAGCACCATTTATTTTAATTACAAAAACTGCATCTTCGTTGTCTTGTGCATCGAGATATAGGTTGCCTGTAAGCACAGTTGCTGCATTTAAAATGTAAGAGTGAGGAGTTAGAATTAACTCGTTACCAAACTGTACAGGATATAAAAGTTCAATGTCATAATCGAGAACATTAAGGTAATCGTAAGCAATAACCAGGTCGGCTAATGCAGCTGCTGTAATTTCATTTGGAGCTTCGTGAATTGTGCCAGTTACATTTATTGGATCGAAACCTGCAGTAATACCTACATTAGTTCCAACATCGCCAACTACATACGAAACGCCAGTGTTTGTCAAGTTTTCGTTACCTGTAAATAGTGCGAAACATGCTGCCGAGCCTAAATCAGGGGCATTTGGGCCAGTAAGAACTGTACTGCCACAACCAATAGGTATATAGGCACGGGTTTCGGAAATTGTAATTGCTCCTGAAGTCGAAAGGGCTCTGCCTTCGAGTGTGCAACCCGATCCCATTACAATTGCAAAGTTGTTTGCTACTATGGTTCCCTTCATCGAAGTACCAGCAGCCATGTCGACTAAACCTTCAATTTTCCAGAATACATTGCAAGCCTGAGCGCCGTTAGCTAAAATAATTTCGGAATTGGTAGCAGTTGAAAACGCACCTCCAATTTGAAAAATAAAAATGGCGTTTGGGTCATTTTGAGCATCGAGCGTAAGGTCGAGGTTTAGCGTTGCAGCCTCGTCAATTCTGTAAATACCAGCATACAAAGTTTCACCATTTCCAAGTAGCGGAGCAGGAAATAATGTTGCAATTGCTGCGTTAAGTTCGAGGTAGGCAGCATCCAAATCGTCGGCAGCAGCTTGGGTTACAGGGTCGCCTGTAAAGTACATTATACCATCAACATTGCCAAAACCTGGGCTAGTTGAATTGCTGTTTGAGCCTACATTTCCTGTTAGAATGGTAAGAAACCCTGCTTCTTCATTTTTTATCTCGCCATTTTTAGTGAATAGGACAAAGTCGGAGGCTGCACCCAAATTGGGAGCCTGGGCATAATTTAAGAATGGAAATATTAGCAACGCGGCTAAAATTAGCGAATGGAGTAGGTTTGTTTTCATAATATTTAGTATTGGTTAATATTGTTGGCAAGTTGTGTTGATATTGAGGGAAAAGTGTTACACAAAAGGCTTTATTTTTTACAAAATTCACAGGTTATGCCCCAGTTTATTTTGCTCATTGTCATTTAAATGCAAAGGGTTATAATAAAAAACTGCAAAGATACATGGCTAGCATCTTTGCAGTAATTGGCAAGAAGAATTTAAAATGCATTTAAAAAAGCCCAACATTCCGAAAAACATCGGAACGTTGGGCTTCGAAAATTTGAATAACCTACTGCTGATTAATCAGCTTCCCTGACTGAATGGTTTTACCATTCGCAATAACTTTATAGAAGTAAATACCCGACGAAAGATTTGCAGTTTCGAGGGTTGTTAACTGTTTTGTAACAGTGGTTCGAGTTACCATTTGGCCTAAAGAATTGTAAACCATTAGTTCATACTTATTTCCTTGCAATGCATCGTTTAGCATTATGTTAATTGATGTGGTGAAAGGGTTAGGATAAATGCTAAGCGCATTGTTTGAACTAACAACGTCGATACTTGTAGGAATTACTGTAAGCGAAACATCGCCCGAAGTAACCGAAGGGCTACAAGTTCCTGTGATAACTACACTATAGTTTAATGCAGCATCAGCAATGGCTACAGGATTAATGGTAAGAGTTGCCGAAGTGGCACCCGAAATGTTTCCACCATTGGCAAGCTCTTCGCTTCCTTTTTTCCACTGATAGGCAAGACCTGTTCCGGTTGCAACTACAGTAAAGGTAGCAATTCCGCCTTCATCCTCGGTTTGATTTGTAGGCTGTACGGTAATTTCGGGAGCAGCATTAACTACTAAATAAGCATTTGTTGAAGTTACAGCAGGCGTACATGCACCCGAAACAACTACATTATAGTTAGCAGCAACATCGTCAACCGAAATTGGATCGATGGTAAGTGTAGCAGTAGTAGCACCCGAAATATTGTCGGCATCGGCCAGTTCAACTTCACCAATTCGCCACTGGTAAGTAAGATCGTCGCCAGTTGCAACTACAGTGTAAGTTACTAAACCTCCGCTGCACTCTGTTTGGTTTACAGGTTGCTGAGTAATTTGTGGCGCAACATTAACTGCTAAATAAGCATTTGCTGAAGTTACAGCAGGAGTACAAGCACCCGAAACTACAACATTGTAGTTTAAAGCGGCATCGTCGGAAGTAACAGGATCAATTGTAAGGGTAGCTGTGGTAACACCCGAAATGAAATCGGTATTAGAAAGCGCTACTTCTCCAATTCGCCATTGGTAAGTAAGTTCGGTTCCAGTTGCAACCACGGTAAAGCTAACTAAACCTCCACTACAAGCTGTTTGGTTTAAAGGTTGCTCGGTTATTTGGGGAGCTGAGTTTACTACTAAATAAACATTATTCGAAGTAACAGCAGGAGTACAAGCACCCGAAACAACTACATTATAGTTTAAAGCAGCATCGTCGGCAGTAACAGGATCAATGGTAAGCGTAGCAGTGGTAACACCCGAAATAAAGTCGGTATTAGCAAGTTCAACTTCTCCAATTCGCCACTGGTAAGTAAGGTCGTCGCCCGTTGCAACTACTGTGTAACTAACCAAGCCACCACTACATGCTGACTGGCTAATAGGCTGTTCGGTAATTTGTGGAGCAACAGTAACTGCTAAGTAAGCATTTGTTGAAGTTACGGCTGGCGGGAATGTTCCGGTAACAACAACATTATAGTTTGTAGCAACATCGTCGGCAGTAACTGGGTCGATGGTAAGAGTAGCCGAAGTAGCACCAGAAATGCTTCCTGCGTCATTTAAAATTTCAGTTCCTTTTCTCCACTGGTAGGTAAGTCCCACACCTGTTGCTTCAACAGTAAAAGTAGCCGAACCACCTAAACAAACTGTTTGGTTGCTTGGCTGTGTAACAATTTGAGGAGGTGTTGCTGTTGCACAACCTGCGGGCATTGTAGCATCAATTTCAACAGTTGTAAATGCACCTGTTTTGGTTAGAGCCCTTCCGTTTAGTTCAACACCAATGCTAAAGGCAACAGCGCCTGTCGAAACAATAGTTCCAGTAAATACAGAACCTCCGCTAACGGATATTTCGCCAGTAATATTCCAGTATACATTTTTCGACTGTGCACCATTAACTAAATGTACAATAGAGTTTGTACCAGTTGAAAAGGCACCAACAACCTTAATTACAAATACAGCATCTTCGTTTCCTTGGGCATCTAAATAAAGGTTGCCTGTAAGAACAGTTGCTGCATTTAAAATATAGGTATGAGGAGTTAAAATAAGTTCATTACCGAACTGTGCTGGGTATAAAAGTATAATATCATTATCGAGCGTATTAAGGTAATCGAAAGCAACAACTAAGTCGGCTAGTGCAGCTACTGTAACTTCATCGGGAACTTCGTGAATTGTTCCAGTTACATTTAATGCTTCGAAACCTGCGGTTAAACCTACATTAGTTCCAACATCGCCAACTACATACGAAACACCAGTATTTGTCATGTTTTCGTTACCTGTAAATAATGCGAAACAAGCTGCCGAACCTAATGCGGGAGCAATAGGACCAGTAAGAACTGGGCTATTGCAACCAATTGGTAAATAGGCACGGGTTTCGCTAACAGTAATTGCTCCTGCAGTCGAAAGGGCTCTGCCTTCGAGTGTACAACCAGTTCCCATGTTAATGGCAAAGTTGTTTGCTACTATTGTTCCCTTCATCGAAGTTCCTGAAGACATATCAACAAGCCCTTCAATTTTCCAAAATACGTTACAGGCTTGAGCGCCGTTAACTAAAATAACTTCGGAATTGACAGCAGTTGAAAACGCACCTCCTATTTTAAAAATAAAAACGGCGTTAGGGTTGCCCTGAGCATCGAGCGTAAGGTCGAGGTTTAGCGTTGCAGCCCCGCCAATACTATAAATACCAGCATACATAGTTTCCCCATTTCCAAGTAATGGTGATGGGTTCATGGTTGCGATTGCTGCATCGAGTTCGAGGTAAGCAGCATCTAAATCGTCGGCAGCAGCTTGGGTTACAAGGTTGCCTGTAAAGTACATTGTACCATCAATATTTCCAAAACCAGGACTAGTAGCGTTGCTGTTCGAGCCCACGTTACCAGTAATAATGGTAAGGAACGTAGTTCCCACATTCTTTACTTCTCCCGCTTTTGTAAAAAGCACAAAATCGGAAGCAGCTCCCAAATCGGGCGCTTGCGCAAAATTTAACGTTGGTAATATTAACAGCGCTGCAAACATTACCACATTGAGTAATCTTGTTTTCATATTATAATGTATTAGTGAATATTAGGTGCAAAATTGGGGTTGTTACAAACAGAAAGTGTTACATAAATTGAAGTAAATGTTACATTAATCGCAGGTTTTTTACAGCTGTATTTAATTGATTACTAGTAACATAAAAACGACGGAAACAAAAAAAAACCGCAATTGCGCTTGCATAGCACCGTTGCGGTTTATTTAATGAAGTTTTTAAAAAATAATTCGAACTAAACCTAATGTTTGTTTTTGCCGTTTTTACTTTTCTTCGAATGACCTTGACTTTTGTTTTGAGCCTTCCAAGTTGAGTGTTTAGGGTGATTTTTTACAATGAAATACTTTGGTTCGCGGCTATCGCGAATTGAGGGTTGCCCCGAATGGTTACCCCTTGAATTAAACTTTTCCTTGTATTTTGCATGGTGCAAGTATGGCTGTGGCTCGTTTACAACATACTTAATTGTACGGTACATGTTATAACTTCTGTACTTACGGGGCAAACGGGAGGCTGTAATCCACTGGCCTTTTTCTAAGTATATATACTCACCTGTTGGCACAAAATAATACGACTCAATTTCGGGCATATAGTAGTACTCAACATAATCGTACCCAACGGGACCCCACAAGGGTTGGTTAACAATGTTAATCGATACTCTTTCTTGAGCTATCGCTATATGGAACAAAAGTCCACTAACGAACAGGGCAAATAGTATTACAATTTTTTTCATATTCAAATTTTTAAACACATTCGACTAACTGTTCGTTAATCGCCAATAAAATCAAAAGCCAAAAAATTACTACAAATCCAACGAACTTTTCTTGCTCTTATCGTTGCGCTTTGCCTCCTTGTCGGCTCGTTTTTCCTTTAAAGTTTTAACGGCAACCTTTTTCCCCGACTTTTCTTTTCCTTCCTTTTCGTGTGACATATCGTTTGTTTTAATTAAGGTTAGTAACCCATTTAGCAAAAAACCCTACTAAATTCTTCTACCTTGAATAAGCCTAAACAGAATAGCAATAACTGCTATAACTAACAAAACGTGAATAAGCCCACCCGCACTGTACCCAACAAATCCTACAACCCAAAGAATTAGTAGAACAACTGCAACTAAATAAAGTAAGTTTCCCATAATTTCGATTTTTAAAAGTTAGTAATGTTTATAATACAAAGGTGAGTTAACATGCAAGGTTATATGTTACATAAGAATTGAAATTATTTACACTTTTCACGCATTTACAGCCAATGTTGTTTAGTTAAGGTCTTTTAACGTTTGCATGTCTTTCAGACGATGCCAAGTTTAAGACCTTCCAACGTCCAGCGGACTTGGAAGCGTCGATAAGGATACTAAACGACATTGCATTTACAGGTGTAATGCAATGTAACAATCCTTCAACACATATGTCACCCCTCTGACTTAAGGCACATTACGTGTCATCATAAGTACATATTCAGAAACAATGCGTGAATTATGTAACTCTTACAGAGAGTTGTGTAATATTTCCCCCTCCTCTTCAACCTACATTTGCCGAACAATTAAAAACTTGTAATTATGAAAAATTTAAAAATGGGTTTAATGGTGATTTTAAGTTCGGCATTTATTTTCGCTGGCTGCTCATCGATGAACAAAACACAAAAAGGCGCTGTTGTTGGCACTGCTGCAGGCGGAGCAATGGGTGCTGTAATTGGCCGTGCTTCGGGTAATACTGCCCTTGGTGCTATTATAGGTGCAGCAGTTGGCGGAACCACAGGCGCTGTTATTGGACACAAAATGGATAAACAGGCCGAAGAAATAAAGAACAAAGTACCCGATGCAACAGTTGAAAGGGTTGGTGAAGGTATTGTTGTTGAGTTTAGCAGCAATGTGCTGTTTGGCTTCGACAAGTCGGCTCTTTCGAGCGATGCAAAAAACAACCTAAACAAATTGGTTACGATTTTAAATTCGTATGCCGACACCGACATTGAAATTCAGGGGCATACCGACAGCAAAGGAACTTCGTCGTACAATCAAAGGCTTTCGGAACAAAGGGCCAGCGCCGTGTCAAGTTACCTTGCAAGCCGAAATATTTCCAACAATCGTATTAATATTAAGGGTTTTGGCGAATCTGTACCAAAGTACGAAAACGATACCGAGTCGGGTCGCTCACAAAACCGCAGGGTTGAATTTTTAATTACTGCTAACGAAAAAATGAGAGCCGATGCTCAAAAAGAAGCATCGAATTAAATTGCACATACCTAATTCAAATTAAAACAAATTAAAACAAATTAAAAAATGAAAACTAAACTTTTTACAATAGCGTTAGCGCTAATACTATCAACTAACTTAGCCAATGCTCAAATGCGTTTTGGAATTGTTGGTGGAGTAAATCTTCAGAATTTAAATGGTAAGAATTCCAACGGCGACAAACTCGAAAACGACATGATTGTTGGCTACCATGCCGGAATTAACGTTCAAATACCAATTGTACCCGAGTTTTACTTTCAGCCAGGCGTTCTTTTTACTACAAAGGGAGCAAAAAACGAAGGTTCTATTTTAGGTGTCGCCACTTCCAGTACATATAACCTTTCGTATATTGAATTGCCCTTAAACTTTGTTTACAAAGGTGCAATTGGGAATGGTTTTGTTCTTTTAGGTTTTGGCCCATACGTTAGTTATGGCATAATGGGTAAAGCAAAATACGAGGGAGGATTATTATCTTACGAAGACGACATTGTTTTTCAAAACGTTATTGAAACGGGCGACCCTGTGGAAACCTACTTTAAAGCATTCGATTCTGGCGCAAATGTTTTTGCAGGTTACGAAATGGCAGGTGGTTTATTTATTCAGCTTAACACCCAGTTTGGTTTGCTAAAAATAAACCCTGAATACAACAGCGATCCAAACGACAAAACAGAAGTACGTAACACAGGCTTTGGCCTTTCGTTAGGCTACAGGTTTTAGTAATACATATTAACTTACTTAAAGAGCCGCCTTATTGCTATAATGTGGCTCTTTTTGTTTGGAAGATATTTTAAAAATGAAGTGATAATCCAAGTTTGTTATAAGGCTATATCAATTTGTTAATCAATAAGGTAATAAGGTTTTTAATGGAGTATTAGTTATAGTTACTAAGGTTGAAAATATTAGAATAAGGTTTTTAAACGACATAAAACCTTATTGTTCTTTAAAAAAACCTTAGTAAGAAAACTATTCACAAATGATTTTTACCTTATTCCATTATTTATGAGCCAAATGCATTTGGTTAAACTATATCGAACTCAAGTTAAAAAGTTGAATAAGAACTACAAAATGAGCATCTCTCGAAATATAATTATGGCCGTTTTAATGGCTGCAATCGCCACCCTACTTGCTGGTTGTGGTCGGTGGGCTCATAATCCTAAGCATCCCGAAAAACTGGTTGTTATAAAAGAAATAGTAGAAGAAGACATGCCCGTTCTGGAAGGGGAAACACTATACAATCCCGATATTATAGCGCAGCTATACTCAAAAAGCGAAAACCTACTTTCGGTAATTTGGGAACGAAGAGAAAATATTGACCAAATGCTTTATGCTATTCGAAATGTTAAGGTCGATGGGCTAAACCCCGAAGATTATCACCTTTCGTCTATTGAAGAACTGGCTCAGAAAATAATCGCTTCCGATACGGCCAATATAAAAGACATTGCATATTTAGAATTACTACTCACCGACTCGTTCTTACTTTTATCAACTCACCTTGCCGGGGGCAAAACCGACTCGGAAACCATTGACCCACAATGGCGTGCCTCGAAAAGAATAGTAAGGCTCGACTTGCTTGGATTTATCGACACAACCTTACATAACAACCGCATACTTAAGGGGCTACAAGAGCTAACGCCCAAACATCGAGAGTACTTAAACCTAAAAAATGCGCTGACTGAATATCGCCAGTTTAAACAAAATGGCGGATGGGAAACATTTAGCACTCAGCTTCCAAAACTTGAATTGGGCATGAGGCATCTCGATGTTATTCTACTTCGAAATAGGCTTGCCATTACGCAAAGCTGTATTGAGCACGATATTGAGGACGAAGATTTGTTCGACTCGTTGTTGTATGCGCATGTTATACTTTTTCAAACAAGAAACGGCCTAACGGCCGACGGAGTTGTTGGCAAGGGAACCATTGAAGCAATGAACATTCCTGTTGAAAGTAGAATTGCAGCCATTGAGGCCAATCTCGAACGATGGCGATGGCTAAGCGACGATTTAGGCGAACGATACATAAAGGTGAATATTGCCAATTTCGAACTTCAAGTTATCGAAAACGACAATACAGTATTTATTACCGATGCAATTGTTGGCAAGGCTTTTAGGGAAACGCCAGTGTTTAGTTCGGTAATGACATACATGGTTTTAAATCCCGACTGGACTGTACCACCAACAATACTTAACGAAGACATTGTTCCAGCAGTTATTTCGAACCCCAATTACCTTTCGAAAAAGAAACTAAAGATTTTTAATACCGATGGGGTCGAAATTGATCCCATTACACTTGACTGGAGCAGCTTTACTGCTGGCGGATTTCCATACAAAATTCAGCAAAACCCTGGCCCCGATAATGCATTGGGAAGTGTGAAATTTATTTTTCCAAACAAGTACAGTGTTTACATTCACGACACACCAAACCGTTCACTTTTTAAGCGAACCGACCGCTCTTTTAGTTCTGGCTGCATTCGTGTCGACAACCCATTGAGACTCGCTGCTTGGCTTTTGAAAGACAACTTAAAATGGACTCCAACACAGCTAAACGAAGCAATTGCAAAGGGAAAAACACAAACGGTAAGGTTTAAAAACCCTATACCAGTTCATATAGTCTACCTTACAGCATGGGCCAGCAACGATGGCGTAGTTTACTTTCGAAAAGATGTTTACAATCGCGATAAGGTGCTATTAGCTGCGCTTAAACAGAGACCTCCAAAAACGAACTAAAAATTCTCTGCAATCGACGTGGCTTCGGGGTAAAAATCGAAATCGAGCGAGGTTTCGCTTAAAAGGCTAAACATTCCAACAATAGCGGTATCGGCAGAATACATTGGCGAAGTACTATGGTACTTCTTGTCGGGATAGTAAATGTAAATGCACGACCCTCCCGAAAGCATAGTTATTATTTTTTCGTGGTTCTCTTCGGGAATCGATGGGCAACCAAAGCTACGCCCTAACCGCCCGTTGTTCCTTATAAAATCTTTGCTAACGTAACTGGCGCTATGCATTACTATTGCGCGCTCCCTTGCTTTGTCGTTAACATTGGGTTCAACACCATCCAAGTATAGCGACGTACCATGCTTGCCCTGGTAAACTTTATCGGTTAAATAAAAACCAATGCTACTTTGATACGATGAAGGGATATTCGAAAAGGAGCTGGCAAATTCATCGCCGCTGTTCCTGCCGTGTGCTACCAGCGAATAGTGTACAACCTTCATTGTTAGCATATCCACAATCCACAATCGCTCCAAGTTCGACGAGAGCGAAAAATCGATAATGGTTAGCAAATTGTTTTTTATTTTTTTCTCGGCTTTTAGGTTGAAGAAACCTGTAAGCGCTTTTTTAAAAACTTCGTAGTTGGGCTTTGGGGAGTCGCTTGCCAGAGTATGGTAAAAGCAGGTAAAAAAGCGATCGAGGTTTGGAGTTTGTTCCCAAGGAGTTGGGCTAAGGCCACCCTTTCCCATCAAATTAGAAAAACTAATTGTGAGGGTAGCAATAATTAAAGCGTAAAGGGCAATCCGCTTTTTCAACATTCGGGGTAAGTGAGTGTGAAATTTGCGCAATGTATATAAAAGAGTTCATATAAAATTTTAAATGTGAACTATTTGTAAAATGATATAACGCACCAAACTTGTTCGAAAACAATCCAGCACTTTCGTAACTTAAAATGTTTTATTTCGTCGAGTTTGGCTTTATCATCATGGTTTCGCCCTGAAATTAGAATAAATTTAAAGTGCGATGCCGTTTTAGGCCTAATATTTCTTCGAACGATTTTACAAACTTCATATAAAAGCGCAAGTAGTCCGATTGGTCGATGTTCTGACTTGCCTCATCAACGGAAACAGGAATATCCTTAAAGCGATTGCTCTGAATAAATTTACCCACTTTCGAATTCGAAAAATCGATACGTTTTCCGTTAATACGATTATAAAAATGCCAACTCTTTTTTGATGGGGTCTTAAGAATCTCACCTCCAAACAAGTTATAAATTAAAAGGGAAATTTCCATATCCTGACCGTTGGCAGGGTTAAAGGGCGACATTCCAGGATTATAGTCCCACTCCCATGTGCGATTTAGTGCTTCTTGCACAACTTTTTGCTTAAACATATTCTTCGAGTTTTGGGTTTACTTTAGAAAATCGAATCCCAAAAAGCACGTTCATTATAAGCGAATTACAAGTAACGAATATGCTTTACAGTTTAAAAGTATGCTTTTCGAGCACCTAATGTGTTACATAATTCTTTGGGAATATTATACTTTTCACACATTTACAAAAAACAGAGGGTGTTTTTGCATCGCACATCTATAGGTTTTTGCCTAAAGCTTCTGAATCAAGACGAACGAAATAAATACAAAATGTCCCGTTAGGGACAAAATATGGGTAGAGGATGTTTAATATCCAATTTTGCTGTGCCGTTAGGTACAGAATGTTCCGTACCTAACGGCACGATGATTTTTTTCTGTATTTAAGTTCTACCGATATTGTGTCCCTGACGGGACAAAGCACAAATTACGATTATCCCGAACGATGGTTTACAAAAGTAGTCCGAGTGCGACTTAGAGTTGCACCTGGACTACCTCTCTCCAATATCTCTATTGAATACTACTTTTTGAAATTTGACATATTCACAATCGACAAAAGGCATTCGTGCTCATCGCCAACAACTATTCCTTCCATATAAACATGAAATTCAGGTCGGTCTTCATACCCCAGCACTATCTCGCACGATTCCTTAGCATTTCGGGTAAAAACTTTAGTGAAAAACTTATTGAAAACAGGCATCGATTCGTCGGAAACGAAAAGCTTAAACTTGCTATTTATTAAACTAAACCGTTTTTCGCCAAGCATTTCGGCTGCAGTAAAGTTAAGATCGCTTATGGTGCCATCGCTTTTAAGCGTTAGGTAGCCCATGGGAGCTAAGTCGTACAGCATTGTATACTTTCGCAAAGCCGTTTCGGCTGTTTCGTAGGCACGAAGCAGCTCGTCGTTTTGCATTTCCAACTCAATTTGGTGCACCTGTAATTCGTGAAGCAACTTTTTAACGTCGGCCTCAACCGAAGGTGCTTCAGTTTTTCGCTGTTTATCCTTTAATAAATCCTCGGCTAACTTGCGAAGCTTTCGAGCATCTGTAAAATCATGATCTTCTCTATTCATGGGTTCGAATATTTAGTTGCATGCATTTATCAAAGACTAAAACGGGCAAATTGCAGACGAAAGAATTGCAATACACAACGCCTTAATTCCCTTTTCTAATTCTCCCTTTCGTCTATTTACTATTACTTTAAGTCAGCTGACTTAAGTGTCATTATCATTCCTGTTGCCACTTTTTTGTTACTTAACAGCACTTTAACGGTCCATTCAGCAAGCGGCGTTTTGCCATTGGCAGCATTTACCTGTACTTTAATTTTACTATCGTGCCCATTGGTTAAAGCGGTATGCATTACTTTTTCCGCCTTTTTTCGCAACGTTTCGGGAACAAACAAATGTAAAAAATTATTTCCTACTGCATCTTCACGCTTTACGTTAAAGTACTTTTCGGCTGCAACATTAAGTTCTACTATTCTGAAATTTGTCGACAAGGAAACTGTAACTTCGTTTGTTGAACTTAGCAGCACCTGGCTTATTTGAGAAATTTCCTCTAACTTTTCGACAACCTCTTTAAACTCGGTAATGTTAACAAAAGTAATTACCAGCCCGTCAATTCTGTCGTCGGAAGTACGATAAGGCATTATGCGGGTTGAAAACCAACGGCCATCCTTGGCTTGAATTTGCTTTTGAACAAACACAAGTGTTCGTAGTACCTCGTGTGCATCGTCAACCATTTCGGGGTATAAAAGATCGGAGGTTTGATCGGTAAATGGTCGGCCAATGTCGCTTTTTATAAACTTAAATATTTTGGTTGCCTGGTTAGTGTAGCGTCGAATGTTTAGCTCTTTGTCGAGAAAAAGTGTGGCAATGTCGGTGCTGTTTAAAAGGTTTTTCATATCGCTATCGACCCTTGCAAACTCGTCGACCTTCGCCTGTAGTTCGGCATTTACCGTTTGCAGTTCCTCGTTTAAACTTTGCATCTCCTCCTTTGAGCTGGTAAGCTCCTCGTTGGTCGATTGCAGCTCCTCGTTGGCCGATTGCAGCTCCTCGTTAGCCGATTTAAGTTCCTCTTGCGAAGCCTGCATCTCCTCAACGGAACTCTGCATTTCTTCGCGTGTATTTTGCAACTCCCTATCCATATCGGAAACTTTGGAGCGGCTATGCGATTTTGTTGATTGCTTTTTTAGTAGTACGTCTTGAACTTCAACCACGTCGGTAAAAACCACCATAATTGTACCGTTAAGCTGCTCGGGCTTATCGATCCACTGAATGGTAATATTTAAAGTTTGAGAACTTCCATTTGTGCCAACCTTAAGATTACGGAGAACAACGGGTGTTTTTTTTCTAATGGCCTGATGAAATGCAACAGGAAATTCGCTACGCAACCCATCGCGAAGCATGGCAAAAATATTGAGATTTGCCTTACCTGCTGCTGGTTCGAGGTATTTACCCGTACGACCGCTTATGTACATAATATCGCCATTTTCGTTAACTAAAACGCTGGGTGGCGAAAAGTTTTGAAGCAGTAACTGGTCGGCAAGGGTTTGAATATTCTGATGGGGTTCTGTCGCTACTGTTCTTTCAACCCCATTGTTTTTACATCGTGCAAATGACGATGGAAAGTTTATTAGGTCGGGCGCTAAAGCATTAATAGTTCGCCTGTAAATTTTAAGCTTCGAGTCGATGGCTTTAAAAAGATGCCCCAACGTGCCAAGTGTTTCGGAACCGCCCAAAATCATAGTTCCGTCGTTGTTTAAGCTAAAATAAAACAGCCCAAGTATTTTCTTTTGCAACTCGGAGTCGAGGTAAATAAGTAAGTTGCGGCACGACAGAATATCGATTTTAGTAAATGGCGGATGCATAATAATGTTATGCTGTGCAAAAACCACCATTTCTCTTATTTCGTTGGTTACGCGGAACCCATCGTCGGTTTTAACAAAAAAACGGTTAAGGCGCTCGGGCGAAACATCGGCAGCAATGTTAACAGGGAACTGGCCTTTACGGGCAGCTTCAATGGCGTCGTTGTCGAGGTCGGTTGCAAAAATTTGTAACGTAATTCGCCGAGCAGGCTTTATCTTTTCGAGGGTTTCCTTAAATACAATAGCCAACGAGTAGGCCTCTTCGCCTGTTGAACAGGCTGGTACCCATGCCCGTAAATTTGAACCAGCAGGCAAGTTCGAAAGAATTTCGGGCAGTACATTTTTGCCAAATTTTTCCCACACTGCTGGGTCGCGAAAAAAGTTGGTTACTCCTATGAGCAACTCTTTAAAAAGAATATCAATCTCCTTAGGATTTTCATGCAAAAAATGAACGTACGAAGAAATTTTATCGATTTTATGAACGCCCATTCGTCTTTCGATACGGCGGTAAATTGTACTTTTTTTGTACAGCGTAAAATCGTTACCCGTATATGTTCGAAGAAGAATTATAATTTTTTCGAGTGAGCTTTTATCCCGAACTTCCAAATCGATACTTGATTTAATAAACGGAATATGCTTAAGGTAAGCAACTAACTTTTCGGCTAACTCGTTGGCTGGGGCAACAATATCGACCTGAACCGAATCCATTGCATTGCGTGGCATGCTGTCGAATTTTGCTGTGGCAGGATCTTGCACCATAACAATTCCGTTTCGCTCCTTAATGGTCCCAAGCCCGCTGCTACCGTCGGAGCCCATGCCCGAAAGAATTAGGCCAACGCTAAGCTCCTGTCGGTCGTCGGCAAGAGAGCGAAGAAAAAAATCGATGGGAAGGCGAAGACCTCTTGTTTCGATAGGTTTCGACAGGCGTAATGTTCCATTTAAAATGGACATGCTTGTGTTTGGCGGTATTACGTAAACACAGTTTTGCTTTACAGCCAGTTTGTCCTTTACCTGAAAAACCTTCATTTTTGAAACTCGCTGAATTAGCTCGGGTAGCATACCCTTTTGGGTTGGGTCCAAGTGCTGAACAACAACATAGGCCATTCCACTGTTTTCGGGAACATTGCTAATGAACTGTTCAATTGCTTCGAGGCCACCAGCCGATGCACCAATACCAACTATTGGGAACAAAGAGGATTCGGGAAGAACGTTTTTTTCTACTGAAGCACTTGTTGCTTTTGAAACTTTTTGCTGTGTTTTATGTGATTTCGAGTTAACCATTTTGCACTAATCGCAACGAATTTATTTTCAAATACTTGTTTGTGCAAATTAAGCAATAAAAAACAAGGTGGCAACAATTAAGGTATTAAAGATAGGGCAAACACATTTAAAATATTCTATTGGCTTAGTTGTTATTTTTGTCGCATTAAGTTCTTTGTCCCGATAGGGACATCATATCGGTAGAACTCAAATAAAGAATATCAACACCGTGCCGTTAGGTACGGAATATTCTGTACCTAACGGCACAGTGAAATAGGTTTATCTATCATCTTCTACCAATATTTTGTCCCTAACGGGACAGTTATTTTAAATGCGTTTGCCCTGGTATTAAAGAAACATCGGCAAAACCGAATTTAATTTTCTGGTTTATAATGCTTCAACGCTTCGGGCATAAATTGTTTTAACTTTTTAATTCTTGTTTCGTCGGATGGATGAGTACTCAAAAATTCGGGTGGTTTGGCGCCACCAGCAGCCGACATGCGTTGCCAAAACGGAATGGCTTCCTGAGGATTATAACCAGCAAGTGCGGCAAATATTAGTCCGAATTTATCGGCTTCGGTTTCTTGCTGGCGCGACCAAGGCAGCATTGCTCCTACTTGGCTGCCAATTCCGTACGACATGAGAAACAGGTTTTTTGTTTGATCGGGTTTTTGGGCCAACGCAACTTCAAGTGCCATTCCTCCCATTTGCTGCACCATGGCCTGACTCATTCGTTCGTTACCATGCTTGGCAATGGAGTGAGCAATTTCGTGTCCCATAACAATTGCAAGTGCGGCTTCGCTTTGGGTTACAGGCAAAAGTCCAGTATAAACAACAACTTTACCGCCTGGCATGCACCATGCGTTAACCTCGTCGCTGTTAATTGTGTTAAACTCCCAAACATAGCCCTCGAGCACCGAACCCTTGCCCTCGCTAGTATAGTACTTTGTAACGGCATTGGCAATTCGCAGCCCAACTCGGTCGACCATTGCTGCGCTGGCACTTGTTTTGGGACTTAGTACTTTATTTTCGGTTAAAAATGTATTGTATTGGCTTACAGCCATTAATTGCAGTTCCGATTCGTTTACAAGGTTCAGTTGCTTGCGCCCAGTTACAGTATTTAATGCACACGAACCCAGCAGGGCAATGGCAAGAAGAATATAGATTAGTTTTTTCATTTTATTGATTTATGATTATGCAAAGATTGATTTTCGAATTCCGAAATCCTTTACACTTTCCCGTTAAAATGTTACAAAAGTTACAGATTTTAAGAAGTCCCGTGTTTATGGAACAAGTTGCGATGAATTTACAGATGAATTGATGGTGACCTCGGAGAGGTCAAATGTTTATAGGTACAATTGAAAACAGAGATTTCGACCCAGTTCGGCTGAGGCTGTGCCTCAGTCGAACATATCTTAGCAGGCTCTTGCCTGCTTGGCGTGTCACTTTTTTTTTGCCTTTAACAGGCAATGTTCGCAGGCACAGCCTGCTTATAATAGCCCGACGGCGGCAAAGCCGACCGCCGAACTTTGTTTCAATCGAGCAGCCTCGGATTTACTGAGTCGAATAATTTGAAAACCCAGTTCGGCTGAGGCTGTGCCTCAGTCGAACATATCTTAGCAGGCTCTTGCCTGCTTGGCGTGTCACTTTTTTTTTACCTTTAACAGGCAATGTTCGCAGGCACAGCCTGCTTATAATAGCCCGACGGCGGCAAAAAGCCGACCGCCGAACTTTGTTTCAATCGAGCAGCCTCGGATTTACTGAAAGTAAAGGTAATCCACACGATGAAACCGAGCGTTTTTTGCGAGCTCGGCGTAACCAATCGTGCGGTAGCGAGCTATCGGATTGCAAATCCTTATAGTAAAAGAGAGTTGGATAACATATTCAACTCGACAATGCTTAAGCGGATTCGATACTATGTGCCATGGGTAGTGTAAAGCTGAATTTGCTTCCTTTTCCCAAAATGGATTCAACTCGAATTTCGCCGCCATTCTTTTCAACAAAATCTTTACATAAAAGCAAGCCTAACCCTGTACTTAGCTCTCCTTCGGTTCCCTTGCTGCACACTTGCTCGTTAAGATGAAATAGATGACCCAGCAATTCGTTGCTTATTCCTACACCGTTATCGGAAACAGTTACCTCAATTATATCTTTGCATACGATTCTTGCAGAAATCTGAATCTCATCGCCTCGATTTGAGAACTTAATGGCATTTGAAATGAGGTTTCGTAATGTTGATTCGAGCATGCCAATGTCGACCTTCACAAATAAACTTTCGGGAACATGCAGTTGAATCTTTTGATCTTTCTGTTTTGCTGTTTCTGTCAAGGTTTTTATAGCGCTAGAAACAAGATCGGCAAGCAGTATTGAGCGAGGTTTGTACTCAACAAGGCCACGCTGCATTCTCGACCATTCGAGCAAATTCTCGATAAGTTGAAAAACGTTTAAGGCCGATTGTCGTAGAGAAATGGCAATGGACTGAATACTACTGTGGTTAATTTCCTGAAGCTTGGCAGATAAAATTTCGGTAAGACCAAGGAAGGCGCTGAATGGGCTTCGAAGGTCGTGTGCCATAATAGAAAATAGTTTATCCTTTTCGGCATTGAGCTTTCTAAGTTCATCGTTTTTATGCTGTATTTCTAGCTCGGCTTGCTTAAGTCCGGTTATATCAACAACGTTTATGCGGCATCGATCGCTGTCGTGCGAAATCATTCCTGTAAGGTGAACGTTTAGCACTGTATTGTTGCTGCTTAACAAGTTCACTTCGCAAGTTTCCTTGGTTTTACTGCTAAAAATATTCGAAATAAACAGGTTAAAGACTGCTTTCGTGTCGTCGGTAATAAAAAATCCAAAATGGCTACTCATTAGCTGCGACCTTTCTTTCCCCAACATATGCGAACCGCTAAGGTTTACCTCAACTATTACACCTTCCCTTAAAAGAGTTATATAACCTACTGGAGAGGAATCGTAGAGTTCAATATACTTTTCGGCCGACTCAACTGCTAAATTTCGCGACTGCACTAACTCTTCATTCTGAATTTCGAGTTCAATTTGGTGCACTTCGAGTTCATGAATTAACTTTAATGTCTCCGATGCAGATTCGGGAGTAGTTGAAACAAACTGTCTACTTTTCAGCAGTTTTAAAGCTCGTTGTCGAAGGGAGTATCCTGAACTTAGGTTGTTACATATAGCTTCCATAGGGATAGTGTGTTTAGGGGTTTTAGGCATAGGGCATAGGGCAAGGAGCAAAGGGTTTAGGGTTTAGGGTTTAGAAAATTCAATAAGCAAGTCGTTAAACTTTTGTTTTTCTTCGAGAAACAGGCTGTGGCCACTTTTTTCGAATGCAATAAGCTGCGAACCATTGATGCCAGCATGCATTTGTTCGGCTAAATCGAACGAGCAAATTTTATCCTTTTTACCATGCATTATAATTGTGGGGGCTGTAATTTTATTGAGATCAGGTCGTAAATCGGAATCGCGAAGAGCCACTAAACTTTGCGACATAGCATAGGACGATGCCATTAACCCCATGCCGTTTAACCAATTAGCCATGCCATCGTTTAACGATTTTGGTGTTGCCGAGAATATTTTGGCGAAATTTTGTAGTAGTTGTGGCCTATCCTCATTATTGAGTTTGATTAATTCATCGACTGCACTTTTAGGAAGATTATAAGGGAAATCTTTTCGCTGAGTCCAAATTGGAGCTGCTGCTCCAAAAAGTGCAAGTTTCGAAATATGTGCGCTTTGATATTCGGCCATGTAACGAATGGCTATTGCACCTCCCATTGAAAAACCACAAAGAACGGCGTCATCAATTTCGAGTTGACAGAGTACTTTTTTAATATCGAGCACATGGGTATTGTAGCTATAGTCGCCCCATGGCTTATCCGATTTACCAAAGCCTCGGAGAGTAATACCAATTACACGAAAATTGTTTTTTATTAAGTCGGTGTATTGGTACTCAAACATTTCATCGCTCAGCGGCCAACCGTGAAGAAGCACTATGGGGCGGCCTTCGCCAGCATCGGTAATATGGAGACGCACATTGTTTTCAACCTCAATGTACTCGGCTCTTACCATTAAACTTTTCGATTCGTTATACATATTATCGTTTGTTAAGTTATTTCGGCGCTTGACTAATTGGATTTGCTAATAGTTTTCATCCTATTTCGGAACTCCATACGGCTATCAAGTATTCGATGCTTCGCTTTAAGCCATTCCTCGTCACTACACTCAAAGTCATTATAAAGTGCGGGCTCCAAACTTATATTTTGATTGTTTACCACTCCACTTACATTGGAGATTAATGAAATGGGCATCGTGCTGATTGTCATGTTACTGTTTGGTTTTTTTACTTTGCTGCAATTAATTATCATTGATTTTGGTTTTATTTTGGTTGACAATAGTTTAAACTGTATTTAATCCGTTATTGCATTATGCCTTTTCGCTAAACTTAATTTCGGCCGAACTGCCTATTTTAATTAAAGGTTTCTTAATTGGCAATGTAAAATAAAAAGAGGAACCAACACCTTCAATGCTTTCAACCCATATTTCACCACCATTTTTTTCTAAAAAACCTTTTACCAATAGCAATCCAATTCCAGCCCCTTTATTTTTTTTTCTAGCTTCTAAAAGGGTTTTCATTTTTGGTGTAAAAAGATTTTCCATTATTTCTTTCGACATTCCAACACCAGTGTCCTTAACCTGAACAATAATTTTGTCATCTTTACTTTTTGCCGAAATCGTTATTTTGCCACCCTTTCCTGTATGTTTTATTGCATTCGAAACAATATTTTGGATAATGGAGATTAACATTTTGCCATCGGCAAATACAGTAGTATTCGCTTCAATTTCTTGATGAAGATTTATCGTTTTTATTGAGGCCGTTTCGTTTAAAGTTTCAAAAACTTTATTAATGTATTCGGTTAGTTTTATTTTGGCAGGAGAAAAAACGTCCGATGCGTACTTAATTCGTGCCCATTCCACTAAATAGTCAAGCATTTCTAATTCATCGGTCGACGAGTTATAGAGTATACTAAGCATTTCCTGAGCATCATCGGGACTCATTTTATGAATATTTTCTTTCAAATAATTTGCTGTTTGAATAATCGCTGCCAAGGGGCTTCTTAAATCGTGCGATAGTATTGCTAAAACGCTTTCTTTATGCGTATTAAGGTCTTCCAGTTCTTTAATATACTTTTTTATTGCATCCTCCGAATGTTTGCTTTCTGTTAAATCTCTCAGAATTTTAACAAAACCCAACATCTCACCGTCTGAACCAATAAGAGGGAAAACAACCCCATAAGCATAAAATAGGCTCTTGTCTTTTGCAACGTGCCACCTATTATCGGTTGCCCTGCCTTCTTTTAAAGCTGTTTCAATTTCATTTTTTGGAATTCCAATTTTCAAATCTTCTTCAGTAAATATTAAGTCGAAAGGTTCTCCAATAACCTCTTCCGTTTCGTAACCAAATATTTTTGTCGAGCCAGAGCTCCAGCTGTTTATGTTAAGTTCAACATCTAATGTAAAAATTGAATAGTCTTGTAAACTGTCGATTACCTGACTATAAAACTCAGTAGTTGGGATATACTTACTTTTAAGAGACTTCGGTTTTTCTAGCTTTGCTTCCATTTCATTTACTTTTGTCGTTAATAATTTGCTACCGAGGCTTTAAACGCTTCTTTGCTTTTCCAGCAATGGTATCTGTTAAGCAAATACATTCTTGCCCTGCAACAACAAAAAGATGACTTGCATTTATAATTTCGGGAATTGCGAAGGCAGCATACTCATCACTTTTTGGTGGTATAATACCGTCAACTCCCTTTGCTACATGTTGCTTGTCAACAGAAATTGGAGCACCACCATTAGGCTTAGTACTTTCGTTTCTTAGTTTAATATTTTTAGTGTTATCATTTTTATTCGTCATGTTAAGCTTATTAAATTGGGTATTGAACTGGTGAAGACCAAACAACATTGACTCTTTAGTTAATACTTTAAATTTGTAAAATTGACAATATTGAACTATGAATGCGTTACATAACTATTGGGAAGAGTTACATTTATCACATGTTTTTGTCTCTTCAAAATAATGTTAGCAAAAAGTTATATTGCAAAAGTTCTAAATGAACCTCCATGGAGCTTTGCTGCATCCGCAAAAAACCTTAGTGCTATTTTACCATATAAAACATACTGTTTGTACTTTACTGTATTTACTTACCAATTCAAAATGTGGCAATTATGTAACTTCTTTATAAAAATATATAACAACCACATGGTATTATATGCTTAAACTTGAAGTTGGGTAAACGACATGCTATTTACAATTTATACATATACACTAAACCTTCATAGCATTCAACTTAAGCAAGTTATCTTCACATTATAAGGTCGCCAAGTAACTTTAACGATTTCAAAAGACTAGCGCACATTGGAAAGTTGCAATACAATTTCTTCCATTTCTATTAATACTCACCAATTGGCCATCGAAACGCAACGAAAACAGAGAGTTTTCTTTGCTGGTTTTCAATAAAAGAAATAACAAATTATGAAAGTAGGTCTTACTAATATTACTCAATCGATACAGCGGCTAAAAACCCATTTATGGGAAAAGGATTATTCGCAAAAATTCGCAAACGGCGAACCTCCTTTAGCTTCGGAACTTTTTAGCGCTGAACAAATGGAGCAGTACGGCAAAACCCTTGCAGGCTTGCACCTTCTCGATTTAAAGTCCAAATTACACCCGCAGCTACTTTCGAGGCTCTCCGAAAACGAAGCCATACTGCTTGAAGTTTACGACCTTGTGTCGGAAGCAGTGAAGGAGAAGCACCAAATAACACCCGCTGCCGAGTGGCTCCTCGATAATTTTTATTTAATCGAAGAGCAAATTCGAACAGGACGTAGGCACTTACCTAAAGGCTACAGCAAGGAACTGCCCCGATTACTCAACGGCCCCTCGGCTGGACTTCCGCGAGTTTACGATATTGCAAAAGAAATTATACTGCACGGCGAAGGGCACATTGACCCAATTGGATTACGCCGATTTGTGGTTGCCTACCAAACGGTTACAACTTTAAAACTTGGCGAGCTGTGGGCAATTCCTATAATGCTGCGGCTTGCACTTATTGAGAACCTTCGAAGCGTTGCGGTTAAAATTGCATCTGGCAGAGCCGACAGAGACCTTGCCGACTTTTGGGCCGACAAAATGGTTGAAATTGTTGAAAAGGACCCCAAGAGCCTGATACTCCTAATTGCCGATATGGCACGATCGGAACCACCCATGTCGACGCCTTTTGTTTCGGAGTTTGTTCGTCGCTTACAGGGACGAAGCCCTGCATTGGCTTTTCCATTAACTTGGATTGAGCAACGGCTCTCCGAATCGAATCGAAACATTGCACAATTAATTCAAAGTAATACTCAGCAACAAGCTGCCGACCAAGTTTCGATAAGTAATAGCATTGGCAGCCTTCGACTTCTAGGTGCTTTGGACTGGCAGGAATTTGTCGAATCGATGAGTTTCGTTGAGCAAATTCTTAGCGAAGACCCTACAAAGGCATACGCCTTAATGGACTTTACTACACGCGACCATTACCGCCATGTTATTGAAAAGGTTGCGAAAAAAAGCACCTTTTCTGAAATTGAAGTCGCACAAAAGGCTATAGAACTTGCAAAAAAAAGTGCTGAACTAAATGGAATCGACAACCGAAGCGCCCATGTAGGGTTTTACCTTATTGACAAAGGGCTTCCTCAGCTCGAAAAAATGGTAAGCGCAAAGCATTCGTTCGCTTCGTTTTTAAGACAAACAGTACTGAAATTTCCACTGTTTTTCTATTTGGGTTCGATAACGCTATTTACGTTTGTAATATGCTGGGGTCTTTTGGCAAAAGCCAACAGTAATGGTATTGGCGGCTGGCAAATTTGGGCGTTAGGCTTTCTGCTGGCCTTGTGTTGCAGCTACCTGTCGATAGCCTTAGTAAACTGGCTGGTTACACTTTTTACAAACCCTTTTCCATTACCACGTCTCGATTACTCAAAGGGCATTCCTCCCGAATCGCGAACATTGGTTGTTGTTCCAACCATGATTACAAGCCCACAAAACATTGAAGATTTAGTAGAGGCTTTGGAGGTTCGTTTTTTGGCAAATCAGGGTCAAAACTTGCACTTTGGGTTACTTACCGATTTTAAAGATGCCGAACAAGAAAAGTTAGAAGAAGACGAACTGCTTGTTAATCTCGCTGCAAGGCGAATTACCGAGCTAAACGAAAAGTACCCAAGCGAAAATCACGATACTTTCTTCCTCTTTCATCGACCTCGAAAGTGGAATGCTACCGACAAAGTTTGGATGGGCTACGAACGAAAAAGGGGTAAACTATCGGATTTAAACTCCCTGCTTCGCAGAGGTTCAACCAATGAGTTCTCGTTAGTAATTGGTAACACCAGCGTGTTAAGTGAAATAAAGTATGTTATTACGCTCGACACCGACACCCAGTTGCCTCGCGATTCGGCACGGCAATTTGTAGGCGCCATGGCGCATCCTTTGAATAAACCAAAATACAATGAAAAAAAGAAACGAATAACAGAAGGGTATAGCATTTTGCAGCCCCGAGTTGCTGTGAGTTTACCTGGCACAAACCGATCGAGGTACGCAAAATTATTTGGCAACGATCCGGGTATCGATCCATACACACGGGCTATTTCCGATGTTTATCAAGATTTTTTTGGGGAAGGCTCCTTTATAGGAAAAGGGATTTACGAAGTCGACGCATTTGAGCAAACGCTAAAAGGCCGATTTGCCGAGAACAGAATACTTAGCCACGACCTGCTTGAGGGCTGCTATACCCGCTCGGGGCTACTTAGCGATGTTCTTCTTTTCGAAGAGTACCCAGCCAGCTACAGCACCGATGTAAATCGCCGACACCGTTGGGTACGAGGCGACTGGCAACTGCTTCCGTGGCTATTGCCAATAATCCCAAAAGTAAATGGCGCATCGCGCAAAAATCCTTTATCGCTTTTATCGTGGTGGAAAATATTCGACAATCTTCGACGAAGCTTAGTTCCATTAGCATTAACGGTTGTGCTGATTTTAGGCTGGACCATTTTAGGTTCGACGTGGTTTTGGACTATAGCTGTAATAGGAATTATTTCGATTCTAACATTAATAACAGCTGTTGTCAGCATTTTTCAGAAACCTCAGGATACAATCCTGATTCAACATATAAGAGCAACTCGACAAACAATTTTCCGACAGCTGTACCAAGTTGCATTTACCCTAATGAGCCTACCCTACGAAGCTTATTTTAACTTGGATGCGGTACTGCGAACATGCTGGAGGTTGTGTGTTTCAAAAAAAGGACTTCTCGAATGGAATTCGCAAGCAAGCAACGAGCATCACAGCAAGAGCAACTTTCTGGAATCGTTTCGAACAATGTGGATTTCTCCTACTATTGCAATGCTTTCAGCAGTTTATCTTCTAATATATTTCCCCGTTTCGCTTGCTTTGGTTTGGCCAATTATTGGGCTTTGGTTTATTTTTCCAGCCATTTCGTGGTGGATTAGCCAGCCACTTGTTCCTCATAAAGCAAAACTCACCGAAAAGCAGCATTTGTTTCTCCGAAAAATGACTCGTAAAACATGGTTCTTTTTCGAAACCTTTGTTGGCCCCGACGATAATTGGTTACCCCCCGACAACTACCAGGAACACCCAATTTCAGTTATTGCACACCGAACATCGCCAACAAACATAGGGCTTTCGCTGCTTGCAAGCCTTACAGCCTACGATTTTGGCTATATTTTTACTGGCGAACTTCTCGATCGCATTACAAATGCCTTTCACACAATGAATTTAATGGAAAGGCATCAGGGGCACTTTTACAACTGGTACGACACACAAACGCTGCAACCACTAAGGCCACTTTACGTTTCGTCGGTCGACAGCGGCAACCTTGCTGGACACCTACTAACCCTGCAGCAGGGTTTACTGTCGCTCCCCGACCAGCCTATACTTGGCACTCGCCTTTTTGATGGGATTAAGGACACGTTCCTCGTGCTTGCCGAGCAACCCGGCAAATCGGCATCAATCGAAATTACCCAGTTTCGCAAGTATATAGATGCAATTGTTAAAGAACAACCAGTTTCACTTGTATACTTGCAAAAATGTATCGAAAAACTCTCGAAAGCTTCTGCAGAAATTGCAAACTCAATTACACCCAATACCGATGAGCAACGCAAAGTTTGGGCACTAATTCTTTCGCACCAGTGCCAAGCTGTTACTAACGAGGTTAACCACCTATTTCCATGGATATTGCACCCAAATTTCCAAGATTTATTGAGCATTTATCCAGAAATAAACGCTATTCCAACTTTACGCCAAATAGCCAAAATTAAAGTCGAAAAATATACCTCCCCTCTCAACCCTGTTTCCAACAGTACATATTTGGAGGGAATTGAACAGCACGACGACATTAAGGAACTTTTCAGCAAAGCTGCCAGTAATGCAAAAAATAGAATTGAACTTATTGAAGCAACCGCAAGGCAATCGGCCGAATTTGCTGATATGGACTATGGCTTTTTATACAATAAGTCGATTCGTTTGCACGCAATAGGATACAACATCGATAATCTTCAAAGCGACTCGAGCTACTACGATTTACTGGCATCGGAAGCTCGCTTATCGACTTTTGTTGCTATTGCGCAGGATAAGGCACCACAGGAAAGTTGGTTTGCCCTTGGGCGGCTTCTTACAACCGTCGATGGCGACCCCGTTCTTCTGTCGTGGAGCGGATCGATGTTCGAGTACCTTATGCCTCTACTCGTTATGCCAACATACGAGAACAGTTTGCTTTATCAAACCTGTAAAGCAGCAGTTACCCGACAAATTGAATACGGAAAACTACGAGGTGTACCATGGGGCATTTCAGAATCGGGCTACAACAGTGTCGATGCGCAGCTTAACTATCAGTACAGGGCATTTGGCGTGCCTGGGCTTGGACTAAAAAGAGGCCTTTCGGAAGATTTGGTAATTGCGCCCTATGCAACAGCACTAGCCTTAATGGTTATGCCCGAGGAAGCTTGCGAAAATCTTGAGCGCCTTGCCGACGAAGGTAATGTGGGGCAATATGGATTTTACGAGGCAATTGACTACACCATAGCACGCCTGCCACGAGGTCAGTCGAAGACAGTTATAAGGTCGTTTATGGCACACCATAAGGGAATGAGTTTGCTCTCACTATCGTATGTTTTGCTCAATAGGCCAATGCAAAAGAGGTTCGAATCGGACCCATTGTTCAAGGCAACCTTACTGCTGCTTCAAGAAAGAATTCCAAAGGCTACCTCCTTTTATTCTCACACTTTAAGCGTAACCGATTCTCGCGCTGCAATTAGTAGCCCAGAAATGCCACTTCGTGTATTTACAACGCCCAACACGCCATTTCCCGAGGTAAAACTTCTTTCGAACGGGGGCAGCTATAAAGTTGTAGTAACAAATGCAGGCGGCGGATACAGCCATTGGAAAGACATTGCAGTTACCCGATGGAGAGAAGACAGCACCTGCGACAACTGGGGAACATTTTGCTATTTACGCGATGCCGAAAGCGGGAATTTTTGGTCGAACACATTTCAACCAACACTAAAAGTGCCCGAGAAGTATGAGGTAATATTCTCGGAAGGACGTGCAGAATTTCGCCGCCGCGACAATGGTATTGATGCATATACGGAAATTGCTGTATCGCCCGAAGACGATATTGAGCTACGAAGGGTAAAACTTACAAACCTTACTCGAACAAAAAGGATTATTGGCATAACCAGCTATGCCGAAGTTGTGCTCACATTAAACGGAGCCGATTTAGCGCACCCTGCATTTAGCAACCTTTTTGTTCAAACCGAAATTATTCATCAACGACAGGCAATTCTGTGTACTCGAAGGCCCCGATCGGTTGAAGAACAATCGCCTTGGATGTTTCACCAAATGGCAGTTTACGATGCTGAAATTAGGGATATTACCTATGAAACCGACCGGCTACAGTTTATTGGACGCGGAAACACGCTTGTTTCGCCAAGCGCAATAACAAGTTCAAAGCCTCTATCGGGCAGCCAAGGATCGGTTCTCGACCCCATTGTTGCCATTCAGTTTAGCATAGTACTCGAACCCCAAAAATCGGTAACAATCGATATGGTAACTGGGGTTAGCACATCCCGCGATGGGGCATTGCTTCTTATTGAAAAGTATCAGGACAAGCAAATGGCAGCACGAGTTTTTGAGCTTGCATGGACTCACAGCCAAGTAGTACTGCGACAAATAAATTCGAGCGAGTCCGATGCTCAGCTGTATGGGCGTCTTGCCAGTTCCATTATTTTTGCCAATTCCACGCTACGAGCCGAACCTGCAATTCTTATAAAAAACCGACGAGGACAATACGGGTTATGGGGGTACGCCATTTCGGGCGATTTGCCAATTGTGTTAGTACAAATTGAGGATCCCGCCAATATTCACATTGTACGCCAAATGGTTCAAGCGCATGCATACTGGCGGTTGAAAGGGTTAGCAGTGGATCTAGTAATTTGGAACGAAGATCACGCTGGGTATCGACAATTGCTACAGGATCAGATAATTGGTTTAATTGCTGCTGGAGTGGGGCCAAATATTATTGACAGTCCCGGTGGTATTTTTGTTCGCTCGGCCGACCAGATTTCGAACGAAGACCGAATTCTTTTTCAAACTGTTGCCCGAGTTATTATTAACGACACGCGCGGAACTTTAGCCGACCAAGTAAACAACAGCAAGTACAAAGAGCTGCCCAAGCAATATTTTAAACCTACCCGCACATACAAGCCCAATTCGGAACCCGAAGTTGTATTGCCTCGTCAGGATTTAATTTTTTATAATGGTCTTGGTGGCTTTACCCCCGACGGACGAGAGTACGTTATTACAACATCGAAGGAAAGGGTAACACCAGCACCTTGGGTAAATGTATTGGCAAACAGTGGCTTTGGAACAGTAATTTCGGAAAAAGGACTTGCATACACTTGGTCCGAAAACGCCCATGAATACCGTCTCACGCCTTGGCATAACGACCCAGTAACCGATTCGAGCGGAGAAGCCATGTATATTCGCGATGAGGAGACAGGTCATTTTTGGTCGCCCACACCGCTTACCGACTGCGAATCGGAGCTATACCTTTGCCGTCATGGCTTTGGGTATACCGTATTTGAGCACAACGAAGGGGGCATTTTAAGTGAACTTTGGATTTATGTTGCCACCGATGCGTCGATAAAGTTTTCGGTGCTAAAGGTGACAAATCAATCGGAACGCCATTGCAAACTGTCGGCTACAAGTTATGTAGAATGGGTACTTGGCGATATGCGCCACAAAAATGCAATGCATGTTAACACAAGTATCGATTCTAATAACAGCATTGTTTACGCAACAAACCCATACAATCCCGAGTTCGCTTCACGTGTAGCGTTTCTTCAAACCGACGACGCAACATGCTACATTACCTGCGATCGTAAGGAATTTTTAGGGCGAAACGGCACTCTGAAAAATCCAGCAGCAATGTCGCATGCCCGTTTACTGGGGAAAAATGGCTTAGCTCTCGATCCTTGCGCTGCAATTCAGGTTCCCTTCGACATTGCTCCAGGGCAGGTGCGCGAAGTAATATTCAAACTTGGTTCAGGAACAAATAAGGAGGATGCAAACAGCACCATTCGTCGCTTTCATGGCCCTGCACAGGCATACACTGCACTTGAAGCCGTTTGGCATCATTGGAGTCAAACGTTAGGAACTGTGCAGTTTGAAACACCCGACAAGTCGTTAAATATTTTGGCAAATGGCTGGCTACTTTACCAAACCTTGGCTTGTCGTGTTTGGGCACGTAGCGGATACTACCAATCGGGTGGAGCTTTTGGCTTTCGCGACCAGTTGCAAGATGCAATGGCTTTAACTTTTGCCAAGCCAAATATTCTGCGCGAGCATTTACTCTTGTTTGCAAGCCGACAATTTCCCGAAGGAGACGTGCAGCATTGGTGGCATCCACCTGTTGGGCGTGGCGTTCGAACGCATTGCTCCGACGACTACCTTTGGTTGCCCTTAGCAACTTGTCGATATGTACTTACCACAGGAGACACAGGCGTATTAGATGAATCGATTCGTTTTATTGAAGGTCGCCCAGTAAACCCCGAGGACGATTCGTACTACGATTTACCAAACCGAAGCGAAGAGACAAGCACCCTTTACGAGCACTGTAAACTTGCTGTTCAATATGGGTTAAAGTTTGGCAACCACGGGTTGCCATTGATTGGCACCTGCGACTGGAACGATGGCATGAACATGGTTGGCAACGAGGGTAAAGGCGAAAGTGTTTGGCTTGGGTTCTTCCTTTTCGAAGTGCTAAACCAGTTTATTGAAGTTGCAAAGGCTCGCGGCGACAATGAATTTGCCGATATGTGCAGAAATGCAGGCAACGAAATTCAACAGAATATTGAAAAAAATGCTTGGGACGGCGAATGGTACCGCCGTGCATACTTCGACAACGGAACGCCACTGGGGTCGGCAAGTAACGAAGAGTGCCAAATCGATTCCATTTCCCAAAGTTGGTCGGTACTCTCGGGAGCCGGCAAGCCTGAACGGTCGGCAACAGCCATGGAGTCGGCTAACAAAAGGTTAGTACGACGCGACAATTCGTTGGTTCAGCTTCTCGACCCTCCTTTCGACAAATCGGATTTAAATCCTGGATACATAAAAGGATACGTTCCGGGAGTGAGGGAAAATGGAGGACAGTACACGCATGCGGCAATTTGGTTAGCCATGGCATTCGCAAAACTGGGCGACAGCGAAAAAGCCTACGAAATTTTATCGATGATAAACCCAATAAATCACGCCACAACAGAGGAAGAAGTTGAAAGGTATAAAGTTGAACCATATGTAATGGCTGCCGATGTGTACGCCCTTTCGCCACATATTGGCCGAGGTGGGTGGACTTGGTACACGGGTTCGTCGGGGTGGATGTATCGCCTTATTGTGGAATCGATACTCGGATTACGACTCGAGGTAGAAAAGCTGCATATTAAACCCTGCGTTCCATCGTCGTGGGATACGTTTAAAATCTTTTATCGTTTTCGAGAAACGAGGTATCAAATTACAGTAATTCAACTGCCAGAAGACGGCAAAAAGCAAACTATAACCCTTGATGGCGCAGATAGCCACGATGACTTTATTAACTTAGTAAACGACCAGCAGGAGCATGCGGTAGAGGTGTGGATATATAGGAGTTTGCAACAAGCATAAACTAAGACAAACGGATATCGTAATGACTTTTAGTTAGTATTTTTGGTTATTACGTTTTTATAATGCATCTTTGTAAGAAAAATACAATGTTCCCAAGAATATTAGAGAATAGAATAAGAGAAAAGATTGGCGGTGGTAAAGCAATTGTCTTAGTGGGTGCTAGACAAGTAGGGAAAACAACGCTGATTAGAAGCATCTTAAAAGGCATTGATTTTTTGTTCCTAGATGCAGATGACCCTACAATTAGGTCTATGTTAACAAATCCAAATACTGAACAAATAAGGACAATATTATCAGACAATAAAATTGTTTTTATAGACGAAGCCCAAAGAATATCGGGGATAGGACTTACCCTTAAAATAATAACTGACCAATTCAAAGACGTTCAGCTATTTGTAAGCGGCTCATCGTCATTTGACCTTGGGAATGCATTGAACGAACCTTTAACGGGCAGGAAATGGGAGTATGAATTGTTTCCTATCTCGTGGGAAGAATATGAAAATAAAATTGGTTTTATAAAATCTGAACAACAGTTAGAGAACCGTTTGCTATATGGTTTCTATCCTGAAGTAATTAACAACCAAGGAAAAGAAAGAGAAACGTTGAATAGCCTTGTGAATAGCTATTTGTATAGAGATATTTTAGCGTTTTCAGATATTAGAAAACCAGAAGTTCTTGAAAAGCTTTTGCAGGCTCTTGCACTTCAAATGGGTAGTGAAGTCAATTACAATGAACTATCCCAGATTGTTGGGATCAATAAGGTTACTGTTCAAAAATATATTGAGATTTTAGAAAAAGGTTATATTGTTTTCAAACTAAACAGTTTTAGTAGAAACCTGAGAAACGAAATTAAACAAAATCGAAAAATATACTTTTATGACAATGGAATAAGGAATATGATTATTGGCAATTTCAACCCACTTGAATTAAGAGTAGATAAAGGCGCTCTTTGGGAAAATTTTTTGGTTTCAGAAAGAAAAAAACAAAATCACTATAAAGACACATTTTCAAAAATGTATTTCTGGAGAACTAAGCAACAGCAAGAAATTGATTTTGTTGAAGAAAGTAATGGTCAGATATTTGGATTTGAATTCAAGTGGAACAGCAAAAAATCAATTTTTCCTCAAAAATTCATAGAAACATATAATGCGGAAACATTTTTGATTAATAAAGAAAATTTTCGTGATTTCGTAAAATTATAAATGCTAGTGCAAAACAAGGGATTAATAAAACACTGGTTTACTGCGAATTAGAAAATATTACCGCTTTTTCGTAGCGTGGGACAATGAATCGTTTCAACCGACCGAAGGGAGCTCGCCCCTGCCTGCCTTGACGGCAGTCAGGCAGGGAAGGCAACCGAGCGTCCTTTGCGAGTTCAGTTTAGCTAAACTCCTGCACTTTACTAACCCCCAGCCATTAACGTTCATGCTAAGAAAAACAGCAACGACTTGACATTGAAATAAAAAATGTAATAACATGAAACACCAAAACACAATAGCCCAAGAGCATTGGCAGGCATTTAGAGAAGAAGAAATTTTCAGCGAGTTAAAAACATCTGAAAAAGGATTAAATCAGGAAGAAGTTAAGAAGAGGCTGGAGTTTTACGGTGAAAATAAATTGCCCGAGGGCAAAAAAGTTTCCCTCTGGCAAATAATCCTCCATCAGGTATTGAATCCCTTGATTTTTATTCTTGTTGCTGCTGCTGCTGCATCGGTAGCCATAGGCGAAGGGAAAGATGCAATTTTTATTTTTCTGGTTATTTTCATCAACAGTGCCTTGGGAACCTATCAAGAATTTAATGCCGAAAGAAGTGCCGACAGCTTACAGAAGTTAATGAAAATAAAAGCACGGGTAAGAAGGGAAGGCAAAGAAACAGAAGTACCCTCCGAAGTACTTATACCGGGCGATATAGTACTGCTTGAATCGGGCATGAAAGTGCCGGCAGATATTCGCTTGCTTGAAGTATCGGGTTTGGAAATTGACGAGAGCTTTCTTACAGGCGAATCCATGGCGGCAAAAAAACAAACTGCAGTATTGCAGAAAGACCTTGGCGTTGCCGAAAGAACCAACATGGCTTTTGCCGGCGCTACGGTAATGCAAGGACGGGGCGTGGGGGTGGTAGTTTGCACAGGTATCTATACACAAGTGGGTAAAATATCACAAGATGTAGCCGAGTCGGCTTCTGCAAAACCGCCACTGGTGCAACGTATGGAAAAATTCATAAGGCAAATTAGTATTTTTATTATTGCCCTTAGTATTATATTGGCAGTTATACTCCGGTTGCAGGGAATGGATTTTACTGCGATCTTCTTTTTTGTTGTAGCACTAGCGGTTTCTGCAATTCCCGAAGGCTTGCCGGTAGCATTAACCGTGGCATTGTCTATTGCTACCAAACGAATGGCAAAGCGAAATGTAATTGTCCGCAAGCTAACATCGGTTGAGAGTTTGGGCAGTTGCACCGTAATTGCCAGCGACAAAACCGGAACACTTACCGTTAACGAGCAAACGGCAAAGATTATAATGCTACCCAACAATAGTCGCTATGCTATTGAAGGACAAGGCTATAATGGCGAAGGCAAAGTTGTTGATTCACAAGGAAAATCAATTGAGATTTCAGAGAATGATGATATTGCAAAAATTGCCCGTATAGCAGTATTTGCCAACGAGGGCTCATTAACCAAAGAAAATGAAAAATGGGCGTACCACGGCGATGCAATGGATGTTGCGCTGCTGGGTATGAGTTACAAACTTGGGGTGAACCCGGCAAAATGGCTGACAGAGGATAAACCGATTGGGAAAATTCCTTACGAGTCGGAGCGAAAATTCTCTGCATCATTCTATAATTTAAATGACGCAGTTTTCATTGGAGCGAAAGGTGCTGCTGAGACTATACTTGAATTTTGCACCACCATGTCCGTGAATAGCGTAAATAAAGATATTGATAAAGACAAAATACTTGCCGATGCGGAAGCTTTAGCCAAAAATGGATATCGAGTATTGGCATTTGCCAGTGGCGAATACAAAGAATATCAAAAAAAGGAAATTTATGAGAATGAAGATATTCCTGCGCTCACATTTTACGGACTTGTAGGCTTTATTGACCCGTTAAGACCAGAGGCAAAAAGTTCGGTTGAACAGTGCAAGAGTGCCGGAATAAAGGTAATTATGATAACCGGCGACCACCCCGAAACAGCTGGAGCCATTGCACGTGAATTGGGCATAGCCGATGAAAGCACCATAGTGGCAACCGGACAAATGCTCGTCGAAACAGGAACTTACGACAGCCCTGCCTATCAACAGTTAGTTGCATCAACAAGTGTATTTGCAAGAGTTTCGCCCACCCAAAAGTTGGAAATAGTAGATGTTTTGATTCGCGGAGGAGAGTTTGTTGCTGTTACCGGCGATGGCGTAAACGATGCCCCTGCACTTAAACGCGCCAATATTGGTGTGGCAATGGGCTCGGGTACCGATGTAGCTAAAGAAGTGGGCTCGATGATTGTGGTGGACGACAACTTCTCGTCAATTGTGGCAGGAGTTGAAGAGGGACGCTTTGCTTACGATAATGTGCGTAAAGTAATTTACCTATTAATTTCAACAGGTGCGGCTGAAATTATCCTATTTCTGGCATCTATCATTGCCGGTCTACCACTGCCCTTACTTGCCGTACAGCTATTGTGGCTGAATTTAGTTACCAATGGCATACAGGACGTTGCCCTTGCTTTCGAAGGTGGCGAGCCGGGTGCTATGAGAAGGCCTCCACGCAAGCCTACCGAAAAAATATTCAACCCCCTTATGATCAATCAAACCATTGTATCGGGTGCGACCATGGGCTTAATAGTTTTTGGGCTGTGGTATTATTTAAACACATACACCCAAATGGGCGAAAGACACGCTCGCGACCTTATTCTGTTGCTTATGGTTTTTATGCAAAACTTCCATGCTTTTAATTGCCGTTCCGAAAGAGTTTCAGCATTTAAAATTCCCTTAAAAAGAAATATAGTCCTTGTATTTGGAATAATTGCTGCACAAGGAATTCATATCCTTAGCATGCAAATTCCATTTATGCAAAACATATTGCGAATAGAACCTATTACTTTTAACCAATGGGCATATATATTGGTCTTGGCTATACCCATTATATTGGCGATGGAAGTGTTCAAGTATTTTCGAAGAGAAAAACTAACAATTAATCATACCAAAAAATGAAAATTCAATTTAACACCGACAAAAATATTCAGGGTACAGAAAACACAGAAACGTTTGTATCTGAAAGCATTAAAAGTAAGTTAAAACACTTTTCCGACAAAATTAGTCGCATCGAGGTGCACTTTTCAGACCAAAATGCACAAAAAACTGGCACAGATGATATACAATGCAAAATTGAGGCAAGGATAGAGGGGATACAGCCTATTTTAGCCACAGGCAAAAGTAACACAAAAGAGAAAGCCCTTAATAGTGCTATTGACAAAATAAAAGTAGCATTGGATACAGTAATTGGCAAAATGAAAGATAAATAGCAACTAAACAACACCTAAAAAACCCAGCTCGGCTGAGCCCCGATCCCCGATGGCTATCCATAGCCGTCAGGTTAAGTTTGTTTTCCCAATGGGTATAGGAATTCCAGTGTTCATTCTATTTTCCTTTACTTTCTCCTTGATGAGAAAGTAAACCAAAGAATCAAGGCAAAACGACGCTGCCACCCGCCCTGCCAAATCGTAAGCCCCATGGCAACGTAAGCGATATGGAACGCCGCGAGAAGAGACCCTTCCTTTGCATTCATGGTTTTGGGAAAGTCCATCAACTTGAGCGTTATCTGTCCATGCGTTCCATCTCGAACGCAAGCGCCCTTGCACATGGGGCTAACAATTCGGCATTCCCCCTCATGCTGCCGCTCTCCCGATATTTATCGGGATTGCCGTCCCACCGCACGTCGCTCATGGCAATCTGCTTGGGATTTCTAACCTATATCGCTTTGATATTTGTTGAACCAAAGGTTTTATTATTTGCTTCTGCAAATAGGCACTTTGTATTGAAGAATAGCTGTCTTTTTTCGTTAGCCTGACGGCAATGGATGGCTATCGGGGTATCCATAGCCGTCAAACTATGGAGCCATTTAGCTGACATCTACATTAATTTGGTGATAAAAAGTAGTATTATTTTAGCTACGGAGTAGCTAACTGTTTATAGTAACAAAAACTATTTTTAACCAAAAGCTCCAGAGGAGCTTTGAAGCGTTGATAAATATTTACTATAAACAGAAGGCCCCGCTGGGGCAGGTTAAAACAATTGATAATATTGATTTTAACATTAGCCTTGACAGACATGGATTGTTATCGAGACGACCGCCGAACGTTGTTTCAATTGAGCAGCCTCAGAGTAATGGAGCAAACGCATTTAAAAATAGTTGTCCCGTTAGGGACATAATATGGGTAGATGATATAAGATAAACCTATTTCGCTGTGCCGTTAGGTACAGAATATTCCGTACCTAACGGCACGGTATTTTATTCCTTACTTAAGTTCTACCGATATAATGTCCCTAACGGGACAATTAACCAAATACGAAAAATTTATCAATTAGTGTATTTTAAGCAATCTTTAAATTCCTTTACCCTTCCATAGACCTTGCCTATCCTGTAAACGGCAGGCTTAATTAAAAACGCTATTTTATTCAGCCATATAATAATATAATTGCCACGGGCTTTTCTGCTAATTGCAAAAAAGCCCGTGGCAAAAAAAGTAAAAGTTTTGACTTCTTAAAGAAGCAAAAAAGCCACTAAAGTTTAATACCGATAAATTGCTGCAAGACCTGTTTGCGATGGCATGCTACTGGCTGGAAGAACCATAACCTGCCCACCCATTTTCATTACAAGTTCGCCCATATCGTCGAGCAAATCGTCAACTTTTGGATTACTTAAATCTTTGTTTTGCGTATTGCCCGTAATTAAGTTCGTTATTCGAACAGCAATAATTCGGTTGGCTTCAACAAGCAGCGTATCAATTTTTCCTTCAACAGCTGCAACAGCAACCTCCTTTAAATCATCGCTTCCCTTGCCATTTGCTTTTGCCTGATTAAACCTTTCGACCAAACTGTTGATTTTTTTCAGGTAATCGGGCTCCATAATTTCCCAAGCCATTCTTACGAGTTTTTCGGTCGAAATTGACGTTGGGTTAGCAGCGATGCTGGTTGGTAGCAACAACGAATTTTTGCTGAGCTTATGAAAAAGGCTGTGGTGTTCGGGTAGGGCGGCAAGTATAAGCGGACAGCCTGTTGGCTTCGAATAGTTTTCGTAAATAAAAGCGGCAATAATGCGAAAATATTTTTCAGTATCATTGTCAACCTCATCCATTTTACCACCGTGTCCATGGTGCATACTTGAACTATTGGCTCCAACACCACCATACGAGGCAACAGTAGTGTGCTTCTCAGTTAATTCGCCACCAAGCGCCTGGGTAATAGTTGTTGGCGTTTCAGCGCCAAGGTCAACCTCAACAATCGAATGACGAGTACCTTCGAAAAGTTTAAAATCGCGAAGGCTTATCGCCACAACATGGTAATGGTCGGCAGTTTGCATAATTTGACGAAGCGGCTTAGTATGAAAACTGTCGGCCACTATGGCCAGCTCGTCAACTTTTTCGTGAAGCCCCACAACCTTATACAATCCTGAGGCACTAAAAACTGCTAATCCCATTAGCGTATGGTTCCAAAAACCAGTATCGCCATGTAGAGAAACAAATGGCTCGAGAAATTTCTGAACCTCGCTTGCCGAATACTTATTTGCCAAGGAACTTTTCAGAGTCTTAATTAGACTTTGAAACCTTATGGGATCCTGTTGATTTTCGGGATGGCTTCGATGAGTAGGCATATAAAGTGATAAACAGGGACCATCATTGTCAAGAAGAAGTTCTTGAATTAACTCTTTTGTAAGTAATTCCATTGCATTATTATTTTGTAATATTATTTGAGTTGCCTGTTCTACATTAATTTTCGAGTTACGCCTCATCCTTAGTTTTGCTAATAAGGCCAATGCCAGCAATAAAAAATATTAAGCCAACCACGCTATAAATTATAGGCGGCCTAATGCTATTTGTTGTGTACGAAAAAAGTACTGCGGCATAAATAAGCCCAACAATTCCAAGGAGAGTTAGTACAGCGCCAAATATTCGTTTTATGTTCATTATTTGAGTTATTGAGTTGATGTTTGATGTTAGAAGTCCGAAGACTGAGAACTGAGAACTGAGAACTGGCTAAAAAGTTTCTTTCACAATTGACTTTTTGCTGATATTTAAGCTTTGCAAAATTGTTTCAACCGACTCCATCATTGGGGGTGGACCACACACATAAACATTTTCACAGGTGCTGTTAATGTGAGCCTTTAAAAAGCTCTCCGAAATTAGCCCTGTGGCAAACCCATCGATATTTTCATCGGAAAGAATATTGATGAAATTATAGTTTAACAACCTTTTAAGTTCTTTAAAAAGAATAATATCGCCTTTGGTTTTGTTGGCAAAAATGAGTTTGTTATTACCAATTTCATTTCGCAAATGCAAGTCGCGAAAAATGCTAATAAATGGGGTTATACCCGACCCGCCAGCAATAAACACACCCTCACCCTTATACTCTATTGCACCAAAAACCTCATGAAGAATTAACGTATCGTTCTTTCGCAACTGCAGAAGCTCGTTGGTAACTCCTTTGTGGGAAGGATAGACTTTGATAGTGAATTCGAGGAAATTACTATCGGGAAGGCTTGTAAAGGTGAAGGGTCTTTTTTCATCCTTCCAACCGCTCTCGTTTAACGAAATTGCGGCGGCCTGCCCAGGGGTGAAGGTGTATTTTTGAGGTTTCTCCGTAACAATTTGCAGCACATCGTGCGTGATGTGTTTTATTGACTTTACTATAACAGTTTCTTTATTCATTGCTTCAAATTACAATTCGCACAACATTATGATTACTTGATTTTTTACGGGACTAAACATGGATACTTGTTAAGTAGCTGAATACCCCAAATATTTTAAGCAACCAAATAACGAGAACAATAACAACAACAATGTTTAAAATGCTTTTTATTTTACGATCCATTGGAATGTAATTATTTACAAGCCAAAGCAAAACACCCGCAATAATTAGTACGATTAAAATAGTTAAAAGTGGCATAATTGGTTAGTTTAAGTTAGTTTCAAAAATACAATTCGGAATAGGCTTTTGTGTTACACAACTCTTAGGAAGAGTTACATTATTCACATGTTTTTTTGGAGCGATTATTAACGTGAGCTCGAGGTAAGTTGAACACAGAGGCTTTACCTTATATCGAGTTGATGTTGTCAAAATCCGTTTTATGTGGAATTATCGCGTCTTTGTCATAAGCTTCTATTCGCTTAAATGCCAGTTTTATGAAGAATTTGATTTACAAATAAGGGAATAAGGTAAAAAGTGTTCCGAAGCATTATTTTTACAGGGCAAACGCATTTAAAAAATAGCGTCCCGTTAGGGACAAAATATCGGTAAAAGATATTACAAAACCCAATTTCTCTGTGCCGTTAGGTACAGAATATTCCGTACCTAACGGCACGGTTTTCATACACTGTATGTGAGTTCTACCGATATTTTGTCCCTGACGGGACATTAAAGCAAATACGGAAATTCTAATTGGTGTACAGATATAGCATTTTAAGCAATTGTTAAATGCGTTTGCCCTAGCCTTTTTCACTATTGATACTACCTAAAACTATATAATGATTAATTTTTACGCTGGATTTTCGACTTTTTCCGTGCGGGCAATTTTAATTATTTCTTTAGCAATACCTTCGGGTGAAAGCACAAAATCGACGTACCCACTTTCAATAGCGCTCTCGGGCATATCGGGCTGTTTGGCTGTTTCGGGATTTTGGGCAATGGTAATGCCGCCTACCTTTCGTATGTCGCAAAGTGCATCTGCACCATCGCCATCGAGCCCCGAAACTATTACCGCTATAAGCTTTCCATCCCAGTTTAGGGCAAGCGATTTCATAAAAACAGTAATTACATTGGGCCAACCATGAGGTTTCGATATGGGTTTAAGGTGAAACTCTCCGTTAAGTACGTGTAAGTCGCGTTTTTCGGGAATTATAAATACCTGATTAGGCTTAATGTCTAACTTATCGCTAATCAGCCTAACCGGCATTCTACAGTATTTCGGAAGAATTTCGGGGAGCAATGTGGCCACTTCACGCAGGTGATTAACAATAACAACTGCAACACCCATTTTGGATGGCAAATTCGAGAGTAAGCGGATATATGCATCGAGTCCGCCAGCCGAGCCACCCACGCAAACAATAGGAAAATCCTTTGTCAATTTAGCTGCTTTCATAATTATAACTTTACAATATTATACCTTACCAAGGTAGGCTCCAACAAACCAAATAGCTTTACACAACTTTTTGAAATAGTTATATAAATCTCATGTTTTTAAAATAATACGATAGTACAACAGTTCCCAGAGAAGTTTATAAAATGAAAAGGGCTGCTGAAATCAGCAACCCTCTTCGCTTGAAAAAAACAAACCCTATTTTAATTTCTTTTAGTACGAAGTTTTAAGTATAACTCTTCGGTTTTTGGCGCGACCTATTTCAGTTTTATTGCTAGCTACTGGTTGGGTTTCGCCGAAACCTATTGCTGTTAGGCGCTGCTCCAAAATGCCCTTTTCCATTAAGTATTGCTTAACCGACTCGGTTCGTTTTTGCGACAATGTAAGATTGTATTCATCTTCACCCTGATCATCGGCATGTCCCTCAATGGTTAAATTGGCTTCCTCATATTTCTTCAAGAGTATAGCAAGTTCATCCAGCTGAGCTAACGATGCAACCTGTAGCTTTTCGCTATTAGTTTCGAAGAAAATTTTGCTGGCAATGTTTGTAATTTTTTTCACGTCTTCAACAGCCATTTCGGGGCAACCCTTGTTTTTAAGAGTCCCTTTTACTGTTGGGCAACGGTCGAACTTATCGGACACACCATCACCATCGGTGTCGGGGCAACCTTGAAGTGCTAAAACTCCAGTCTTATCGGGGCAATCATCTTCTTCATTAACAAGTCCATCCTTGTCGTTGTCGAGGGGGCAACCAGATTGATCGACCACATAGCCCGCTTTGGTTTGTGGACACTTATCGTCCAAATCGGCAACACCATCTTTATCGGAATCGGGGCAACCTTTTAGTGCAAGAGCACCTACAGCTTCAGGGCAACGATCATCCTTGTCGGCAACACCATCACCATCCTTATCGGGACAACCATTCAGAGCCACTAACCCTTTTTCGGTGGGGCAACCATCGTGCTTGTCGGCAACGCCGTCGCCATCGCTATCGGGGCAACCTTTAAGTTCTCTTGGTCCTTTTTCGTTAGGGCACTCATCGTCCTTGTCGGCAATACCATCGCCATCGCTATCGGGGCAGCCTTTTAGTTCCACAGTTCCTGCTTGATCGGGGCAAGCGTCGAGGTAATCGACAACACCATCGCCGTCCTTATCGAGTGGGCAACCGTTTTTATCAACAGCAACTTTTGGTGGTGTTCCAGAACACTTGTCGCGGTAATCGGAAACGCCATCACCATCAGCATCCTTCTTATTCCCAAAATTAAATGTAAAACCTACGGTATGAAAAAGATACATGTCGTTTTCATTCGCAACAATGCCATCCCTATCGTCGCTACTCGAGAATAGAAATGTTTCCTGAAAATTAAGCATAACCGATGGACCCAATTTAAAGTTAATTCCACCACCAAAGGTAGGGGCAAGGTAATCAACTTTCTTTTCGGTAACCACCAAGTTCTTATCGAACAGGGCAACTCCACCACCCACAAATAGGTATGGAAGCACAAACGATCGATGGCCTAAAATATTGAATCGAAAGTTCGCGGTTGCAGTAGTAATGTTTCGCCTAAAGTTTAACGTTGGGCCATTATAGCCAACAATTCCTTTAGTAACAAACAGGTTTAAATCGAAGTGATTGGTAATAAATCGTGAAATGGATATACCACCCATGCCCGATAGTTCCTGATTAAATTTGTAGAAATTATTCCCCATATCACCTTTGTACTGGCTTAGGCCTCCATGTAAGCCTATATTCCAAGTTTTGTCAATTGTTTGCGCACTTAAACTAAACGAGAGCGCAAAGCAAATAGTTAACCATAGCAGTTTCTTCATAATGTATTTTTTTAGGATTAATAATAACGTAAAGGTCGCTTGCAATGTATCGTCTGATGTTACACAATTGTACATTGCTATTACATATATCACACATTTTGAATAAATTAAACCTTAGAAAAAACGCAAGATTTATAAAGGAAAGCGAAGCGATAAATTTGTTTTAGGTGAAGTGAGTTTTAAAGTTTCACTTCGGAAGAAAATATAATGCAAAAAACACATAGGGAGCGTTACGTTACTCCCCTGTTGGGGCAAGACGAGGAGATGAAAATGCATCACAAATTCAAAATTATCAATCCGAAAATTGATTATCTTTGTCCAAAACTATAGACATGAATAACAGGAATTTAATACGGTTTGACTGGGCTATTAAACGTTTACTAAGGAACAAGGCTAACTTCACTGTACTTGAGGGATTTCTGTCAGAATTGCTGAAAGAGAAAATTACCATTGAAACTATCCTTGAGAGTGAAGGAAATCAGAAGTTTGAGAACGACAAGTTTAATCGGGTTGATATTCTTGTAAAAAATTCAAAGAGTGAATTGGTTATAGTTGAAATGCAGAATCAGAATGAATATGACTATTTCCATAGAATGGCGTATGGGACATCAAAGGTAATTACAGAATATATATCGGTTGGAGAGCCCTACAGGAACGTTAAGAAAGTTTATTCAATTAACATTGTATACTTTGACCTTGGACAGGGTGACGACTACATATATTACGGAAAAACTGATTTTGTTGGAATTCATAAAAAGGACAAACTAAAGCTATCCGATAAACAGGTTGAGATACTCGGAAAGAATGAACCCTTTGAAATTTTTCCTGAATACTATGTTATCAAAGTTAACCAATTTAACGACAATGCGATATCAACGCTTGACGAATGGATTTACTACCTAAAAAACAATGAGATAAAGGATAATTTTACAGCGCAGGGAATAAATAAGGCAAAGGAACTTCTAAGAGTTGATAAACTATCGGATGAGGAATTAGTAAATTACAAAAAGTACCAAGAGGATTTAAGGTATAGCGCAAGTATGGCGTGGACTATGAAAGTGGACGAGGAAGATAGGGTTAGAAAAGAGGAAGCATTGAATAAAACCATTAGCATTGCAAAAGGGATGAAAATTGATGGTATGCCAACAGAAATTATTCAGAAATATACTGGCTTAACAGAAGAAGAGATCAACTCGATTTAAAACCAAGCCCAGCCCCCAACAAGGTGCGTAGTTAGCATGAAAGAACTTGTTTAACGATGAATGCTACCTTAAAAAGGGTACCCAATAGCTACGTTCAACACCAAATTGTCGTTTCGCCAGGCAGCATCACCAAAGTTTATTTGATTTGTTACCCACCTGTGGTTATCCTCGAGCCAAGGCTTTCGTAAGGGCATGGCTAAATCGAATCGTATAAGAAAAAAGGAAATATCGATACGAATTCCTACTCCTGCACCAACGGCTAATTCGTTTGTAAATTCCGAAAGTAAAAATGGGCTTCCAATGTTTGCTGGGTTCGATTTTTGCAACCAAATATTACCTGCATCGACAAACAGTGCTCCCTTAAAAAAACGATAAATATTAAAGCGATACTCTGCATTTGCTTCGAGTTTTAAATCGCCCCCAAGCTGCAAAAACCCTCCTGCTTCCCCTTCCTGAAAATAGGTACCTGGGCCAACCGAATTAATATGAAAAGCACGAAGGCTATTGGCTCCTCCGCTAAAAAACTGTTTGCTATAGGGTAATATCGACGAGTTTCCGTAGGGTTTTGCTGCACCCACAAACAGCCTTAGTGCAATTTTGTTTTTGCCTATTACATTAAAGTAGCTTCGAGCATCGACACTTAGCTTTGCAAACTGCGAGTATGCAGAGCCCGCTATGGTTGAAGGGTTTGCTGCCGATGGGCTTTCGCCTCCCAATGTTTTTGCCAATGTGAATACATTTCCAGCCGTTTCGGCTGTTGCCTGCAGGTAAAACTGCACCCGCTTATAAGGAAGTATTTGCTCGTTATAGCTGATTGTATAGTTTCCACCACCAATAAACTGCTCTTCGTAGCTTTTCTTGAGGAAAGGATTGGAATTCAATAGAGCTAAAAATTCTTCCGATTGATTTCGAATGGTGGTGAAACTTAAACTTACGGGATTAAACTCGTGCTCCTTAAGCTTGCTAATTCTCCATTTGTAACCAAACCCAAGTTGAATGGTGTGCATATCGAAAAAACTCACCCTTTTAAGGTAGCTGTACGAAAGAGACATTCGAGTTTTTGGAACATAAATATTCTTACTCATTGACAATTTAAACGGAACAAGAAAACGGGGAAAAGTTAACTCAACCTGTGGGGTTACGGAGTACGAATATAAATTGGCTCCTCCCCCCAGTTGCGCTTCGTACGACCCTGCCATACTTAGGTTTAGCAGCTCGGCTCCCCTAAAAGTATTTCGGTTTAAAAGGCTTGAATTTAGGCGAGGTCCAGCGAAATTATTCGATTTCGAAACAACATCCATTTCCAGTCGGAATGTATTGTTGGTCATAGGTGTCATTAGTATATCAACATCCAAAAAGCCTAATGCAGCCGTGTCGCTATCGCTAAACTTAACCTGAACAAACTTAAAACTACCCATCGACATTAGCCTGTTTAGGGTGATAATATGGTTTTGCCTTGTATAAACTTGGCCCTTTCGTAGGTAAACCGATTGTAAAATAACATCGGGCCTAATATTCATTCTCGACTCTTTACCGCGAAAAATGCTATTCCCAAACATTAATGTATCCTTATTCCGCCCTCTGGTTCGCTCGGTTAGCGTAAAATTTTGGTCGATAAATACGGTGTTAATTCTATAGGTTTCCAATGCGCTTGCCGGAACGCTGTCCTTTAGCGTTAAATTAAAGGTAACTGTGCGCTGCGAAGCCGAAGTGTCGGCTTTAAATAGCAGATAGTCGGGGTTGAAGTAGAAGTAACCCTTATCCTTTAGCAAAGCGTCGATTCGAAGCCTTTCGGCTTTTAAAAGTTCGAGGCTATAGTCTTGCCCTGCTTTTATTAACGACTTCTCCTTTTCCGAAATAATTATTCGGCTTAAGCTGTCGTTGGCAATATCGAAAGCAACGCCAGCAACTGTGTAGGGTTTATGAACATAACTTGTATAAACAACTTTAGCAGTTTTCCTTTTTTCAATAATTTTAAAGTCGGTATACCCTTTAAATATGCCAATATTAAATAGCTTAGCATCAATTATGCTTGCTGTAACCCCTGGTTTAAGGCTGCTTAACAGTACAGGAGGTTCACCCTTTGTTTTAATCCATCGCCCAAATTTTGTTTTAGGGTTTTCGGCTATAGCCATGTATATACAAAGCTTTGGTCTAAACCCAAAGAAACTTTTATTGGGATCGGGGCGAAGAGCATCGGTGGCAGTGGCTTTAACGAATCGTTTCTTTTTTGAACTAAATACGCTACTCGACTCAATTTTAACCTTTGCGCCTGTATAAAGTTTTTCGACAGGAGGCAAACGCCTTGTTCCGCTGCAAGCCGCCATAAGCAGGCAGGTAGCGAGTACTAAATATTTATATACGGCAGGCTTACTCATTACTATTTGTGCTTGTTGTATCGCGTCGGGCTTTTCTTTTCCTAAAGAAATACTTCCATCTATTAAAATCGCGCACATAGGCAACACCAACTCCCGTTTCGACCAGCTGCCCCTCAATGGCTCCTTCGTACTGGTTATGCCTAAAACCCTTAAGTCTGTAGCGTCCATCCTTTGTTAACTTGTATTCAACCTTAACGTCGCCAGTAATTTCGCTTGCAGTATTTTGCTTTGCGCTTTCGCCTTCCACGTCGACAGTGCCTCCAACTTGCACCGACAGCCTATCGTTAAAAAGTTGCTTTTTCACTCCTACCTCAACCTGTGTGCGTCCCTCGGCTTGTCCTGTTTGGTAATCGTCGAACGACTGAATGTCGAAATTCAACTCAACCCCCGATATTAGTTGGGAGCTAAGCTGATTTAACTGTGCCGACAGCAGTTTTCCAACGGTTGCTCGAGCCAAAGTTGATGTTCCGCCCGACTCGGTTTGCAGCGGATTATCCTGAATGAAGCGGCTAAGCACAAGCAATGCAAAAACCTGCTTATTTAGTGCCGACTCGTCTTCGTTCAGCAGGTTCAACTTTTGGTTTACGGCTCCGCCTAAAATTCCCTTTTCCTCGGGGGGCAGCTGTATTTCGAAGTTAATTACTGGATGTAAAATTTCGCCCCGTAGCTTTAGCAGCACCCAAAACGGATATCGCTGCTTATATGCACCGCTTTCGGCATCGCTAAGGCTGGACATTTGAAACGACAACAGGTCGTAGGGTGCAGCCCTTACAGTATACTTTGCATTTATGGCAACTTGTGCATCGAGAGGGTCGCCGTTCCAAATAATGGTGCTACCAGGAACAATGTCGAACCTCCTTTTTACAAGCGACTCGAGCGAAACGAGGTAGCTGCCATCGTTTAAATGGTATGCACCAGTAAGACTCATTTTGCCGCTTCGATCGATTGAAAAGCTAAGCGCAGCTTCGCCTCTTACCACCAACGAATCGGAAGACGATGGATCCATTAGTAAACGCAGGGTTGCCTGCTTGTCGATTTCAACAATTGTTGATAGGTCGAAGCCCGTAAAACCCTTTTTGCGCAAAGTTTTGTCCTCATCCCTGTAAAGTATTGAACTTACCATTGGCGACTTTCCGAATTCAACAATATCTTCGCCTTTGTCGGTGGTAAGGCGACTTTCGGGAATGGCAAATGTAAAGTTCGACCCATTAATTACTTTTATTTTTGCTGAAATAACAGGAAATGCCAATGGCCCATCTATATCAATTTTACTGTCGATAATCATTCGACCAAAAAACTCCTTATTATCTCTTGCTGTGGTATTTAAAAGCTGAAAGTTTTTTGCATTTACCTGTAAGTCGAAAACGAAGTTTTTAAACTCCTTCATTTTTACCGACCCACTTATAACCGCGGCGTGCTGGTGAACATCGAGAAGGGTGAACGATTTAAAGTACACCCCATCGGTTTTAAATTGAATGGTTTCGTGCTTTAGTTGTAACCTATTGTTAAAAACTGCTGGCTTAATAAAAGCATCTGTAAAGACCAACTCGCCAGTAACTTCGGGTGCCGATGTTGCTCCGGCAACTAAAAAATTACCCGAAAGCACTCCAGCCGCTTCGGTTATATGACCCATCGAAAATGCTTCAATGGTTTTCATCGAAAGTGCAGGAATATTGACTTTTACGTTAATAGAACTTTTACCCCCTTTTGCTAAAAGGTAGCCATTTGCCGAAAGGTTATTGTCGGTTCCCGACAAGTTAACATCGACATTAAAACGCCCAGCAATTGGATTATCGGCTTGTAGCGTTAGGTTTCCAATGGGAACCTCACGAATTACGAGATTACTTATTTGGGCATCGGCAATTATTCCGTAGGTGCGGTTTACCCTTTTTAGCAATACATTGCCACTAACATTGCCCTTTACAAGGCTTGTATCCTTTTCAACTATTCGCGACAGGTCGCCCAGTTTAAAGTTATTAATGGTAATTTTTATATCGTCGTTAAACTTGCTGTTTACCGACACAATACCAACTTTGCTTTCGGCATTATTTATTAAGAAGTTATGGAATAAAACCCCTTCGCTCCCAAATTCAATGTAATTGTCGGTTGCAATATCCCAGCGATTAAACATTAAGTAAAAATTCGTTGGGCTTATGCTAAGCTTAAAATTGCTGTTCTCCTTTGTAATTTGCGAATGGATTTCGATTTTTTTCTTGTTGTTTTGGGTAACCGACGAAACATTTGCAGTTATAGTTTTATTGGCAATTTTTCCGTCGAGCACGAAGTTGTCTAATTTTACTTGGGCATTGGATATTGCGCTGCTCGATAATTTGTAGTTCAGTGCAGTCGAATCGGAATTTACGCTTAGGGTAATGTCATCAATTTCGGTGGAACCATACACAATGCGCTTCATTGTAGCATCCAACGTAAGGTTGTTGCTCTCGCTATTAAAACTTCCAGATATTTGCCCTGGTTCAAATTCGCTAAGTTGCGGTAAAAGAACTTTTGAAATAATGGGGTGATTGTGAAGTTGAATTTCGAAGGTAAAATTCGACGGTTTGCCTTTGGTAGGCATTTTAGTGCTATCGGAGAATGGGAAATAGCCATTAACAAAGTTGCTAAGTTCGGCTACAAGCTCGGCGGGCGAAATGGTTCCAGTGTAATTAACGCCAATTAATGCGCTCCTTAGGCTTACCTTGCTTTTTCGGGTCTCGTTTATCGATGCAAGCAGCAACGAGTCGAGTTCATAAATTTTACCCTCCTTGGCAATAATTATGTTCGATATACCAGCCTTTCCGTTCAACTTATTTAATGCACCACCAGTTAAATTAGCCGAAGCAACTAAGCTAATGCGAATATCGTCGCTCGAGAATTTTAACTTTTGCAGGTCGGCGCCCTTTAAGTTAAGCTTAAGCTTAAAACTTTCCTTATTTGGGTTTAAGTTCACGCTTCCAGCCAAGTCGAACACCGCATTCTCATCGTTCAAACTTATTTTCCCGTCGAATTCCTGCTCGCCACCGCTACCATCGACCGTAAGGTTTCGATAGTTATACCCATTGAGGTACACTTGCGAAACATCGGCTTTTATTTTTGCCACTAAAGTGCTTTGGGTTAACCCATTTCCGGCAATATTGGCAGTTAGTGAAACAGGTCCAAACATTGCGGTATCGTTGAGCAGCATTCCCAAGTCGAAGTTTTCAACGGTTACAATACTCACAAAATTTTCGTTCGCATCGAGGGTTGCAAAAAGTTTGGCGGTACCAAAGCTGCTACTCATTTTCAGTGCTGTTTCAAATGCCTTTAGCTTTCCTTTAAATCCAATTTGCAAAGCAATATTTTCGGGCAATCGAATGTTTTTGGGAATTGAATCGCCAGCCAGCATTTCAATGTCGTGCCTGCCCGAAACTATACTTAGGTTTGGAAAACTGAAGTAAGCCGTTTGTACGTTGGGTAAGCCCGTAATAGCAAAATCGGTTTTTATGGTGGTGCCAATTCCTGTTCTAATATCCAAATTGGTTCCAACGAGGTTATTTACTGGCCCGCTTACATTACCCGAAATGGTTGTAACGTTTGTTGTGCTTACGAAAAATGGCTTATTTGCGAGCTGTTTGCTAAAATACAGAATGTCGGCTGTGGCAATTTTCATGCTGTTAATGCTGGCGTTCACAACCATAAACGGCAAGGAGTCCTTTAACGACTCGAGCGAAGCGTATTGCAATTTCAAGTCGGCATCAATGGTCGACCTAGCGGTTTTAATTTTCAACTTATCAGCTGTTATGGAGTGCTGATCCATTGTAAAATCGGTTTCGAATTGTGAAACCGAAAAATTATTTTTATCGACTGCCGAAAACTCTTTTACGCTCACTTCAACTTTAAGCGGCGAATAGATTAAATTGTTGGCATAAAGAGTTAGATTGCGATACTCCATGCGATTAACATCGAAACCACTTTTAATTTCTGGGCTATTTTCAACCGTGTATTCAATAATGTTATCGTTTAGCTTTATGTTTCGAACCGAAACTTGCCAGTCGCTTTTTTCGTCAGTGGAATTAATGGCTTCGGCAGTTTTAGCGGAAGGTAATTCGACGCCATCTGTTTTGAAATTGACTTCGCTCTTCGAAAGGGAAACCTTGTCGACCAGCAACGATTGCTTTTGCAAATCGACCTCCCCATTACTTAACTCAAACCTATTAATTGAAGCACTAATATCCTGCTTGTTTACTGTATTGCCATAGCTAAAAGTTGAATTCTTAATTCGAATGCTATTTGCCGATATTTTTGGCAGTACCGTTTCAACTTTTTTCTCGCTTACAGCAGCTAGCTTATTAATTTGAATATTTGCTTCGAGCCCATCGACCAGAAGTTTACTGGCGCTATAAATCGATTTGGATAAATCGATGCCTGCCATTTCCAACTCTAACTCGTTGAGATTTGCTGTCGCGAATATTCCACCATATTGGTCGTTGAAACGAATGCGAATATTGTTAAGCTTAATAGTACCTGCATCGACGTTCCATTTCGATTTAGATTGGGGTTCAACCTTTACCTGCTTTGTAGAGTCGCTAAAAGCGGCAAGCAAAAAATTGAAATTGAAAAGCGAGTCGTTAGCCGAACGGCTTACATTTAGTGAAACGCTGCTTAGTTCTAAATGGCTAACGTTTAGTTTACTATGCAACAGGTCGAAAAGCGACACGTACACCTTTGCCTCACCGGCAAATAGTAGGGTATCGTTTTTAATGTCCTCTAAAAAAATGCCTTTAACAACAACAGCGCCCGTTAGCGATATGCTAACCCTTTTAATTTCCACCCTTGTATGAGTTTTGTTGCTAACAAACTTTGTGGCACTGGTAACTATTTTGTTTTGCACCGCTGGAACCTGAATAAGCGCAACGATAATAATAAAAAGCAAGGTAAACCCAAGAGTAATCCAAACGATTACCCACAGCAGTTTTTTTATAATAGCCTCCGCTTTTTTCATTAATAAAATTGAACTTTAATCACCAATACATTTTCTATACTGCTGAGCTGCTTGTATTTACATTCAGCAATTGAATTGCACTAAATTGGTCAGCATTAGCCAAATAAGTGTTACACAACTAGTGAAAAGAGTTACATTATTCACGGATATGGTTGGGGAAATGACTGCCCCGATAGCCATCGGGGGATTGATTGATTGACCCTCCCAATAGTTATCGGGGGATTGAATTTAATAATACCCATGTTAATCAGAAGTTTCGATTGAAAGAACGTTCGGCGGTCGGTTCCCGATAAAGACCATCGGGACAAGTTATGCCGCCGTCGGTTTATTAAAAGCAGGCTGTGCCTGCGAACAATGCCTGTAAAGGCAAAAAATAACATTACAATGCAGGCAAGAGCCTGCTAAAATATATTTGACTGAGGCACCCCCGATAGCAATCGGGGCTCAGCCGAACTGGGAGACTTTCGATATCTTGTAGAAAATAACTATAAAATTATTTATTGGCAAGAAAATGAAATAATTACAATTGCATCTGTATTCGATTGTCGTCAGAATCCCGAGAAAATGAAGATTATATAGCCAGCCCTCAACAATGGGTGTATTTTACGCTGGGTGTCTCCCCGATTAACCAGCTAATCGGGTTTGGCGATACTGCGTATCGGGGGATAAGCTTCGATAATTATCGAGAAGTTAGGCAAAATGGCGACGATATTTAGGGGGAAACAACTGGAAGGGCAACTTTTGAGAAATATAGTTTATTCTTTAGCAACATGTTTCGATGGGTGGCAGGGACGGGCTGAAAGGCTTTTTACGCAAACCCGCATATTAACAAACTCCGATTTTTATGTTTGCATAATGCGCCTAACGAAGGGACGAGAATGGATATTTAACGAAAATAATGATTTCAACTAATAGCTTTCTTTTGCTTCTTCTTTAATTTTTCTACTAAACGATTAAGTTTCAGAATTTCTTTATATAGCTTATTATTTGCTATTTCGAGTTTATTTTTTCTTCCCTCAGCATCTAACGTTTCATTAATATTTTCGATACGCAATGCCCGCAATCCATTTAAGTGGTGAACTAACGTTACAATTATATCATTAAGTTCAAATTCTTTTCTCTTCAAGTCTGAAATGTCGGTTGCTATGAGAATATAATTTTCGCCATGAAGGTGTGGAGGTGAAAGATGAATGGACAATCTTAGGTATATAGTATTTGTAAGTGTTACAATTAAAACATCGTGCTTGTTGTGAGTTACTTGTGCAAGAAAGGAATCAATTTTTGTAATATCATTTGGGGCAATGAAACGCTTAATGGATGTACCAATAACTCTTTCGTATGGCGATTGTACTATTTCTGCAAATCTCTGGTTACAAAAGAGAATTGTACCTTCTTTTGTAAGAGTTACTGCTCCTTCACTCATTTTCTCAATGAAAGTGCGGTATGGTGTTTCAGCCGAACATACCGAATAAACTTGTTCACCCTTATCGCCGGTAACCATAATTGCATCCACTTCTCCGTTCCTTATTGCCCGAATAACCTCCTCAATTTCAATGAGACGGGAACGTAATTCCTCATTTTCAGTAATGAGCTGTTCTTTGGTTTTGGTCATATACTTGTTCTATTAAACCACTTGTTTCATTTTTTTTGCAAACCTTACTTTTCCTTTATTTCTTTAAGGTCTAATCCTAAAAGCACCTTTTTTTTGTCCGACATATCGCCAATTATGCGACGGAAAGGAAGCGGAAATTTTTTAATCAATGTTGGAGCGGCAATTATCTGGTCACCTACTGCTAAATTCGGCTTTTGATACAAATCGATCACCTCAAGATCATATCCGCCTTCAAGATATTCTTCACAAATCTTTTTAAGGTTTCTTATAGCTAATTCTGACCGGCAAGTTGAACCGGTTATGTATAAAGACAGTATATACCTGTCCTTGTTTAAAGAGGATACTGCAAGATTTAACTTTTCAGCAGCACTTTCAATCTTATTTTTCTCTTTCATGCTTATTACTGATAAAAATTGTATTTAAAAATCAACTGGCAGGTAATAAATCTAAACCAATAAGTACCCGTTCTGTATCAGACAAATCCCCAATTATTTTTCGCACAGGGACTGGTAGTTTTCTTACTAATGTGGGTATTGCAAGAATCTGGTATTCAACACTCAACTGAGGATTTATCAAAAGATCAATGACTTCAATAGAGTATTTACCCATTAATTGTTCTTCACATATCTTTGTTAGATTTGCAAATGCAGTAAGGGCCTTTGGCGTATTTCCGGCAACATATAAACGAAGTACCCACTTATCTTTTTCTGTTGCAACCGGGTTTTCTTCTATCCTTTTTATAACTGAATTCACTGCACTCTGTCTCATAGGAAAATTATTTTAATTATTTTTTCAGGATCTTAGTCTTACTATTTTCTTTGTCAGCGTTTCTGCTTGCTGCCATTTCAATTTTATCTTGCTCAAGTTGTTTAATCATATCTTGCTCCGTTTTGATCATTTTATTAACTTCCGATTCTTCCGCCTCAAAACTGGCATTCATTGCTGCAATTTGAGATTTTAAAGTTTTTCGTTTTCGTTCTATTTCACGTTTTTTTCGTTCAATATCTTGTTTACGTGTCAGCACTTCGGCATTTTCAAGTGCTTCTTGTGCAATGCGAGCCGAGCCTGTTAAAACGCCGCTTGCGCCCACATAAACCTCACGTAGTTCTACCCCATGATTAGTTAAAATGAATTCGCGAATTTGGTTAGAGTTAGCCATTCCTCGCGATTTAAGAACATACATTCCTCTGTTTCTTTCACCATTTAATTCGATATCACGAAGCAATAACCAAGTATCTATAATGGATGAAATCCCAACATCGGTATTCTCTATTGCGCTATGGTTGTCGGTTAAACTGGTAAACAATGCGGTTATTTGATTCGCTTTTAGGAAATCGACAATACGGATTAACATGGTCTTTACTTCTAAATCTTTATCGCCAACAACAAAAGTGTTAATTGGATCCATAATAACGATATTCGGCTTAAAATCATTTACAAGTTTGTGTGTTGTGGCCAGATGCATTTCTAGTCCATAAAATGTTGGCCGGGTTGCCTGGAATTGCAATAGTCCTTTCTGAACCCAGGTCTTTAAATTTATCCCTATTGAAAGCATGTTGCGCATTAGTTGGCTGGGAGATTCTTCGAAACAGAAAAAAAGAACACGCTCTCCTCTTTTACATGCCGCTTCTGCAAAGTGAGCTGCTATACTTGTTTTTCCTACCCCTGCAGTGCCTGAAACAAGAATAGTACTGCCGCGGTAATAACCTTTTCCTTCAAGCATTTCATCGAGTACTTTTATTCCACTTAATACTCTTTCATCGGAAACATTATGCATTAGGCCTAAGGAAGTCACAGGTAGCACCGAAAACCCATTTTCATCAATCAGAAATGGATACTCATTGGTACCGTGCATTGAACCACGATACTTTACAATACGCAAGCGACGCGTGGAAGTCTGTTCGGTTACACGATGGTCGAGCATAATAACACAGTCTGAAACATATTCTTCCAAACCCTGCCTGGTAAATGTTTCATCTCCACGTTCGCCTGTTATAATTGCAGTAACGCCTTTCTCTTTTAACCAGCGAAATAAACGACGCAGCTCGGCTCGTAATATCAGTTGGTTTGGCAACCCTGCAAATAACGATTCAATCGTGTCCAAAACAACACGCTTTGCTCCAATTGAATCAATTGCATAACCAAGTCGTACAAATAATCCCTCTAAATCGTATTCCCCTGTTTCTTCTATTTCACTGCGCTCAATGTGAACATGGTCAAGTGCAATTTTTTTATTTTTAATAAGATCGTCGAGATCAAAACCAAGTGAAGCAACATTTGTGGTTAATTCTTCATTAGTTTCTTCGAACGACATAAAAACCCCCGATTCGTTAAACTGAGTTGCACCACGAACGAGAAACTCAATTCCAAAAAGTGTTTTTCCGCAGCCTGCACCACCACAAACCAGTGTGGGCCTTCCTTTGGGTAACCCCCCAGCAGTTATTTCATCAAACCCCTGAATGCCCGTTGGAGACTTTGGAAGAATATTATTAAAGATTTTTTTCTTTGTCTTTTTCATTATTTTACAGGTATGTTGATAACCAACTGATATTTTAATCAGCTAATTTTTAAAAGATATAGAACTGGCCGAAGGTTATTTTTTTAAGTGAATAATGTGCTACATAATTATTATATAATGTTACATATTTCACACATTTTTTAAACCAAATATTCTTGTAGATTTTAGACTCATTTGCAGTTTATGGTTTTCAAGTGATAAGGTGGCAAACTGCTGATATACTGGCAGGATTTGTCTTGGTACGATAAAGTTGCCTCGATGACTGAGCTTAGCCAGGTAAAGAAGCATGTGTTTTGCAGCGACGGGACTGTTGCTGGGAAGGGCTGCAAAACTCTTGCTTGTGTGTTGGAAGACCATATTTAATGATGGTTTAGAGCACTGCGCCTTTCAGCTAACGTCCGTTAGATGGCTTGCGCACTAAAAATAGGCGGGGAGAATAATAAATTTTAGCCTAGATTTTAAAAAAACGAGCTGATGTCCGACGCAAAAAAAAAATCTCCGATAACTATAGGGGTGCCGACCGCACCGCAGAAACGAGTAGATTTTGGTGCAATGCTTCTGAAATGGCTTGGATAAGCACGGATAGTTATCGGTGGATTATAGTTACCAAAACCACTCTCCTTACTTGCCGTTGGCAAGAACATTAAGGTTTAAACTATTCCGTTAATACTTTTGGTTTTATAAGTACAACAACGTTACTGTCGATAAAGCTTATATTGGAGATTGAAAAATATTTGAGAAAGTGGTTTAATGCATTAACCTTGTTTAAGTACACAGTAACTTCATCATCTTTAGAGTTCAAAAAAACAATAGAACTATCAAGTTTTTTTCCCATAAAGAAAGCTGTAACTCGAGCCATTAATTCGACTAAGGTTTTGGTTTTATAGTAAAACGTTACCTCATTATTGCGCACTTCCTTTACTGTTAAAATTACCGAAACGATATAATTAACCTCAACCTTACCCCCTTCGAGGCTATTAAAGTCGACATTAATTCCGTGGCGTCTACTTATAAAGTCATGAATTTCGGTTAACGACACTTCAACTTTCATGGTGACTTAAACTTTTGGTTTACTTTTGCCAATAATTTTTTCGATTATTGGCTTAATATTAATTATTGACGACGAGGGCATGGTGTCGCCAAGCAAAAAACCCCAAGGCTTTAAGTTTTCAACATTGTCGAAAATGTGCTTTACAATACCCGTAATTGGGATTGCTAAAAACATTCCTGGTATGCCCCATAGCATTCCGAATGCAAAAACTGCAGTAATAGAGGCCAGTATGCTGATTTTAACCTTCGAGGCAACAATTTTGGGAACTATGTAATTATTGTCGATAAACTGAACCACAATGTAAAGCGCCAGCACCAGCACAGCCGACCATGGCGAAGGTTTAGTGATAATTGCAATTATCATTGGAAGCACCGCTCCCATTATTGCGCCAAGGTAGGGAATGAGGTTTAGTAAGGCTCCAATTACTCCCAAAATAATAGCATACTCGATACCCAGCAGCATTAAACCACCCGAAAAAAGGGCAGCAACAATAACAACTTCGAAACTCAAACCTATTAGGTAGCGCTGAATAATTGTTTTTATTTGGCTAATAACAGCACCCACTTCGGTGCGGTGAGTAACCCCAAATAGCTTATGGAAAAACTCGACGAGAATAGGTTGATAGTATAGTATTAAAAAAATGTAAACTGGAAGTATAAAAATAAAAGCTAGCATGCTTCCAACTCCAATAATTGTGCTGCCAATTTTATCGCTGCTTTTATCAATAAGTTCAGCTTTCGACTCTGCAATCCATTCTGTAATTTTTCGTGTGCTTATATCGAAGTAGTTCGATGCCCACTTTGTGCTTTCGTGCACTAATTCGGTAAATTTATCGACCAGCATTGGCCACGAATCGGAAAAACGAGTTGCCTGCGACATAATAAGCGCAGCAAAACCAGCAATAACAATAAACGTTAGTAGTAATGCAAACAAAATGGCAATTACCCTATTTACCCTAATGCCAACAAAAAAATTTACAATAGGGTGAAGAACAATTGCAATAATAATAGCAAAAATAAGTGGGATAATAATGCTTTTAGCAATGTATAAAATTGCAACCAAGGCTATCATTCCAAGTAAAATAAGGGTTAACTTGGCGTAAAGCGGCAGTTTTACTTTTTCGTTCATTACTGTTTAAATCAATTAGTAAAGGTTATACTATTCGTGATTACGATCTTTCTTTTTCTTCATAAACAGCTTGTATAGTAGCTGCCCAGCCGACTTAATTGTTTCGGAATTCTGAGTAACTGCAGTGGTTGTACCAAATTGTAGTGCTGTGCCAATAAGCTTTCGGAAAATGTTTGACGATGCACCAACCACAATTTTACGGGTAAGGTAACCCGACAGCAGGCCAACACCACCAACAACTATATTTTCGATAATACCTGGCGAAGTTACAGCGCCTTTTAATGTGCTAGTTAATAGGCTAATGGGGTTAAAACTTTTGTAAGCGTTAACGTATTGCTCTTTTAGTTCGGCACCCTGAGCGCGTTGCTCTACTTCGAGTAGCTGAATTGCTTTTTTAAGTTCGGTGGTGGAAGCTATTTTTTCCATATCTTCCTTATTTAAGTAACTGTTTAACAATATTATTAGCAATATTTCTTTTAATCGTTTTGTGAAAAAAGAAATGAATTATAGCGGCCACAAAAGCATAAAAGCCAGCAACAACAAAAAATCCGTAATACGAATTATTTAGTATGTCGCCAAGCCAGAGCGCAATTCCCAAATTCAAAAAAATTACGAATGTGGAAACCAGAATAAAAACAATGGTTTGCGGAATAAGTGTCGAAACAACATCGGCTGTTTTGTCGAGCGCTTTAAGCTTTGCCAGCTCAATACTCGTTTTAACGAATTCGGTGGTTTTTTCGAGCAGCGAATCGATTAATATTGAATTTTCATCCATGGCATTGAGTTAGTTTTATTATTTGATTTATAGCTATTTTCACTTCGCTTCAACATACTTTGGGATAAATAAAAGCTGTTGTTGTTTTTGTATATCTTATACTTGCTTCGGCCTTTCGATTTTTTACTTCTTGGGTTGTGGGGGTTACCTTTCCCTTTGTACCAGCCCTTATGTTTCCCATTGTCCTTTTTAGAAACAACTACGCACGACGAAGTGCCAAGTAGCAACCCGAAACAAAGCGCAATTATTCCAATTAACTTAAAAAGTCTCATTACTAAGCCTTTTGTGTATTAGTTTATGTTTGCCATTGTAAGCAGGTATGCTGTTTCTTCGCTATTCGAAAGGGTATACTCCTCCTTATTGTTAAGCGTTAAAACGCGACCTTTATTAATAAATACCGATCGATTTTTGCTCTCGAGTTTTAGCCTACCCTCAATAACCTGAAAAGTAATTGAGTCGCTGCTTTGAAGCGAAACAACTTCGGTATTTTTATGAAGTATAGTGAGTACAATTTGTTTTTGGGGACTATTTAAAAGAACTTTACTTTTTATTTTGCCCATTACCCACGAAAAACTGCGCTTCATTTTTTGAGCTAAAGCCTGGAGTTTCATAGTAGACAAAGTAGAAGTAGGCAACCCGTTTAGGTTACTTTCGGTGGTTTCGGATTGAACTACTATTTTATTCATGATACTTTACATTTTAAAAAATCGAGCCTACTCCTACCTTCCTGCTTGGATTAGTAAATCATGACATTACGAAGCAGGCTCAATTTGAATTAAATAAATGTGTAAACGCTACATTAAAATTAAGCTTCCTTCGATTTCGATTTTCCGTGCTGTTCGGCAAAGTCGGTAACATTTTCTTTAGCCTGATCGAATTTCTCAGACATTGATTCGAGTAAATCGTTAAATTTCTCCTTTAGCACATCGGCAAAGTCTTCACCTTTTCTCGATATTTCTTTGCGAGTTTTCGATCCCTTTTCGGGAGCAAATAAAACGCCTAATAAAGCGCCTGCTGCAACACCAGCCAATACGCCAAGTAGTACTTTTTTTGAGTTCATAGTTTTGTTTTTAATTGTTTGTAAAAAAATTGACACTATTAAATTCTTCGGCCTTGAATTATTCGAACAAGCACTGCAATTACTGCAATTACAATTAGTACGTGTATTATACCTCCTGCATTGTAGCCAATAAAACCAATAGCCCAAGCTATTATAAGTATTACGGCTATTACGTAAAGTAAATTTCCCATGATTAATATTTTAAAGTGAATTAATTACAACACTCTTTTTTAAAGCCTTTTAATAGGCAAATTTCGATTATAGCAATGCTAACATTTTAAGCATTTCATCTTTCGATTTGCCAAGCATAATTCGAAGCCTTCTAAGCATTTCATCTTTTCCACCCTCATCGAACGCTAAGTCGCTGTCTCTTAAAAACACAAATTCGCTTTTAAGTTTGCTCTTTTGCTCGTACCATCTATCGCTTAATACTGTTGTTCCCATTATTTCTAGTTATCTGTTTGTATGAAATTCTCTCCCTACAAAGGTGCGCTCATAAGCACCAAAATGTGTTACATAATTTCTTAAACTAGTTACATCATTCACATATTTAAAAAAGAATGTGAGCAATATATCAGCCTAAGCAAACAGCAATAAAGAGTGGATTAAGCCGCAAGAATAGGGATTACTGATATAAAACTGCCCCAGGCTTCCCAATTGCAAAATCGTTAAACCCAAAGTCGGCCGACTTAATTGAGTTTAACCTTAAAATATTATTGCCCGTTCCAGGAATGGTTGGGTAAAACGAAATGGAAAACTGAAAGGTGCTAATTATTAGGTTTTCGTTTTTCACTAAAACGCCCAGCCCAAAGTGCGAAAACACCTTACTATTACTAAACCCCGTTTCGGCATCGCTAAGCACTCCGAGTGAGCAGCTAAAAAAGGGGCCAAATCGAAATCCAAATAAATTCCAAGGGGCATAGGTTTGAGTTTGTAGCGTAACTAGCATACGACTACTACCCGTTAAGTTTGTACTATTAAACCCAATTATACCAAAGGTGCTGCTTAGCGTTAAACTGTCGTACGAAAACCGGTTTATACCAATGGTAACCTGCGGTTTAACAAACTGCCTAATTTTCCACTGCCCTATTTCGAGCAAATTCGAAAAATAGTTTACGCTTGCGGTAAGGGTAGCCTGTTCCGATTTCGATTTATTAAAAAACGTGCCGTACTCGAAACTTGAGGCCAAATAGCCCCACTGGTAAAAATTACCAAACGAGGCACGAGCGCCCAAGTAAAAACGACCAACTTTATTTCGTTTCTGATAGCCACTGGTAATACTATAAACTCGGCCAACGGGTACATCCTCGGTTAATCCATACTTAAAAATGTACTTATCCTGAGTGTATTTTCGGGTCGAAATACCAAAGCTTGCCATTACAAAATCTTCGTCAGCAAGCATTTTTAGCGTGTCAATAAATTCGCTTGGTTTTTCGCCATAACGAATTCGATAAAACCGAATGGCCGAAACGAAACTTGTTGTACGTAAATCTTCGGTTTTTCCTTTAAACAGCTGCATTGCATTTCCTACCCAGTAGTCCTGTGTTTTGTAATCGAAGTTATGCTGAAATGCTATTGAATCGACTGCGTAGCGGTAGTCCTTTCGAAACTGCTCGGTAAAACTTACCCCTGCTGCCCACTTGGCAAAGGGCGAAAAAAACGGTCGGTCGACGGCAATACTCTTAACCGAGTTGCCATATTCGTCGGTGCCAAAGCTTAGGGTAGAGTTAACAAATGTGTTACGAATATTGGGAACAAAGTAATGAAGGTTAAAGGAAAAATCGCCAGTGTTGTGGTGCCATGTGTTTGCACTTTTTATGTCGTGCCCCGACCCTAAAAAGTTTTTATCGGTAAATCCGAGCATAATTTGCGTACTCGAAAAACCGCCATCGGGTAAAAGGCTCCAGTTGTCGAGTTGGCGAATAAAAATGTCGACTGAGTCGGAGTTTTTAGCGGTAGTTTTCACATAAAACGAAACATCGCGAATGTACAGCTGGCTTCGCACAAGCCGTTCCGATTCCTTAACAAGCAGCGAATCGAATGGCTGGTTTTGCCTAACCATTAGTAAGTTTCGAATGGTTACCTGCCTTGTTTTAATGTGAAGTTTATTGCCAACCTTTAGTAAAAAATTTTGCTTCTTTGTTGAGGTGTCGGCAATTGTGTACCCAAATGGATCGAGCGTTTCGATGTTTATATGCCGAATAATTTTCCCTTCGAAAGTGCTATAGGGTTTTTGTATCGGTCTTCGTTTCGTTTTTGCGCCACCTTTCTTTTTATGCAAAACAGGCAGTGCCGATTTAAAAACCATTCCGTAAATAAGATTGGTAAAAGGTCTACGGCGAGAATAGGTTTCAATATCCTTATATAGTTTAGTCGAATCCCTTACCTCACGAACTTTTGGCAAAGTTGAATCCTTTTCTACAGCTTTATTCTGAGCAATAGCATGGTTTACTGAGAAAAAAAAACATAAAAATACTAAAGCGCCTTTTAACCACATTTTGATTTGCCATTACTAAATAATTAAATTCTAAGAAACTGTTTAAGTTTTAATTAACATTTGGTTTTCAATTGCCCACGCACCGATAATTATCGGGGTTAGCCCGTGGGATATTGTCCCCAATAAATATTGGGCTTTAGCCCAAAAATGTTTGAAAAGTTTGGCTAAAGCCATGTCCTTTTCCTATTTTAAATCCACGGGCTTGGTTGCTGAGCCTGTCGAAGTAAAGCCCGTGGCAATTGTTATAATAAGATTTACTATTAAAATTTAAACAGTTTCTAATAATGTTTCGATGTTATATACACTTAAAAAGATGTCTCACTGCGTTCGACATGACAAAAAATGATTTTTGTTTGAGGGGTGGGCGACATCTTTTCTAAAAACGTGAGCACGATGTAATTTATTAAACACATTTAGCTTATAAATAAGGGAATAAGGTAAATATTTGTTCGGTAATAATGTTTTACTAAGGTTCGTCGAACTCAAATAAGTTTATAGCTTAAAAAATATTATTTTATTTTTTTAACCTTAGTAACTTAACTTTCACATCACAACAAACCTTATTACCTTATTGTACAGCACTTTTTTGGTTAGTCTTGTTAGGAAATTCAAACAACTTCTAACCCTACTCCTTCTCAATAATTATCGACGGCTCGGCGGCTTTTCGCACTTCTTCAATACGTTTCCTTTCTTTTTCTTTTTCCTTTTCCAGTCGTCGGTAGTAACCCCTAAAAAATATATTATGCTTTAAAGCCTCCATATTCTCATCTAAACCCTTAGTAGTATTTCGAATATTCAGAATGGTTGAGTCAATATTATTCGATGTTACCGAGTCGTTAATTAGCTTTCCAATAGTTCCCTGCCCGCTGTTAATGCGAATCATAATCTCTTCGAGTTGTTGTGTAGTGGTTCCTACATTGTTTGTCGACACCAAAACGCTCTCAAGAATATCGGAAACGTCCTTTTTGGTAACTTCCATAATTTCACCAAATCGATTCGATGAATTTCTAAAGTTAACAATGGTTTGACTTACATTTTGTGCAAGAGTGGAGTCGTGAATTAGTCGGCTCAGAGCTCCTTCCCCACTATTTAACTTAACTGAAAAATTGGCTAGTTCATGTGTAATAACTTCGGCATACTTTGCCGACACCTGAAAACTTGCAATAATAGCATCCAATTCAACAGGCTCGCTCGACAATAGCTGTTGCCCATCGTTTACCATAGGAGCATTGGAGTTGCTTTGCGAAATTACCAGTAGCCTGTCGCCAATAAGGCCCTCGGAGCCAATAGCCACTTCGCAGTCGGTTTTTATAAACGGCTTAATCTCTTGCCGTATTAGCATTTCAACCCTTACGGTTGAATCGTTTACAATTCGAATATTGTCGACGGTGCCCACGTTAATGCCCGAAAAGCGTACATTATTACCGACCTGCAACCCGCTTACATTGTAAAAAGTTGTTGAAAGTTTAAAAACGGGATTAAACAGATTTTTTTGCTTTCCTATAATAAATACGGCAATAACAAATAGTGCTATACCTCCGAATATAAACAGCCCTAATCGAACTTTAAATTTGTGTGTGTGTGTTCCCATTTTGATATTTTTTTAATGCTATTTTTTGGCTTTTGGTATTTAAAAGACTTACAAGTAAGAACTTAATGTATAACTCTAGTATCCGTTACCTTTCAATTCCATATTTACTTTATAAAAAGAATGCATGAATTATTGGGTCGGTTGAGTTTTCGAACTCCTCAACATTGCCCTCCCAGTATACCGAACCGTCGTGTAGCATTACAATTCGGGTTGCCGTTTTAAGGGCGCACTTTATGTCGTGTGTTATAATTATCGACGAGGTTTTGTACTTTTCTTGAACTTCGTTAATTAGCTGGCTAATTTCGTCGGATGTAACAGGATCGAGTCCAGTTGTGGGCTCGTCGTAAAGCATAACCAGCGGGTCAACAATAATTGTTCGCGCCAAGCTAACACGCTTTCGCATACCCCCCGACAGCTCCGATGGCATTTTGTTAATTACATCGGGTAAGCCAACGTTTTCCAAAACTTCCTTTACTTTCGCTTCAATCTCATCTTTGGATAAATCCTTCTTAATTCTTCGCAAAGGAAATTCGAGGTTTTGGCGTACAGTCATCGAATCGTACAACGCTCCGCCTTGAAATAGAAATCCTACTTTTTTACGAACCTCACTTAGCTCTTCTCTATTAATTGTATTTACGCTCTGGCCAAACACATTAACGATTCCAAAGTCGGGTTGCAGCAACCCAACAATACACTTTATTAAAACCGACTTGCCACTACCCGACTTGCCAAGCACAACCAAATTTTCGCCCATGTAAAGGTTAAGGGTAACACCTTTTAGCACCTCGTGTCCATCGAACGACTTTTTGAGGTTTACAACTTCAATCATCGTTTCGTCGGTTTTTCGCTGCCCCAAAGTTTGACCTACTATTTCTGTTTGCTCTGTATTCATTATATTAGCATATCGGTTATTTGTACTGCAATCATATCGACAACAATTACTAAAAGCGACGAAAGAACAACCGCCGAATTGGCTGCAAGTCCAACGCTCTCGGTTCCTCGCCCAGCATTGTAACCCTTGTAGCACCCAACCAGACCAATAACTGCCCCAAAAAAGAATGTTTTTACAACGGCAGGAAACAGGTCGATAAAATCGACATGGCTAAAGGCTTGCGAAAAGAATAGGGTAAAGGTTACATCACCCTTAATATTTGCGCCAATCCAGCTACCCAGTATTCCCATGGCATCGGCATATAAAACCAGCAAAGGAATCATAAGCGTTGCTGCCCAAACCCTTGTAACAACTAAAAATTGCATTGGATTGGTTGCCGACACCTCCATGGCATCAATTTGCTCGGTAACCTTCATCGAACCCAGCTCGGCACCCATGCCCGAGCCAATTTTTCCAGCGCAAATAAGCGCAGTAATTACTGGTCCCATTTCTCTAATTAGCGAAACTATTACCATTCCGGGCAGCATCGAAACTGCACCAAAATCGATAAGTACTGGGCGCGACTGAACGGTTAGCACCAAACCCATAATGGCTCCGGTTACCGATATAAGAGGTAAAGTTTTATACCCTATTTTAAAACACTGGTAAAAAAACTCTTTGAATTCGAAATTTCGTGAAAAGGTCTCCTTTATAATACGACTTACAAACAGAAAAACGTCGGCAACGTCGGTTAAAAAGTTGCTGGCAGCCTCGGTGTTTGCAAGCGTTGTTTCGCTAAGCCTCGTTGTTTGAAGCGTTGCAAAATCGGCTACCTTTCCTATTGAAGTAAATTTTATATCGTTTAGCTTCATTGTTTACTATGTTGTACAAATTCTATAAATGCAACTTGTCGCAAAAGCGAAAAACCCTGCTGCAACCCTACTCCATCTTCACATGAGTTTCACATCAGAAAAAATGAAGAAGGGCAGCAATTGGGTTAATAAACTCTTTAAAAAATTGAGTAAAACCTAAGCTAATACTAAAGCCCCTCAATAATTTTGTGAATCTCCTCTTTTGTTTTTCCAAGTTTTTTTTGAAGGCGACCAAGCATTTCGTCTTTCTTGCCTTCGTCAAACATTAGGTCGTCGTCGGTTAAAATGGCATAAGCCTGTTTTAGCTTACCTTTTTTCTCGTTCCAGTTACCTTTTAGTTCGGTTTGGTTCATAATTTCTATTTATTATACTGTTAAACTAACTACACACAAAGGTGCGATGGAATAAACCCAAAAGCTTTACATAACTGTGGCAATAACTTACATCATTCACATATTTTATAGAATGTAATAAGAAGCAATGCCAATGCATATTAAAAGAAATGTCCCGTTAGAATATTCCGTATCTAACGGCACGGTGTTCTTGTTCTGTATTTGAGTTCTACCGATATTGTGTCCCTAATGGGACAATTATCCTTACACTATAGTGTTAAAAAGTTTACAGAGAGTGTCTTTAAGCAATTATTTAAATGCGATTGCCTAGTGTAATTTGCAAATTAACCAGAAACAGTAAAAAAGAATTTGTTTTATTGTTTTAGAAAAGAATGTTCGACTTTGAGGAAATACCAAAGCGAATTACGCTTAGCCGCTGGTCGAAATGAATGTTGTAGTAATCCTGACCGTAGTAGTAGTGTATAAAAACGTTAACGTCCTTTAAAAATGTGGGCTTAAACGATAGCCTATAGTTAAAAATGAACCTTTTGCTATCAATTTTTTTGGCATCTAAAATATTCCCAGCAATCCATCCAAATCGAATTGATTGTTCGAAAGTATAATTTTTATTTTTGTCGTCGCTCGCCCCAATTGCTCTAAAGAGTTTCGACAGTTTTACAGTACTGTTTACATTTAAAAAAACTCGTAAGCGGCCATATACATCATCCAGCTCCTTATCCTGCGAATAGCTATAAGCAGCAAATAGCTTTACATAGTTGGTATTAAATAGAAGCTTTGCGTTTGGGCGCGACAGGAAAATACCACCTTCGATCCAATTAGTTGCAAAATTCCCAGAAATTTTATTTACGGCTGTGCTATCGGCATTATAGTAGCTACCCTCCTCTCCGTTCGAGTGATGGATCCACGATATGTATGAGAAAAAATCTCGGTTACCATAAGTTTTATCGATAAATTGATAAAAAAAAGTAGCCTTTGGCATAAACGAAGGAGTGCGAACCGGGTGCGAAGGCAAGTTATACATTCGCATAATAACACGAGGCGAAAGTTCAACTCCCCACCTAACGTTTTGGCTTAAGCTTAGCATAAAGTAAGGTATAACGTCGCTTTCGAAAATTAAGGGCTCCAAGTTCCCAATGCCACTGCCAAACAAAATGTAACTCGGTTCGCGGTACATATTAAAAGTCGAAATGGCATTTGCCATACCAAATACATTATAGTAAACCCTAACTGTATCGCTTTGGTTTTGCGAATGGGCTACACCCGATAAAAAAACAAGGATGTACAGTAGAGATATTTTAAACTTACTTTTCATTTAAACAAAATGTACACTTATAAATTGTCATTACTAACCTTAGTTCGACGTAATTTAACCCAACACATTTGGCCCATAAATAAGGGAGTAAGGTGAAAATCATTCGAGAGGCGCATTTATAACAACAAGTAAACCTCACCAAACCCAAAGGGTTTGAATGTTTATAGAAACTTTTGAGATTAGTATTCGACCCCAGCGGGGGTCGTATAAATTCTAATGACAATTTATTCAATAAACATTTGATGCCGCTGGCATCATTCATTATTAACTAATTGCCTGGTTCAACTACCTTATTAAGGAGTAATTTGATGTTTAGCCTTATCTCAAACTCAGGTTACTACTTATTGTCCCTCTGCATTTCACAAGCACCATTAACGCTTTGCCTTAAGTGCCTTTTTGTTAGTATTAATTAAATCCTCAAGGTAATCGGTTTGCACCTCCTGTATTTCGAGCAAATTATTAATTTGTCGAACAAGCAAATGGTCAACCTTTTTGCTTAGTAGCTTAATTTCCAGTTCTGCTTTTAGGTCAATTTTGTAGTCGTGTTCTCCACGAGTTCGTTCCTTTTGACTCTGCCTATTCTGGCTCATTAAAATAATTGGCGCCTGAACGGCGGCTAAGCACGAAAGAAAAAGGTTAAGGAGAATAAACGGAAATGGGTCGAATGGCTTGGCAATAAGAACTATAACATTAACAGCCATCCAAATAATAATGAAAGAGAAGAAAATGCTGATAAAAGTCCAACTACCTCCAAAAAGCGCAATTTTGTCGGCCATTTTCTGCCCTACCGTTAACTTCGCTTCCTTTTTTTCGTAAATATTTTCGGAAAGAACTGGGTTCTTTTTAAAAGTATCAATTACATCTTTGTCAATTACTGCCAGTTCCTCTTTTTCTCGGGCTATAAGCGACGACAGGTAAAGTCTTCGAAAACGGTGAAGTTCTTTTGTTGAAATGTATAATTTCTTGCTAAAACCTGGATGGCTTGATTTTATCAACTTAAAGATACCGTCTCTAATATCTTCGCCTTTCACAGCATCTTCCTTTTTTAAGGCCCCCTTGCTTATGTAACAGTTCATTGCAGTGCTATTTATGTTTAAAATACAAAATCACGCAGGAGTTACTAATAAAAAAAGGAAAAAAAAGGCTGATTTTACAACCAGCCTCTAAGAGCGAATGAAAAAGACTATTTTTTGTTGTCAGTAAAAAAGTCCTTCACTGCTCTACCCAATTCTTTCATATCTTGATTTACCTCATCTCTGAACGATGCCCAATTCTTTTTCCCATCCTCTTTGTATTCGTCCAGTTTCTTTTTTAAATCGCTATTTTTCTTCTCAAGCGATGCAATTACCTCCTTGTAATCGGCTTTAAGCTCACGGTTTTCATTTGCGGCCTTTGCTTTCAGTTCGGCTATTAGCTGGTCGTTGGTTACAATTTTTGCTGAAATTTCTTTTCTGAAATTTTCAACTTCGGCTAAGTACTCGCGATTTGCTTTATCCAAATCGACTTCTGCATTTTCTACATTATCCTTAGCATTTTCGACCTTTTGTGCAGGTGTATTGCAACTTGCAAACATAGCCATAGCAACAAAAGCAATTGCTGTAATTTTTAAAATTGTATTCTTCATTTTATTTTAATTTGGTTAGTTAATTTCGATTTAAGGTTAAATATCGAGTTACTGTTTTCGAAAACCCAAAAGCAAAATGCCACCACCTATTGCCATTACTACAATACCTGCAATTGGCGACCAAGCTATGCTATGTTTCTTGTTTCGTGAAATTTGTAATTCGCCCACGTCTACAACTTTTTCTTTTGTCACAAACTTAATTCCGGTAACGAGGGTGATTACTAACCCAATTAGTATGATGACAATTCCTGCTCTTTTCATGTTTTTTGTTTTAGCTAATTTCTAAATACGATTAACAAAACTAAACGCTAAAGAAGAATGATAAGAAGAATAATTATAATTAAAGCGGCTCCCACCGAAATGTAAATACCATCGCCACGCTGTTTTAACTCGCTCTTAATGCTGCGTACCTCTTTGCGTAGCTCCTTTTTTTGCGAATAGTTCAACGACGACCTGTCCATTTCCTTAATTTCGTCTAAACGCTCAATAAGCTGGCTACTTTCAATTCTTGCAATAGCAACAGGCGCTGCAGTGGCTAATAGCGCTGGTTCGGTGGCTGCATTTAACTGCACTGGCGAGAAGGCAAATAGCATTAAAATTGCCATTGCGCATACGGCTAACTTTTTCATATTTTTTTTGGTTTTTGTTGGGTCAATATTGACTCAACAAAGATGGGCGAGTAATGTGGCTAAAGCGTTACACTTTTAGGAGAAAGAATTACACAAATCACAGGTTCTCTAAATTGTCCTTGCGCTTCTTTTTCAGCTGTTTATAAAACGAAGGAGAGAGACCTGTAACCTTTTTAAACTGGTTCGACAGGTGTGCTACACTACTGTACTGAAGTCTGTACGAAATTTCGGTAAGGTTAAGCTCGTCGTAAATTAGCAGCTCTTTAACCTTTTCAATCCGGTGCATTATTATAAACTGCTGCAGGGTAATTCCCTTTGCCTCCGAGAATACGTTCGAAAGGTATGTGTAGTCGTAGCCAAGTTTGTCGCTTATGTAGTCGGAGTAGTTAACCTTTGGCAGCTCGTCGGAGTAGTGTATCATTTCGACAACCACATTTTTTATTCGCTCAATTAAAATGCTTCGCTTGTCGTCGAGCAGCTCCAGCCCCGACTTTAGGAGATTAACCTTTAGTAGGTCGTGTTGCTCTTGCGTTATGTCGCCATCAACTTCAACTGTTCCAAGGTCGACAATTGCATGCATAATCCCAAGCTTTTTGAGTTCCTCCTTTACCAGCATTTTGCAGCGAAGGCTAACCATATATTTAATAAAAAGCTTCATTTTAAACGAAGAGGGGGTTTCTTTTAAGCAAATTTACAATTGGTTAATCCGAAACAAAAAGCAAAAACAAGGAGCTTTGCAACACTGCAATATACATAATATCTAATTAATATTCAAGGTTTTATACAAAAATAAAAAAAACTTGCACACAACCTACACCAAACCTTACAGGTTCAGCACAATACATAACCGAAGATGATGCTTTTTGCAATGTAAAATATTGCTAAATTCTATTTTTTAGTTACAAAACTGTTGCGAAGGATTTCCTTTCGAGACCGATTTATAACCGAGCGTCCTATGCGAACTCGACGTAGTCAATCCGTAAAACTTCACTTTAAAACTTGGCAAAGGGCTGCAAATCCTTACATAAACACCCTCGTATTACAAATTCGAGGGGATATTTGCAAATACCTAACCTATTCCATTAATACAAACCCATGAACAATTTAACAATTTGCGAGTTTTATTGTTTACTAAATTGAAAAAAATCAATGTATAACCTAACAAACACTTTGTATGTTCAAAATATGGATTAATGCTCTTCGGGTTATCCCTCAGGTAACTAAAGAAGAATGGAATAGTTACGACATTATTTCAAGATGGCTAGTTGCCAGCAGGGCTGCTGTTTTCATAATGACTGGTATAGCGGCTGGTATAGGTGGCTTGTTAGCCTATCGCACGGGAAACTTTTCGTGGATAATATTCCTCCTGTCGTTTTTTGGCCTAATACTAGCTCATGCAACAAACAACTTGCTAAACGACTTAGTTGACTATAATAAAGGAGTAGATAAGGACAACTACTACAGAGCACAATATGGGCCTCACCCTCTTGCAAATGGCTTTATAACAAAAGGAAAACTTATTGGGTATATTGTTGTAACGGGGCTTTTGGCTCTTTTTGCTGGGCTAGTAATTACTTACAATGTGGGTTTGTTAACACTATGGGTATTGCTGCCGGGATTGTTCTTTTTACTTTTTTACACTTGGCCTTTAAAATACTACGGTTTAGGCGAAATATCTGTAATTTTAGTTTGGGGCCCCTTAATGATAGGCGGCACTTACTTTGTTGTAACAGGTGGTCAATGGAGTAATTGGGTTGCATTAGTTAGCCTTGTTTACGCATTAGGCCCAACAACGGTTCTACTTGGCAAGCATACCGATAAACTTAAAGAGGACAAGGCAAAAGGCATTCGAACCCTACCTGTAATTATTGGCGAAAAGGCTTCGAGATATTCGGTTATTGGACTATGGATAGTTCAGTACTTGCTTGTAATATACCTTGTAGTTACAAGCCAACTCGGGCCTGCAATACTTCTAGTTCTATTGTCGATTCCTCAGTTTATAAAACAAACTAAAGTGATGGCCAAAAAGCGTCCCGACCAAGCCCCCGATGGTGTTGAAGGAAAAGGTTGGCCATTGTACTTGGTTGGTAGAGCATTTGCATTCAATCGGTCGTTTGGAGTTCTGTTTTTGCTAGGATTAATTATTGACCTAGTAGTATTCAAATTTCTTTAAAAATCTTTAGTATTTGAATTAGCCCTAACAAGTTGCAGGCTGTTTTTGCAGCCTGCAACTCAGCATATATAGGTTAAATAATTGATTACAATGGACGAGTTTACTATAATTAAATCTAAAATAAATCCCAATTCCGAAGAATTTAAAGACAACCTTAAAGCAACACTACAAATAGTTTACGACTTCAGAAACCAGCTACAAATAGTTACCAACCGAAACGACGATTCGTATGTAGTAAAGCATAAATCGAAAGGGAAACTATTAGCTAGAGAGCGAATAAATGCCCTAATCGACAAAGAATCTTCGTTTTATGAGTTTTCGACGTTAGCAGCTAACGACTTGCACGAAAGTCATTTTTATTCGGCTGGCATTGTCACCGGTATCGGAATTATTCATGGAATTGAGACCATTATTATTGCCAACGACCCTACCGTAAAAGGAGGAACATACATTTACGAAACCATAAAAAAACATTTAAGGGCACAGGAAATTGCCTTTGAGCATCGTTTGCCTTGCGTTTACATTGTGGAGTCGGGGGGAATATTCCTACCCCAACAAGCCACGGTTTTTGCTGACCGAGATCACTTTGGGAAAATTTTCTACAACCAATCACGTTTATCGGCAGCAGGAATTCCACAAATTGCAATGGTAATGGGATCGTGCACTGCAGGGGGAGCCTACATTCCAGCAATGAGCGACGAGTCGATTATTGTCGAAAATCAGGGAACAATATTCCTGGCTGGGCCTCCCTTGGTTAAGGCAGCTATTGGCGAGGAGGTTACAGCCGAAGAGCTGGGGGGAGCATATGTACACACCCACATTTCGGGCGTTGCCGACCATTTGGCCAAAACCGAAGAGGAAGCCATTAAAATATGCCGAAGTATTTTTGAATATATACCCAAACCACAAAAGTCAAAAATAACCGCAAGCGAAATTGAAGAGCCCTTGTATTCGGCCAATGAACTATACGGCATAATTCATTCGCAAAGTTCTCGATGGATGGATCCTTACGAAATAATTGCCAGAATTGTTGACGGCAGCAAATTTCAGGAATTTAAGCCAAACTATGGCGTAACGCTGGTAACTGGATTCGCGAAAATAATGGGGAATACCGTTGGCATTATTGCCAACAATGGGATTCTTTTTTCCGAATCGGCACTAAAAGGAACTCATTTTATCGAAATGTGCAGCATTCGAAAAATACCACTCATTTTTCTACATAACATTTCGGGATTTATGGTTGGAAAAGATGCTGAGCACAAAGGCATTGCAAAGGACGGAGCTAAAATGGTACATGCAGTAGCCAACACAAATGTCCCTAAAATTACCATAGTATTTGGGCGGTCGCATGGCGCAGGTAATTACGCTATGGCCGGTCGCGCATACAAGCCTAACTTGCTTTTTATTTGGCCAAACGCAAAAACCTCCGTAATGGGCGGGCAACAAGCCGCCGAAGTGCTTGTAAGCGTTAAACAAAAGAATGGAGTTAACGATGAGGACTTAAGGAGCAGTATTACCGAAAAATTTGAAGCCGAAAGTTCGGCCTATTTCAGCACATCACGAATATGGGACGACGGGATAATTGACCCTGTGGATACTCGAAAAATGATTGGACTGGGCTTGTCGATTGCTGCAAATATCGAAATACCCGATTACAAACCAGGTATTTACCGAATGTAGTTGCAACATGAAAACCTATAACACGATAGAAGTTAGCACTCAAAATTTTATGGCTACAGTGTGGCTAAATAGGCCAGCTGCGCAAAATGCTATTACCAACGAAATGCTCGATGAGCTTATTCACATTTTCAACTCTTTGGAAAAAGAAAACAGTGTAAGAGTTATTGTTTTACGAGGGAAGGGAAAGTCGTTTAGCGCTGGGGCTGACCTTAACAGAATGCTCGAATCGAGTAAATTGAACTTCGACGAAAACCTAAAGGATGGCCAACGATGGGCCGATTGCTTGGGCACCATTTACAATTCGCCCAAACCAACCATTGCCGTGGCAACGGGAAATAATTATGGCGGGGGAATTGGTTTGCTATGCGCCTCGGACATTGTAATTGCCGAAGAGAATGCAGAATTCTCTTTTTCTGAAGTAAAAATAGGCCTTGCTCCTTCTACCATAATGCCATATGTGCTAACAAGGCTAAATGAGCATAAGGCAAAATATTTAATGTTTACGGGACAAAAAGTCGGCGCAACAGAAGCACAACAACTTAATTTAGTTGATGTTATAGTCCCTACCTACGAATTGGAATCGAGGTTAAAGTCAATTTCAAACGACATAATTAAGGCATCGCCAGAAGGAATAAAAGAAACAAAACGTCTTATTGGAGAATTAAAAAACGCCAAAACTCACGATGAAATTGTAGCGTTAACATCATCCTCAATAGCAAAACTTAAAATTTCGAATGAAGCAAACGAAGGTATTTCTGCCTTTTTTGATAAGCGACCCCCAATTTGGTCGGCAAAAGAGTAATCGAAACTAAGAATTAATTGTTTTATAGTAAATCAAGTACCAACATGCATCATCCATTAATATCCGAAAACCATAGTAAACTCCGTTCGAAGATTAGGGAGTTTGCCCTTAATGAGATTAAGCCAATTGCCCAAAAACTTGACGAAAATGCTGAGTTTTCAGTTGAGTTAACAAAAAAAATGGGCAAACTTGGCTTGTTTGGCATAACCATACCCGAAGAATACGGCGGCAAAAACCTTGATACTTTATCATTCATTATTGCTGTTGAAGAAATAGCAAGAGTAGATAGTTCGCAGGCGGCAACAATTGCAGCTCATAACTCATTAGGCATTGCACCAATTTACAACTACGGCACTACGGAGCAAAAACAACGGTTACTGCCAAAACTTACTACAGGGAACCATGTTTGGGCCTTTGGAATAACCGAGCCCAATGCTGGGTCGGATGCAAAGGCGATTGAAACCACTGCACATTTAAAAAACGACCAGTGGATTGTGAACGGACAAAAGGTTTTTATTACCAACTCTGCTTCAGAACTTTCCATGGGCGTAACCTTGCTTGCAAATACTTCAAACGACATAAACCAAAAGGAGTTTTCGGCAATTTTACTCGAACGAGAATTTGCAAACTATAAGGCCGAAAGTATTAATAACAAAATGATTTGGAGAGCCGCCGACACTGGTCGTTTAGTGTTTCACAATTCTACTGCACCAAAAGAAAACATACTTGGCGAGCGGGGTAAAGGAATGCGCATAATGCTCGAAACCCTCGATTCGGGAAGGCTCTCAATTGCTGCCATAGGACTGGGACTTGCCCAAGGGGCTTTCGATATGGCTCGCGAATACGCTCAGCAGCGAAAACAGTTTGGACAAAGTTTATCGAAGTTTCAGGCAATTTCGAATAAACTTGTCGATATGGATATAAAACTCGAATTGGCAAGAAACTACCTTTACTATAGCTGCTGGCTAAAGGATAACAACTTGCCATTTGGCAAACAGGCAGCCATATCGAAGCTATACACATCGGAAATTGCTAAAGAGATAGCCGACGAAGCTGTTCAAATTTTTGGAGCATACGGGCTATTTAAAGACAACGACATTGAACGATTTTATCGCGACCAACGAATTTTAAGAATTGGCGAAGGAACTTCCGAAGTTCTAAATATGGTTATTGCTAGGCACTTAGAAATATAACAATAGTCTAATTATGGAAAAAAGAAAAAAAGACCATATCGAATTAGCTTTAAATTCGCAGTCGATTGTAAATGAACACGATAATCGATTCAATTACGAGCCTTTGCTAAATCCTCATCCCAAGCAAGATGGTTTGGGTATAAAGTTTCTTGGGAAAACCATGAAAATACCCCTGTGGATTTCGAGCATGACTGGCGGAACCGACTATGCAAAAACTATTAATACAAACTTAGCAAAAGCTTGCAACGAATATGGATTGGGCATGGGGCTCGGTTCGTGCCGAACATTACTGGAAAGCGATAAATACTTGGACCATTACGACCTTAGGGATGTTATAGGAAACGACTATCCATTTTATGCAAATCTGGGAATTTGCCAAATTGAACAAGCAGTTCATCAAAATAAACTACAAGAAATTATCGATTTAGTAGCAAAGCTTCGAGCCGACGGCTTGGTTATTCACGTAAATCCTTTGCAGGAATGGATTCAACCCGAAGGCGAAACGCTGCTTCACCCACCAATTGATACAATAAAGCTGTTTCTAAGTCAAACTAACTTAAAAGTTATTGTAAAAGAGGTAGGCCAAGGTTTTGGTCCTGAAAGCCTAAAAGTATTACTAAAACTTCCACTCGAGGCCATAGAACTTGCGGCTTATGGTGGTACAAACTTCTCGAAAGTCGAACTAAAAAGAAGCAATCCTATTGCAAACAAAATGCTTCAACCCCTTTCGAATATTGGTAATACTGCTGAACAAATGGTTGAAGACATTAACAAAATTGTAACTGAGTCGGAAGAAATTCTATGTAAACAAATTATTATTTCGGGTGGTATTAAATCATTTTTAGATGGGTACTACCTGATGAAAAAAAGCAACCTCCCATCAATATACGGGCAAGCATCGGCAATGCTCAAGTATGCGCACGAAGATTATGGGCAGCTACGAGAATACATTCAATACCAAATAAAAGGCCTACAAATGGCATTCGCCTATTTAACTTTAAAAAAATAGCGAAATGTCGCAGCATAAATACATTGAAGGGTTTTCGAGCCTTAGCAACGAAGAGAAAATTCAGCTAATTGCTGAACGCCAAGGCAAAAACACTGAAGACTTTAATGTGCTACAACAATTTAAACTACATAACAAAGAGATACAAAGCAAGTTAGACGATATTAGCGAGAATGTATTGTCGAACTATTTTTTACCCTACAGCATTGCACCTAATTTCATTATAAACAACAAGGCGTATTTCGTTCCAATGGTTACTGAGGAAAGCTCGGTTGTTGCCGCTGCTTCGGCCGCTGCTAAATTTTGGTTTGGCAAAGGTGGCTTTTCGTCAAAAGTTATTTCAACAACTAAAATTGGACAAATTCACTTTCAGTGGGGTGGTAAGCTGTCTCAACTGGTAACCCACTTTAAGGATATTAAAAAAATAATTATCGAAAGTTCGGCATCCATTCTTGCAAACATGAAGGAGCGCAATGGCGGTATTACCGACATAGAACTACTCGATTTTAGCGATAAAATTTCCAACTATTACCAAATTCGAATTTCATTTGAAACGGCCGATGCCATGGGAGCCAATGTTATAAATACGGCTCTTGAAGAAATGGCCAAATCGCTAAAACAATACATAAACAGTAATTTCCTGAGCAGCGAAAGGGATTGTGAAATTATAATGGCCATTCTGTCGAATCACACCCCCGAGAGCATTGTTGAGTGTTCTGTCGAATGCTCCATCGACAAGCTTGCCGAAATATCGGGCAATTTAACGCCTCACGATTTTGCACATAAATTTAAAACTGCGGTTGACATTGCAAATATTGATATTTACAGGGCTACAACACATAACAAGGGAATATTTAACGGCATCGACGCTGTTGTTTTGGCTACCGGAAACGACTTTAGAGCCGTTGAAGCATCGGGGCATTCATACGCCTCGAAGGATGGACATTACAAAAGTTTAACAACTGCGGAGGTTGATGAGCACACATTTAAATACACCCTAAGAATCCCTATGGCACTTGGAACAGTTGGCGGCTTAACCAAAACGCACCCGTTGGCAAAGCTTTCGCTTGAAATTTTAGGAAATCCATCGGCAAAGGAACTTATGGAGATTACTGCTGCTGTTGGTCTTGCCAGTACTTTTTCTGCAGTTCGTGCGCTAATTACCACGGGCATTCAAAAGGGGCATATGCGATTCCATTTAAGCAACATACTTAACGCATTAAATGCCAACAACATTCAAAAAGATAAAGCCATCAACTACTTTAACGACAAAAAGGTTTCCTACAAAGCCGTGCAAGAATACATAGAATCTTTAAAAATCGATTTACCGAAATGAGCAACCAATACTATTCGCACGGAAAGCTACTAATAACCGGCGAGTATTTTGTACTCGAGGGGTCGTTGGCACTTGCTGTGCCGTTAAAGTTAGGGCAAAGCATGGTTGTAACCTCGTTACACGATTCGAGAGGCGAATTAACTTGGGAAACGCATATAAAAAACGAGTTGTGGTTTCAGGCGGTATTTAATTTAAGAAATCTGGAAATTACAAAAACCAATATATCAAGTGCAGCGCTTTACCTGCAAAAGCTACTGCTTGCAGTAAAACGCAACAGTAATGTTTTAAGCGCAACTCAACAGGATTTAAGCATAAAAACAAATTTGGAATTTCCTTTGGAATGGGGCTTAGGAAGCAGTTCTTCGTTAATATCGAACCTCGCTTATTGGTCCAATACAAATCCGTACCAGCTACTTTCCAAAACGTCGGAAGGATCGGGATACGACATTGCTTGCGCCCGTTCCAATGGGTCAATTTTTTATCGTATTCAAGACACCCCAAGCGTTACAGAGGCTCGCTTCAATCCAACATTTCTCGAAAACATTTACTTCGTTTACTTAGGCCGAAAACAAAACTCGCTATCGAGCGTGCAGCAATACGGGGATAAAATTAAGGGAAAGACAACCGAAGCTGAAGCTATTACTGAAATTTCAAACTCCATAATTCACTCCAAAACCCTTAAAGAGTTTGAAAACCACATTGTTCACCACGAGTCGATTATTTCAAGTTCATTAAATACGCCAACAGTAAAATCTCAATATTTTTCGGACTTTAAAGGTTCGATTAAATCACTTGGTGCTTGGGGTGGCGACTTTATAATGGCCACATCTCATGGCAATTCGGAATATGTTGCGCAGTATTTTCATGGCAAAGGGCTCAACATTATTTTCCCATACAAAAAATTGGTTTTATGAGCGACGACATCTTTACTAAACGATATTTACAGGAAGGCAAACTCTTAACCGATTTTGAGCTCAGCAATGCTGAAACAGTAGGCTGGGAAAGTCCGTCGAATATTGCACTAATAAAGTACTGGGGAAAATTGGGCGACCAGTTACCCCTAAATCCTTCGATAAGTTTCACCCTCAAAAACTCGAAAACAGTAACCAAAATAACATACCAAAAAGCAAAAAATGCTCAGCCAAATATTGAGTATTTCTTTGAAAACAAGCAAAACTTAGCATTCGAAGAAAAAGTAAAAGGGTACTTCGAAAAAATTTCGATCTACCTTCCCTTTATTGCGAAACTGAATTTTAAAATTTATAGCCATAATACTTTCCCGCATTCGGCTGGAGTTGCCTCTTCGGCATCGTCGTTTAGTGCTTTAGCTCTTTGCTTGTGCAGCATCGAGAATAATTTATTTAAAACCTTAACTAACAATGACGACCTGTACCAAAAAGCATCCTTCTTAGCTCGACTTGGCTCTGGTAGCGCATGCCGTTCGATTTACGGAAAAACCGCCATTTGGGGTAAAACCGATTTTGTAAATGGGTCGACCAACGAATTGGCTTTGCCAATGGACAGCCAAGTACATAATGTTTTTAAAACATACGGCAACGCCATTCTAATTATCGATTTTGGCAAAAAATCGTTTTCAAGTACAGAGGGGCATCGTTTAATGCAAAACCATCCATTTGCTAATGCCCGACACTCACAGGCCTTGGATAACATGGATAGGCTTATTACAGCTTTGAAAAATGGAGACGAAAAAAACTTCTCTCAAATTGTAGAAAACGAAGCCTTAACGCTGCACGCATTAATGCTTTCATCAAATCCATCAATTTGCTTAATGAAGTCGAATACGCTAACAGTTATTACGAAATTGAGGGAATTTAGGGATAATCGCAACCTTAATTTTGCGTTTACCCTCGATGCTGGGCCAAATATCCACATACTTTACCCGCAAACAGCACGCAAACAGGTAGTTGATTATATTAACAGCGAACTAAAAGCATACTTCGAAAACGAAGCGTGGATTGACGATGAACTTTCGGAAGGACCAAAGCCACTAAATATAGTAACGTCTGTTCGATATATGGAATAACATTGAAGGGGGAGAATGAAAAAGCAGCGGCTTAACAAACATCAAGCCTAAACAGTTAATAAATCGCAAGATGTTTACTATGAGCGATGTGCGGGGGAATGGCAAAACGGCGAGCCAGCAGTGGAGTGAATGGACTATTGTGTAGTTTTTCAGCAAGGGGGCTTTGCCTACCTTGCTTGAAAAACAAGCAATTGTTCAGAGCGGGCAGAAGCTTCGTTTTGCCTTGATTCTTTGTTTACTTTCTCATCAAGGAGAAAGTAAAGGAGAAAAATTAAATTTTGGAGTTTTATAATCATTGGAAAATGAGCTTAACCTAACGGGTATGGATAGTTATCAGGATTGCGTGAGATTTTTTTTATTGTTGAATAGTTATCATTTTGTAAAATGCAAAACATAAAACCTCTGTGTTAAACTTACTTAGAACTCACGTTAGCAGCAAGTTGAAATTCAATGCTAAAATAATGCTATTTGGCGAATACACCATTCTGCACAAATCGGATGCGTTGCTTATTCCATTATCACATTTTTATGGCGCACTCGACTTTTTATCGAAAAATGAAACCATTAGCCTCAATCAATTAGAGTCGCATAAATCCATACACAATTTTTACAACCATCTTCAACGTGCACTTCCAAACTCTGAAATGGAAAAGTTGATCAATCTCAATCAACTTAAGAGCGATATAGACAAAGGCTTATACTTTAATTCTAGCATCCCAATTGGCTATGGCGCCGGCAGTTCAGGGGCACTTACAGCCGCTATTTTCAGCAAGTATTACAAGAAAAACAACGACATACAAAAGGACGAAAACCTACCCGTTTTACGCAAGAAACTCGCCTTTCTCGAATCCTACTTCCACGGCAAAAGCTCGGGTCTCGACTCATTGACCTGCTTTTTAAACAAAGGGGTTTATGTACACAACGACGATTTAAAAGTTGAAAATGTTAACTACACCATTTTTCATCCCTTTATTATTGACACAGACAAAGCCCGATTAACAGGCGAGTATGTTAAAATGTACAACGAAAAGTGCAGCAATCCCGAATACTTTAAGATAATTACCGAAACGGTTATTAGCGCCAACAACCAGTGTATTAATTATTTAAAAAAGGGAGACACGCTAAACTTTTTCCCTTGCCTAAAAAAGTTATCCACATTACAACTCGCGTACTTTAAGGAAATGGTACTACCCGAATACGAGGCCCTCTGGAAAATGGGGTTAGAATCGGACAACTTCTACCTAAAGCTTTGTGGTGCTGGAGGTGGTGGATTTATTTTAGGTTTTACGCCCAACATAAACGAAACAACCAAACTGCTCGACGAGCACAATATAAAAATAATTGAGGTTTAAGTACATACACCTCCATATTGAGACGGATTTGTAATCAAATGTCATTTAGGTAAGCGGCAGAGCCGCACAATATTTGTAAAATTTTCAGATACTCGTTGTCATCAAGGTGCAGAGCACCGTAACATTCAACTATGTATATTTGAACTTATTCGCTCCCATAGGTTTCGGTGCGCTGCACCTTTTGTCCATTAACCCTACCTATATTACAAATGGCTCGGTGCGCTGCACCTTAAGTATTGAGAGTTAACGAAAGTTAATCTGCTAACCTTATAATTTTAATTTGTCGAGACGGATTTGTAATCTGGCTCAGCCTTACTGCAAGGATTTCTAATCCTAAAACATTACTTGAAAACGTGGATAAAGGATTGCAAATTCTTAAAAAAGAAACCCTCGTATTGTCTACGTCGAACTCGCAAAGTGCGCTCGGTTGCAAATCCGAGGGGACATACGCTTTTTACATCACGCCTAAAAACCCTACAATTCCATGGGTACTTCCATTAACAGCACTTCGGTGTTGCTCGAATTGGCTTTTAGTACAAAATCATCGACCTCCCAAACGCCCAGTCCATCGCGATCGCTTAATTCCACACCGCTAACGGTAACATTACCCGAAATAACAAATACGTAAACCCCATTACCTTTCTTTTTCAAGCTGTAATTGGTTGAAAAATCCTTTTCGAATTTACCTAAATGAACCCACGCATCCTGATGAATCCAAACACCCTCATCGTTTGCGTTTGGCGATACAATTTGCTGAAGTTTATTTTGCCTTTCGGCAATATTAAGGGTAATTTGATTGTAACGAGGAGCAACATTCTTTTGATTTGGAAAAATCCAAATTTGAAGAAATTTAACGGGTTTATCGGAATTTTTATTGTACTCGCTATGTGTAATTCCGCTACCTGCACTCATTACCTGAATATCGCCATTTCGAATTACAGCAACATTACCCATGCTATCGCTATGTTCGAGGTCGCCTTCGAGAGGAATTGAAACTATTTCCATATTGTCGTGGGGATGTGTTCCAAATCCTTGGCCAGGGGCCACAAAATCGTCGTTTAGCACACGAAGCGCACCAAAGTGAACCCGCTCGGGGTTGTAGTAGTTTGCAAAGCTGAAAGTATGATAACTTTTTAACCAACCAAGATCGGCAAAGCCACGAGTGTTGGCTTTATGAATTACTGTTTTCATTTTTCTCAAGTTAATTGAGTTATAACTCAATTAAAGGAAAAATTGTTCGATTAAACTTAGCTAATAAATTCTAAAGCCATATCGAGACCAATTTGTAACTAAGCGCTCAAAAACTACCCAACTAACAAACTTTATTATTAACTTGTATGCTGTAATCGCATTTTCGACATCATTAAAATCTCAGAAATTTTAAAATTCTCATCATTTCAAACAGCTCTTCAATTATGGGTTATTGTCTTTGTACTTAAATGGATGGTAGCAAAGAATTTGAGAGCATTACCATTTGGAATACTATTTTTGTCATTTCGTTGAGTTTTCTGGAAGTTCTTATTGAAGCTATTATCATTAAAAAAAGTTCTTAATGCCTCATATTAAAATTGGACCCCAAATCTGGATGAACTCTAATCTGGATTTAAATAGTTTTAGGAATGGTGATAAAATTCTTGAAGCTTCATCAAATATGGAGTGGATGAAGTGTGCCAAAAACAAAATTCCTGCTTGGTGCTACTACAACAATGAGCCTATATTGGGCGAAGTTTTTGGCAAAATATACAACCAATGGGCTACATTAGACCCCAGAGGGTTGGCTCCCGAGGGCTGGCGTATTGCCACTGAGCAGGACTGGCTTGCTTTGGGTGACCACTTGGGGGGCATAAGTATAGCTGGAGGCAAAATAAAAAGCATCAACGACTGGGGCTATCACGAAGATGATTACCTTAAAGCAAAAAAAATGACTAAAGGCGAAATTAGCAACGGCGTTTTACAGTGGAGCGATGACCAAACATCAGGAACCATTGAGAACAACGAATCGAGTTTTACTGCTCTTCCAGGGGGCTATCGAAATCAGCTAGGGAACTTTATGGATATTGGAATTTACGCCTACTGGTGGTCGGTGTTGAACGAGAAAAAACCAAATTATAAATTTCAATGCAATTGCTTTTATAGCGCTTATCGAAGCCTTATGTTAAGCAGTATGACCGTTAGAGATTGTGAAGGGTTTTCGGTGCGGTGTGTTAAAAACTAAGATAGCTGATAATAATTGTCCGAATTAACATTAACACATAAAAAATGGATTTGAACCCAACACTAAAATTTTCCGAAAACCTATATACAAAACTCTCCTATGCCTGATGGAGATTGACTTATGGTAGTTGGGAAGAGAATTATAAGCAAAAAATTGGACAAGAAATGGTTTTGGAAGATGATTCGCGATTGATTATTGTCTCATATCCAAATATCTTTTATACGGGCTTGAATTCCAACCATCATATCTCATTGCTCATTAACAATAAAGTTCAAAAAAAGTATGTGGAATTTGGCTTTGATTTTAAAGATGACAATGAACTCGATAAGTCGCTTGATTTACTCATTTTAAAACAAAACAGTTTGTCTGTTGATAATTGCTGTGAACTAATTACGGATTTGCTGAAGAACAAAATGAGTCTGATGTGGGAAAGTCAGGGACAGATATTGGAGGAGATTAGCGACAACAACATTAATAGTAATAAATTTATTATTCCTCAATGAAGATGTCATATTTGTTAAAATAAAATGACCTCATGTTTAGTCCATTTAATTAAGGGAAAGTCCATTACGCAATATATAAACACAATTATGCTAATATGCACGAAATAATGCATCCGACATCTGGCAAACGTTTCGAAGTTGCGCAAAATGACTTTGAAACTCAAATGGATTGGAATAAAGCTATGATAATGTGTGAGGAGCTAGGAAATGGATGGCGATTACCTACGAAAAGCGAATTAGAACTTATGCATTCAGAGTTGTTTCAAAAAGGGAAAGGAAATCTTAAATCGAACTACTATTGGAGCAATATAGAAACTAGCTCATTACGTGCTTGGACACTTCACTTCGGTTACGGAACCAACGACTATGGCTTTCATAAAAATAAAACTGCTTATGTGCGTGCTGTGCGGACAATATAACTAAAAACATCAATTTGGATACTATAATAAAACAGTTTTCATCATAAATTCAAACCTGAAAACCATGAAACATCTATTTGAATTAATACTTCGTTTGCCAAAGGAAGAGCAGCTAAATCATCCTGAAATTTCCGATATTGTCGAGATTGGTAAACTTCACGTCGGCACCAACAGTATTGTAGTATGCGATCCTTTGCATTACTATAATTCTAGCGTACCCTTGGAAGAAAAAGTTCCCAATGGTGAGTTTACTACCGAACTTTACTATACAAACAATAAAAACACTAACCAGCAGGGCTTGCCTGATATTCCTCCTTGCTTTGCCGTGGTTCAATTTACCAACCGACCTGTGAAATACTGGAAAATGGCAGTATCATCAGGCCAAAGCACAGAAAATTTTGACGATTTAGATTATATAGGGTACCCTACCGTTTCAGGAATGGGATGCTTCAAAGACGAAAAAGCAGCAGAATTATATTCCAAAAGAAGTGATGAATTATGCACTTCAAACGGAGCAGACTTTAATTTCTACAACCATCACATCGAATTGCTAATGGACGAGAATGACCAGTTTGACTTTTTAAACTATTATCCTTCCGAAGAATTTGCGAATAATGTCATATTGTTCGACATCGGAAATCAAAACCATTTCCCTTCCTATTTCGGTTTCGACGCCAACGATCAGCCAGTGTGTTTGGTTACCGATTTTTTTATTTTCGATGATATTCACTACTATAAATACCTCTCGCTGGAACTAAAAAAAGAAACTGCCAATTTTTTAAAGAGCGGAGAAATCAGTAGTTCTACATTTGCCAACCTGGCATCAAACATCTTGAAGCAACTATTTAATAACTCAGGAAAATTTGATAATCCTTTTTTAAACAGCACCCTCGAAGGTTTTTATCATGATTTATACACCTTATTCTCGAAATACATTTTAACTGGAGCAGGCTCATTTATAACCCTATCAACAAGCGTAGAGTTGGTTAGAAACAACACAAAAAACCCAGAATATATAATTGATTTAGCTGCCGATATGGTTCATATTTCGCTTGGCGAAAATGTTGAATTTGCTCACGAAACAGAATATGCCGAGGAGAATGAAAAAATTAATGAGCTAACCTATGAAATAGTTGAATTGGAGTCCCAAGGTTTTTACGAGGAAGCCATTGAAAAAATTGATATCCAGCTCCAATTGGTTGAAGAGTTGAATAAAAAAACTTTTTTGGTTTACGATAAAATGGCTGTACTCAACAACAAAGCCTATTACCTCTTTTTACTTGAGCGGTATGAGGAGGCATTGGATGTTGCCAACAATGCCATTTTAGAGTATGACGATGCCCCCGAATTATACCACACAAGAGCGGAAATTTATGACGCTATGGAAAAATACGATTTGGCTTTGATGGATATAACTAAGTCTATAGAATTTTCCGACTCCGAAAGCAAACAAGAACTTCTCAATGCTATTTTACAAAAATTGGGTAAATGAAAACAAAATTTTCGCTATTTGATGGAATAGCCGCATCTGAATTCAACATTCCAATGGATTATTGGAAAGATTTTATGGATGACGAGCTTGCTGCTTTTGATTTTGAGGTAGAGCCTTACGTATGGCATTTTCACTGCTGTGTTAATCTCGAAAATGAGGATCTAAGCGAAAATGATTTTCTTTCAGACTTCTTCAAAAAACTCCCTTTTTTAACTATCGACAAGGAAGGAAATATTACCCATTTTTGGTGGCAAACTCCCGAGTTAAAGCCACTACTACTGAGCGGAACAAACACTTACAACCCCGACAATTTAGCCACAACCTTTTTAGATTCGATGCTTCAGTTGCTTTCATCAAAACAGACCAAGGGAAACACTTTTGTGAACTTAAGCGATTTAGAAACTTTTATCAACAACGCAAAAAAAGTAATTGCGGAAACTGGGATTCTCGAAATAAGGGAAAGATATAAACTCAAGCATGAAAATGCATTTAAGAGTAAATATTGGCTTTAAGGGATAGGTCGTAAATCAATTAGGTTTTTTATGAATTAAAATACGAGAAAACAAATTATGAATACGAAGTTAATTTCCAAAATAGAACAATTCCGAAAACTCGGTTTCTTTGAATGCATTGATGAAGAAAGCAACATCGTTGCCGAAAGGATTATTGCCGAGTCCGAATCATCCTATTTTGGTAATATTTCGAATTTGCAACACGAGCCATTGTTTGAACCCATTCTTTTAAGTTACGACAAAAGCATTGCCTGGTTTGTAGAGGATAGTTCAGGCTACGACTTATCGGATGAGTTCAGACCAGAACTATACTACGAGGTTATTAACCAACTTCAACGAATTTCCAAAGGTCTTTTCACTCCCAAAAATATTACGCTAAATGAATGTGGCTATTGCGATGGCCGAGACAAGCGGATTGCAATTAATTACGCATTAAATAACATAAAAACCGAACTGGTTTTTTGTGCCGATGGCTGGGCCTTAATGCTTAATTTTCTCGAAGAGGTAAACGAATCCATACGACATTCTTCAAATTCCTTCGAATTTATTATTGACCCTTACGGCCCCTGTTTTATCTTCTTCCTAAGCGCAGTGCAAAAGAAATCCCTTTCCGACGAATATGGGTGGAAATTTATTTCAACCCCCAATTACTGGGCCGATAAGGCAATGTATTACAAGGAACTCAATAAGCCCAAAGAGGTTGAATCCTGCTTTAAAAAGGCAGTTAAGGGGAATAATATTAACACCTTTGTGCAGTATGGTATTTTCCTTAAAGAACAAAATCGACACCCCGAAGCTATAGAGATATTTAAAATGGGGAGGTGCGTTATAGATGAACAAACACCACCGTTCGATAACCGGGAATGGTGGGCTGATTTTATTGACAACCAAATTAATGAAATCAATAAAAATGTGTAATACACTTATTTTATGAGCATTCCTACAGCAAAAATAGGCAATCAAATATGGATGATAGCAAACCTTGCGGTTAAAACATTTCGCAATGGCGATGCTATACCATTCTTTGAGAATACTGGCGATTTCCTAAAAGCTGGAAGACACAAAGAACCTGCTTGCATATTCTACGACAACAATCCTGAAAAAGGAATGCTTTACAACTGGTTTGCCATTAATGATAGTAGTAGAATTTGTCCCAAAGGGTTTAGCATTCCCTCTGAAAGCGATTGGCGTGAATTGTTTGATTTTTGCGGCGGAGAAACCATTGCTGCAAAACACTTAAAATCAACCAACGGCTGGGTAGAACCCAAAAATGCCCCTAAACCTATAGAGATAGTCCCCTCCGAAATTGGAAATGGATTGGACACATTTAACTTCAATGCCAAACCCATGGGAGCTTTACTTAAAACACAGCTAATTGCAGAGTTTTTTGGTTTTGGAAGCGATGCCTACTTTTGGGCCTCCAACACAGCAGATTTTTACAGTGGCTGGGGCAGGATTGCTTACATGTACTACTTCTCAAACCGTGTGATGATTGATACTACTGAGAAACGATTGGGAATGCCTGTAAGGTGTATTAAAACATAAAAAACATGAGGTTTATTGAAGGAAATTTGTCCTATGGGCAGTTTAAGTTTTTGTTTATCAATGAAGAATTCTCATTTATTGAAACCCAAAAACACATAGTATTCTCTTTTTTTGAACTTGCTAATAGCTTTTTTATGCCATACGGAGTAGAACTCTGCTTCGAGAAATTCGACCCCAAAACCCAACTTGTTTTGACAAAAAAGGAATTTGAGGCTTTCGTTTTGAAAACCGAACATCCTCATATTTACTTCTCTCCCATTTGGACGAATTCAAAAGAGATTATCTCCGAAAGAATTGATATTGAATCCGTATTTGCTTTTGTACTTGAAAAAAACAATGAGAATCACGATTCTGAAACGCTAACTGGACTATCACATTTGTCCTTTCAGTCGGGCTTATTCCGACTGCCTGAAAAGAATGAAACAAAAATGTTTTTCCTCGAAAAAGAGAATCAAATTCACAGCGCAATTGAATATCCGTGTTTTTCAGAGGAATGGTTCGAAGCACCATTGAAAAAAACTTTTTTGTTTCCACCAATGGAGTTAAATTTTAGTCGTGAACCTTATAGCAAAGCATGGTCGTTGTTGATTTCGTTGAATTGGGATATTTATTCACTAAAAAACGAACAGGGCTTCAACCTTTTATCCAGTAAATTCGAATTACTGTTGAAAAATGGCTGGATTGATGAGTAAACTTGAATTAGCTTGATAAAGGGCAAATTCAACTACTGTTATAAGCTAATCACCAAATCTGATGTATCGCATGCTTGGATACACCTGCATCGCTGTGTGGAGGCACTTGCTCGAACAACAGGTGAAACATACAGCAGCATTTTTGCCCGTATCGAAAAAGAATTTAAATTCGACAGGAAACATCCACATAAGTGGCCCGACCTTCAAAAAATTATACTTATTGCAAAAAAATTAAAAGATGAAAGGGATAGTTCTATTCAAAGGTTAAACACTCTGATTGACGAAAGAAAAAATGAAAAAATTTTAGGCAAGTGTACTTCAACCAATATGGAGTTTTTGCAAATCACTAAAATGCAAGCACAATACATTCAGCCAAAAATGAAGCCTTGGGGCTGGAAACATAAAAATGAAAGCGAATAAACCACAAAAAAACATATTCAAACATCAAATTCTAAACAAAGTTTGCATAAAGACGTAAATAAAAATAAAAAACATAAAAATGATTTCTTACCAAACGCTTCACATTATTGAAAAATCGCTCGAATCCTTTGGAATTAACTCTTATGATGTAATTGACTCAAATGGAAGTCGCTGGAATTTTTCGTACAAAAACTCAAATGTAATGATCGATGTTTTTGCCTACCCCGATACACCCGACCTGTACCATATGCAAGTTATTAGTCCGCTAAGTAAAATGGTCGACCGCAAAAAAGAGGAATTCGCTATCGATTTGCTTGAAATTAACTTTAATCTTTTTGGTTGCGGAATCTGTAAGTTAAACGAATGGATTTATATTTTGCACCTCAGGAGTGTAGAGGGAGTTACAACCGATGAACTAGTTAGAACCATTGATCGAATTGCCTTTTATAGCATTGACTATTGGAATAAACTATCTTTCAAGTACAAGGACTGCTGGGATGAAGTGAAGCAAGTTTGAAATTATCACTCAAAAACCTTAAAAGCAACGGCTGCCAAATATCCAGCAAGGGTACTTAATCCTGTAACTTTACTTCCACCAATATGTACCGCTTCGGGAATCATAGTTTGCGCAATCATGGTTAGCATTGCCCCTGCAGCCAAACCTTCAACACCAATTTCAACATAGTTTGGAATTCGTACTCCATAGTAGTAGCCAAAAATTGCCCCAAGGGCAGTCATAAGCATTAAGGAAGTCCACAGAGTTAAAATTTTAAGTGGTTTCCAACCCATTTTTTTCATTCCAATACTGCTCGACATTGCCTCGGGAAAATTCGACAAGAATAGCCCAGCTATTAGGGTGTAAGGAACAACATCGGTAAACGCAACAACACCTTGCGAGGCTTTTGCTGAAAGTATAAGGAGAAAGCCAGCTCCAATGACAAAACTTTCGGGAATGCCATCTAAAAAAATACCAAGCCAAATGGACAATGGGGCTGAGGTCTGCTTTTCTGCTTCCTGGTTAATTTCGGTTTGGCTTGGCACGTATGATGTACGATGAAGCTGTTGCGAAGCCTTTTTAGCCCAAACCTGTGCGTTTTTATGACTATTTTCGCCATTTCCAGCGGCAATATCGTGCATTAACTCATGTTTGCTTTCAGTCTCGATTATTGTTTGTAACTCGGGGCAGGATTTGTGAATTACATTAAAATCGTTAAACGACAACTCGAAAAGTTTTAAATCGGTAAGTGCAATGGCATTGTATGTTGCTTGTTCGTTTGTTAACAAAGCCGATTCGCCAACTAAACTACCCTCCTTAAGTACGCCAAGCAACTCGCCATCCCTAAAAGTCTCAACTTCGCCACTTTCAATTAAGTATAACTTTGTTAATGAATCGCCTTTTTTAAAGAGAGTTCTACCCGCACGAATGTGAGTATGTCGTAAATGCTGAACAAGCACATCCATATGCGATGGGGGAATCGAGCGCAAAAGCTTAATTTTCGACAAGCGGGTTAATGCAATTTTATACCTGTTTCGCTTTTTATGATTTAGGTACGAAATGGTAGTTGATGCTTTTCGTAAATAGCCTCCTTTGCTATTAAGCGCTTCGTTTAAAAAGAAGAAAGCGACACCGCCAAGAATACAGCCACCAATGAGAAAAATAAACTCCAAGTACGAATTATGTCCAGTCGTACCATTTAGTAATGCTCCATTTTTATCGCCAACAAACTCCTGAACTGTTGGCGCTATAAGCTCAACGCTTAGCGCTGCAAGTAATGCTCCAGCACCAAAAGCAGTAAACCCCGCTGTTAATCGCGGGTTTGGCTGCCATAAAATTCCTAAAATAGAACCTAAAACCAGCGATAATGCACTAAGGCCACCAAGAATAAAAGCCCAAAGCATATATTTCGACGAGCCATTTACAACTACTCCCGAAGCTCCTCCATTTGAATAAACGAATGGTACAAATAGCAGCATAACAAGTACAACTAATGCTAATCGTTTATTAATAAATTTTTTCATAGCATTTTTTTGTTTATTTGATCAAACAACTACTAGCTCATACACCAACGATAAGCGAATATAATATTAGTATTTTACTCTCTAAATTTAAAGGTTGTTTAAATTAGATTTAATTGTAATAGCCACGGGCTTTAGCCCGTGGAAAAATCAGTTTAGGAATATTGGGCTTTAGCCCAAAGATTGAAAAGTTTGGCTAAAGCCATGCTCTTCTAAATTAAGCCCACGGGCTAAAGCCCATGGCAATTGTCATAATAAAATAAAAAACAGTTGCTAACCATTTTTTGTAACTGACTTACTTGTGGTTAAAGCATTTAAATCCTCAAAAAACTCTGGGTACGACTTATCCACAACTTCGGCATTTTCAATTTCAACATCTCCTTCACCAGTTAAACTGGCTATTGCGCATGACATAGCAATTCGATGGTCGCCATGAGAGTTTACCTTTCCGCCCTTAACTTCGCCACCCGTAATTCGCATTAGCTCGCCTTCAATTTTAATTTCAACTCCCAACTTTTCAAATTCCTGTTGAAGGGTTACTGCCCTATCGCTCTCCTTTACCCTTAGGCGACTTACGCCTAAAATTCTGCTCTCGCCATTACAATGCGCTGCAAGCGCAACAAGAGGAGGAAATAGGTCGGGACAATTGGTTGCATCGAAATGAAATGCATTCAGTTCGTGCTTTTGTACTTCAATTGCATTGTCGAAAACCGACACCTTTGCTCCTACATGAAAAAGCACTTCAAGTATTGCCCTATCGGCCTGTTTCGACTTTGGGTTTAAATTTTCGACCCTAACATTACCCGCAATGGCACCAGCCACTAAAAAAAACGCAGCCCCACTCCAGTCGCCTTCTACAGTATATTTTATGGGTAAATAAGCCGAACCCGACTTCACCCTAAAAATGAAATAGTGGTCATTCTCAACTTCAACACCAAAAGCCTTCATGGTTTCAATGGTAAGGTCGATATAGGGTTTGCTCTGTAAATTTTCGACCTCAATAACTAATTCGTTTTGGGCAAAGGGCGAGGCAATCAGCATTCCCGTTAGCACCTGTGAACTTATCGAACCATCGATAAAGCATTCGCCCCCAACTATTGGCCCCGTTACAAGTATAGGCAAATGCCCATCGGTTGTTTTACATGTAGCCCCCATTGCTTTTAGCGACTGCTCCACCAGCCCCATTGGCCTTTTGGCCAAAGTGCCTTCGCCAGTTAAAACAACAGGTTCGGTTAACGTTGCGGCAATTGACGAGAACATTCGGATTCCCAAACCCGATTCGCCACAATTGAGTGGTTGTGTTGGGATTTTCACCCCTCCTTTTATAACCAGTTTACCAGGTAATTCAGTAATTACAGCCCCAAGCTGCCTACAAACACGAATGGCTGCCCTAACATCGTCGGAATTGCCGCAACCGTAAAGTTCCGAAACGCCATCGACCAACGAGGCAATGGCAATGACCCTTTGGGCAACACTTTTCGACGCAGGCGCCTGCACTGTTCCGCTAACTGCCGAAGGCTTTACCAATTTCTTCATCAACAATATTTTTTAAGACACTTGCATCTAAACTTTTTGTTGAAACGATTAGGTCTACCCGCTGAGTTGCCAACTCATATTTTTCGCTCAAAGGGAAAGTTTCTATCCGAAGCTTTTCCTTGTCCAACTTTACATCGAATGCGCTTGCCATGCTCTCGAACGACGGCTTTACGCCCAGAAATAGCTCGTAAGCTGCAACAGCCTGGTGAATAAGCCACCATTTGCCCTCAATAATTTCAACGTTCATTTCACTCGCAATTCTCGAAACAGCCGATGATTTATAAGAAGCATCGAGTAAAAAGTAAAATTTAAGTGATTGTAAAAAAGGCGGAATCGCTTCTGGAAGAAGGGTTGAAACAACAACGTCGAAATCGATAGAACTATCGAAATTATTCCAATCCAAAACCTTGCAGCCGAAATCGGAAGCAATTATCTGTGCCTTCGAAAGTGTTCGGTTGCATATATAAACTTCGGCTTCGCTTTTCTTTAATCCATAAACGGCAGCTCGTGCTGCGCCACCTCCTCCTAAAACGAGACACTTGCTGCGAGAAAGATTAATTCCTGCATTTTTTAGCGATTCGGTTACACCAACATGGTCGGTATTGTGGCCAATTAATCGCCCATTGTAATTCACAACTGTATTTACCGCCCCAACTGCTTTCGCATCAATCGAAAACTCGTCGAGTAAGTTTAAAGCATCTTCTTTATAAGGAGCAGTAATATTGGCTCCCGCCAATGGGAGTTTCTTTATAATATCAATAATATCGGTTGCCGATTGGGGTCGAATTCGTGTATAAAATGCATCAACCTTAAAGTTTTCAAAAGCAGAATTGAAGAGCTGCGGGCTCTTGCTGTGAAGTATTGGATTGCCAAAAACGGCGAATATTTTCATTGGTTGGAACACTGATAACACTGATTAAACGGACTTACACAGATTTACTACTAAATGTTGTTGAAAAACTTTTCCACCTCCTCGAACGCCATTTGCCCAGGAGCTGTTTCCTTTCCTTTAATTGATGCATAGGTAAATGGTGCACCTAATAGCGGAGCAGCCAAGCGGGTAATTCTCCCAATCTCACCCATGCAAAAAGCGACTATATTCTTGTTATTCTCATATAAACCAAGCATTCGTGAGCAGTCGGCAGACGAATTTGCCATACATGCAATTTTGGCAATTTGTGCCCCATTCGAAAATAACCCTTCGATAATTCTATTTAATTGATCTGCACTTGGGGTTTCGGTAAAGTTGTGATACGACAGAATTACGTTTACGCCTCTGCGTTTCGCTGTCAAAACCAATGCATTTCTAAACGAATCGGGGTTCGCTATGTCAATATCGACAAACGCACAGCCATAATCAATTGCTTTTGCAAGCATCATCGACATGGTTAAAAAATCGCCCTCGGGCGAACGAAAAGTTGCAATTAAATTCCTGTGACTTTGAAAAATGGTTTTAAACTGTTCATCGGTAAAGCCGAGCAAGTCCATTCGTATTTCGGCAAGGTCAACCTTCCGAAGTTGCTGAAGCACCTCCTCGAATTCAACATTCCCAATGCTTAAACAAATTTTCGACTCCATTGCCATTTAATTTGAAATCCTATTTATGTAGAATTAACATATTTGCACAAACGAAATGAGCACTATTTATGCTCAACAAACTCCCGAAGTTCGTTTAAACTCAACTTCTCAACAACAACATTACCAATTCCTTTCATAAGAATAAAGTCGATTGAGTTGCTTGTTTTTTTCTTGTCCTTAGCAATAGTATCGATTACTTTAATGGGATTTAAGCTTATGCAAACTGGCAATTCTAAATCCTTAAGCAAGTTCATTAATCGCATATAATCCCTTTTGTCTAAAAGCCCTTTCGACACCGAGAGTCGTGCGGTAAACTCCAATCCAATGCTTACGCACTGCCCATGCGGAAGTCCTGTAAGTTTCTCAACTGCATGACCATAGGTGTGCCCAAGGTTTAGCTTCCGTCGCTCTCCCCTGTCGCGCTCATCGGCTTCAACAATTTGAGTTTTAATTTCGACTGAACGTTTTACTAAATACTCTATTGCCAATGAGTTTGATGCCTTAACTGTCTCAAAATTCGCTTCAAGAAATTTAAACATTTCAACATCGGCAATTAAAGCGTGCTTTACTATTTCGGCAAAGCCGTTTATGAGCTCTTCGCGTGGAAGCGCACCAAGCATTTCGGGGTCGCAAAGCACAAACTTTGGCTGACTAAATGTTCCTATTATATTTTTAAAGCCATCGAGGTTTACACCATTTTTACCACCAACACTTGCATCGACCTGCGCAAGCAGCGATGTTGCAACAAACCCAAACTCAATACCCCGCATAAAGGTTGAAGCAACAAATCCTGTTAAATCGCAAACCACACCTCCACCAATGCCAAGTAAAAATGAACTGCGATCGGCGCCCTCGTCGAGCAGCCATCGACAAATTTTACTGTACACTATAACGGTTTTCGAGGCTTCTCCTGGCTCAATAATGTAAACTGGAAATTGTGGAAAATTAACAAGATAGTGAAGCGCAATGTTTGAGTCGGTTACAATAAAAACCTTTTCATTTGGCAAATAGCCATTTAAGTTTGCGAACTTTTCGCCAATAAGTAGTGTCGATTCTCCCGAAGTGCAGTTTATTGAAAGTTGCTCCATACATTAACTATTTTAAAATATAAAGTTATGGAGTTTTTCTGAAAATGCGAGCCAAAAAGAGCTTATTGCTTATTTGGGTTTAAAGCATTTGTATCGCCAACAAGTTCGAGCCCAGCAATTGGAGCTTCGCCTTCAAAAAGAACCAGCCCTTCGTTATCGGTTAGTTTAACACTAATTATAGCATCAATACTTTCGTGAATGGTTCGGCTCATTTCGCCTGCCACTGGAGCAAGCAGATTGCCTCGTGTGCCTTTTACTCCGATAAATTCAATGGTAAACTTTCTCGACTCAATAACAACTCTAACCTTATCGCCTTCGGTTTCGAACACCTTAATTTTTGCTCCTGTATAGGTTGCAAACCTATAAAGGTTCCCATTTGCATACAGGTAGCCCAAAAATCCAGTAAACGAACGTCCCATCCACGGAATATTGGCTACCGAAAGCATAAACGACGCATTGGGGCTATTGCTAAAATTATTACTTTGAGTCCACACCCAAGCCGAAGGCATGCTTTTGCCCCAGTCCTTTTCAATGTAACCTTTACCTCCAGTAAAACTTATAATCTGGCTACCAACTAAAAAATCGCCTAACAGTGTATGGTCAATACTTACAATTCCGTGAAAACACTCCATAAAGGGAACGAACCTATACCAGCCCATTATGCCCGGCATTAAAGGTTTTATGGGGTATTCAACCCTGTTTAAAATTAATCCTTTCCCTATAATTAGGTTTTCGCCTGCACCTAAGTCCACAAAAAAACTATCGGCACTAAAAAAGTTTGGGCCTACCCAAACTGCAAAGCGGTTGGTGGAGTAGTAAAATTCTTCAATGGGAAATCGGTAATATTGTGTGCTCCCTGTAGTGCCATCGATTACCTGAACAAACGAATGCGAATCGTCGCCTAACGAAACACCCGGAATAAAAGCGTATCGATGCTTCCCGTTGGCCGACACCATTTTGAAATACCAGCCCTCAAAGTAGCTCTTCGTTTTACTATATCCTTGAAAATACTCTGGATTCCAAAGTCGTTTAAGTCCATACAGCGTTTCGGGACTATCGCCAATGCGACAAAATCGCTCTTGTTGCGCAAAAGCACATGAAGTTGTAAGTAGAAGAAATAGTAGGTATGGAACAACTCTCAACAGCTCTTCTTTGTTAAAAAAAGGTAAGGAAACCTAGTATTTTGTAGTTAAATTCCTTTTATACTTCGAATGGCATTTTGTGGACTGGAAGCCTTAAACACCGCATTTCCGGCAACCAAAACGTTGGCACCTGCGCTATAAATACTAGCTGCATTGCTAACATCAACACCTCCATCAACCTCAATAAGAGTCGAAAGACCTTTTTGGTCTATCATTTTACGCAAGCGGGAAATGCGTACCAAGCTATTCTCAATAAACTTTTGACCGCCAAAACCTGGGTTAACGCTCATTATAAGAACTAAATCGGCTTCAAACAGAATATCGTCCAAAAGTTCAACAGGAGTATGTGGATTCACCGAAACTCCAGCCTTCATGCCCAACTTCTTAATTTGCGTAAGGGTTCTATGAAGATGATTGCAAGTTTCCCAGTGCACGGTAAGAATATTGGCACCAGCGTCGCGAAAACGCTCGAGGTAGCGGTCGGGGTCTACTATCATAAGGTGAACATCCAATGGCTTTTTAGCCAACTGGGCAATGTGCTCCACCACAGGAAAACCAAACGACATGTTGGGCACAAAAACGCCATCCATTATGTCGAGGTGAAACCAATCGGCTTCACTTTTGTTTATCATTTCAATATCGCGACCAAGGTTATTAAAGTCGGCCGAAAGAAGCGATGGGGCAACAAGTTTTTCCATTCTCGTAATGTTTATGCAAACATACAAACTTACGCTAACACAACAAAGTATTTATTTTTAATGAGGTATAATTACTAATTTTGAACTTTAAGCCCTAAAAATGGATGACGGTTACAATATAATTGAACGCATTAAGCAAAGCCTAACCATTAACCTTCCGGGCGAATTGGCACAACTTAAAATGACGCCATCGTTTAGGGGTGAACTAATAAGCAACTTCAAAAATCACAACCAAATTCGCAACAGTGCTGTTCTAATTGCACTGTTCCCCTTTAACGATAAAATTTGCACATTACTTATTAAACGTCCCGTTTACAATGGGGTTCATAGTGGGCAGGTAAGTTTCCCTGGAGGGAAATTTGACGAATCGGATATTACGCTCGAAAATACGGCTCTTCGCGAAACTTACGAAGAGGTTGGCATAAACTCTAACAGCATTGAATTGCTGGGCTCTATAACTCCGTTATTTATTCCTGTGAGCAATACCAAGGTTGTACCATATTTAGGATTACTAAAAGAACTCCCAAAACTTTTGCTGAATAGCCGCGAGGTCGATTACACTATTACGGTTCCTCTTCTCGACTTAAAAAATTCAGAAACTATTAAGGAAAAAACCCTTACCATTCGCAATAAAAAAATTATTGCTCCCTACTACGATGTTCAGAACGAATTCGTTTGGGGAGCAACAGCTATGATTATTTCGGAACTAACCGAACTATACTAAACTCTATTCGGGCACAATATTTTTATAGTGATTATAGGTATCGAAAACCTTTGTAACATACGTGTAGGTTTCAACTCCCTTAAGTTTGCCATGTCGAACAATAGCATCCTGCGAATACAAGGTTTTATTTAAAATGAAGTAATCCACATTATTATCCCAAACATTAGGATCCTTGCCATACTTTCGGGCTAAATTTCGAGCATCAATTACATGCCCAATCCCTGCATTATACGATGCTAACACAAACTTAATCCGTTGATCTTGGGTAATCGTGCTATCCTCAAAACGTTTCTCGAGCCAGTTAAGGTAACGGCCACCTGCCTGAATTTGAGATTGTGCATCGGTATTATGACTTACTCCAAAGTAATTAGCCGTTGATGGCATAAACTGCATTAATCCCGAAGCTCCCCTGTTCGACGTTGCTTCGTGTTTAAACCTACTCTCGTTATAAACTAAAGCAGCAAAAAGCCTCCAATCCCACGATATTTTACTGCTCGCAAGTTTAAACCCTTCATCGAATCGAGAAATTTCACCCTCCCTTATCTTTGTCAATTCGCCCAAAATACGCTTTGCCCAAAATGGATTCTCAAAGTACTTGTTTCTAATAATTCTGTATTCAGCCGTTTTCAAATATCCTTCGAGCCATTTATTTAGTTTTGCCGCTAGCTCAGGCGATTGCTTATTTAGTGCCCAAGCCAGATTCTGTTCAAGGCTTACCGCCATTTCAAAATCGATATTGGCAAAGTGAAAACTATTAACCTTTGCAATATCCTCATCGCAAACCGTGAAATCAATTTCGCCACTAGCAACAAGTTCAATAAGTTCATCGGCTTCGTAGTTGTTCATTTCAATAACTACAATGGGAACGCCAATTTCTTCCGAAATATTTTTTAATCGTATTGCTGCAGCCGACCCCTGTTGAACGTATATTATTTTTCCACCTAATTCAACACCGTTGCGAACAGCAAAACTACCTGAATTTGAATCAACTTTTCGTTGTACTAAAACCTGACGAGTTTGGCTATGAGGAACGCTAAACTGTACACGTTCAGCGCGATCGGTCATTATGGTTAGGTTGTTGGCAAACACGTCTACTTCGCCACTCTCAACCATTTTAAAAGCCGACTCGAGGCTATTCTCTGCAATTATCTCTAGCTTAACTCCCAAATGACTTGCAAATGCTTTAAGCAAATCGAAATGAAAGCCCATTGGCTCTCCTTTGTAAATAAAATAGTTTGTCGAATTAAACTCGGTAACCGCAATAAGTTTGCCATCGGCTAAAATTTGCTCCAAATCGCGGGTGCCATCACTTTTTAGTAAGCGACTCCCATTTTGGCCAAACTCACAGCTAAAAAGAAAGAGCAATAGAATAAAAATGGAATACTTAATCTTCACTAATTTTAATAAACCCATACTTATAACCTTCACATTTTTAAAAAAAAGCAAAGGTAACAAGAATTACGACATATCACCGTTAATTTTGACGACTAATCGTAAAACATCCACGAAATACCAAACTTGAACACTCTTGGATTCATGGGATATCGATAAGTTGCAAAATATTCATTATTAGGAACTCCTTGATTTACATGCTCATACTTAAGGAATATAATTGCCTTTTTCCATTTAAGGTTTACAAACACATCAACAAGTGGGTAGTTTCCAATTAACTTATCTCTTTGCAAGTAGAACTGGCCTATTGCAGGATTATATGCATCGGCATAGAACTTCGTTCTATAAAAAGCACTTACTCCAAACTGAGCTGTTAGTGCGTTTTGCACTAAAACCGTTTCGTAAAAAATTGAACTAAATGCAATTATTCGGGGAAGGCTTAGCGCACTTTTATTTGTATTAACCTGCCAAACCACTTTACTAACGGCATTAAACCCTTTAATTTTCAGAGTATTCTGAACACTTGCCGATGTTATTGCAATATTCGCTTGCTGTGCAGGTAAAGATGAAGCATCAAAATATATATAATTATTAATATACAGCACATTATACGCCAATTCGGTAAGTAACCTGTCAACTTTTAATTTTCCACTCATTAAAAACCTTCGCTCCTTGCCAAAGTCATTCTCCCATTTATAATGATTTGAAAAATAGTCTTTTATGAAAACATCAGGTTCATTCTCTGCAATCATAATATTTCCAACTACGGTTGGCATACCTTGTCTTTTCCATGGCGAAAGCGTAATCTCTCCAAGCAATTCCTTATCATTTGCTCTGTGCCCTGAAAGAAATGCTCTTACCATTGCTCTGTATGAAAGGTATGCACTCGAACTAAAAGCAGTAACACCAATATGCGATGTATTATATTGCGACCCATTGCTTTGGTATAAAAAATCCGTTGGTTTAAAGGAGTAGTAATTTAAATAATTAATTCCTGCAAAAGCTTTTAGCCCAGGAGTTCCAACATACCTAAAGGGTTGATTAAATTGAACCTCTGCAAGAAAATTATGCGAATAAAGCGATACAGAATCTCTAGTACTTCCAGGATTAATATAGTAATTCGAATAGAAATCTGGATCTGTTGCTTCATGTTTATACTGATATAGCCGACTATAAATTTCGTAATTATAGTGCAATAAGGTAGAAATCAATGGGGTAAAAACCAATGTATCCTTTCCCGCCTCGTTTAGCTCTTTTCGCGAAAAGTTTACAAGAGAATATCCCAAAGTAGATGTTACCCCTCGGTACTTCGACTCGCTGTATGAATTTGTGCTTTCATTCAGAAATATCGGAACGAGGGCTGGTTCGATAACTTCGTCTTCTATTGAAGAATGGTTAACAATACCCCCATTTTCTTTATTCTTAAATGTGCTATAAATAAAGTTACTGCTAACAAAAAAATTACCTCTACAATAGTTTCCAAAAATCGCAAAGTTATTGCTTCTAGTTTGTTGATTTTTATATACACCCTTAGCGCCAATAAATTTATACTCAATTCCAAAATTTAAATAATCATTAGCATTTTGAGAATGAAAAGCACTCAGCATCTCTTCTGCCTCTCTTCTGCTTCCAGCACTTGAAAACGAAACTAAGGTAAAAGGGGTATTTGTTTTATATAATGAGTACTCATTACTTCTGGTAAAATAGGTACTATAAGCATTATTAAAAAGAAATGGCGAGCTAATTTCCCTCGAAAAAAAATGGTCGTTTTGAGTAGGAGATCCAATAGTTCCTAAATAAGTATAAGTTTCAATATTTTTTTGCTGGGGGTAATTTAAGTGATTAAGCCAAAGCAACGTGTCTATTGGCTGTTCATTATATAGATTGAAGGTTGAATTATAGTTCCACGCTCGTATTCCTTTTCGCTTTTTAAGTCCAAAGTACCCTTCGGCACTTCTGCCTGAGACCATTGAATATTTTGTCGATCTATTCGACTCGTTATTAAGACTAATAGAATCACTAATTACTACAGCTAAACTATCAGCATGTAGAATTGATGCGGTATCTACTTCGCTCTCTAAAAGAAGTTTATTTGCAGATACACGAGAAAGTGAATCACTATTTTGTGCTAACCCAAAATTAGTTTGCAAAAAAAATGAGCAAAATAGAAGTAATACTAAGGTATAGTTTCGATTAAGTGCTTTCA
>DDWL01000038.1 GCA_002345675.1 Bacteroidales bacterium UBA2287 | reverse complement strand
TCAGTGTTCTATTAATTAAGTTTATCGAACACAGATTTGACAAATTGGAACACAGATATTACAGATTATCACAAATAATCCATATTAAATAAAAAAATCTGTGGTTCTCTGTTTAATCTGTGTAATCAGTGTTCTATTAATTTAACTCTATTACCATTGCTGAACGTGGCGAAAGCTGAATTTTGTCGAAATTTTCTAACTTTTTGCCAGTTAAAATGTCAATTCCACCTTTAAACTTCGAAAGTACTTCGTTAAACCTTTCGGTTTTTAAAACCTTTGGTTGAAAGCCATTATGTAAAATTACCATAACCGTTTGCTCGTCGTTTTGGCGAAAGTACACGTAAACCTCATCGTTGGGAATAAAGTGTATAAGTTTTCCATTATGAATGGCAGTTGCACTTTTACGCCAATTGAGCAAATTACTTAGGTAGCTCCACGCTTCGTTTTCCTTTTTTGTTCTGCCTTCGGCAGTAAAAGCCGAGCGCTTATCGCTAGGCCATCCCCCAGGAAAATCCCTACGCAATACACCATGCCCATTTGCATCGTCGCCATCCATCAGAATTTCGGTTCCATAGTAAATCTGTGGAATTCCACGGGTTGTAAGCAAAAATGTCATTCCCAGCTTAAAGCGACCAATTGCCATATCCTTACTCTTCATAAACCGCGACATGTCGTGATTGTCGGGGAAAATGAGCACACTCAAAGGGTCGGCATATAAAAAGTCGTGGGCAAGAATTTCGTATAAACGCAGCAGACCTGTATCCCAGCCATCCTTTTCGTCGAAAGCCTTATTCATTGCGTAGCAAAGCGGGAAGTCCATAACCGTTGGAACACCCGAATCGAAACCATCGCGATTGTTGGCACCCTTTTGCCAGTAGGCAGTCCATGCAGGATAGTTAATCCATGTTTCGGCCACAACGTTAAAGTTTGGGTATTCTGTCATTACCGCATTTACCCAATTTGCCATAAAGTTCTTTTCGGGGTATGGGTGGGTGTCCATGCGAATTCCATCCAAATTGGCATATTCAACCCACCAAATGCTATTCTGAATTAAGTACTTGGCAAGGTATGGGTTTCGCTGGTTTAGGTCGGGCATGTGGGTGTCGAACCAGCCATCTTCCATAAGCTTTTTATCGGCTTGCGAAGCATGAGGGTCGAAGGTTGCAGGAATTCGGTAGTTGGTTCGGGTAAACTCAGGCCATTGGTTTAGCCAATCGTGCGATGGTAAATCGCTAATCCACCAGTGCTTATCGCCTACATGATTAAAAATCATATCCTTAACAATCTTAATACCTTTTGAATGCGATTCGGAAACAAAGCTTTTATAAAGTTCGTTACTGCCATGCCGTGGGTCGATTCGATATAAATCGGTAATGGCATAGCCATGGTACGACTGCGAAGGCTGATTACTTTCGAGTAGCGGATTTACCCAAATCGCCGTAAAACCAAGTTCCTTAATATAGTCGAGATGGTTAATAATTCCCTGAATATCGCCACCATGCCGAGCATAAAGGTCTTTTCTGTCGAGTTTGTCGGGCATTCCTTCAATTACATCATTGCTTTGATTGCCATTGGCAAAACGGTCGGGAAAAAGCAAGTACATAACATCCGAAGCATCGAAACCCTTTCGCTGAGCCGAACCCTCTCTTCTGGCCAAAAGGGAATAGGAATACTTAATAGTTTCTCTCCCCTTTGTTTTAAATAGAATATCGAATTTTCCTGGCGCTGCGTCCTTATCGATAAGTAAATTCAAAAATAAATAGTTAGGGTTTTCAACCTTGTCAACTGCAGTCAATTTTACACCAGGAAAACTTATTTCAACTTCCGTTTTCGAAATATTGGTGCCATAAACCAATAGCTGTAATTCCCTATTTTCCATTCCAACCCACCAGTTTGGCGGTTCAACGCGGCTCAGGGTTTGTGAAGTTGATATTTTCATTAGAAAAACAAATAGTAAGAATAAAGCAGTTTTTGTTTTCATTAAAAGTTTGTTAAATGTTAAAAAACAACACGGAGACACAGAGAAACAGAGTTACACTGAGTAAAATGAAACGCAACGACTCGAAGACTCAATAAAATTCTAATGTGTCCTATTGTGTCTATTGTGGTTAAATAATCCGCGTTCTATCATCCTTTTCCAATGCAATTCAAATCCTCAAACGACTCTTTTAGCCTTTTAATAATGCTCTCTTCGCCTTTTCGAAGCCATACACGTGGGTCGTAGAACTTTTTATTGGGTTTGTCGTCGCCTTCGGGGTTGCCAATTTGGCTTTGCAAGTATCCCTGCTTATCGATATAGAACTTGCGAATTCCATCCCAAAAAGCCCACTGTAAATCGGTGTCGATGTTCATTTTAATAACACCATAGCCAATGGCTTCCTCAATTTTTTCTTTCTCGGAGCCGCTACCACCGTGAAAGACAAAGTCGACAGGTTTAGCTGAGGTGTTAAATTTCTTTTGAATAAGTTCCTGCGAATTTTTAAGAATACTTGGATTAAGAACCACATTACCAGGCTTGTAAACACCATGAACGTTACCAAACGAAGCTGCAACAGTGAAATTTGGACTAATTTTAATTAGCTTTTCGTAAGCGTAAGCAACCTCCTCGGGCTGAGTGTAAAGTTTCGAACTGTCAACTCCCGAATTGTCTACACCATCCTCTTCGCCGCCAGTTACGCCAAGTTCAATTTCGAGGGTCATGCTAATTTTCGACATGCGGGCAAGGTATTTCGACGAAATTTCGATATTCTCCTCTAAACTTTCCTCCGAAAGGTCGAGCATATGCGAACTGAAAAGTGGTTTGCCTGTTTCCTTAAAGAACTTTTCGCCTGCATCGAGCAATCCGTCAATCCAAGGGAGTAACTTTTTTGCTGCATGGTCGGTGTGCATAATTACCGAAACGCCATAGGCCTCGGCCAAAAGGTGAACATGCTTTGCCCCCGAAATGGCACCAAGAATAGCCGAATTCTGACCGTCGTTCGAAAGGCCTTTGCCAGCATAAAACGACGCTCCACCATTCGAAAATTGAACAATAACGGGCGAGCCAACTTCGCGTGCGGTTTCGAGAACTGCATTAATTGAGTCGGTGCCAGTTACGTTAACGGCAGGAATTGCCCAGCCTTCGGCCTTTGCAGTAGCAAAAACATTTTGTACTTGTTTGCCGGAAAGTACCCCGATTGGAAAACGTTTCATAGTTATAGTGATTTAGTTTTATTCAAAAATGGTGAATAGTTTGGAAATTGAAGTAAGTATTGAGGAAAAACATTTGACAAGAATATTAATAAAGACACAAAACCTTTAACCGCAAAGTACGCAAAGTCTAACTATTCAAATTATTACATTTTATAAGAACGCAAAGTAAATATTATTTCTTTGCGTTCGATAACTGTCGAACTTTGGCGTCAGGGCAAACACATTTAAAAATTGCTTGAAAAATTCTATCTGTAAACCAATGAGAATTTTCGTATTTGTTTTTATGTCCCGTTAGGGACATTATATCGGTAAAACTTAAATACAGAATATAAACACCGTGCCGTAAGGTACGGAACATTCTGTACCTAACGGCACAGTGAAATTGGTTTATTTATCATCATCTACCGATATTACGTCCCTAACGGGACGTGTATTTTAAATGCGTATACCTAACCTACCTTTGCGGTTAAAGGTATTTAATAACTACTTACTCACCTTCAAAACTTCTTCCTTTCCAATTTTTTGCAGCTTATCGAAAACCATAACGCTAATGGCAGGGCCTTCCTCATTAGTAATTGTAACTTCTCCCTTTAAAACGTTAACCCTTAGCAAGTTTTCTCTAAACCAAACCTTAAAGCTGAACGACTGCCATTGCTCGGGAATTAATGGGTTAAACGTAAGCATTTCATTTCGAACTCGCATTCCTCCAAAACCTTCTACAATCGAAATCCATGTACCAGCCATACTTGTAATATGCAGTCCCTCTTTCACTTCGTGATTATAGTCGTCCAAATCCAAACGAGCAGTGCGAACATACATTTCGTAAGCCTTACTAATATTACCAATTAGAGCAGCCTGAACAGAGTGTACGCAAGGCGAAAGCGACGATTCGTGAACGGTTCGAGCCTCGTAAAACTCAAAATTCCGACGAATGGTTTCCTTGTCGAACCTATCCTCTAAAAAGTATAGCCCCTGAAGCACATCGGCTTGCTTAATAAAGCACGAACGAAGAATGCGGTCCCAGCTCCACTTCTGATTTATTGGGCGGTGCTTAGCTTCGAGATCCTTTACAAGAATTTGCTCCTTGTCCATATATCCTTCCTGCTGAAGGAAAACGCCCAGTTTCTCGTCGGCAGGGAAATACATATTATTCCGTATTTCGTTCCACTTAGTTAGTTCTGCACTTTCGTTAAAGTGAATTTTGTCGACTAATGCGTTGAACTTTTCGGGCTCTGAATTTTTAACATATTCGGCAGCCTCGGCAGCATACTCCATGCACCAGCAGGCAATTAAATTAGTGTACCAGTTATTATTTACATTGTTTTCGTACTCGTTAGGCCCCGTAACGCCAAGCATAACGTACTTTCCTTTATCGTGCGAGAAGGTTATGCGTTGTTCCCAAAAACGAGCAATGCCAATAAGAAGTTCAAGCCCAAAATTGGCAATATAACTCTTATCTCCTGTATATCGAACGTAGTTGTAAACTGCAAAAGCAATTGCCCCATTACGGTGAATTTCCTCGAAGGTAATTTCCCACTCGTTATGGCACTCTTCGCCATTCATAGTAACCATTGGAAAAAGTGCAGCCCCATTGGTAAAACCAAGTTTTTCGGCATTCTCAATTGCTTTGCCAAGCTGCTTATACCTATATAGTAATAGCTGACGGGCAACTTTTTGTCCGTGAGTTACCATATAAAAAGGTAAGCAGTAGGCCTCGGTGTCCCAATAGGTCGATCCGCCATACTTTTCGCCTGTAAACCCTTTAGGACCAATATTCAGGCGCTCATCTTTACCTGTATAGGTTTGACTAAGCTGAAAAATATTGAATCGAATTGCCTGTTGTGCCGCAACATCGCCATTAATTGTAATGTCGCTATGCGCCCAAATTTCGGCCCAAGTACTTGCTTGCTCGGCAAGCATTGTATCGAAGCCTTTAGCCTCGGCTATTCTTAAAAAGTTATTAATTGCCTTTGGGAATGTGCCCTTTTCGTGATTTAGACTCGAAATAATGGCTGCGAATTTAACAATGGTAAACTCGTCGCCTACCACTAAATCTTGCTTCACCTTTGCTCCAACGTATTTCTCTCGGTCAATTATTGTAGCATCGGAATTGAGCCTACTTCCATTTAAGAAAAGCGAAAACGACATTCCATGGCCAACATGAAAGTCGAGCTTTTTGGTTTTGGTAACTATGTATGCTTCATTTTTCGAGGCCTTTCGTTCTACCTCATCCCAAAATTTCTCGCCGTAGTTCGAGTCCTCATTATGCACATCGGCATCGAGGTAAGGTTGAAATGTAATACTTGCATTTGAGGAAAGCAGCTTCAAGCTGTACTTAATTGCTCCCAGTTCGGGGTTGACAATGCTTAAAAACCTTTTTGCCGAAACGGCAACCTTAATGCCCGAAGGCATTTCGCATGAAAAAGTGCGCTCAAGGTAACCCTCCTTCATGTTAAGTACCCTGCGGAATTCGCCAACTTTACACTTGGCTATATCGAGTGGTTCTCCGTTTATCTCCACATCAATGCCAATCCAGTTGGTAGAGTTTATAACCTTTGCAAAGTACTCGGGGTAGCCATTTTTCCACCAGCCAACACGGGTTTTGTCGGGGTAGTAAATGCCGGCAACATACGAACCCTGTAGGGTTTTTCCGCTGTAGGTTTCCTCAAAGTTGGCTCGTTGACCAGTGGCGCCGTTGCCAATGCTAAATAAACTTTCCGATGCACGAGTATTCTCGGGCTCAAACCCCTCCTCAATAATGCACCACTCGTCGTGTTTAAGGTACTTATTCATTGTTAATTATATTTGTTTTAATTATTTCCATAAGTTGTCGAAAACATTGTAATTTAAAATTTCACGCTGATTTTCGCAGAATTTAGTTTGAAATATTTGAATATCACTGAGCCAATGGATACACAACTAAGCGTTCTCTTCATTTATCTGCGTAATCTGCGTAATCTGCGAGAAACAATGAACTCCTAAGTATCGAATTAGTTTCCAAGTGTGTTTACCACATATACATAGGTAAAACCCTCTAAATTTGGAACCACCACATTGGCTTTTCCTAATAAATCGCAACTACCAATTCCCACGCAACGCATACCAGCGTTTATTGCAGCCTCAATGCCTGCTTCGGCATCTTCGAAAACAATGCAATTGGCAGGACTGACCCCCAGCTGCTTTGCACCTAAAAGAAAAATCTCGGGATCGGGTTTGGCCTTCGAAACACTGTTTCCATCGACAATTTTGTCGAAATGGTTAAGCATATTTATACGTTGAAGAATTAGTGGGGCATTTTTACTTGCAGAACCCAACGCAATTTTTATCCCATTAAGTCGAAGGTCTTCAATTAGTTCCTTTGCTCCGGGCAAAACCTCATCGGGAGTCATTTTACGAATAAACTCGAGGTACCACTCATTCTTTTTGGTGGCCATTTCCTCTTTCTTTTCGGCCGAAAAGCGATTGGTTAACCCTCCCACTTCGAGAAGAATTTCCAACGAAGTCATGCGACTAACACCCTTTAACCTTTCGTTGTGGTGCTCGTGAAACTCGAAACCCAACTCGGCAGCCAGTCGCTTCCAAGCTAAGTAATGGTATTTTGCAGTGTCAACCACTACCCCATCGAGATCGAATATGCAGGCGTGTATCATTTTTTTCAGTCTTCAGTTTTCAGTCTTCAGTTTTCAGTTCTCAGTCTTCAGTTCTCAGTCTTCAGTTTTCAGTTGACTGCTGACTGCTGACTGCTGACTGTGGACTGTGGACTGTGGACTGCGTACTGCTATTTCACATCATCTCTATCGGTTACAAAGAATACCATTGCGGCGGCAACAATCATCGAAACACCACCAAGTATAAGCGAGTATATGGCTTCGCCACCAAATAAAAATTTAGTAAAGAAACCCAAAAGGCTAGCTGCCAGAATTTGAGGAATTACAATAAAGAAGTTGAAAATTCCCATATAGGTTCCCATTTTCTTCGATGGCAACGAACCTGCAAGAATTGCGTATGGCATTGAAAGAATGCTGGCCCAAGCCAAACCAACTCCTACCATCGATAGTAATAGCATATTAGGATTGCTAATAAAGTAAATTGATATTAGTCCTAACCCACCTGCAATTAACGAAATAGCGTGCGTTGTTTTACGACTGGTATATTTTGCCATAACAGGCAAAAGAAATGCTACCGCAGCGGCAAATCCGTTGTACATGGCAAAGCAAATTCCTACCCAGTTAGCACCCTCGTTAAATAGTTCCGAAGTTGTATCGGTTGTACCGTAAATATGCTTTGTTACAGCGGCAGTAGTATAAATCCACATGGCAAATAGTGCAAACCAGCTGAAAAACTGAACTACAGCAAGTTGCACCATTGTTTTTGGCATATTAAAAAGGTCGTTTACCACAACGGCAATGCCGTTTTCGGCTTTACCATTGGCAATAAATAGCCCTGCAATTAGTTGAATTACCCCAAAAGCAGCAACTCCCCCTGTTAGTATGTAAAGTTCAGCTTTCCAGTTAAGGTAAAAAACCAACGCCGAAAGCGCAATTCCAAGAATAAGCCAAAAGTAGCTGTGATTTAAAAAGTACTTTGCAGGGTGATTAATATGTTTAATAATCGACTCTTGACCAGTACGCTCCTTAACTTCGGCCTGTTCAGCCTCTTCGAACGACTTTAACTCAGCAGGCGAATACTCTTTGGAGCGAATAACCGTCCAAAGCACAGCAGCAAAGAAAACCGCACCGCCAAGGTAAAACGAAAGTTTTACGGAGGGGGGAATTACTCCTTCGGGTGCCGTATTTGCTACGCCAAACCATTCGGTTAAAATATAAGGTAAAGCCGAAGCTACAACTGCACCAGTTCCAATAAAAAAACTTTGCATGGCAAAGCCTTTGGTGCGCTGGTCGCTGGGAAGCATATCGCCAACAAAAGCCCTAAATGGCTCCATTGAAACATTAATTGAAGCATCGAGAACCCATAGCATTCCAGCAGCTACCCATAATACAGGTGAATTGGGCATAATGAGGAGTGCTAACGATGCTAAAATTGCTCCTACCAAAAAGAATGGACGGCGACGACCAAGCCGCCCCCAAGTATTGTCGCTCATGTGCCCAATAATGGGCTGAATAATAAGACCTGTTAGCGGAGCTGCAATCCATAATATTGGTATAGCATCGATTTCAGCACCAAGGGTCTCGAATATACGGCTAACATTGGCATTTTGCAGGGCAAATCCGAATTGAATGCCCAGAAACCCGAAACTCATGTTCCAGATTTGCCAAAAACTTAAACGGGGACGTTTAGTCATGACAGATTAAAATTTATGTAATGAAATATTATTTCCAGATTTTGGAAAGTAGGAAGGAAATTTCAGAAACCAGCGAACCAAAAGTAAAACAAAAAACAAGAGATTGCAAGAATTAAAAGGGTAAAAACTAAATAAAAGCAAGTGTTTTAGAACAATATGCCATTTCAATCGTTTTCGATAAAGAAGAAAAAAATCACAAAAGTTCCTTTAAAACCAAAGAACTTTATAAAATAAACAATCATTGTTGTCCGATAAATGTATCAGGACTAAAGTCCTTCAATTACTTACGCTGTGTAACCCCAGCCTTAAGGCTGGGGTTATTTATAGCCCATGATAATTGGGCTTTAGCCCTGAATTCAAAAATTTTATCGAACATTAGTGATAAACAATTATGCTACTATTTCCCCCTCGACGAATCGCGTTTTACAAGCGAAGTTGGAAGTATTTCGGTTTTGTAGTCGGTGCTTTTAGGGTTGTTAATACGGTGAATTAGCATTTCCATAGCTTTTTGACCCATTTCGAAACCCGGTTGCTGAACGCTTGTAAGCGAAGGATCGGTCATTTTCGAAATGTAATCGTCGCCAAAACCAACTACCGAAATATCGCGAGGTACAAATAAGCCTCTCATTTTTAATACCTTAAGCGCACCCGCTGCGGTAAAATCGTTAGCGGTAAAAATTGCATCGAATTTCACTCCGCTTTCAACAAGCTTTGTTGTTTCAATTATTGCCTTATCAAAATCGTCGCAAGCAATTATAAGCGACTCATCGACAGGTACCCCGTTATTTTTAAGGGCTTGAATGTAGCCATCCTTTCTGTTTCGACCAATTAGCCTTGTTTGTGGGCCAGCAAAATGGACAATGCGCCTACGACCTTCGATTATTAAATGCTCGGTTGCCTTATAGGCACCATCGAAATCGTTAATAATAACCCTATCGCATGGGAATTCCTCAATCATTCGGTCGAAGAAAACAACAGGGATTTCCTCGTCGCGAAAGAGGTTAATGTGCGAGTACTCGTCGGTTTCTTTCGAAACCGAAATAAGGAGTCCATCGATTATACTATTAATAAAGGTATCGCAAAGTTCAACTTCCTTTTCGAAATTTTCGTTCGACTGGCTTACCATAACGCTGTAACCATGCTCGCTGGCAACCTTTTCGATCCCACTAATTACCGACGAAAAGAAGTAGTGTACTATTTCGGGAATTATTACACCAATAACATTGCTACGGCGACTTTTAAGGCTTAAAGCGATAGGATTTGGCCTGTAATTAAGTTCGTGCGCAAGCTTGTTAACCTGATCCTTTGTAGCTTTACTAATATCGGGATGATCCTTTAGTGCCCTCGATACGGTTGATGCACTAATTCCAAGTGCGCGGGCTATGTCTTTAATGGTAATCTGATTCGATTTCATATGCTTAAAATTAAGCTATTTAAGAGATTTTAAAGATAGATACATTTTTACACAATTCATTTTTATCAAAAATACCGATTTTTTTTACGCGAACAATATTAAAATAGAAGTGTTAACAATAAAAACACATTAACATGAATAAATTACTAAAAAAACCATTTTAAGTACAACGATTGCACATTCGTTTGCGGACACGATTGCGTTGATTTATATTAAATTAATCGTACCAAAGTGTTAAACTAACTTAAATTATGACGTAACTTGGGGCAAAGTTTGAAAGGAATAAACCAGCATTTATTTCTTACTATGTAAATGAAATTTTACTAATTATGAGGCAAAACATACAATTTATTATTAAAAGAGTTTTCCTACTCTTTTTTCTATTAACTACATCTTTGGGACTATTTGCTCAGGAAATAAGTATTTCGGGCATAGTTACCGATGGTAAAGATGGCTCTCCTATTATTGGTGCCACGGTAATTGTAAAAGGAACAACAATTGGCACAACCACTAATTTTGAAGGTAAGTACACTATTAAATCAACAAGGAACAGCATCCTTGTTTTTTCGTTTATAGGGTACGAGGTTCAAGAAATTGCAGTTGATGGTCGCACTCAAATTGATGCGGTTCTTTTTGAGCAAATGCTTTCGCTCGAAGAAATAATTGTAATTGGTTACGGGAACCTGAAAAAAAGCGACAGAACGGGTGCTGTAGTAAATATTGGATCCGAAGAACTTAATCGAGGCGTTTTAACTGACCCAATCCAAGGGCTTCAAGGGAAAATTGCTGGAGTAAATATTTCCAAAAAGGGAGGTGATCCAAATGCTGGTTTTACTGTTCAAATTCGTGGTGCCGCAGGATTTTCGTCCAATACAGAACCATTGTATGTTATTGATGGAGTGTCGGGAGCTGATCCAACTACTGTATCATCGGAAGATATTGAATCATTTAACATTTTAAAGGATGCTTCATCTGGCGCCATTTATGGATCAAGAGCCTCAAATGGCGTTGTTATTATTACCACTAAAAAAGCTAAAAATCAAAAAGAAGTAATTGTTGATTATAATTCTTACGTTTCCCAAGAAAAAATGAGCAAAACTCTTGATTTTCTTACTGCTGACGATATCCGCCAATACGTAATTGATAATAACATTAGTACTTTTTCCGATAACGGAGCTAACACCAACTGGCAGGACGAAATATTCAGAACAGGTATTTCTCAATCCCATAACTTTGCTGTTTCGAATTCAACCGACAATTTAGCTTACCGTCTTTCCTACAGCCATATGCTTAATAACGGTATTGTAATTGGAAGCAGCAAACAGCGCGATATTGCAAGGTTAAATATTTCTCAATCAGCACTGAATAAAAAACTGACAATAGAAGCATCGCTTGCTGGAACTTTTGAACATAACAATTACATTAATTATGGAGGCGGCATGGGAGCATCGAATGTTTTCTATCAAACCTACCAGAGAAACCCAACGGATCCCGTTTATCAAGACGGGGATTTCTTTGAGTTTCAGCGCGACTTTAACTACAACAATCCTGTTGCAATTGCTAAAAGAATTCAAAACGAACGTGATGCTAAAAAATTCTTTGGAACAACAAAGATTAGTCTTGAGCTAATTGAAGGATTGGTTGCCAGCACTAGCTTAAGTTACGTAAGAAACGATAACGAAACATATTACTTTGAACCTACTAACATATACGCTGGGGGTCACAACGGTTTCGGACGAAGGAGCTATAATAATTTTGAGTCAAAACTGCTTGAAACTACTGTTTCGTACACAAAATCGATAAACTCAGAGCATAATTTAAATTTGCTTGGTGGTTATTCGTTTCAGGAAGACGCCCACTCAGGCCTTTCTGCTCAGGGAAGAGACGCCCTATCTAATTACCTAATGTCCAATAATCTTGCCCACTTAAATACTGTTCTTGTATCAGATATTGGATCATGGAGAAATTCTAACAGGTTAATATCTTTCTTTGGAAGAGGAATATATAACTATAAGTCGAAGTACTATGTAACTGCTACTATTCGACGCGATGGCTCCTCGAAATTTGGAGTTAACAACGAGTGGGGTATTTTCCCATCAGGATCGATAGCCTGGGATATAAAGAAAGAATCGTTTATGGAGAATATAGGGGTTCTTAATCAACTTAAACTAAGAATTGGTTATGGCCTTACTGGAAATCAGGAAATAGGTTCATACCTTGATGTAATGTATGCCTACCCCAATGGTACTGCACCAAATTTTGAAACCGGTGAAGATGCTATTAATTTTTCCATATCTCATAATGCAAACCCTGATTTAAAGTGGGAGGAAAATTCTGAACTTAACATTGGTTTAGAGTATGGAATTCTTAACAATAGAATTCAGGGTTCAATCGACTACTACTTAAAATCTACTTACGATTTATTGGCTCCTTATTCAGTTCCTGTACCTCCAAACCCTCTTGAAACAACCTGGGCAAATGTCGGTCAAATCGACAACAGGGGGCTAGAAATTAATATTCAAGGATTTGTAATCGATAAAAAAGAGTTTAAGTGGAAAACCATTACCAATTTTGCTACAAATAAACAGAAGTTAGTTAAACTATCAGGTGTTCTCAATGGAGAAAGTTTTAATTGGAGCGTAGAAAATCAAAAGCGTTTATATTTAAGTGGTAGAGGTTTGGTTGGTGCTGGAAACTGGACTCAGTACCTATTTGAGGGGGAAGAAATTGGCACTTTCTATATGCCAGAATATGCTGGATTATCGCAGGATGGTAAATTCCTTTTTTATACCGCTGCAGGCGGTGTAACGCGAAATGTTAGCGATGCTGAGAGGAGAAAAGTTGGACATGCTCAACCTAAATTCACCCTTGGTTGGTCGAACTTTTTTACTTACAAGAATTTTGATTTAAATATTGCGCTTCGCGGATCTTTTGGTAACCAGATATTAAATGTTACCCGAATGGTTTTTGCAAACCCACAAGTACTTCCTACCCTAAACGGATTAACTGAGGTACTCGATGAAATTGACAGGGGGTTAACCGATTACCCAAAAATTAGCGATTACTACCTGGAGGATGCATCCTTTATAAAAATTGACAATATTTCCATTGGGTATAATTTTAAAATTAACAAAAACTTATTTATAAGGCAGTTAAGAGTGTACCTAACGTCAAGCAACCTATATACCTTTACAAAATATACCGGCTTTGATCCAGAAACAACTTACTCTGGTCTTGAGTATGGTATTGATCAGTACGATTTATACCCAAAAACAAGGTCAATTACCTTTGGAATAGACGTTAAATTTTAACATACAAAATCATGAAAAGAATAACATATACACTTGTTTTGATTTTTACGTTAGGAGCTTGCACCAAACTTGATGATAATCTTGAGGATAAAATTCCATTTGATAAATTTCCTGAAAACGAGGAACAAGCTGCACTGATGATAATTCCTGTTTACAAACCCATGCAAGACTTTATCGATGGAGGTGGTTGGTGGTTTTGTCAGGAGCTTACATCGGACGAAATGGTTTGCCCAACCCGTAATACCGACTGGGACGATGGCGGCAAATGGCGTGCTCTACATGAGCATGCTTGGGATAATAACACTGAAGCAATTACTACCATGTGGTCACGATTCTACAGAGGTATTATTGAAGCAAATAGATTAATTGAAATTTTTGAACCTTTTGAAGAACAACCAGCCGTTGCAACAAATATTGCTAAACTGAAAATTATGAGGGCCTATTACTACTACCTTCTGATTGACAACTATGGGAACGTTCCCTACGTCACCTTATTTTCTGAAGCAGAGCAACAACCCTATAAAACAGATAAAGAAGTTATTTACCAAAATATTGTTAATGATGTAAAGAGAAGCATTCCGCTTTTAGGTAGTTCTAATGCCAAAACAGCTGTAACTAAAGGAATGGGTTACTCCCTTTTAGCAAAGTTATATTTAAATGCAGAAGTTTATGCCAATGTTACTCGTTGGGATTCAGCCGAAATGGCTTGCGATAGTTTAATTGCCATTGGTGCATACTCCTTGGAATCGGATCCTCTAAAACCCTTCGTTACTGATAACGGAAATTCCACCGAAAACATTTTTACCATTCCTTACGATGAAGACAACTATCAAGGGTTTAATCTTCATATGCGTACGCTTCACTACAATCACAACCTTACCTACAATATGTCTGTTGGCCCATGGAACGGTTTTGCCGCACTTGAAACCCATTACAATAGTTACGAGAGTAATGATTTACGTAGAGAAGGGTACTTTTTGGTTGGTCCCCAATACACTTCTGCTGGGCAAACAATTACCGATCTTGTAGCGGGCGCACCACTTGTAATTAATCCTCATATTCCTGCTTTAATAATGGACCTTACATATACTGGTATTGAAATCAGGATGTCTGGGGCACGAGTAAAAAAATTCGAAATAAAGAAAGGTGCTACAGCAAATCTAAGCAACGATTTCCCAATATTCCGTTATGCCGACATTTTGCTTATGAAAGCTGAAGCCATGATAAGGCAAGGAAAAAATGGCGATTCCTACGTGAACGAAATTCGCAATCGAGCTGGAATAGGAAACTTAAGCGGCGTTACACTCCCGCAATTACTTCAAGAGCGAGGAAGGGAAATGTTTTGGGAAGGACATCGTAGGCAGGATCAAATTCGCTTTGGAACATTCAACAATGCTTGGTGGAAAAAAGAGGTTTCCAGCCCTTCGAGAAATGTTTTCCCCATTCCGCAATGGGTAATCGACTCGAACCCAAATTTAGGACTTTAATTCAAACTCTATTACTTTATTACCAACACAATTACTAACTTAATACCTAAAAATTATGAAAAGTTTATTAAAATTTTCTTGGCTTATGCTTTTTGCAGCATTTTTTATTGTGTCATGCGATGAAGATGAACCAGTAAAACCAATTCTTGTTGAAGACGGTTACTATGTAAAGGGCAATCTTACACCCTACGCTGACTATAGTATTAGTGGTGCTTTTGTTGCTGGCTTAAATGAAGCTGACGCTAATTCAGCAAGAACAGGAATGTACGAAAAGTATGTTGCAATTAAAGCTGGCTCAGCTGGTTTTAATATCTATCAAGTAGCCGGACAAACAGTTACAATTTGGGGTCCTGCCACCGTTGAAAATATAGACACAGAAGGGGCTAATGAACAGCCTGACCTTATTATTCAGAAAGGAACACTTGGTACATCTGGTGTTTTCACTGTTCCTGCCGATGGTCTTTATCACATTATTATTGATAAACAAACCAATACTTTCATAATTGCCCCAGTTCCTTTCTGGGCTATTATTGGTGGATCAACTCCACTTGGCTGGTCCGATAATCAAATGCCACTTGTTGGTGGTTTTAATATTGATCAAATGAAGTATGAAATTACTGGCATAGAACTTAGAACTGGAGACTTTAAACTTCGTTATGGCAATGGCTGGAAACTTGAAATTGCCACTGGAGTAAAAGCTAATTCAAACTTTGGTGGCGTAGTATCGGGTACTCTACCCAATCTTACAACAACCTTAGTTTCTGGTAGTGCTAACTACTCATTTGTTGCAGCTAATGAGGGTGTTTACACAGTTACCCTAACCTGGACTGCAACTGATGGTTACACTTCAAAACTTACTAAAACTGGCGAAGTTGAACCACTTCCCGAATATCCCGAAGCAATGTATATAGTAGGTGCAGGTACAGCTTATGGCTGGGATAATCCTGGAACAAAACCAAATGCTATTATGCACAAATGCGCTGGTGGTGTTCCTTCAGAAGGTATTTTCTGGAAAATTTGCCATCTTGCAGGTGGAGAAGGCTTTAAATTAGCTGCTGCTAACTGGGGAGAACCTAATTTAGGTTTCGCTGGTGTTAGTGCATTTGATGTTCAAGGCGTTGCCGTAACAAGTGTCGATGGTAACATGTCGGTAGCTGAAAGTGGCATGTATATTATTGTTCTTAATTTACGCGATAATCTAAAGAAGGTTTCTATTAAAACAGCCGATGTGTATGGTATTGGTGACGCATTTGGCGGATATACAACTGAGGCTCCTGCTAACAAATTTACCATTAACAATGTCGATAAAACATTAGTTTCTCCTGCATTAACAGCTGCTGGGAATATTCGTATGTATGCTTACCATACTTGGATACCTGCTTGGTGGAATGCTGAGTTTAATGTTTTTACTACTACTATTGAGTATCGTAATGATGGTGGCGATCAAAATGCCGTTGCTGGCACTGTAGGTCAAGTAGTTACACTTCATTTTGATGATAATACTGGATCTATTAACTAGTTAACTTCTTCATATTCATATAAGGGGCTGTTCAAAAAGTATTTACAGCTCCTTATATTTGATTATATTATCCAATTGGAGTAAGATTAAAAAGGGTTGTCTAGTACTTTTTAGACAACCCCTTTTATTCTTCTTTTCTTTAAGAAAACTAAATTTCTCTACCCGATGAAAAAAATATATTTACTCTTAATTTCTTTCATCTTTTCAATATTTTCATTTGGTCAAATTACAACTTCGCCTGAACTACCAACCGATGCCGACAATGTGTTTATTACCTTCAATGCTTCGGGTACACCTTTGGAAAACTATGCTGGAAATGTTTATGCCCATACTGGAGTACTTGTTAAGGGTATAACTAGCTGGCAATACGTAATTGGTTCATGGGGTAATAACACTACTCAACCTTTGCTTACTAAAATTTCTGCAAATCTTTATACGCTTTCAATTACCCCAAATATTAGAGAATACTATTCGGTACCTGCCGAAAAGGTAATTCAAAAAATGATGTTTGTGTTTCGAAATAGTGAAGGCAATTCACAAACAGCCGACCTTTCAGTTAATGTTTACGAAGCGGGGCTTTCCGTAAATCTTTCATCGCCCCAATCGAGTAGCCCTTTTTACGCCTTTGCCGAAAATATTGCTATTGAAGCACAAGCAAATATGGCGCAAAACCTTACGCTGTATGTTAACAATGCGGAGGTTTCAACAACCACCGAGGCTACAATTAGCCATTTGTACACAACCAATGCCTACGGCAAACAGTGGATTAAAGCCATTGCAACATACGAAACCGACGAGGTAGCTGATTCGGTTTACTTTTATGTGCGTAACGAAGTGCCTATAGCTCCCCTACCCGATGGTTTAATTCCTGGTGTTAATATTACTGGCGAAGGCGAGGTTACACTTGTTTTAAATGACCCTTCGGCGCTAAAAGAGTATGCTTTTGCCATTGGCGATTTTAACAATTGGGAACTTGCCGATGAGTTCTATATGAACCGCACTCCCGACAGAACGCACTACTGGATTACTCTCACTAACCTTAATCCTGCTCAGGAATACATTTACCAGTACTGGCTCGGTGGTGAAATTAAACTTGCCGACCCTTACTCCGACAAAATTAGCGACCCATGGAACGATAAATGGATAAGTAGTACAACATATCCCAACCTAATTCAGTACCCCGAAACCAAAACAGCCGGAGTTGCTTCGGTATTTCAAATACAGCAAGACGAATTTGTTTGGGAAGCCGAAGATTACGTTGCCCCCAGCAAGAATAAACTTATTATTTACGAGTTGCATTTACGCGATTTTGTTGCCGACGATTACATTCAAACTGCAATGGAAAAACTCGATTACCTGCAAACGCTTGGGGTAAATGCAATTGAATTAATGCCCATAAACGAGTTTGAGGGTAACGACAGCTGGGGCTATAACCCTGCCTTTTACTTCGCTCCCGATAAGGCTTACGGAACCAAAAACGACTACAAAATTTTTATCGACGAGTGCCATAAACGCGGAATGGCTGTTATTATCGACATGGTGCTTAACCACACATTTGGGCTTTCGCCCATGGTACAAATGTACTTCGATGAAAATGCTGGCGAATGGGGACAACCAACCGAGCATAACCCATGGTATAACGAAACTTGTCCTCACGAACCTTGGTGCTGGGGCTACGACTTTAATCACCAAAGCGACCATACCATTAATTTTATCGATAGAGTTACAGAATATTGGCTAACCGAATTTAAGGTCGACGGTTTCCGTTTCGACTTTACAAAAGGGTTTACCAACGTTCAAACTGGCAATCAGGGTTCTAACTACGACTCTCAACGAATTGGAATACTAAAGCGTTTTGCCGACCATATTTGGAGCGTAAACCCAAATGCGTACGTTATTCTTGAACATTTTGCCGAAAACTCGGAAGAAAAAGAATTAGCTGAGTACAAGCATGAAGAGAGCAAAGGAATGCTCATTTGGGGTAATATTAATTACAATTACAACGAGGCTACCATGGGTTGGACTAACAATTCGAACTTTAACGGGGTGTCATACAAGCAAAAAGGATGGAGTGCACCGCATTTAGTGGGCTTCATGGAGAGCCACGACGAGGAAAGGCTTATGTTTAAAAACATTACCTATGGCAATTCGTCAAATACAGATTATAATATTAAGAATTTAGACATTGCACTCAATCGTCAAAAACTGGCAGGGTGGTTTTTCTTTACTATTCCTGGACCTAAAATGATATGGCAGTTTGGCGAGTTAGGCTACGACTATTCCATTAACAATTGCCCCGATGGAACAATTAGCGACAATTGTAGGGTTTCACGTAAACCTATTCGCTGGGACTACTTCGATATGCCTAATCGAAAGAGTTTATATAATATCTGGGCCGAAATCATTTCGCTTCGCAAAGCATTACCAGTGTTTCAAACCGATAATTTTTCAGTTTCACTATCGGGAGCAGGAAAATATATTGTGCTTAACGGTGATGAAATGAAGGTTGTAATTATTGGAAACTTTGGAAATACAGAGCAAAATATTTCCGTTACTTTTCCCCAAACCAGCCGCTGGTACAACTACTTTACACAAAGCTACTCCAACTTCGATGTGGCAGATCAAACCTTCACCATGCAGCCAGGAGAATATAGAATGTACTCAACAGGTTACATAAATCGGAGTGAATATGCCATTGATGTTGATGATAAGCCAGTGAAGCCAATACTAAAAAGCATCGTAAGTTCGGTATGGCCTAATCCTGCGACTGGCAGCCTTAACTTTGCATTTAATGTTACTAGCAACGAACAAGTTAGTATTTCTTTATTCGATTTATCTGGCTGCTTTTTATCGGAATTATACAGTGGTCTAGTATCTGTATCAAACTCTTCTCTAACCGTTAATCGACCAACAAATATTTCAAATGGTTTTTACATTTGTAGGGTTCGAACCACGAAGAGAGAACAAAACATAAAGGTTATTTTCAAGTAAATCCTTTCCAGTTCAATACATTAAAAAAGCGGTTGCAGTTTTGTAACCGCTTTTTTATGTATTGAATCATTTTTAACTGATAGGTTTCACGATTTTATTGATACCCATACTTGTCCAGTTCTATCAAATGGACAACTTCGATAACTACATGAATTTGATAGAAAATCTATAATAACTTTTCAATTATCCCGTTGACTTCGGTGAAAATCAAGCTATAAAATTTCCAATTTTCAGAAGAGTTGTTGATAGAGAAAACCAATTGTTTTACGAACGAAAAGGTGCTTAAATAATTATATGATATTAAAATTGCAATAGATGAAATTGATTCATATTTTATGGGGTTTCAACCTCTCCAAACAAATCGTAATCGTCGGCTTCGATAATTTTACATGTAACAAAACTACCTAAAGTAATTTTATTGGCTTTAGCTTTGCTAATCAGAACTTCAGTGTCAACCTCAGGGGAATCGAATTGCGAACGACCAACAATGTATTCACCTTCTTCCCTATCAATAATTACTTTGAACTGCTTTCCAATTCTATTTCTGTTAATTTCGGCTGAAATTTCTCGTTGAATCTCCATTAAAATGCCTACTCTCCGCTCCTTTTCGGTTTGCGAAATGGTATCGGGCATTGTAAACGAATGGGTTCCCTCCTCGGGCGAATATGCAAAAACGCCTAACCTTTCGAACTTTGAACTCTTAACGAATTCAAGTAATTCCTCAAAGTCCTTTTCGGTTTCGTTTGGATGACCAACAAGTAAAGTGGTACGAATTGCTATGTTAGGAACTTCATATCGAATTTTAGTAACTAAATCGAGGGTTTCCTGCTTTGTAATGCCCCTTCGCATTGCATTTAAAACGCTATCGCTAATATGCTGAAAAGGAATGTCGATATACTTACAAACCTTCGAATTTTGAGCCATTTCGGTAAGAAGCTCCACTGGGAATCCTGCTGGATAAGCATAGTGAATTCGTATCCATTCAATCCCATTAATTTTGCTCAACTCCTGTATTAACCCAGCAATTTTTCGAGTTCCGTAAATATCCTTTCCATAAAAAGTCGAATCCTGAGCAATAAGTATAAGCTCCTTAACACCATTACTGGCAAGTATTTCAGCCTGTTCAACAAGCTGAGGAATAGGTACCGACAAATGTTTTCCTCGAATTAAGGGAATTGCGCAAAACGAGCAACCCCACGAGCACCCCTCCGAAATTTTCAGAAAAGCAAAATGGTTTGGAGTAGTAATAAGCCTTTCGTTGCTTAGCTGGGGCGACTCCTTTGTATTTAGATTTGCAAGTATTTCGGGAAGTTGGCTAACGCCAAAAAAGCCATCGACTTCGGGAATTTCCTTTTCTAAATCGTCTTTATACCGCTGCGAAAGGCATCCCATAACAAAAACTTTCTCGATTTGCCCCTTCTTTTTAGCGCTAATAAAGTTGAGTATTGTTTCAACCGATTCCTCCTTGGCGTCGGCAATAAATCCGCAGGTATTAATTACCACTACTTTAGCCGACGGATCGTCGGAATCGTGAATAACCTCCCATCCTCCTGCGTCGAGTTGCTTCATTAAAAACTCAGAGTCCACAAGGTTTTTAGAGCAACCGAGGGTTACAACGTTTATTTTTTTCTTACCTAATGCCATTAATGGGAATATTTGAAACTTAAGAAAAAAGCGATTCGACGAAAAGCATTCTATCGAATATTTGAAGATCGGTTACCTTTTCGCCAACTCCTATGTACTTAACAGGTATTTTAAACTGATCGGAAATTCCTAGAACCACACCACCTTTAGCAGTTCCATCGAGTTTTGTTATTGCAAGAGCTGTTACTTCGGTTGCCAAGGTAAACTGCTTTGCCTGCTCAAATGCATTTTGGCCAGTACTGCCATCGAGTACAAGAAGCACTTCGTGAGGAGCATTAGGCACAACTTTTTGCATAACTCGTTTAATTTTAGAAAGTTCGCTCATAAGGTTTACCTTATTGTGAAGCCTTCCAGCGGTATCGATTATAACCACATCGGCAGCATTTGCCTTTGCAGACGACAGTGCATCGAATGCAACAGCGGCAGGATCGGAACCCATAGCCTGCTTAACAATGGGAACACCAACTCTATCGGCCCAAATGGTAAGCTGATCAACAGCCGCAGCCCTAAACGTATCGGCTGCACCAATGTAAACCGTTTTGCCCATTCCTTTAAACATATGAGCCAGTTTACCAATAGTTGTTGTTTTCCCAACACCGTTAACTCCAACAACCATAATAACATACGGATCGCCATTTGATGTTTTAAGAAACTCCTCGTCCGCACTGATATTGCTTTCGGCCAGCAGTTCAGCTATTTCCGATTTAAGTATTTGGTTTAACTCCGAGGTATTTATGTACTTGTCCCTCGAAACCCTCTCTTGTATTCGGTTAATAATTCGAATTGTTGTTTCAACGCCCACATCGGACGAAATAAGCACCTCCTCTAGGTTGTCGAGTACCTCGTCGTCAACTTTCGACTTACCAGCAACAGCACGAGAAAGCTTAGAAAAGAGCGTTACTTTAGTCTTTTCCAGACCCTTATCGAGCGATTCCTTGTTTTCACGAGAAAAAAAACCGAGTAATCCCATAACCAAATATTTAGCGAAAAGTACTTAAAAGCAAAAAAGCTTCCCAATAAAAAGGAAGCTTTTATGGCACTATTTTAAATAAGAAGGAATTATTTACCTTCAAAGAAGTTCTTTACTTCAGCATTAGGTACCATTTCTTCACGGAAGCTATAAGCTCCTGTTTTTGGTGACCTTTCTAACTTGATGCATTTGGTGTTAACCCTACCGGCACCTTTTTGCATCGATGCAACTACTTTCTTAGCCATTGTTAATAGGATTTATTTAATTTCACGATGTAAGGTTACTTTCCTAAGGATAGGATTGAATTTTTTACGTTCCATTCTCTCAGGATCGTTTTTCTTGTTTTTGGTGGTAATATACCTTGAAGTACCGGCCATTCCTGAATCTTTATGCTCGGTGCACTCAAGTATTACTTGTACCCTGTTACCTTTTTTTGCCATTGCAGTAATACATTAATAGATGTTAATAAGTCCTTTAGCTTCAGCAGTCTTTAGAGTTGCCGAGAGGCCATTTTTGGTAATTGTGCGAATTCCTGCAGCTGAAACCTTTAGGGTAACCCAACGGTTCTCCTCTTCTAGAAAGAATTTCTTCTTCTGCAAATTAGGATAAAATCTCCTTTTAGTTCTGCGATTTGAGTGGGATACGTTATTCCCTACAATCATTTTTTTACCGGTAATTTCACAAATGCGTGCCATCTTTTTATTTCGATTTGATGTGTTTCAAAAACAGTGCGCAAAGGACGCAATATTTATTTTAAAAAAAAAGTTTTTTATAAAAAAATTCAACTAAAAGTTTCATTTATTTGAAAAAAACTGATGATTGTCTATTTTGTCAGTATTACGAGTTCCAATCGCAACATATTTAAGGCTGTTACTGAGCTGCGTAATATATTTCGCTCGCGATCGTTGCTAAAAGCAAAGGACTTGCTTATTGTTCCCTCGGGTGTCGAAACGGCTATCCACACTAAGCCAACAGGCTTTCCAGGGGTTGCTCCTGTTGGACCAGCAATTCCCGAGGTGGCTATTGAATAATCCGTTTTAAACTTTGCTCTTACCCCGTTTGCCATTGCTTCAACAACTTGCTGGCTTACAGCGCCATGCTCAATAATAAGAGCATTGTCAACATTTAAAAAGTTAACTTTTATTTCGTTTGAATAGGCAACTACTCCACCTTTATAGTATGCCGACGAACCAGAAATTTGAGTAATTAGCTGAGAAATTGTACCTCCTGTGCAACTTTCGGCAAGGGAAAGCGATTTACCATACTTATTTAAAAGAACACCCACAGCAGAAGCTAACGAGTCGTCGTCGAAGCCAAAAACATAATTTGGAATGATTGTCAGTAGCTTTTGAACCTGCTGGTCAATGGCTTTTTCAATTTCAACTTTATTGGTTCCAACTGAAGAAAGTCTAACTCGAATTGATATGGGACTAGGTAAATAGGCAATAGAAATTGATGACGGCATGTCTCGCTCCCATTCCTCGAGTTTTTGGGCTAAAAACGACTCGGGCAAACCAAAGGTTTGAATGGTTTTATGAACAATTACGCTATCTTTTCGTAATGCAGCTAGTTTAGGAATTACGTATTGCTCCATAATGCCTTTCATTTCGAATGGCACGCCAGGCATTGCTACAAGAATGCTACAGTTTTTTGTAAACCACATTCCTGGAGCGGTACCGTTTGAGTTAAAAAGCACTTCGCAGCACTCGGGAACCAAGGCCTGATTTCGGTTTAACTCGGTTAATGGAAGGTTACGTTTGGCAAAAATACTCTCGATATGCTGAAGTGTGAGTTCGTGAAAAACTAGTTTTGAGTTGAATACTTCGCAAAGAATCTGAGTAGTTATATCGTCGCTTGTTGGGCCAAGACCGCCGGTAACCAACACCAAATCGTACTTGTTAAGTAATTGTTCTACAGTGCTTTTAATTTCATCACCGGAATCGGAAATTGAGATGATAGTTTGAATACTAACCCCTATTTGGTTTAGCTCATTGGCCATCCAGGCAGAATTGGTATCGATTACTTGACCAATAAGTATTTCGGTTCCAATGGTTAAAATTGCGGCATTCATTTGGGAGAAAATTGAAGGGCTGTTTCATTAGTTCAAACGCCTAACCACAAAGTGCACTAAGGCTCCACACAAAGTTCACAAAGAACTGTATATGTGTGTGTTGACTTTGTTCCCGATAAATATCGGGGTTTGTTGTTTCTTTGCTCCCGATAGTTATCGGGATTTGTGGTTAAATATTCTTTTGAGACAGCTTTATTTTGAGCCTCTCATGGGACTCGAACCCACGACCTGCTCATTACGAATGAGCTGCTCTACCAGCTGAGCTAAAGAGGCGTTTTGTGCGACAAATGTATAAAAGAGTTAAGCCAAATTATGCTTTACCCCAATATTTAAAGCAGCACAAATTTCAATTACTTGTTACCAGCCTAAAATATAGGCAAATACAAGTGGAGCAACTATGCTGGCGTCGGACTCGATAATGAATTTTGGGGTGTCGATATTAAGCTTTCCCCAGGTAATTTTTTCGTTTGGCACAGCGCCTGAGTATGATCCGTAGCTGGTTGTGGAGTCGCTAATTTGACAAAAGTAACTCCAGAATGGAATCGTGTCTCTTTCGAGATCCTGATGCAGCATAGGAACAACGCAAATTGGGAAATCGCCAGCAATTCCTCCGCCAACTTGGAAAAATCCAATTCCATCTTTTCCAGCATTTTTGGTATACCAATCGGCAAGGAAAATCATGTACTCAATACCACTCTTCATGGTCGATGGCTTTAGCTCGCCAGTAATGCAGTACGAAGCAAAAATATTACCCATAGTCGAATCTTCCCAGCCAGGAACGATCATAGGAATATTCTTTTCGGCGGCAGCAATCATCCAGGCGTTCTTGGGGTCAATTTCGTAGTATTGCTCTAAAACGCCACTTTTAAGCATTTTAAACATGAACTCGTGAGGAAAATAGCGCTCGCCTTTATCCTCTGCGTCTTTCCAGATATCGAAAAGATGCTTTTGAAGACGGCGAAAAGCCTCCTCTTCGGGAATACAAGTATCGGTAACCCTGTTTAGCCCACTCTGAAGTAAATCCCACTCCTGTTCGGGAGTTAAGTCGCGGTAATTAGGAACGCGCTTGTAGTGGCTGTGGGCCACTAGGTTCATTATATCCTCTTCGAGGTTAGCGCCGGTGCACGAGATAATCTGTACTTTATCCTGACGAATCATTTCGGCGAGACTAATACCCAATTCAGCTGTGCTCATTGCACCAGCAAGGGTAATCATCATTTTTTTTCCGCTTTCAACGTGAGTTTTGTATGCTTTAGCGGCATCGACAAGGCTTGCAGCATTAAAATGCAGGTAGTGTTTTTCAATAAACGAACTTATTGGCTTATGCTGATTCATTTCCAAATTGTATTAGGTTGATAATATTTTGCAAAAGTAGAAAAAAATGACCTTGTATGTTTTTAAAATATGTAAAGAGGTTTAGTTTTGTTTTATTATTAACAAACAATAATCTTATAATATTTTGAATATCAATTTAATGTAAAAATATATCTAAATAATAAAAACACCAATAATTTAAACAGCTTTTAAGTAGTATCTGTCTTTAAATACGTCATTGCGAGACCCCACCCAACTTTTTTGAACATAAAGGGGTGATGACAAAGAAGAACAGTCATTGCGAGCGTACTTTGCGAAACCCGAAGGGTTCGGCGAAGCCAACCAATCTGTTAATAAGCAGATAGTTAAAGATTGCTTCATACACCAAAAAACGGTGTATTCGCAATGACGACAGGAAATCTCTAAATATTTAAAAGAAATCGCTGGGGGTTTACTTCGGCAATATCCCTAAACATTTCTTCTCCTAAAAAAGCTCTTAAGTCGAGACCAAAAACTCGCTCATTAGCAATAGTTTCAACCATATAATAATCGGAACCAAATAGCACCTTTTGCCGAATAAGTGGGTCGTTCATAAGAATTTTTAAAAGGGGAAACAAATCCCTGTTATTCATGGTAAACGACACATCGGTATAAACATTATTGTACTCGCTTATAAGTCGTTGAACGTGAATAAGCCAATTGTCGGGCGAGCAAGGATTTTGAATGAATTCTCGCCAGTAATGCTCCGATCCAAAATGAGCAATGCAGTACTTTAATTGAGGAAACGACTTAATAACCTGCTCGTAATTAAGCGGATGAGAAAAATATGAGCAAAGTTCTTTATTCGATTTTCCCTTAGTTTCAATTGGCACCACTGAACCTTCGAGAAGTTGAAGTATCTCCTTATTTGAACCCCTGAAGTAAACCGAGTTTCGGGGACTTCCGTGTACAATTACTGGGATTCCATTGCTTTGACAGTATGCGTAAATTGAATTCAATCGCTCATCGAACGGTAAGTAGCCAATATTTGGGTAAATTTTCAACCCTTTAAAGCCAAGCTCCTCAATGGCATACTTAAAAAGTTCGAAACAGTTTTCACGTCGTGGGTCGGCATGAAAAAAGGGGGAAATACAACCTGTTGTTTTGGAAAGATTTGCAAGTTCCTCAAGTTGCTCCTTATATGTTCGCTTAACTTTACCAGCCTTCATATACGCTAAGTCCATGGCCAAAACCGCAAACATTGTATCCTTCGGATAAAATTGTGCACAACCAGCAAAAATTTCAGCTTGCGATGACTTAACACCAATGCTAACGAATCTGGCATATCGATCCAGCAAGTCGTTGTCGGTAAATGGAATTAAATATTTAAGAAACCAGGTAACAATTTTATAGCCCAATGCATACCGAAGAACTCGAACTAAGGAAAACGGAAGAAACCTGTCGGGAACATCGATATTCCTAAATGTGTGAATGTGGCAGTTGTAGAATTTCATGGGGGTAAATTTTTATTTCACGCAGATCCCGATAACTATCGGGAGCAAAGACGCATTTTCTTGATTATTAAAACAAACCCATTTTCCAACGAACCATCGGATTTTTTTCATTTGCGTTCTTCTTTGAGTTCACAGAATTTTTGCGGCTTTGCGCCTTTGCGGCTTTGCGGCTTTGCGTGATATTTTTTATTGCTGCTGAATACTTACTTTCGTCGAATTAATTGACCTTTTAGCTTTTCTTCGTTTGCTAAATAACCATTCTCGATAGCGATAATTCCCTTTACAATTACTATTTCAGGTTTTCCAATGGTTTCGAACCCTTCGAAAATATTTAAGTCGGCCGATTGGTGATGAGTTTTTGAAGAAATACGTTCGCTAATCGCTCTGTTCCAAATAACTAAGTCGGCATCGCTACCAACTGCTATATCTCCTTTTTGAGGGTAAAAACCAAATAATTTTGCTGGTTGCGTTGAAGTTAAGTTGACAAACTGGTTTAAACTTATGCGATTTGTTAAAACACCGTAGGTGTAAAGCAATGTCAGTCGGTGTTCCACTCCCCCAGCCCCGTTAGGAATTTTTCGAAAATCGCCAATCCCAATTTCTTTCTGTTTAAAAGAAAATGGACAATGGTCGGTTCCAATGGTTTGCACAACACCCTCACCAATGGCATTCCAAAGGGCATTTGAGTCTTCTCCCTTTCTAAGCGGGGGACTAAGCACAAACTTTGCAGTTTGCTCAAAGTTGCCTTGGTAAACTGCATCGTTGAGCAGCAGGTAATGTGGACAAGTTTCGGCAAAAACTTGTTGCCCTTTTAGTTGCGCATTTTTAATGTGAACAGGCGACTCTTTTGATGAAACGTGAACAATGTATAATGAGCATTTGGCAACTTCGGCCATTTCGATAACCTCCCTTACCGCTTCGCTTTCGGTTGGCCAAGGACGCGAAAGTGGGTGGTAAAACGGTTCAATCTTACCCTCTTCGATAAACTTATTGCGAAGCAAATCGATTTCGTCGCCCAATTCGGCATGAACGGTAACCATGCCTCCAGCTTTTGCTACTGCGAGTAACACCTTCATAAGCACATCGTTATTTAAGCCAATAGCAGCTTTATAGGCCATATAAACTTTAAACGAAGTAAAACCACGTTTAACACATTCCTTAATTTCGTGCTCGGTTGTATCGCGCCATTCAACAGGGCTAATGTGAAAAGTATAGTCGATAAGCGAATTTTCGGCCTCCTTAACTCGTTGCTCCAAAGCATCAACAAGCGATTGCCCCTTACTTGGAGTTACAAAATCGATGAGAGATGTAGTTCCTCCAAAAAGTGCAGCCTTGCTACCGTCGTAAAAATTATCGGACGAAAAACCTGCTTGGGTTGGCAAGTGCATATGTACGTGAGGATCGATTCCTCCTGGGAAAACCAGTTTATCGGTGGCATCGATTACCTTATCGGGTTTATTATTAGGATTAATACCCTCACCAATGGCTTCTACTTTTCCGTTATTAATTAATATATCGGCTTTATAGGTTTGGGTTGAAGTAACTATTGTTGGATTTTTTATAAGGATGTTCATAACTTAAAATATTAATGGGTGAACCGTAAAGTAGTAAAAGGTTGTTTAAGTTTTGAGTATTTATTAGCCACGGGCATAAGCCCGTGGGGATTTAAATCAGAAACAATAGGCTTTAGCCTAAAAAAATGAATTAACAGTTTGGCTAAAGCCATGTCCACCTTCTATTTTAATCCACGGGCTAAAGCCCGTGGCAAGTTAAAGTGAATTTTTACACAAAAATTTAAACAACTTCTAAAGTATATAAATAAAGCAGTTGTAAAAGATTAGGTATTACTGGCAATTTACAACTTTTTTAGTATTAGCAACATAAAGCAAGATAAGTAATAATTCAAAAAAAAAGGAACTTAAAACAAGTTCCTACTATACAATATATTGTTAAACAACGAGTTCAAAAAAACCTGAAACAGCAAGTTTACATTTTCAGCAATGCCTCGAGGTTGAAAAATCTGTCGGAGTAATCGTCCATGGATCGCTTAATGGTTTCGTGAGCCTCTTCAACACCATAAACATGGGTTATTTCGCAGTGTCTCTTTTCTCCGGGTAAATCCTTGTAGGTTAAAAAATAATGCTTAAGCCTATCGATAACCAACGGTGGGCAATCGCATATATCGTTATACCCTCCGTAAACAGCATCGTTATTGAGAACTGCTATAATTTTGTCGTCGACCTCGTTATTGTCAATCATACGAAAACCGCCAATGGGTTTTGCCTCTACAATAATGTCGCCGTGAGTAATTTCCTTTTCGGTAAGTATGCAAATATCCAGTGGGTCGCCATCGCCAAGTACATTCTCCATTCCGGTTCTTTCTTTGGCCAATTCGGCCAACTTTTCACCCGAAAAGGTTTGGGGTAAAAACCCATAAAGTGCTGGAACCACGTTCGAGTACTTTTGGGGTCTATCGAGTTTAAGGTAACCCGAAACCTTGTCGACCTCGTACTTAACTGTGTCGGTTGGCACCATTTCGATAAAGCAGGTTACAACATCGGGAGCATTATCGCCCAAGTCGATTCCGTGCCATGGGTGCGATTTATAACGTAACCCCATTAGTTTTCCAACAAGGGGATCCATCATTCTATTGTTCTTTTTTGCCAATTGATTGAGTATTTTAAATTTTGTGCAAAATTGGCTTAATTTTTAGGTTTTTAAACCTAAATGATTAAGATATTTCTCTATTTAAAACAAAAATGGCTAATCGATTAACGAATAGCCATTTAAAGTAGAATTTAATTTAGAATGTTTACCTAAAGTTTATTCCTAAACCACCCAAGTAAAGTGGATACTTGCCAAGTTAATTGAAATAACGATAAATCGAATTCGTAAACCTGTAATGGCAGCGAAAGTTGCGTATGAGGACCAGCAGCTACCTAATGGTAATTCTAAAAGTTGCCCAAACCGTCTGGTTCGAAATGCATCGAAGCGTATTAACTTATTATATAGGTTTTTAAATATAGGAAGATAAGATAGAAATAACCCGTACTTATTTCTATTGGCTCTTAGATTTGGTATTCATAAAACACCCAAAAGCGTTAAAAAATCTACGAAATAAAGAATAAAAAAGAGGTTACCCAAAGAGTAACCTCAAAAAAAATAAAAAACTAATATTTACTGAGCAACTGGAGCAGTATATTTTGCGTCGCTAAAGGCAAGTATTGGGAAGAAAATAAAGCCTAAAAAGATTAGACCTAAAGTAAAACCAACACCTTTTCCAAATCTAATTGAAAGCAAGTTTAGCATCCAAATACCAAAAATAAATGGAAGAATTATTACCAAAAATAGCCACCACCAGGGTTTCCCCACTATCTCAAGTAAAACAATAATGTTATAAAAGGGAATTAAGCATGCCCATCCGGGTTTACCTGCTTTTGTGAAAATAACCCACAATGATGCAATGTACAATACAGCAATTGCTACGTTTAAAATTGCGCTCATAGTAATAGAATATTTTATTTCCCTACTCGTTTGGCTTTTCGGTTTCGCCTCGTTTTTTTAGTGGTTTCTGAACTCCACTTATTTCATTAAAGCTAATATATGTTAATTTTTGTAAATGTCAAATCAATTTTGGGCTAAGAATTATAAAAATTTCGCTCAGGCTCAAAATCGTTGTAGTAAATAATCCTGTCGATAAGTTCAGAAAATATCAATGAAATAAAAATTATTATTATTGACGGAGAATGGCTGTACGACAGCATAGCAAAGGGAAGTAGAAAGCCAAAAACAATTTTAGTAAATCCTACAATTGTATTTATAAGGGTTGGTTTTGATGCCTTGAGTCCGTTATTTACAATAAAAAGAATTGTTTTCAGCGCCAAAATAGCAATTAACACATTCCAGTACTGCGAAAAAAACGCTGCAAAAACCAAGGCTAATAGGACTGTATTGGCACTATGAATGGGCGTTATATACCTGCGCTTGGTAATGGAGTAAACCATTTCGATACTTAATAGAAACATTATAGATAAAACCGATGAAATAGTGTAAACCCATTTAACATCAACTAAAATAGCGACAAACGAAGTAGATGCAAAAAGTCCAAAAAGAAGAATTTCGCGACTCAACCAGCTTTGCTTTAAGTTCTTTATTGACAAATACGAGCGAAATGGCTTGCCCAAATGTAGTGTACTTAGCAGAAGTGCTGAAAATGCGAGTGCTGCAAAAAGCCAAACAGGAAATTTAAAGTTATTACCAACTGTAAAAGAGATTATGTAACCTGATAGAAACGAAGAAATAAACGTAAAAAGCGCCAGTGGCCATTCCTCCTTAATGCCATTATGCTGTTGGGCGTTTTGCAAATTTCCTTTACTTGTAAATCCCCCTTCAATTCCCGAAGCGCTTGGGTCAACTTCGGGGGTATGATTTATCACTTCGCTATTTAAAATGCTAATTCGGGGGTAAATTGCCCTTCTCGATAGTCCAAAGGCTTCTGGTTGTGCCTTTTCCTCAATTTTGCCAAAACCTAATGCCCCTGTGGGGCAATTGTTGGCACAAGCAGGAAATTGTCCTTGCTCAAGCCGATGGTAGCAGAAATGGCATTTCTCAACAATTCCCTCCTCTTTACTATACTGTGGAGCGCCAAAGGGACAAGCCCAAGTGCAGTAACGGCAACCAAGGCAAGCGTCGGGATTATGAATAACCGCACCGGTGGTTGGATGAAACGAATACGCCAGCGATGGGCAAGCCTTCATGCAAGGCGCTTCGGCACAATGGTTACAGGCAAGCGACAAATGTACGTAACCCAAAAGCGGAACCTTTTGCCTGTTGTAAGTGCTAATGTTTCGCCATGCAATGGGTGGTTTTGCTCCGTTTTCGTTAAAACAGGCAACCACACAAGCACCACAGCCAACGCACTTGGCATAATCGAATATAAAACCCTTGGTTTTACTCATTTACTGTAATGAATTTAGCGCGTTGCTAAGCGTTTTCAACAGTTTATCGGAGTTTTCGATTCCTATCGAAAAACGAATCATACCAGGAAATGGAAACTTGTCGCCCCAAACGGGTTCAATAGGCATTAGTATAGTTTCGGTGTCGCCAAGGGTTGGTACAAGCGGAATGCTATCGGACAAATAGCCAATTAGCTGGTTACACCTATCGGCTTTAATTTTATTGGTTTTCCCTGCCAAATCGATTGTAATAATAGCCCCAAAACCTTTACCGTTAAATAGTTTAAAAGCATTATTGTGTGTTGGATGGCTTTCGAGACCTGGATACAAAACCTTTTCAACAGCGGGATGACTTGTAAGGTAACTTGCTAAAATAAATGCATTTCGGCAGTGACGCTCAAATCGAAGCTCAAAAGTTTTTAACTGATCGCAAAGCCTTGCAGCATCGTCGGGCGACATCATATGTCCAACAAGTTTTCGGTACTCGAGGGCTAACTTCAGCAGTTCAGGGTCGTTTCCCGAAAGCACACCTCCCGAAATATTTCCATGACCTGCAAGGTACTTGGTTACACTGTGTATAACTATATTGGCTCCCGAACCTAAGGGTTTCCAAAGGTAAGGCGATGCAAAAGTATTGTCGACAATAACCTTTGCTCCATGCTTTTTGGCTACCGAAATAAATGCTTCGGCATCAATAGTAATAAGCATTGGGTTCGAAACCGCCTCGAAAAAAACAACGGTTGGTTTATGCAGAATTAGCGCTTGCTCAAAGTCCTCAATTGAGTAATCGTTACCAGTTGGATTAAAACGTACAGCATTTATCCCTCTTCGTCTAACTAAAACATTGTCGATAAACTGATTAGTTCCTCCGTAAATTTCCGAAAAGAAGAGCCACATATCGTTTTGGTCCTGTTTTTGAAAAATTGAAAGGGCAATGTCGATTGCTGCCAGTCCCGATTGGGCAATTACCGACCACTGGCTGCCTTCAATATCCATTATTAAATCTTCGGCTGCAACCACGTTGGGATTTCTGTAGCGACCATAAATGTACAAGTTGGGATCGCGAGGATACTGAAGTTCGTCGGCAAATGCCTGTTTCATGGTGGGGATATCTACCAAATGAAACCCGCTATCGCGGTAAATGGGTACTCGTGTAGTTTTGGGAAGTTTAGCTTTCATTTGATCGTATTTTATTTTTTTGATTTCTCAACAATGAATTACTTTTGTGTAAATTTCTTTATAGTAAGCCGAATTCTAACCCTTCAAAAATACAAAAAATGAGCAATTCAACCGATTGGTTTAAGGATATTAACTGCGCAATTACGGTTTGCGACAAAAATGGCATAATTATCTACATGAACGAAAAGGCAAGCCGAACTTTCGAAAAATGGGGAGGCAAGGAACTGATTGGTAAAAGCCTATTCGATTGCCATGGCGAAAAGTCGAGGGAAACAATTGGCGTTCTTATGAGCAAAGGTGGAACTAACTGCTACACCATTGAAAAAAGCGGAATTAAAAAACTTATTTACCAAACCCCTTGGTACAATAATGGCGAAGTAGCTGGATTAATTGAATATTCGCTCGAAATCCCCTTCGAAATGCCACATTTTAATAGGAATGTTTAATGATTGATTGAAGTCCGAAGTCCGAAGTCGGAAGTCTTCAGTCCACGGTCGAACCGAAAACCAACAACCGATAACTGATAACTGATAACTGATAACCGATAACTGATAACCGATAACCGATAACCGATAACCGACAACAGACAACTCTTAACATTAATAACTATTCATAACCTAATTTCCCCTTTGCTTTGCTATATTTGTAGCTTAGTAAAATCACAAACCAACAAACCATGCTTAACGAAAAGGACCTTCAGCAGCTTAAACTTCAGGAAGTAAGCGAAAAGAAAGTACAGGAACAGATTGAAAACTTCCGAAAAGGCTTTCCATTCCTCGAAATTTCTGAACCTGCAACTGTTGGGCGTGGTATTATTCGCCTTGAGTGCGAAGAAGTTGACGATTTAGTTGAAATTTACAAAGGCTTTGAGGGTTCGCGTATGAAGTTTGTACCCGCTTCGGGCGCAGCAACACGAATGTTTAAGCACCTTTTCGAGTTTGTCGAGGAATTTCCTGTTAAGGGTGACGATTGCTTTATCGACAAGAGTTTTAACTCGGTGGCCTATTTTATTGAGAATATCGACCGTTTTGCTTTTTACCAAGCGTTAAAAGACGAAATGTGGAAAAGCGGTTTCAATATTGACGATGTAATTGAATCGAAGGATTTTGTTACACTTGTAAAAATACTACTTAACCCCGAGGGATTAAACTATGGAAACCTACCAAAAGGGCTCATAAAATTTCATAAGTACTCCGAGGGCTCGCGAACAGCAATGGAGGAGCATTTGGTTGAGGGTTCGCAGTACGCCCGCTGCCACGAAAATAAGGTTTACCTACACTTAACCGTTTCGCCCGAGCATAAGCAGGGTTTTCAGGCATTAGCCGCTCAAGTTCTTCCAATGTTCGAAGAAATACATGGCGTTAAGTTTTATCTTTCGTACTCGGAGCAAAAAAAGTCGACCGACACCATTGCTGTTGGTATTAATAACGAGCCTTTCCGTAACGCCGATGGTAGCCTTGTTTTCCGCCCAGGCGGTCATGGCGCTCTAATTGAAAACCTTAACGACCTTAATGCTGAGCTTATTTTCATAAAAAATATCGACAACGTTGTTCCCGACAACCTAAAACCGCAAACTGTGCTTTACAAAAAAGCACTTGCCGGCATGCTAATTAGCTATCAGAGCTTAATTTTCGATTACTTAAGTCAACTACAAGGAAACGAGGAACTTACTGCCGATTTTCTACAGGAAGTTCTTCAATTCACCATTGATGAGCTTTGCATTATTCCTCCAAAAACGTTGAATACCAAAAATCCACAAGCACTACTACCCTACCTTGTTAACAAGTTAAATAGACCAATTAGGGTTTGTGGAATGGTTAAAAACGAAGGAGAACCGGGAGGCGGCCCCTTTTGGGCAAAAAGTTCCGATGGTTCAATTTCGCTTCAAATTGTCGAGTCGTCGCAAATTGATTTAAAGGATGCAAAAGCAAAAAAAATTGTTGCTACGGCAACCCATTTTAACCCAGTCGATTTGGTATGCGGTATTACCGATGCCGACGGTGCAAAGTACGACTTGCTAAAATTTGTTGACCCCAATACAGGTTTCATTTCAGTAAAGAGCAAGGATGGGAAACAGCTAAAAGCACAGGAACTACCAGGCCTTTGGAATGGAGCCATGTCGGACTGGAACACCATTTTTGTAGAAGTTCCGCTTATCACCTTTAATCCTGTAAAAACGGTTAACGATTTATTGCGAGAGCAACATCAGTAGCAGTTGGCTGTCTACAGTCGGCAGTCGGCAGACTACAGTCGGCAGTCGGCAGACTACAGTCCGTAGTTATTAACAGTAGACCTACAGATTACCGATTACCGATTACCAATTACCTACATCCGATAACCGATAACCGATAACCGCTCACTCCCTCCCCTTCCCTCTCGGAATTTCCAATATCTCAAGGTCTTTAATATCCGTTCCGTCGATTGTAAAGCGAACTGCTGTTCGAACTCTATGCATTCCCTGAATTCCTGCTGCACCGGGGTTTATATGCAATAGGTTGTACTTTTTATCGTAAATAACCTTAAGAATATGCGAATGGCCACAAATAAAAAGTTTTGGATTTTCTTCTTCAATTATCGCTCTAATGGCAGCTTCGTACTTTCCCGGATAGCCTCCAATATGAGTTAATAGAACGCTTACCCCTTCGCTGGTGAACCTTTGTATTTTTGGGTAAACGCTTCGCACTTTAAAATCGTCGATATTGCCATGCACAGCCTTTAAAGGCTTAAATGCAGCAATGGTATCGGCAGTTTCGAGGTTTCCAATATCGCCGGCATGCCAAATTTCGTCGCAACTTTCGAAAAAAGTCGACAAACTCTCATCCCAATGGCTGTGGGTATCGCTTAAAAAGCCTATTCGTTTCATTTTAAAACCTAAATATTATCTTTGCACAAACACAAAGGTAAATGCAAATATTCTATATTCCCGACATTGTTGGTAACTCGGTTACACTTCCCGAAGATGAGTCGAAGCACTGCATTCGAGTTCTTCGAATGGCTAAAGGCGACGAACTTCAACTCGTTGATGGAAAAGGAAGCCTGCACCATTGCACAATTTCCGACGACAATGCCAAGCGTTGCGCAGTTAGCATAAACAAAACTGAACTGGAATTTGGAAAGCGAAGTTTTAAGCTGCACATTGCCATTGCCCCAACCAAAAACATTGAACGCATTGAGTGGTTTCTCGAAAAATGCACCGAAATTGGAATTGATGAAATTACGCCTATTCTTTGCGAACACTCCGAACGAAAAAACATAAACGAGGAACGTCTCGAAAGGGTTATGGTAGCCGCCATGAAGCAATCGGTTAAGGCATATTTACCTAAGCTAAATCCGCTTACGTCAATCGATAAGTTGCTTCAAAATGCAACCGAAAGCACTAAGCTAATTGCTTACTGTGGCGATTTTCAAAATATTCACGCAAAAAATTTAATTAAAACTGGCGAGAGCACACTTTTTTTAATTGGTCCCGAGGGCGATTTTAGCCCTTCCGAAGTTGAAAAAGCCGTAAGTAACGGCTTTAAAGTTGTAGGACTGGGCTCTTCACGCCTTCGTACCGAAACTGCGGGTGTTGTTGCATGTTCGCTGGCAAATTTGCTAAACGAAAAGTAAGATAGAATTAGGTATTCAATCCTATTATTGGCTACTCTTACGATAACTAATTACTGCCCATCCATTAAAGAAAATTGCAAATGCGCTTAGCGCAAAGAATTGTGTTAATAATTCGGTAAAACCACTCCCCTTTAAATACACTAACCGTAAAACCTGAATCATATATTTTAAAGGGCTAAAGTGACTAATAATTTGTGCCCATTGGGGCATATTTTCTACCGGAGTGTACAAACCGCTCATAAAAATAAAGGTTAGCACAAAGAAAAACATCATAAACATTGCCTGCTGTAAGGTTTTTGCATAGTTTGAAACAACCAGCCCAAATCCCGAGAATGCTAATACAAAAACCGAGGCTAAAATGTAAATTGTAAGTATGCTGCCAGCAGGAATTAAGTTGTAAAAAAGGCGAGCTACTACGAAGCAAATGGTAAGAGATACAAAACCAACCACCCAATGCGGAATTAATTTTGAAATAATGAATTTAAACTTACTTACAGGCGTAACGTTCATTTGCTCAATGGTTCCATTCTCCTTTTCGCCAACAATATTAAGAGCTGGTAGAAAACCGCAAATTATGGCCAGAATCATAATCATAAGGGCTGGAATCATAAAAACGTAATACTCGAGCATTGGGTTATACCAGTATAGCGGACGAATTTCGAATCGCGGAACAACAAACCTACTGTCGCTTTGCAACCATTCGACCCTTACATTGGTGTTAAAATCGCTAATAATGCTCGAAAGATAAGCGCTGCCTAAACCTCCCTTAACTCCACTAACGGCATTTGCCGTAATCATTACTGCTGCAGCTTTTTCGTTTACCAAATCCTTTTCGAAGTTTATTGGAATTTCCAAAATCACATCAGCTTGGTCTAACTCAATGCTTTTTAGGGCATTATCGTAATTTTCGGAAATGTTCGTAATTCGGTAATAACCCGACGCCTGAGCCTTTTGCACAAGTTGCTGTGAGTATGGACTTTTGTCGCTATCGACAATGCTAAGGTTAATGTTTTTAATTTCGAAATTGGCAATTAAAGGAAATATAAGTGTAACCATTAATGGAATTACAATTACCACCTTAGGAAGAAAACGGTTCCTAAAAAACTGCTTAAACTCTTTTTCAAGTAAGTATTTTAACATTGAAGTAATTTTTTACTTATTAACGTCATTTCGAAATAAGGAATAATATTGAAAACTGAGGATGACACTCATTTCATTTTTGATGAGGCTGTGTAAAAAGAAAAATTAACCACAAAGACCACAAAGACCACAAAGAAATAACAAAGAACCACAGAGTCAACGCACACACACACAAACCTTTGTAAACTTTGTGTAAAACCTTTGTGCACTTTGTGGTTAGGTGTTTGTATGTTTTGATACAGTTTCATCAAACCTCTGTATTAAAATTACGTCGAACTCACATGCTACTCTAACCTTAACTTAAATTTCTTAAGACTCAACATAATAAAAAACAGCGCCATAAAGCTTAAAATGGCTACCTCCTTAACTATCGAAGAAAATCCTAATCCCTTTATCATAATGTTGCGCATGGCAATTATAAACCACTTTGCAGGAATAATATTCGAAATCCATTGCAATACAATTGGCATACTTTCAATTGGAAACATCATTCCCGAGAGGTAAACAAAGGGAAGCATTAGCGCCATACCCGAAATAAGTAGCGCAACCATTTGTTTATCAACTACCGACGATATTAGAAGGCCAATTGAAAGCGCTACGAAAATGTATAAAAGCGACACAAGAATTAGAAGAAAAAGGCTTCCAACTATTGGTACCTCAAGCACAAAAACCGATAGCAGCAAGATGGTTACTAAATTAACAATTGATATACAAAAGAATGGAACCACTTTAGCAAGTATTAATACTATTGGTTTCATAGGCGAAACAAGAAGAATTTCCATTGTTCCCTGTTCTTTTTCTCGAGCAATGGAAATGGAGGTCATCATAGCACATATGAGTATTAAAATTACACCTATAATTCCCGGAACTGTGCTATAAACCCCTTTCAATGTTGGATTGTAGAGTAATTTAATTTCAGGTTTAATTTGGTAAGGAATGTCCTGAGCTGAAATTAAATCTTGTTGATACGAAAAAATTAAATTCGAGGCATAGGCTGTTAAAATTGAAGCTGTATTTGGATCTGTTCCATCGGTAATAAGCTGAACCTGTGCATCGCCCGTGTGTAAAAGGTTTTCGTAAAATTTCTCGCTAAAAACAACTACAAGCCCAATGCCCTTTTCCTTAAAAATATTTTCAATTTCATTGGGAGTATTAACAAACTCACTTAGTGTAAAGTACTCGCTTGTTAATAGTTTATTTACAATGCCCTGTGTGGCAACATCGTGCGATGGGTCGTAAACGGCAAATTTGGTGTTTTTTATCTCGGTGTTAATTCCAAAACCGAAAAGAATAATCATAAGAATTGGGAGCACCAATAGAATTAGTGTTGTCCACCGGTCGCGGAAAATATGTTTAAACTCCTTTTGGGTAAAAACTATAAATTGTCTCATTCTAATCGGCTTTTCGGGTTGCTTTTCGTGCCATCTGTTGAAAAACTTCATCCATACTTTTTACATTGAATTGCTCTTTTAAATTTCGAGGCAAGTCAATGGCTTCAATTCGACCATCGACCAAAATGCAAACACGGTTGCAGTATTCGGCTTCGTCCATGTAGTGGGTGGTAACAAAAACTGTAATTCCTCTATCGGCGGCTTGGTAAATCAGCTCCCAAAACTGCCGTCGAGCGGCTGGGTCAACTCCTCCGGTTGGCTCGTCGAGAAAAACAATTTTAGGATTGTGAAAAATCGAAACCGAAAAAGCTAATTTCTGTTTCCAGCCTAAGGGTAACGATTTTACCAGCGAGTTTTTTTCACTTTCAAAGCCAAGTTGCCTAAGCAGCTCATCGGTTCGCGGGGCAATTTCCCTTTCGTGAACGCCATAAATTCCTGCATACAAACGAATATTTTCCCAAACCCTTAAATCTTCCGAAAGGGAGAACTTTTGGCTCATATACCCAATATTCTTTTTTACTTGCTCCGACTGCTTTTCAATATCGTAACCTGCCACCTTGCCTTTCCCCGATGTTGGCTTTAACAAGCCACAAAGCATTCGCATAGCGGTGGTTTTTCCAGCTCCATTTGCTCCAAGAAATCCAAATATTTCGCCCTTTGCCACGTCGAACGAAATACTGTCGACTGCAGTAAAATGACCAAAGGTTTTTGTTAAGTTTTTTGCCGAAATAACTGGTTCAAATTCACCAAGTAACACCTTTTTGCAATTTTCAATATCGGTTTCTTTTTCCATTTACAAATCTGTTAAAATCTTTGTTTCACTAATTTTTTGGAATTGCAAGTTCCATAAAGCAGTCTTCAACAGTTGCTTCAATTTTCGAAATCACAACATCTTTATGGTCTTTTTCTTGTAAAAAATCGCTTAAAGTATTAATAGTCAATTTCTCGTCGACTACTGTAATATGATGTGTATCGCCAAAGGCGTAGCAAACACCAACTCCAGCATGACTTCGCAAATCGTTTAGTAGCTTCGACATGTTGTTGCTATGCACCGACCATAAAATTTTATTGAACTTATTTACAATATTCTGAGGCGAATCGATGGTTAAAAACTCTCCATTCTGAATTAACGCAATTCGGTCGCAAAGGCTTGCTTCGTCCATGTAAGGTGTTGAAACCAAAATGGTGATTCCTTCGCTTTTTAGCTTTTTAAGCATTTCCCAAAACTCTTTTCGCGAAACGGGGTCGACTCCAGTTGTGGGCTCGTCGAGAAAAAGCACCGATGGCTTGTGAATAAGCGCACAGCTTAACGCCAATTTTTGCTTCATCCCTCCCGAAAGAGCCCCAGCCCTTCGAGTTTTAAAGGGTTCGATATGCTGATAAATATCCTTAATAAGATGGTAATTCTCCTCGATAGTAGTATTAAAAATGCTGGCAAAAACCTTTAAATTCTCTTCAACAGTTAAATCCTGGTAAAGCGAAAACCGCCCGGGCATATACCCCACTCTGCTTCGAATTTTCTTGAAATCCTTAACAACATCGAAACCATCAACAGTTGCAGTTCCACTATCGGGTAAAAGAAGTGTAGTAAGTATTCGAAAAAGCGTTGTTTTTCCTGCCCCATCGGGTCCTATAATGCCATAAATTTCACCCTTATCAACCTCGAAGCACAAACCATCCCCTAAATCCCCTGAAGGGGACTTAGGGTCTCCCGAAAGCCTTAAACCTATCCCTGCAAATTTGCCCGACTTTGCCGAAAAATAATTTTTACTTAAATTTTTTGACTCAATAACTGACATTACCTATTCGTTTATTAAGTTCAATTTTTATGGTGTTTATAGTTTTTTCGACATCGAAAAACACTTGCTCGTTTGTAAAACGCAATACTTTCAAACCTAATTCTTCAAGTTCCTTATCCCTTTTCAAATCATACTCAAATTGTTCTGGAATTTTGTGATAACCCCCATCAACCTCAATAACTAACTTTGCTTTGTGGCAATAAAAATCAGCTATAAAGTATTTAATTGGATGCTGCCGTTTAAAACGAATTCCCTGCAATTGATTATTTGATAAGTGTTTCCACAAAAACTCTTCTGCTTCGGTTTGGTTAGATCTCAATTCCTTCGCAAAACGAAACAGGATGGGTTGTGCGCCATAAAACATTGTTGTCTTATTACTACAATTATCTGATGATAAATTGGAAATGGCATTTACTTTTTCGCTGTTGTCTGAACTATTCATCACAATAAAATAAATAATTAAAGAACATTAAAATGCGTCCCCCTTTAGGGGGCAGGGGGAGCAATTTTAATGTTCCCATACATCCCAATTTTTAAGTACCCATCGTTTTTAACGGCTACTTTAATGGCGTAAACTAAATTTGCCCTTTCGTTTTGGGTTTGAATGGTTTTTGGGGTAAACTCCGACTTGCTCGAGATCCATGTTATAGTACCGGTGTACTCTTTATTCTCGCTTTCACCAAAATCGGCAAATACTTTAATGCTTTCACCAATTTTCAGCTTTGTAAGCTGATCGGAAGTAACATAAGCTCGCAGAAACATATTGCCTGTATCGGCAATTTTAAACAAAGGCTTTCCCATTGCTGTAAACTCTCCCTTTTCGGCATATTTTACCAAAACGGTCCCATTAATTGGGCTTGATATCTTGCATTTTTTAAGCTGATCATTTAGCTGTGCAACCTGAATTTCTATTGCTGAAATTTCGCCCCCAATGCTTCTGTTTGTAATATCGAGCGACGATTTTTGAGCCTCAAGTTGCTTTTCGAGAATCGAAATTTGGGCAATTACATCGTCGAGCTGTTTTTGATTTGCAGCATTCGATTTTAGCAACCTTTCAATTCGAAGTTTTTCGCTTTTTGCCGTTTCAATTTGCTGCTGAATCGATGCTATTTGCACTTTTGTATCGGGCCTTCTACTTTCAACTGTTTTCAAGTTTGCAAGCAATTGCATTTTTTTAAGGTAAAGCTGCAAACTATCAATATAGCCAACTGTCTGGTTTACTTTTAAATCCATTCCTTCTTGAACCTCAAATTCCAAAATTTTTCCTGTTGCCTCGGACGAAACAATAATTTCGGTTGCCTCAAAGGTTCCCGACGCATCGAATTGGGAATTTTTACTGCCGCAGGCAGAAATCATCAACAAACTAATTCCAATAAAAAAAACTGCTAATGTTCTCATATACTTTGTATTTAATTATTTGTCGTATTTTTTATGTTGTAAATTGAAATGAGCAGCTGCATTTCGTGCAGGGCTTTTTCCTGCACTGCCATATTCTCGGCATTTACTTCACGAATTAGCTCAGTAACTGAAAGCGTTCCGTTTTCAACCTTTACCTCGGCCGATTGCTTAATGCTTTTTCGTAAGCTAATAATCTCGTCGTCAGTTTTTATTAACTCTAAAAACTTTTCTATTTCGTTGTTTTGCTGAGCAAGTTTTAGGTTTGTATTGAATATAAACGACTCTTTCTGGTAACCAACTGTCTTCTTGTTAATCTCTATTTTTGATAAGTTACTCGATTGGGTATACAAACTGCTTAAATTCCACTGTAGCCTAATGCCGCCAATGTAAAATGGGGTGAATTCATCTTTCAGCATATTTAAACCTGGTTTTCCGTAACCAGCCTGTAAAAACACCCCAAGTTTAGGCTTATTTGCCGAAGCAATCGATTTCTTTTGGCTTTCAAAAAAGTTAATTTGTGCATCGAACAAACTCAACTCTGGTCTCTTGTTTATTAGGTTTTCCGACTCGTCAATTCGATACTCGGGTTTTAAAAGAACCGTTTCGTTACTTATTGTTTCGCCAATAAATACCGAAAGCATTTCGGTGTATGCCTTAACCATCGACTGTAGTTCAACCATTTTTTGCTTAGCTTTTAGTTGCTCTACTTTAATAGAATTAAGGTCGCTTTCGTTTGCAACCCCATTTCGTATAAGTGCCGAAATACGGTTAAAGCTGTTTTCCAACTCTTTCAGTAGAATTTCGGTTATTTTTTGCTGCTCGTTTAGTAAAAGCACCCCAAAAAACATCTGGTTTACTCTTTCGTTAATTGCGTACATATCAACTTCGTACTTTTGCCTGTCAACTTCTGTAGAAGAAGTGTTAATGGCCTTTTGGGAACGAATGGCTCCGCCATCCCAAATAATCTGATTCACTTCGGCAACAGCTTGATACTGGTCTTTGCTCATGGCTTTCACACCCGGCATAGCAATTGGAAGTTCAGTAACTTCCGACTGGTATGTAGCCTTTGCCGAAAGCGAAAACTGTGGAAAGTAACCTTTATTGGCATTGGCCAAATTGAAACTTTCGGCCTCGTTTATTAACCCATACTGATTAACCAATGGGTAATTTGCTCTTGCCTTTTCGTGGCAAACCTCTAATGTTAACTGCGCAATTGATATAAAAGGGGAAAATGCAGCTAATACAAAGATTATTAATGCTTTATTTCTCATTTTTCTTTATATTAAGTTGAAATATACGTAGCTATGGTTTTAGGCTTTCAATAATAATTTTCACATTCTCATGCTTTCTACGTTCAATAAAGTCAGAATAATCTTGTGGGCTAAAATCTAAAACTGCATCGAAAATTGGTTTCGCAATAAAAAGCATCACATTCAACGAAACAATGGTGTAAACTAAATCGAAAGCCGATATTGGCCTAATTCTACCATTTTCAATTTCCACCTTAAGCTCTTCGTTCAATTTTGTAAAAATTGTTTTTGGAATATAGCTTAACGCTTCCTTAATCGATTTTGCTCTTTCGGGATTGGTTGTTAACTCGTTAAATAGCAGAAAAGGTAATTTCGGATTTTCCTTTAGCAAGTCGAAGTGCGCCTCAACCTTTTGTTTTAGCTTGTCCATAAATGGAATATTCTCATCGCTGACTTTTATAAACTGCGAAATAAAAAGCTTCGCTTTATGCTCGAAAATTGTTGTAAACAACTTTTCCTTTGTTCGAAAGTAGTAGTGCACTAAAGCCTGATTGCAACCAACTGCTTTTGCAATCTCGGTTGTGGTTGTCATAGCAAAACCCTTGTCGAGAAACAGTTTTTCAGCAACCTCAAGTATTGCTTGTTCTGTGTTTTGATCCTTGTTAATATCCATATTTAATAGGTCTATTAAATATTCAAATTAACAACGTTTATTTATGTTCTCAAAACATTTAAGCATTATTTTTTAAATAAATTAAAATAAATAAACCCTGCTTGAGCAAACAAGCAGGGTTTAACGTAAAAATAATATTTTCTAATCGAAAGTAATTAACCTACAAAGAAATCTAACACATTAAGCGCTTTGCGTAAAGGTACTTGGTAAAATTCAGTATACTTACATTTAGTACAGGTAAACGAAGTAAATTTTCGGTTCTGAATGTTAAACAGTTTAGTTACTATGCTTCCTGCTAAATAGGCTTCGCCCATTTCGAAATTTTTACTCCCGCACTTTGGGCAGGGCTGTTTCGATTGCACTAGTCTCATTCTGTTGAGTTATTAGATTGATTGGTTGTATTCGTATCTGAACTTCCCTTTTTCCAGCGACCAACTTTTTTAAGCGCATTGTCAATTATCCACTCAAGTTGCCCGTTAGTGCTCCTAAAGTCGTCGGCTGCCCACTTCTCAAGAGCATCAAATTTTTCTTGGTCAATTCTCAGTACGAATGTTTTTTTCTTCGACATAGTTATTGATGAAGTGTGCCAGCATTAATTATTGGACGAGCCGATTCCTCGGAACAAAGAACTACCATTAAGTTACTAACCATGGCTGCCTTTTTCTCCTCGTCGAGTTCAACAATTTGCTTATCGGCCAGCTGCTCTAAGGCCATTTGAACCATTCCAACGGCACCCTCAACAATTTTACTACGTGCAGCAACAACAGCTGTAGCTTGCTGACGACGAAGCATTGCACCAGCAATTTCCGAAGCATAAGCAATATAGTTTATTCGAGCTTCAATTACCTCAATTCCAGCCATGGTTAGGCGCTCAATAAGTTCTAATTCTAATTTTTGGTTAACTTGCTCGCCACCCGAACGAAGTGTAATTTCATCGGTTTCATGCTCAAAATTGTCGTAAGGAAAAATCCCAGCAAGCTTACGTAATGCGGCATCGCTTTGAACAACCACAAAATGTTCGAACTGATCTACTTCAAACGATGCTTTGAAAGTATTGTTAACCCTCCAAACAAGCACTAATCCAATCATAATTGGATTTCCAACCATATCGTTAACCTTAATTGGCTCTCCGTTAAAGTTGCGAGCTCTAAGCGATATTCGCTTTTTTATGTAAAATGGATTAGTCCAGAAAAATCCATTTATACGAATTGTACCCACGTACTTACCAAAAAGCACCAGTACTGCCGACTCGTTTGGATTTACGACAATAAATCCCGGAGCAATAAAAGGGATAACAATAAACCCAATAACAAACAGTGGGTTTTCGGTTACTATAGTTGCAGTTAATACTGCTACTATCGATAAAACGAATACCAAAAACATTAGGTATCCCGACTTTGGTTTAAATTCTTTTTCCATAGTTTGAGTGATATTAATATGATATCACAAATATATCATATTAGATATGATATATGCAAAAAAAAGTCGAAAAAAATTCCGACTTTTTTACTATTAACTGTCTTTCAACTACTTCGAAGCTTCAATAATTCGCTTTAACGTTTCATTGCTAATCTCTGGTAGTCTTGTCACAAAATCGTTAAACTCTTTTTCTAAGTGAACTAAGTCAGCATTAAAATGCAAGTTAATCAGTTCTGAACTTTTCGAGTTTGGGTAATTCTTATAAATCCAAAGGTAAGGTGTAAAAATATTTGGCATAGGCAACTAACTTTTAGGTACGAAAATAAAACGCACCTAAAAGCTAATTATTGTAAAATAAATTGAAATTATATCGAAAGCGAAAGATTGCTCTCCTCCATTAGCTTTCGCATATTTATAAGGGCATACCTCATTCGGCCAAGAGCCGTATTAATGCTCACATCGGTTTGCTCAGCAATTTCCTTAAAGCTTAGGTTGGCAAAGTGACGAAGCATAACTACCTCTTTTTGCTCATCGGGAAGCCTATCAACAAGAGCCCTTACATCGGTAAGCACCTGTTCGTAAACAATATCTTCCTCAATATTTTTCTCCGAAAAACGAGGCGAATTAAAAATATCAACGGCACCACTATCCTTCGATATCATTTTCATTTGCTTCTCCTTACGGAAATGGTCAATAATTAAATTATGCGATATTCGCATAACCCACGAAACAAAACGTCCGTTATCGGCATAACGACCCTCTCGGAGCGACTTAATTACTTTAACAAATGTATCCTGAAAAATATCCTCTGCAATGGCTGGATTTTTTACCATTAAAAGAATATAGCCGTAAACTCGTTTGTGGTGACGGCGAATAAGGACCTCAATGGCCTTTTGACTACCTGATGTGAACTCTTGAACAAGTTCAAAATCAGTTGGATTTAAATTTTCCAAAACTACCTCCTTATTTAATTGGTTGTTAGGTAGATATAGTCTATAGGCGTCCTCCTTGAATTTTATTGGTTAGTAAACAGAGTTGAAACTCTTCATTTATTGTGCCAAATAAGTAAATATTTTTGAAATATTAAAACTTATTCTCAAAAATAGTAAAAATAATCAACTTAAATATGGTTAAAGCGTTTGTAACATAAATTGAAGTTCCTGAATAAAAACCCTAACTTTGTATCTTTAATAAGTAAAAATGCCTAATAGCAACAAGCAGAACGTAATATCGATAAAAGGGGCAAGAGTTCACAACCTGAAAAATATTAGTATCGATATTCCTCGAAATAAGTTAATTGTAATAACCGGACTGTCGGGCTCAGGTAAATCCTCGTTAGCTTTCGACACCCTTTATGCCGAAGGGCAACGACGATACGTTGAAAGTCTTTCGTCATATGCACGTCAGTTTCTGGGAAGAATTAATAAACCCGAAGTCGACCTAATTACGGGTATTCCGCCAGCCATAGCTATTGAACAAAAGGTTAGCACTCACAATCCTCGGTCAACAGTTGGAACAACAACTGAGGTTTACGACTACCTAAAGCTTCTTTTCGCCCGAATTGGGCGCACATTTTCGCCAATTTCGGACATTGAGGTTAAACGACATTCGGTAACCGATGTGGTAAACTACATTGCATCGTGCCCAATTGGTACAAAACTTTTGGTTCTTGCTCCCATCGAATTTAACGACGATTCAAATCCTGAAACTGTGCTTCAAACTCTTTCGCAGGAAGGTTTTACAAGAATTGAAGTTGAAAATCAAACCCATCGTATCGATTCCGATGAGTGGCGTCAACTTCTTGCCTTATCGGAAGCAAAGCTGAATTTAGTTATCGACCGCTTTGGAGTACTTCACGACGATGAGTTCCTTAGTCGTTGCGCCGACTCAGTTCAAACTGCCTTTTCAAAAGGAAATGGAACTTGCTTGATTGTTACAGTTGAAGATAATTCGCGAAGCGAAAAAGTTTTCTCAAACAACTTTAGTGTCGACGGAATAACCTTCGAGGATCCATCGGAGCATCTTTTCAGTTTTAACAACCCGCTTGGTGCTTGCCCAAAATGCGAAGGCTATGGAAAAGTAACTGGAATTGACGAGAATTTAGTTGTTCCCGACCAAAGCCTTTCGGTTTATCAGGATGCCATTGCATGCTGGAAAGGCGAAAGTATGAGTAATTACAAAGGGTACTTTCTTGAACATACCGAAAGCTATAATTTCCCAATTCATAAACCTTACAACCAGTTAACACCCGAACAAAAGGATATTATTTGGCGTGGTCGAACAGGGTTTATGGGGCTCAACGACCTATTTATATACATGGACCAGCATAAGTACAAAATTCAAAATCGTATTATGCTATCGCGATATACAGGTAAAACTACTTGTCCCGAGTGTAATGGTTCAAGGCTACGTCGCGAAGCCTCATACGTAAAAGTATGTGGAAAAAATATTACTGAACTTGTAAACCTATCGATTAACGAATTAAATAATGTATTCGAAAGTTTTACCCTCGATGAATTCGATGCCAAGGTTGGGAAACGTATACTTACCGAAATTCGGAATCGTTTAAATTACCTAAGCGAAGTTGGACTAGGTTACCTAAGCCTTAATCGACTCTCCTCGACCCTTTCGGGAGGCGAATCGCAGCGAATAAACCTCGCTACCTCAATTGGTTCTACACTGGTTGGCTCCCTTTACATTCTCGACGAGCCAAGTATTGGGCTTCACCCAAGGGATACACACCGGCTTATTGAAGTGCTAAAATCGCTTCGCGACTTGGGAAATACTGTAGTTGTGGTTGAGCACGACGAGGAAATTATGCGTGCTGCCGACCACATAATCGATATTGGTCCGCTTGCTGGTCGAAAGGGTGGCGAAATAGTGTTTGAAGGTAACCATACGCAGCTCGCAAAAAACAGCATAAGTTTAACAGCCAAATACCTAAATGGAGAAGAAGCAATTCCTATTCCTCAAGCACGTCGAAAATGGAGTAATTTTCTTTCGGTACAAGGTGCGAGAGAGAATAACCTAAAAAATATCGATGTTAAATTCCCATTAAACTGCATGGTTGCTGTAACGGGTGTTAGCGGCTCAGGAAAATCGTCGTTAGTTCGAGGAATTCTTTACCCCGCCATTTCGCGACATATTAATGGAACAGGCGAAAAGGCAGGTTTACATAACCGATTCGAAGGCGACTTTCATTTAATAAAAGGGGTTGAAATGATTGACCAAAACCCTATTGGTCGCTCATCGCGCTCAAATCCAGTTACCTACGTTAAGGCCTACGACGAAATTCGGAAACTTCTTTCGGAGCTACCATTCGCAAGTCGCATGAACTTTAAGCCATCGCACTTTTCGTTTAATATTGCTGGCGGCCGATGCGAGGAATGCCAAGGCGAAGGGTTTATAAAAGTTGAAATGCAGTTTATGGCCGACGTTACGTTGCTGTGCGAATCGTGTGGGGGAAAACGTTTTAAGGACGATGTACTTGAGGTAAAGTATAGAGATAAAAATGTTTTCGACATTCTCGAAATGACCGTTAACCAAGCCATTGAATTCTTTCAGGAAGAAAAAACTACTGCAACAAATAGAATTGTATCGAGGTTAAAACCTTTACAAGATGTTGGGCTGGGCTACATTAAACTAGGTCAATCGTCGAGTACACTAAGCGGTGGCGAGAGCCAACGAGTGAAACTCGCCTTTTACCTTCAAAAAGACCAAGCAACTCAGCCTCACCTTTTTATTTTCGACGAACCAACAACTGGGCTTCATTTTCACGATACCCTAAAACTCCTTGAGGCATTCGACTCGCTAATTCGAAAAGGCCATAGCCTTATTGTTATTGAGCATAACCTTGAGGTTATTAAGTGCTCCGACTGGGTAATTGACCTTGGCCCCGATGGAGGTGATAAAGGAGGAAATCTTGTTTTTGCTGGAACCCCTGAGGAATTATCGGTTTACAAGGAGTCAATTACAGGGAAATACTTAAGCCCTAAATTGAAATAGTTTAGTAGATAATATCACATAAAAAAACCGCCAATTGGCGGTTTTCGTGTCTTGTTATATTTTAGTTCAATTTAGTCAGTTTTCAGTCCAAACATTATTGACACACAACCGCTCGACATGTTATCGGGGGTACTATTGGGATTATTGTGAACAACCACAGAAATTATTAGCTGCTGAGTTGCTTCAACTTTAAAATCCCACGAAGGGGCAAAATTCTTTGAAACATTGGTAAATAGCACTCTACGTTCAACATCCATAACCTTAAACTCAACTTTAGCAAGGGTTTCCGAACCACAAACGGCAATACGGTACTCCTGCCCTGCATAAAATGTTTTAAAGAGTTCGGCATCCTCGCCTTCGGTTAAAATAGCCGCATTAAAGTTACCATCGTGAATATATGGCGTTAACTCGAGTTTACATACCTTTTTGGCAAAGTTTTTACACTGGGCTTGGCTTACAGATGCACTTGTAAGTAAAACACCAAAAACAATGAGAGATATAAGAGTTTTCATATAAAGTATTTTTAATTACAAAGTGTAACTTTTTCTAATTGTTTTAACCTGTTCTTTAAGCTTTGCAAAAACTTCGGGACTAACTGAGGTTACATTACTGCTTCGAAGAGTAGTTACACCACCCTCTTGAGGAATTGCCTCAATTTGTGAAACGGCTATTTTAACCTCGTCAAAAATGGTCTTAAGCGACATAACATCCTTCATTACATCCTTAATATCAGCATTTCCCTTATGTTGGTCGAGAAGGTTAATTACAGTACCAAGCGATAACTTTTGGTCAATTATTCTTTCTATAAGCTCATTATCGGAAGTCTTAACATCGCCAACCAACGAAGTTGCAATGTATAAACCCTCAATCCAACCACCTACAAGTATTATTGCTCCAACAGCAACGCGATCATTCTCTTCGAGAATTGAATTGGTATTAAGAAAAGTTTCGGAAATTATATCCATAATAACCTCACGGTTATTAACATTCTCTTCGAGGCGTTGAATAATGGCATTGTCTATGGCATTAAGTATGCCAAGATTTTCGGCTAATTTTTTGGAGGCCGACATATACTTAATGGAAGCTTGGGTTTGGTCGAACAAACTAGCATAGCTAAGGTCGGTACTATAAATACCTAAGTTAAGCGCCATGCTTTTGTTGGTTGTATACTTCGATAGATTTTCGACGGGGTTAAGGATTTCCTCGTTGTACTTAGCACCTGCGCGCTTCAGTATCATGGCTGTTTCGAGGGGAGAAGGAAGCGAATAAAAAATTTGGCGGGCTGTTTGTATCCCTTCGCGAGCAGCTTCAACGGTTGCGTCGTCGGAAACTTCAACTTCAATTCTCTCTTTTTTTCCTGGATCTGATGCACAGCCTAGCATTGCAAATGCCATTATTACTGTGAAAATCCGGTTAAGCTTACTTGACTTACATCCAAGAGCCATAATTATTTTGATTTATAAGTATATACGAAAAACGAACTATTCGGTGAAGTAAAAATATAATTTTTTTGTTAAATAACAGAATAAAACCATTAAAAATCGAGTAAATATAGAATATATATCGAGACAAATCAATATGATTCATATCACCATGGCTTTAAAAATCCAAATCCTGAATATAAATCATCAATTTTAACGAAAAACAGTAGTACATTTGCAACCCAATATACAAATTCAACACTATGGACTTGCAAGCAAAAACGACTGATTATCAGAATAAAATAATTGAACAAATCAATTCGTCGAACGACGAGAATGCCATTTCGCTTATTCTTGAACTTCGCGATAATGGTGGATTGTATCTTGTTAATACGTTTCTTAATATTCTTCTTTCGAACCGAAGCGAAACTTTAAAAAGAACAGTAATAGAAACCCTAACCGACATAAAAGATTTACAAGCTGCAAAGCTTTACGTAGAGTTTTTAAAGAAAAATTACGAATCGAAGAAGATTACTGATGTGCTAACCATTTGTTGGCAAAGCCGCCTCGACTTTACCGAAAATATTGATATTTTCTTTGATATACTTTGCAAAAGCGATTACCAAACTGCTTTTGAAGCGTTTACGGTAATTGAAAATAACTTAGATTCTCTGACTGTTGAGCAACTATCGAATTATATAGCTCTAGTTAAGTCGAACGTAAGCAAAACCGACAGGGATAAGCAGCTGCTACTTCTAGAAATGGTAAGCACGCTCGATAAAGCAAAAAGAACGGCCTCATAACGAAGCCGTTCTTTTTTTGGGTTCAATTCTATTCTTTTTTACTATTCGTGGCTTGAGTAGTACTTCATAAATTGACTGCGTTCGTATACTGCAGGATCGCCAACTTTTCCGTAACCCATAATTCCTCTAAACTCATCAACCGATTTGTAACCCTTTTGGCTCATCCATTGTTCAATTCCCTCAACAATAACTTTTAAGTGAGCGTGCCCATTTCGGTACAATGCTGAGCAAGTTTGAACTGTTTTAGCGCCTGCCAAAAGCAATTTTATGGCAGCTTCACTGTTATGAACTCCAGTAGATGCTGAGATATCGATGTTTTGTACTTTATTACTTGTGAGGGCTACCCAACGAAGAGTGTCGCGCAAGTCGGCTGGATTACTAAACACCTCGGCCGAAACAACTTTCATTTTATTTATGTCGATATCGGGAGCAAAAAAGCGGTTAAAAAGTACAACTCCCTTTACATTACGAAACCAAAGCTGCTCTACAACCCTTACAGGGTTTGTAAAATGATCGCCAAGTTTAAAGGCAACGGGTATGGTTATTACATTTTTAAGTTTTTCGGCTAATGTATAGTAAACCTGCTCGTAATCCTCAGCCGTTTTCTTTGAATCGGTTGGCAAAACAAAAACGTTAACCTCGAGGGCGCTGGCGCCAGCCTGTTGAATTTTAGCAGCAAAATCGACCCAATTTGATGCCGAAACGCAGTTAATACTTGCAATTACTGGAATTGAAACCGAGGCTTTAGCCTTAGCAATAAGTTCGAGATAATTTTCAACATTATTGCTTGTAACATATGCTCGAAGGTAATCGTCGGCTTCGGGATAATCGCTTTGAACCGATAAGGCCCCTGCTTCGTGAAGTATTTGCTCCTCAAATAGCGACTTTAACACTACTGCTGAAGCCAAATTGTCTTCAAGCTTTTTTATGGAATCGACATTGGATGTTAAACCCGAACTACTAACAATAACGGGATTTTTAAGGTTTAACCCCATATACGTGGTTTCAAGCTTCTTCATGGATTTTATATTTTGAATTCTGAGTTTTTTAGTTTGCTTAAGCGAGCCTAAAATAGCTTTTTTTTAGGTACGTTGGTATTCCCTGTCGCCAAAAATTGCGCTTCCCACACGAATTAAAGTGCTGCCCTCCTCAATGGCAATATCGAAATCGCTCGACATGCCCATTGAAAGTTCTTTAAAATGAGGATTTAAAAAGGGGTATTTCACTTTAACTTTTTCGAAAAGTTCCTTTAGATGCTGAAATTCGCTTCGAATTTGATTTCTATTTTCGGTAAAGGTTGCCATACCCATTAGGCCAACAATTCGACAATTTTTAAAGGAAATAATTTCGGTATTCGAAAGCAATTCGAAAAGTTCCTCCTCGTTAAGCCCAAATTTAGTTTCTTCGCTTGCAATGTAAACCTGTAAAAGGCAGTCCACTACCCTATTGCACTTGGTTGCTTCTTTGTTAACTTCCTTTAGCAGTTTAAAACTATCGATTGAATGGATTAACGCAACAAACGGAACAATATACTTAACCTTATTTGTTTGTAAATGACCAATTAAGTGCCATTCAATATCCTTCGGAAGTGCTTCGGCCTTTGGCAAAAGTTCCTGAACCCTATTCTCGCCAAATATTCGTTGTCCTGCACTATAGGCATCCATTACCGCTTCGAAGGGATGGGTTTTCGATACAGCAACCAGAGTAACACCCTGAGGTAATTCAGCCTTAAAATTTGATATGATAGTTTTTAAGTCCACTTCTTATGAATTTACTTCTTTTTTGGGTTCAATATGTATGGTCGATTCAACCCCAAGTTTATTTAAAATAGCGCATTCAATACGGTTCGCCACTTCGTGTCCTTCATTTATAGTCATATTTCCTTGTAAAAAAATATGAAAAGTTAACTCCTTATGGTAAATATAGTTATGTAGATGAAAGTGGTGTGGTACCACATTAAAACCAGCAGATTCGTTACAAATTTGCTTTACCTCCTTTATGAAATCCTGGTCAGGTTTTTCGCCCATAAGCGAACTCCCCGACGAACGAATAATGGTATATGCTGCATGAAAAATGAGGATTGCAACCACTATTCCCAATACACCGTCCATCCACCAAAAGTAACGACTAAGCAAAATACCCGCTAAAACAACAACCGACGAAATTGCATCGCTTCGGTGATGCCAAGCATCAGCCTTTACCGACTGCATATTGGTTCGACGGGCAATCCAAAAGGCATATTGTGCTAATCCCTCTTTAGCAATAATAGAAACAACAGTAACCACAATGGCCAAAAGGCCAAAATTTGCCTGTTTATGCTCCCTAAGGGCTGCAATACCTTCAATAACAAACGAATAGGCAATAACACCAAGTAACGACCCAATAAGAATTGAGCTAATTAGTTCGGCTCTACCATGTCCAAATGGGTGATCTTTGTCGGCTGGCCTCGATGAAACCTTTGCTCCTACTATAACAAAAACCGAACTAAGCGAGTCGGAAAGGGTATGCCATGCATCGGCAATAATGGCTACCGAACCGGTTACAACGCCAGCCCAGTACTTTAGGGCAAATAGCAGTATGTTGAAAACAATTGAAACCCAACCCTCGGTTTGGGCTAACTTTTGATTTTCGAACCTAGAATCGATTGTATTGTTGGTTTGCATCGAACAACAAATTGATTATAATACAAAGGTAGTTTTTTCTTTTATGCCACTAAGGTTCAATTGAAATATTACGGTTTAAATCTTAACTAACTCGTTCAACCGCTTTGAGCGGATCTTTACTTACTCGTCAGACCGCTAAGAGCGGTCGGACGAGCTTACGAAAAAAGCCCCTTTCGGGGCTTTAATAATTTGGTTAATCGAGCTTGTGAATTACCAATCCGCTTCGAAGCTTTGGTTCGAACCAAGTGGTTTTTGGAGGCATAATGTTACCTGTATCGGCAATATTAATGAGTTGCTTCATGGATACAGGGTATAGGGCAAACGCTACTGCCATTTCGCCACTATCGACACGTTTTTTTAGTTCGCCAAGACCGCGAATTCCACCAACAAAATCGATGCGTTTCGAAGTTCTTAGGTCTTTTATGTCGAGAATTTTATCGAGTACCAAATTCGAAAGTACTGTTACATCGAGCACGCCAATGGGGTCGTTGTCGTTATAAGTACCAGGTTTTGCCGAAAGTGAATACCATTTTCCTTCGAGGTACATGCTAAAGTTGTGCAATTTGCTGGGGGTATAAATATCTTTGCCCATTTCAACAACATCGAAATCCTTTTTAACTGCATCGATAAGCTGAGCAGGAGTTAATCCGTTTAAATCCTTTACAACCCTATTGTAGTCGATAATACTTAGCTGATTGTCTGGGAAAATTACTGCAAGAAAGTAGTTGTACTCCTCGTTTCCAGTGTGATTAGGATTCTTTGCTTTTTTCTCCATTCCTACCCTTGCTGCAGCGGCAGTTCGGTGGTGACCGTCGGCAACGTAAAGGGCAGGTTGCTTTGCAAAAATTTCGGTAATCCGTTTAATTGTTGCATCGTCAGAAATTGGCCAAAAGTGATGACCAAAGCCTTCGTCGGCAACAAAATCGTACTCGGGTTTGCTATTTTTAACTACGTTAGCAACAATTTCGTCAATTTCTTTAATGGCTGGATAGCCAAAGAAAACTGGTTCTATGTTGGCATTTTGATTACGAACATGAATCATACGATCCTCTTCCTTGTCGGGGCGAGTAAGTTCGTGTTTTTTAATGCGGCCTTCCATGTAATCTTCAAAATGGCAGCAAACCGCTAAACCATACTGAGTACGGCCATTCATGGTTTGAGCGTAAACATAGTACATTTCCTTTTCGTCCTGCACCAACCATCCTTTAGCCTGCCATTTCTTAAAGTTCTCAACAGCCTTATTGTATGCTTCGTTTGAGTGCTCGTCGATAATTGGATCGAAATCGATTTCGGGTTTAATAATGTGAAGAAGCGATTTTTCGCCAGCTTCGGCTTTTGCCTCAACGGAATTAAGCACGTCGTAAGGGCGCGAGGCTACATCTTTGGCCATTTCCTTTGGAGGGCGCACGCCCTTAAATGGTTTTATTCTTATCATATTATAATGTTTTAAAATTTAAAAAGATGCGTCGTTACGCTTAAAACTCGAAACGCAACGACGCAAATATATTAAACAGTATGTTGAAAATTACTTGTTAACCTGAAAAGTTCTATCGCCATTCTTTAAAAAATTGACGATTTGATTAGCCGATGCTAGGCCTGCATTAATGTTGGCTTCGGAAGTTTCGGCACCCATTTTTTTAGGAGTTGCAAAAATGCGTGTTGCAAACTTCTCGACCATAGCCGTATGACCATCGGCCATAATATCGGTTGCATATTTAAGGTCGGTGCGCTCCTCAAAAGCTTTAATAAGCCCATCCTCGTCGATTACCTCTTTACGGGCTGTATTAATTACGCATGCACCTTTAGGCATTTTTGTGAGCAATTCGTAGCCAATCGACTTTTTAGTTTTGTCGTTTGCAGGAATATGAAGCGAAAGGTAATCGCTAACGGCATAGAGTTCCTCTACAGAATTAACTACGGTAACACCGTCCTTCTCCATATCTTCCTTCTTAACAAATGGGTCGAAGGCATAAATCTTCATTCCAAAACCTTTTGCATGCGATGCAACAAGTTTACCTACGTTTCCATAGGCATGAATTCCAAGACGTTTACCTTTAATTTCGCTACCAGTTCCTGGGTTAAACTGATTGCGAGCCATAAAAATCATCATGCCAATAGCCAGTTCGGCAACAGCATTCGAATTTTGACCTGGAGTGTTCATGGCTACAACTCCCTTTGCTGTGCATGCGGCAAGGTCGAGGTTATCGTAACCTGCACCAGCGCGAACAACAATTTTAAGATTTTTACCAGCATTAACAACGTCGGCGGTTACTTTGTCGCTGCGAACAATCATTGCATCAACGTCGGCAACTGCTTTTAGTAGATCGGCTACATCGGTATATTTTTCGAGCAAAGCGAGCTCAAAACCAGCACCTTCAACAATTTTTCGGATACCATCGACGGCAGACTTTGCGAAGGGCTTATCGGTTGCTACAAGAACTTTTGCCATAGTTTACAGTATTAAAATTGGTTGTAACAAATAAGATATTTGATGTTGGATGTTGCCCCGATAACTATCGGGGGTTGGATATTTTCACTTAAAAATATCTTCAACCTAAACTTAAAGAAATGGGTCGAATGGTTTGCGCCATTCAACCCATGTAATTTGAGTATTATTAAGCGTTTTGCTTTTCGAATTCTTTCATGCAGTCAACAAGAGCCTGAACACTTTCGATTGGAAGTGCGTTGTATGTTGAAGCGCGGAAACCACCAACCGAACGGTGACCTTTAATGCCAACCATACCCGCTTTCTTTGAAAAATCCATAAAGGCATCCTCTTTGTCTTTGTACTGCTCTTTCATTACAAAGCAAATGTTCATAATAGAACGAGCTTCCTTTTCGGCTGTGCCAACAAACATTTTGCTGTTGTCGATTGCATCGTAAAGAAGATTAGCTTTCTTCTTATTGATTTCATACATTTTTTTAACACCGCCCAAATCGCGAACCCACTTCAACGTTTCGCGCATTGCATAAATGGCAAAGCATGGAGGAGTGTTGAACATTGAGCCCTCTTTTATATGAGTGCGGTAATCGAGCATGGTAGGAATTTTTCGCTCAATTTTTCCAAGAATATCTTCGCGAACAATAACAAAGGTAACACCAGCAGGTCCAACATTTTTTTGAGCACCACCGTAAATAAGAGCGTATTTGCTAATATCAACTGGGCGACTCATAATGTCGGACGACATATCGGCAACCAAATTAATGGGGCAATCCATATCCTCATGAATTTCGGTTCCGTAAATGGTATTATTTGTAGTAATGTGAAAATACTCTGCATCGGCAGGAATGGTGTAACCTTTAGGTATATAGGTGTAATTTTTATCGGCCGATGAAGCAACCAAAACAGCCTCGCCAAAAAGTTTGGCTTCTTTGTATGCTTTGTTAGCCCATACTCCAGTTTCTAAGTAAGCCGATTTTTTACTCATTAGGTTAAAGGGAACCATGCAGAATTGCAAACTTGCACCACCACCAAGGAAAAGAACTTTATAGCCTTCGGGAATGTTAAGTAACTCTTTCCAAAGGGCAACTGTTTCGTCGAGAATTGCCTCAAACTCCTTTGAACGGTGCGAAATGGTAATTAGCGAAAGGCCCATACCATCGAGGTCGATAACTGCTTTAGCAGTATTTTGGAGGGCTACATCGGGAAGGATGCAAGGACCTGCACTGAAATTATGTTTCTTCATAGCGAATTAGGTTTTAATCTGTTATTAGAAATGGTAATTTATGGTCAAAAATCTAACTAATTTTTCGTTTTTCCTAATAAATCAATAATGATATAAAGCATATTAAGAAAAATGGATACTTAGCAAAGACGTAATGTTAAAGAAAATAAAATTACGACATATTTTAGTGAAATCAAATATTGCTAGTCGATTGTTTAATTGAGCAATAAGCTTTTAGTTTACAAGTAGAAGTAGAATTACAATTTGAAAGGTGCAATTTTCGCATTCTTATATAACGGAACTATATTGGTGCTATCGCGAGTAAAGCAATACTCGATTACATCGTCGAGTCCCATTTTTTTAAGGCGATGACGCTGGGCAATTTTATCGAAGAATAGCGGCATATTCTGCTTGGCGTTATGCCAAAGTTCGAGCGAAGCGTTAACCGAGTCGCATTTTGTATAAAAGTCGGGATGAGCAAGCAGAATTTCGCATAAAGCGCCAGCAAACAGCGAATCCTCCATACAAAACTTACCTTTCCAACCAGAGCAAAGAACGGTTAAATCGCCTTCGTTTTGGTCGATTAGCCATTTTGCAATGGCTGTTAGGTTTAAAAAAGAACCAATTGAAACCGACAATCCACTTGCATTTGTAATTGCACTTGTGCCGTTGGTTGTACTGTATGCTAAAACTTTTCCGCCAACCGAATTTGGTGTAAAGTTAAATGGAGAGTTACCAAAATCGGCAAAATCGAGTTTTAACCCATCGCGCTCGGCAGCAACTAAATAGCCTTTATCTTTATAAGCCTTGGCCTCTTCGACAGTTGGAACAGGTATTACCTCAATGGCGCCGTTGGCAAATGCTGCACAAATTGCCGATGTTGACCTAAGCACGTCGACAACCACTACATGAGCATTGTCGTTTTTAAAAAAGGGAAAAAGTGTTGTTGAGAAACAAACTTCGATTTTTCTCTTGCTCATTTAACTATCATTATGCTTTTGGGGAAAACAAATTTTAGAAATAAAAGGATATAAAAAAGGTATGAACTTGCGCCCATACCTTTTTATAATAGGGCAATAAAACTATTTCTTATAAATTGGAAGTTTTACAACTTTGGCTTTCAAATTCTTATCGCGAATTGAGATGAAAATTTCGGAATCGGGCTTGCTGAATTCGGGTTTAACGTAACCCATTCCAATTCCAATTTTCATCATTGGCGACATGGTGCCCGAAGTAACCTCACCAATAACGTTTCCCATTGCATCCTTAATTTCGTAATGTTGACGGGGAATTCCCCTGTCGACCATTTCGAAACCAACAAGTTTTTGCTTTAAGCCTTCGGCTTTTAGTTTAAGCATATAGTCCTTGTCGATAAAGTTTTTATGATCGGCAAACTTGGTGATCCATCCCAAACCAGCTTCAATTGGCGATGTTGTGTCGTTTATATCGTTTCCGTAAAGGCAAAAACCCATTTCGAGGCGAAGCGTATCGCGAGCACCTAAACCAATTGGCTTAATGCCAAACTCGGCTCCAGCTTCAAAAACTGCTTTCCAAAGTTTTTCAGCATCCTTATTTGCGCAGTAAATTTCGCATCCCCCAGCACCAGTGTATCCAGTGGTTGAGAAGATAATGTCGTTAATACCTGCAAAGGTTATCTTTTTAAAGGTATAGTATTCCATGTCCTCAACCGATGCGGTTGTAAGCTTCTGCATTGCTTTAAGAGCGAGTGGCCCCTGAATTGCAAGTTGTGCAATTTCGTCGGATGCATTGTAAAGGTCTTTTCCAACAACTAACCCAAACTTGGGTGCGTGCGAAACCATCCAGTTCCAGTCCTTTTCAACATTTGCAGCATTAATAACTAAAAGGTATGTTTCGGCGTTTACGCGGTAAACCAGCAGGTCGTCAACAATACCACCTTTTCCGTTTGGATAGCACGAGTACTGTACTTTACCATCGACCAACGCAGCAACATCGTTGCTTGTAACGTATTGTAAAAAATCGAGTGCCTTAGGCCCTTTAACCCAAACTTCGCCCATGTGCGAAACGTCGAATACTCCAAGTTTTTCGCGAACAGTTAAGTGCTCATCATTAATACCAGTGTATTCAACAGGCATGTTAAAGCCTGTAAAAGGAACCATTTTGGCACCTAATTCAATATGAAATTTTGTAAATGGTGTTTGTTTCATCGTACAGAGATTTAATATTGTTAGAGAAACGAAAGACTTTAAATTGTGTTACAAACGTAAGGTTAATTTCAGTAATTCCCAATGGGAAAGGGTATGTTTAACAATTAGGTTTTAGCCTGTTTGCTTTTCATTTTTTGTTGAAAATCACTACACACTTCACGCAATCCACAAAGTTCGCACTTTGGCTTTCGAGCAATGCAAACATAGCGTCCATGCAGAATTAACCAATGGTGGGCTACAGCCCAAATTTCACGGGGGAAACCTTTCATAAGCTGCTTCTCGGTTTCGGTTGGGGTTTTGGCCTTTGAACTTAATCCAATGCGGGCTGCTACCCTAAAAACGTGTGTGTCCACTGCTATTGCAGGGGTATTAAATGCAACAGAAGCAACAACATTAGCAGTTTTGCGACCTACACCGGGTAATTCCTGCAATTCTTCTATACTGTTTGGAATTGCACCATTGAACTTTTCGACAACTTTTTTGGCCATGCCAATAAGGTTTTTTGCCTTATTGTTTGGGTACGAGCACGATTTAATTACTTCGAAAACCTCTTCGAGCGAAGCATTGGCAAGCACTTCGGCAACAGGAAATTTTTGAAAGAAAGTTGGAGTTATTATGTTTACACGCTTGTCGGTACACTGTGCCGAAAGTATTGTAGCCACAATAAGTTCGTAAGGATTTGTGTGATCCAACTCCGTTTCGGCTACAGGCATGGTTTGCTGAAAGAACTTAACAACATGTGCGAATTTGTCGTTTATCTTCATAGTATCAAATTTTACTTCCAAAGATAGTTATTGTTTACGAAGACGGAAGACGGAAGACGGAAGTCCGAAGTCGGAAGTCCGAAGTCGGAAGATCGAAGTTTGAAGTTTGAAGTTAATGTCGTCTTTAAGTCTTCAACTTTTCTATTTTATTTTATTCTATTGTATTCTATTCTATTATGACTATTATAGTGATATTGGATGTTGGATGTTGCCCCGATAACTATCGGGGGTTGGATGTTGGATGTTGGATGTTAGATATTAGATGTTGCCCCGATAACTATCAGGAGTGTCTATTGTGGTGAAGTTGGATGATAGTTGTTAGATGTGTGTAGCAAATTTCATAAAAAATCCACAAATTGGGGATAAAAGTAATCTTTTCACGAAATGAAATTCGACATATAAACTTGTATATATGACACTTACAAGACTAATTATATTTTGGCACGGTTTTCCATAAATAATATTCGTTCCCCAACAACACGTTTATATAGGTTGCACCCAAAAGCAACCGGGTTGCCCGAATCCTGAGTTAGTAAGCCAAGAATTTTCCACCAAAAATCCCTAAGCATAAAAAAAGGTTCGGGTAACCTTTTTTTGATTACTCCCCTAGCCTTTGCGACTATTTACTAATTAGAGTTATATTTTTTAAAAGAATTCAATTTTGTACGTTAATCCTTTTGACGCATTTTCATCAAATCATTGTACAATAAAAATCATTTACAATTGTTAAAAGAATTGTTTTGCTAACAATTTCTAAATTAACTTTCATTATTTTTGATATCAAATTCTAAATCATCAACCTTAAAAAATTATCAATGAAACACTTACGTATTTTAACATTTTTAGTCGCTTTTGTAATTGCTGCATTAGTATCGGTTGCACAAGTTAACTGGGATACTCCTTTACCAACTGATCAAAAGGTTGTTATAGGAAACCTAGAGAATGGCATGCGCTATTACATTCGCAAAAATAGCGAACCAAAAGAACGCGCCGAATTCTACATTGTATATAATGTTGGCGCAATGCTCGAGGATGATGACCAGGATGGTCTTGCCCACTTTACCGAGCATATGGCATTTAATGGCACCAAAAACTTTCCTGATAAGGATATTCTTAACTTTTTAGAGAATATTGGAGTAAAATTTGGTCACAATGTTAACGCATTCACTTCGCAAGACATTACTGCCTACAACCTGTCGAATGTACCATTAACTCGCGAAAGCATTATCGACTCGGCACTTCTTATTCTTCACGACTGGGCTAGCTATATTTCGTTTGAGGACAAAGAAATTGATGCAGAACGTGGTGTAATTCACGAAGAGTGGCGTACTCGTCGCAACTCCGATTACAGAACCTACCAAGCACGTATGGGCTACCTTTACCAAGGTTCAAAGTATGCTCAACGAGACGTAATTGGAAAACTTGACATTATTGACAACTTTGAGTACGAAACAATTCGCCGTTTTTACCGCGACTGGTATCGTCCCGACTTGCAGGCACTTATTATTGTTGGCGACTTCGACCCTCAAATGATGGAGGCAAAAATCCAGAAACTTTTTTCGGCAATACCTATGCCCGAAAATGCTAAACCCCGCCCCGAGTTTGAAGTTCCCGACCATAAGGAGCCTATTGTAGGTATTTTTACCGACCCCGAAGCTACCCGAACTATGGTTGAACTTTTTTATAAGCAACCAGCAACTCCTTCGAACGAAAAGAACTTAGGCTACTACAAAAATAGCATTATTAAAAACCTTTACAGCCAAATGCTTAACGCTCGTTTCGATGAGCTTCGACAAAAAGAAAATCCTCCATTTGTATTTGCTTACAACTACTACGGCGACTTAGTAAGAACCAAATCGGCTTACATTTTAATTGCAAATGCTCGCGAAAACGATTCGCAAAGGGCATTTAAATTAATGCTCGAAGAAAACTACAGGGTTGTGCAACATGGGTTTACTCAAACCGAACTCGACAGGGCAAAAGCCGATCTTCTTCGCAGCATTGAGAACGACTACAAGGAACGCGATAAAGTAAAAAGCCAAAATTTGGTTCGTGAGTACATGTCGCACTTCTCGAACAACGACCCAATACCTGGAGTTGAGTTCGAATACATGGTTTCCCAATCGTTAGTTCCTTCAATTACTCTCGAAGAGGTTAGCGCTAAAGCTAAGGAATGGACAAAAGATGAAAACATGGTGTTTTTCATTAGCGCTCCCGAAAAGGAAGCTGCCACACTCCCTTCAAAAGAAAAGGTTCTTGAAATTTACAATGAAGTAAAAAACAGCACCCTCGAGGCTTATAAGGACAATGTTTCGTCGGAACCCCTAATTAGCCAAATGCCTAAGGCAGGGAAAGTTAAAAAAATTACTGAAAATAAAGTGCTTGGAACAACCGAGTGGACTCTTTCGAACGGAATTAAGGTAGTTATTAAACCAACCGATTTTAAAGAGGACGAAGTTCTCCTATCGGCATATAGCCCAGGTGGTTTCTCTCTAGTTGCCGACAATGATGTTCCTACGGCTCAGTTCACCTCATCAATAGCTATGATGAGCGGTGTTAGCAACTTTTCGAAAGTTGAACTCGACAAGATGCTTGCTGGTAAACTGGTTACTGTTAACCCTTACATTGGGGAGTACGAAGAGGGTGTGTCTGCATCAAGTTCACCAAATGATATTGAACTTATGATGCAGCTAATTCACTTGTACTTTACTGCACCTCGCTTCGACGAATCGGCCTTCAACTCTACCATGTCGCAAATGCAAGCCATGCTGCAAAATGCTGGAAGTAATCCTAATATGATTTTCCGCGACTCCATTAACTACTTCGTTAACAACAGGCACATACGCAAGCGCCCAATGAACCTCGATATGCTTAAGGAAGTTGACTTTAAGAAAATGGAGGCGATTTACAAGAATCGTTTTGCCGATGCCAGCGACTTCACATTTGTTTTTGTTGGAAATGTTAACATTGAAGTGGTTAAACCCCTTGTTGAAACTTACATTGCTTCGCTACCAAACATTAAAAGAAAAGAGAATTGGAAAGACAACAACGTTCGCTTCCCAGCAGGAAAAACCTATAAGCCATTCCAAATTAGCATGCAAGTTCCAAAGGGTTCGTGTTTTGTTGCTTTCCAAAATAAAGCTGAGTATACCTACCAAAATATTCTTTTAGCTAGTGCAATTGAGCATGTACTCGACCTTCGCTACACCGAAACCATTCGCGAAAAGGAAGGTGGAACATACGGCGTATCGGCACGAATTAGCATTTCGAAATACCCAATTAATCAGGTAATGGTTAATATGTTTTTCGATACCGACCCTGCAAAAGCCAACCATTTAATTGGAATTATTCACTCGGAACTTGAAAAGATAATCAATGAAGGGCCAACCGAAGTTGATTTGAATAAGGCTCGCGAGTACTTCCTAAAAACTCGCCAGGAAAGGCTTCGCGAAAACCGCTTCTGGTCGTCGGCAATTAAAGAGTACTATGCAAACGGAGTTGATATGTTTACTGGCTACGAGGGTATGGTTCAAAACCTTAAATCGGCCGAAGTTCAAAAGGCTGCTCAAAAGCTATTTAATAATGCCAATATGCTTCAGGTTATTATGGGACCTGTTCAGCAGTAACCTTAAATTTTTTACCTTTAAAAAAAGCTGCTGTAGGGCAGCTTTTTTTTATGCTTTAGCGCCAAAATAACAGAAATAAAAAGGATAAACAAGACAAAATGGCGCCTCTGGGGTGTTGGTAAAAAATTTGAAGCAATTTAATTGTTTAATAATTGTAAATAAAATGAATACCAACAACTTAACCATAAAATCGCAGGAAGCAATACAGCAAGCAGTTACTATTGCTCAAGGATTCAATCACCCTGCCATTGAACCCATTCATATTTTAAAAGGAATAATTAGTGAAGCCGAAGGTATTGCCAGTTTTATTTTGAAAAAACTTGGTGTAAATCCAGGAGCATTCGAATCAATTTTAAATAGAGTACTCGAGAGTTATCCGAAGGTTAGCGGAGGCGAGCAATACCTAAGCTCAGCATCGAACAGAGTACTTCAAAAAGCTTCCGAAGCCGCTCGCGAACTTGGCGACCAATTTGTTTCCATTGAGCACCTTTTAATTGGATTGCTCGAAAGTGGCGATCAGGTTTCGCAAATTATGAAGGATGCTGGAGTTACGGCAAAGGACTTAAAGCTTGCCATTGTCGAACTCCGTAAGGGTTCTAAAGTCGACTCGCAAACTGCCGAAGACACCTACAATGCTCTAAATCGTTTTGCAATTCACCTAAACGAAATGGCGCGCAGCGGCAAACTCGACCCCGTTATTGGTCGCGACGACGAGATACGACGTGTACTGCAAATACTATCGCGACGAACCAAGAATAACCCAATTCTTATTGGCGAACCTGGGGTTGGAAAAACTGCAATAGCCGAGGGTATAGCCCACCGAATTATAAATGGCGATGTTCCCGAAAACCTTAAATCGAAGCAACTCTACTCACTCGACATGGGCGCTCTTATTGCTGGGGCAAAGTATAAAGGTGAATTTGAAGAACGATTAAAGTCGGTTATAAAGGAAGTAATAGCTTCGAATGGCGAAGTAATTCTTTTCATCGACGAAATTCATACACTTGTGGGTGCCGGCAAAAGCGAAGGCGCAATGGATGCTGCCAACATTCTTAAACCTGCCCTTGCTCGTGGCGAATTAAGAGCTATTGGCGCCACAACGCTTAACGAGTATCAAAAGTACTTCGAAAAAGACAAAGCGCTAGAGCGAAGGTTTCAGAATGTACTCGTCGACGAGCCCTCTGTACCCGATGCCGTATCGATACTTCGAGGACTTAAGGAACGCTACGAAACGCACCACTCGGTGCGAATAAAGGACGAAGCCATAATTGCTGCGGTGGAACTTTCGCATCGCTATATTTCGAACCGCTTTTTACCCGATAAAGCCATCGACCTAATTGATGAGGCTGCTTCGAAGCTTCGCCTCGAAATGAACTCGGTTCCCGAAAGCATCGATGAGATTGAACGACGCATTAAGCAACTCGAAATTGAACGCGAAGCCATTAAACGCGAGGGCGATAAAAAGAAACTTGAGGAGCTAAGTTCCGAAATTGCGAACCTTTCCGACGACCGCAATAAGCTTCGTGCAAAATGGCAAAGCGAAAAAAGTATTATCGAAAAAATTCAGCAAAATAAGCAAGCCATTGAGAATATGAAAATAGAAGCCGAAGAGGCTGAAAGGCGAAGTGAGTTTGAAAAAGTTGCCGAGCTTAGGTACGGAAAAATTAAGGAGGCTGAAACTGCCATTGAAAGGTTTAAAGAGGAACTTACTTCAAGTCAAACCGATTTTGCCTTAATTAAAGAAGAGGTTGACTCGGAGGATATTGCCGAAGTAGTTGCCCGCTGGACAGGCATTCCAGTTTCGCGAATGCTACAAAGCGAAAGGGAGAAACTCCTAAGCCTTGAGGAACAACTTCACAAAAGGGTTGTGGGTCAGCACGAAGCCATTGTATCGGTTGCCGATGCGGTTCGAAGAAACCGAGCTGGCCTTTCGGATTCGAAAAAGCCCATTGGGTCGTTCATTTTCCTCGGAACAACTGGAGTTGGAAAAACCGAACTGGCAAAAGCCCTTGCCGAGTTTCTTTTTAATGACGAAAACCTAATGACCCGAATCGATATGAGCGAATACCAGGAAAGACACTCGGTTTCGCGACTTATTGGTGCTCCTCCGGGCTACGTGGGTTACGACGAAGGGGGACAGCTAACCGAATCGGTTCGCCATAAGCCCTACTCGGTTGTGCTACTCGACGAAATAGAAAAGGCGCACCCCGATGTTTTCAACATTCTCCTTCAGGTTCTCGACGATGGCAGGCTTACCGATAACAAAGGACGAATTGTCGATTTTAAAAACACCATTATTGTAATGACCTCGAATATTGGCTCACACATAATTCAAGCAAACTTAAGCGAAGCTGCTAAGAAAATTGACGAAACTGTTCTCGAGAAAACTAAATACCAAGTTTTCGAACTGCTAAAGCAAACCATTCGACCTGAGTTTTTAAACCGAATTGACGAGATAATAATGTTTGCTCCGCTTACACGTAGCGAAATAAGGGATGTGGTTAAACTTCAATTCGAAATAATTAAAGAACGAATTAAGGAGCAAGGCTTTGATGTTTCGATAACCGAAAGCGCTGTAAACTGGATAACCACAACAGGATTTGATCTGCTTTATGGAGCACGCCCAATTAAAAGAATGCTGCAAAAGCATTTGCTCAATCAGCTATCGACACAAATTCTATCAGGAAAAATATCGAAGGATAAACCAATAGTTGTCGACTATTTCGATGGAGAAACGCTGGTTTTCAGGTAAAAAACAAAAAAACCTCAGACTCTACTAAAGCAATCTGAGGTTTTTTTGGTAACGCATTTATTCGCCACCCGCGTACCAATCGACCCTGCGTGAAACGTACATAACAACCGAAATTACTGCAAATAATCCTATGCTTCCCATAAGTAAGGCATAATCTTGCAACTGTAAAATGGTAAATAGGAAAAGGTAAAGCCCAACGAGCATAAGCGACAGAAGCGATGTGCTTCGTGCTGAACCAATAATACTATTAAAATATAGCGATATGAGAGCAATTGTTGCAACCGACGAAATGGTGTAAGCCCAAAAGAAACCTATATGCTCCGAGAATGAAACTAGTAATGTATAGAAAACGCATAGCGCTCCACCAACCAAGAGGTACTGCACAGGGTGAATCTTTCTTTTCGAAATAAGTTCGAAAAGCAAAAAGGCTACAAAGGTTAACCCAATGAACATAATTGCATACTTTGCACTTCGGGTATTCTTTTGGTAGTGGTCAACAGGAAGTAGAAAATCGACTCCAAACGATGATTCGCTTACAATATACTCGTTACCAATCCATTGCTGCGGAAAGTTTCTGTTAAGGTTAAGTACCTTCCAGCTGGCATTAAACCCCTTCTCGTTAATATCGCGCGAAGCGGGTAAGAAAGCTCCGCTAAAGCTGGGGTTACTCCAAGTCGACGTAAGTTGAACATCGGTTTGCTTACCAAGCGGAATAAAACTTAGCGATTGGCTACCATTTAGTTCAACCGAAAACGAGAACGACAAATCGGTATACTTTTTTAAATCAATAATGCTCGATATTCCTGAGCTAATAATATCCCGAGCATCGGCACCTGGGTTCATTTCCATTCGGTCGCCGCCTAAACTTAAAACAATTGCACTTCGAATGCCCCGCATATCCGAAATTCCAATTGAAATAGATGCTTCATCCCAAAGAATATTTTCAGTTTTAATTTTCCATTGCGAAAGATCGGGTTGCTTAAAACTTCCTTTAACATTTAGGTTACCACTGTATACAGGAACTTTATATATTCCTCTGTAACGGGTTTCGGGTGTTATTTCCCCATTATAAACCAACGAATCGGGGAGAAAGTAGGCATTTTTGCGAATGCTAATTACTTTGCCATCGGTTCCTACCGAATGGGTAATATAAGGTACAGTAATTACCGGTCCAGTAATGGTTTGAGGATATCCCCATTTTTGTCCAACCTCGGAATAAACTTCGTTAAAAGCAAACTCCCTTTCTCTAATAAGCGACTGAATCATGCTGGCTGGAATAAGAAGAAGAAGAGCCAATACGCCTATTCCAATTACTTTTAGGGTTTTCGAGTTTCGAACCCAACTTTTTGTTTCGTCAATTCCCATGGTCTTTTAGTTTTATGTTATCAATAGGTTTAATTTATCCGATTTAAGAATCGGAGTTGAAAACCTAAACGGAACTATTTGGTAATAATTGAAATGAAAATAAAAAAACCGCTCGAATAAGCGGTTAAAAAAAGTTAAAGTTTGTACGATTTTAAACAATCGTCGACACTGTCGCGAATATCGAAAACCGAATGCAGCTGAAGAAGTTTTACAAGTTCTTTTACATCATCCGAAATATTGCAAAGTTTAAGCTGGGCATCGTGAGTTTTACAAGCACGCAAAACCGAAAGTAATGCTCCAAAACCAGAGCTATCGATATACTCAACGCCACCTAAATTAATAAGAACTTTCATTCCTTGCTGGTCAATAATTTTGGTTACTTCCTGCTTAAATTGCTGCGAAATGGCAGAATTGAGCTTATTGTCGTTCATTAACGAAACGACAAGTACATCGTTAAGTTTTTCAATGTTTATCATGGCTATGAATTTTTATTCGGTTAAGTATATCGTTTAGTTCAATGGTTGCCTTTGCACATGTTGTATTAAATAAATCAATGTACTCACAATATCGTTGTGGCTCTCTACCTTCAGAGGCTAAACTCTCAAGTTCCTTCATTCCTTTTACTAAGTCGGTAATACCTAAAAGCGAAACCGATCCTTTTATTTTATGGGCAAGTTTACCTAATGCAATATAATCCTTAGTGGCATTCAAATGATTTAACTGTTCGGAGTACACAGGAACTTGCTGATAGAACATATTAACCAAATCGATAATAAGCTCTTGATTTCCATCCGAAACTTCGTTAATTAAATCCCAACTAACGTAGGTGTAATTTGTCATTTGAAAAATTTATTGCAAAACGAAAATTCCCTATTTCGCTGATAAAAATACTCAAATTATGGTTACAATGTACAAATATTATAGGCAAAAAACAATTGTAGTAGTTTAGGTTGAAAATGAATCAAAAACACAATTATTACTCAACACCAGCTAACTTAAATCGAATTCGAATAACACCATTACTAAAATCGGTCGAAATTATTTGAAATTGTCCAATTTCAGAAGTATTCGACACATGAGGGCCAATACAAGCACAGGCATCGTAACTGCCAATGCGAACAACACGAAGGGTTTCGGGAGCGTCTTGGGGCAATTTCGATAAATCGAGAAATTGCGATGCAGCTTCTTTAGCTACAAATTCAATGTTAACATTCAAATTACTTTGAATAATACTGTTCACTTTATTTTCAATTTCAGTAATTTGCGTTGTTGTTGGTTGTTCCTTTAAAATGTAGTCGCACTTCGATTTTTTACGTTCAATGTGGCTATTCATTGAGCGCTTACAACCAAACATTTGAACCATTGTTTGATTTAAAATATGCTCAGCGGAGTGCATTCGCGGATCGTAATTCTTTTCGCTCATTGGTGTTAAGTGAATAAGTTGATTAAGTTATTGAGTTAATATGAAAATAGGTTATACACAAAGAAATAAACTACCAACTTTATGTTTTCTTTGTTAATATTGTAAAGCAAATTTAAACCTATTCGGATATTAACTGTTGAATTACTATAAAAATAATAATTATGAGTACAGCACAAATTTATATCGATTGGCAAGGCGAAATGGCTTTCGAAGCCGATGTTAATGGTCACAAAGTAATGCTCGACGCAGCACCCGAATCGGGTGGAGCCAATGCAGGCCCACGTCCAAAGCCACTTATGCTAGTTGCATTGGCCGGTTGCACTGGCATGGACGTAGTGTCGATACTAAAAAAAATGCGCGTTGAATTTGATGGTTTGCGGGTTTGGGTTGAAGCCGAACAAACCGAGGAGCATCCAAAGCACTACTCGTCGATGAAAATTATCTACGAATTTAAAGGTAACGACTTGCCAATGGATAAACTTGAGAAAGCCGTAAACCTATCGGAGGAGCGCTACTGCGGAGTTAATGCTGTTTATAAAAAAGCAATGACCGTAACTACCGAAATTCGAATAGTAAGTTAAAATTCAAAAACTTAGATTACCAAAGTGAATTTTAAGCAACCCCTTACTCAAGGAATTCTAATTAAAAGGTACAAACGCTTTTTAGCCGACATTAAACTTAGTAGTGGTGAAGTAATTACTGCCCATTGCACTAACTCCGGCTCCATGCTTAGCTGTATTGAGGAAGGAGCCGATGTTTTCCTCTCCCCTGCTCCTAACCCAAATCGAAAAACCAAGTTCACTTGGGAAATGATTAGCATAAACGGCAGTTGGGTTGGCATAAACACATCAAACCCAAACCAGTTTATTTACGAATTTCTACTAAGTGGTAGCATACCAACTCTAGGAAAGTGGGAAAAGGTTGTTAGGGAAGTAAAGTTTGGCGAAAGCCGCCTTGACCTTTACGCCGAGCAAGGCGATGAAAAATGCTACATTGAAGTTAAAAACGTTACATTTAAAGACGGCACATACGCTCGGTTTCCCGATGCGGTAACCAGTAGAGGGCAAAAGCACCTTAAAGAGCTTATAAAAGTTCGCAAGCTGGGGTTTCGAAGCGTTATTCTTTTCGCCATTCAGCGAACCGATGTAGAAATTTTTGCTCCCGCATGGAGCATCGACCCCGAATACGGCAACTTACTCGTAGAAGCTTTTAATAATGGTGTTGAAATAGTTCCCGTTCAGGTAATTGTAACCCCCAACGGAATAAATCCGCTAGGCGAACTTCCGTTTACACTAAGCAAATAAAACCATACTACCCTTACAATCAGTTTAATATTATATTTTCGGTTATTTAAAATGAAAATATATAATCTCTCCTTTTTAAAAATTACATCTTTTACTTATATTTACTACCCAAATTTGGTTACTCAGAACCGTTAAAATGGATTTTGATCAATATAACTTCGACCATAGGAATAACGAATTCTACTCATTCCGATACTCATCGCGTTTTCAAAAAGGCGACATTGTCGAGGTAAGGTTAGGCTTCGACTTAGAGGCAGCTCGTTTCCAAGGGAAAAAAAATTTCCCCGATGTTTTAAACGAGTACTGGTGGCTTAAACCTTCCGACATTCCAATTCTAAAGGAAATACCCCTAAAGGTTAACGATATTTTTTACTATACGGGTGGAATTCCTGTGCTTGTAATGGTATCGGCAAACGGTAGCCTTTTTCGAAAGGCTCAAATATTTATGCGCAAAAAAGACGAAGGAAAATCGGTAATTTCGTCAGAAATACAATCGAAAATTGAACTACTCGAACCCGAAAACCTAAGTAAACTTCTACTTAGCGCCGACCTTAATGTTCGAAGAATGGCATTTTCGATACTAAACGAAAAACACCCAAATTTTAAGCATTCCCAAATTGAATCGGAAATAATTTATCACATTTTTGCCGACAACTACGACGCACTTAAAGAAATTGGCGAACCTGCCATCGACTTTTTAGTCGAAAGGTTTTTTACTACTGCACGACCCAAAGAACCTGAAAAAGTCCTCGAAACAATAATCTCAATGGGTTGCATTGCGCTTCCAAAACTTGAAGACACTGTTGAATACCTTTCGGAAAATGCGAGTCCATTTTATGCAAAAAGGCTAAGGTGGACAATTAGCGAAATAAAGAAGGCTAATAAGTAGAGGCTATTAAATTATTTGAGGTTCCTCCTCAAGGCTTCTGTTTATGTACTCCTCATAATCCTTTAGTTTTGGCTCGTACTCGTGGTCGAGTAATGGGGAGCTAATAACAAAATCGGCCGTTGATCGGTTAGTGGCAGTAGGAATATTATAAACACTGGCTAACCTTAAAAGCGCTTTAACATCAACATCGTGAGGTTGAGCCTGCATTGGATCCCAGAAGAAAATTAGTATATCGATATTGCCTTCGGCAATCATAGCGCCCAGCTGCTGGTCGCCACCAAGAGGTCCCGACTTTAGTATTAATATCGAAGATCGTTTTTTAGCCTCATCTCTATGCATACGCTTAAGGGCTTCCTCAACAAGTTTGCCTGTAGTTCCAGTGCATATTAACTTGTGTTTAAGTAGTTTAAACCAGTTCCACTCAACCCATTCAACCATATCCTTTTTTCGATTATCGTGAGCCACAAGGGCTATATTTTTTGTATGTTTCATTTCAATTGTATAAGTGTGTAAAGAAAATAAAGGATAACTAATTACCCATTAAGTAAACGTTAAATACCCGTACTAAACCAATTAAAAACATGAGGTTAACTAATGAAATCGATAAGGTATTGGGAGTAATGAAAAGACAACCTTTAAATCGACTTAATCTTATCGGTAAAGGACGAGTCCAAAAAATTTGGAACAAGTTCGAAGAAATCGAGTACAGATTCGGGATCCATTTGTTTGGCTTCCCTTAGTGACACAAGCGATTCGAATGGATTTCCAGCAAGGTACTGAGCGGCAGCTCTTATAACTTTAAGTAAAGGAATGTCGGTAAACTGATTGGAAATTTCGTTGTAAAGCATTTCAACCTCATCGAACTTTTGGAGATACAAGAGAATTTCAATTACACCTAAATAACCATCGGGCTCTTCGGGGTTTAGGAGCGTTGCTTCGCGATATGCATCGAGTGCTTCGTCGACCTTATGAAGTTCGTATAATGTTTTACCAAGGCCTAACCAAAAGTCGTAATTATTTTCGTCGAGTTTAATTGCCTGACGAATTAGGTCGAGCGCTTTTTCGAACTGCTTGTCCTCGAGCATAACCAATCCAATTCCGTAATACGCTTCGGCAAAAGTTGGATTAATTGAAAGGCTCATTTGGTAAGCCTCGAGGGCTTTGGGGAAATTATTTAATTTCTCGTAGCACTCGCCAATGGAGCAAAAAATCTTTGGATTCGACGACTCAAGTTCTGTTAGTTCATAAAGACTTTCGATTGCTTCAGTATAGCGCTCTAAAGCAATTAGAGTTGAAGCGTAATTATGTAGTGCCGAACTATTTGCAGGCATAATTGCAACCGAGTAGTCGTAAGCTTCGAGTGCTTCATCGTACCTTCCAAGGCGAGAGAATACTATGCCTAAGTTGTACCAAACATTAGTAGCAAATGGGTATATATCGAGGTACGCATTATAGTACTGTATGCTCTTTTCTAAATCGTCAATTTGTTCAAAGCAGTAACCAAGTTCAAAAAGAATGTGAAGGTTTTGCTCTTCTTTACTTAACGCTTTTTGAAAGTACTTAATAGCAATTCGGTACTCATCGCGATCTTGAAAAAGGGAGGCTATTCTGGTTAGCAAGTTAATATCAGAATCTTCGGCAGCAGTTCTGATCGATTGCCTAAAGTAATCTTCGGCTCTTTTGAAATCGTCTTTGCCCAAGAAAATTTGGCCAAGTAAAAAGTGTATATCGCTGTTATCGGGCTCAATTTTCGAAAGAACTTGAAGAATACCAAGTGCTTCATCGAATTTACCCTCGATGGTAAGCATTTCGGCCTTGCGCATTCGAATTTCAGTTGAGTATGGGTGTATTCGATGGGCAATATTGGCGGCTTCGAGGGCGTGACCTGTTTTATCGATTGTAAGGTAGTAATCGATAATATTCTCAAATTCAATTACATCGAAGAAAAAACTTTGATTATGCTTTAGCATATCTTCATAGCGCTGCACAATGTCCAGTGTTTCCTCTTCTCCGAATATGAACTCGTTCTCTTCCCTCATTTATTCGTTTTTTTAACTTTACAAAGGTACTAAAATATAAACGGACTACCCATGCAGGGTAGTCCATATTATCAACAACCTTCAATTTATATTAACAATATAAAGCTAAAAGGGTTTAAAAAGTTAGCGATCCATATCGCGAAAATACTTCATAAACTGAACTCTTTCGAATGCCGCAGGGTTGTAAGTACGAACCTGACTCATTTTACCCCTAAACTGTTCAATATCGTTAAAGCCCTTTTCATTCATCCACTCCTCGGTTTGTTTCAAAATATCTTCAACTTTTGCAAAGCCGTTACGGTAAAGGGTTGAGCAAACTTGAACTGTTTGTGCTCCTGCAAGCAGCTGTTTAATGGCACCTAAACCATCGTGTACACCTGTTGATGCAGATAAATCTGTATCAATTCGTCCCGACATTATTGCAACCCAACGCAACGACAATGCAATTTCGGCTGGGGTGCTAAATACGCTTGTTGAAGTAAATTCGAAGTTATTTACATCGAAGTCGGGGCTATAAAAGCGATTAAACAGTACAATTGCCTTTACCTTTGTTTCGCTTAATTTTTTAATAAAATTGGCCAGCGATGAGTTATAGGGACTAATTTTTATAGCTATGGGCAATGTGGTAGCTTTCGAAACTCTTTCGATTATATCGAAGTAAAGCGCTTCGTTTTGGGTTGCCGAACGGTTCATATCGGTTGGCAGCGCAAAAATATTAAGTTCAATGCCATCGGCTCCGGCAGATTGAATACGCTTGGCAAAATCGGGCCACTTATCGGCAGTTACGCAGTTAACACTTGCAATAATTGGAATGCTAACTTCGCTTTTTGCATCGGCAATTAACTTTAAGTAGTTTGCCACAGGGTCTTCCATTTCGTCGAAATCGAAGTACTCCATTGTTTCGGGGTAAATAAAGCCGCTTGCATTCATTTTGTTTAAGTTATCTTCGGTTTCGGAAATTATTTCCTCTTCGAAAATCGACTTAAGAACAATAGCGCCTACCCCACTCTTTTCGAGTTCAACTAAATCTTTTAGAGTTCCAGTTAACCCTGAACTTGATGCTATTATGGGATTTTTTAGTTTAAGGCCCATATAGGTTGTCGATAAATTTGCCATAGGTTTATGTGTTTAATATTATTTTTTAGTTTTTATAGTTGTTGCAAAAAATATAAATACTTAAACAGCAAACTCATGTAATAGTTTCAAATTATAAAGCAACACTACCGATTTTCTAAAAGAATTTGCAACTTATAGTAAAGTGTATCGCTTATTGGTGCAAGCGGAAGGCGAAGATTATTTTCGATAACACCTAGAATTGAAAGCGCTGCTTTTGCCCCACCAGGATTACCTTCGAGGAATAGTGTATCGATAATTTCAATAAGATTATAGTGTAATTCTCGAGCAATTTCGAGTTTCCCGTTCATTGCCGATGTAACCAGTTGCGAAAACTCGTTGGGCAAAACGTTGCCAACAACCGAAATAACTCCATCCATACCCATGCAAAGCTGAGGAAGCGCAAGGCCATCGTCGCCCGAGATAACAAGAAAATGATCGGGGCGATCGCGTAAAATGTAACTTTGCTGATTTAGGTTAGCCGAAGCTTCCTTAATTGCAATAATATTTGGCACTTCGTGCGCCAGTTTAAGTGTTGTTTCGGCAGTCATATTAATGCCTGTGCGACCAGGAACATTGTACAGAATTACAGGAACTGGGCTTTGGGCAGCAACTGCCCTAAAGTGTAATTCTAATCCTTTTTGCGTTGGTTTATTGTAGTATGGGGTTACCGAAAGAATTGCATCGACTCCATCGAAATCGAACTGCTTAATGCTTTTTAGCAACTTTGCAGTATCGTGACCACCCATTCCAACAACTACGGGAACTCGGGCATCGTTTTTCTTGATTACAAACTCAACAAAATCCTTCTTTTCATCGTCGCTTAAAACAACCGACTCGCCTGTTGTGCCGAGTAATACTAGGTAGTCAACACCTCCACCAACGAGATGCTCCACCATTCGTTCAGTGGCATCGTAATCAATTTCTTTTTCAACTGTAAAGGGAGTAACCATTGCAACTCCCAAGCCTTTAAACTTACTATTCATAAATTCGGTATAATTATTCCTTTTCTATTAATTGTTTTTCCTGCGCAAATCGGTTATTCAGCAAGTTAAGATAATACTTAATCTGCTCCACCAAAAATGCTACATTTTTTTTACCAATGCTCATTATTAAATCGTTGGGGCTACCAAGGTAGTTAAGCGCTCCAACTTTAAATTTTGCTTTCGAAAGCGATGAAATCCAACGAATTGGAAACACTTCCTGTAAACTTAAATCGATAAGAATATCGAAATCTTTACTATAAAATTCTTCGGTAATGGGCACCATTGGTTTTCCATACCAATTTAAATCCTTAATATTAAAAACATTTACGTTTTTGCGAAGGAGAAATTTTTGTGGAACTTCTTTTAATGGGCAATACACGAGTAAGCATACTTCAATATTTTTGTGGGTAAGAAAGTTGGTTAACTCCATTGCCTGATCGAATACTTCGTCGGTTGAAGTTACACAAAGTATCCCCACCGAACGAGCCGACTCGAAATTGTGAACTTGCTTATTCCGTTTAAGGTCACGCAACTGCTTTTTGAGTTTATAAAGCCCAAACCTTAATGTGTAATTCGCTATTAACCCCATTACTTTTATTTTACTGTATAGTTTTTAAAAACTCCTCTTCCGAGATTATTTTAATGCCTAATTTTCGGGCTTTATCGAGTTTTGCGGGCCCCATATTCTCGCCAACAACAATTAAAGTAGTATTTCCTGTAACCGACGAAAGAACTTTACCTCCGTGTTTTTCGACTAAAATCTTTGCTTCATCGCGCGAAACCTGGGCAAAAGTACCCGAAATAACTACATTCTCACCTAAAAGTTTATCCGATTCGGCTACAACAGAAGTTTCAACAAATGTAGTTTTAACACCAGAACTTTCTAACTTTTGAATCAAAATTCTATTCGTTTCGCTGGCAAAGAATTCTAAAATACTATTCGCAATACGCTCACCAACCTCATCTACCTCAATTAGTTGTTCGAAAGATGCGTTACGAATTGTGTCGATTGAACCGAAATGTTTAGCCAATTTCTGGGCTGTTGTTTCACCCACAAAACGAATACCCAAGGCAAATATAAGTCGATGCAAGGGAATTTCCTTCGATTTGGCAATGCTGTTTATGGCATTTGTTGCCGATTTTTTTGCAAACCGTTCGAGTGGCAGCAATTGCTCGTATGTTAAATTGTATAAATCGGCAAAATCTTTTATTAAGCCTTCGTTAAATAGAAGTTCAATGGTTTCCTCTCCCAGCCCATCAATGTCCATAGCCTTTCGACTAATAAAGTGAATTATGCGACCCTTAAGTTGTGGTGGACAACCGTATAAATTTGGACAGTAGTGCTTTGCCTCGCCCTCGGGGCGAATAAGTTCGGTTCCACACTCGGGGCAAAGGGAAATAAATTCCACTTCGGCAGAATGAATTGCACGTTTTTCCTTAACAACACCAATAATTTTAGGAATTATTTCGCCCCCCTTTTCAACAAGAACTGTATCGCCTTTATGAAGATTTAGCATTACAATTTGGTCGGAATTGTGAAGCGTTGCACGCTTAACGGTTGTTCCTGCTAGTTGAACTGGCTCTAGGTTGGCAACGGGAGTAATTGCACCCGTGCGACCCACCTGAAAATCGACCGAAAGTAGTTTGGTTTCGGCCTGTTCGGCTTTATACTTATAGGCAATTGCCCAACGAGGCGTTTTGGCTGTAAAGCCAAGTAAATTTTGAAATTTGTAGCTGTTCACCTTTACAACAACCCCATCGGTGTCGAACGGTAACTTTTTACGTTCAGTTTCCCAATGCGTTATAAATGCCTTAACCTCATTAATGGTTTCACAAAGTTTTGCCTCGGCAGGCACTTTAAAACCCCACTCCTTAGCTTTTTGAAGATTTTGAAAGTGATTTTCGAATGGTAGCTTGTCGCCTAAAATATAGTACAGGTAGCAATCGAGCTTACGCGACGCAACAACTTTTGAATCGAGAATTTTAAGCGTACCAGCAGCTGCATTTCGAGGGTTGGCAAGTAGCGCTTCGCCCTGCTCTTCGCGTTGTACGTTTATTGAGTCGAAAACAGCATGAGGCATAAATATTTCGCCACGAATTTCGAAATCGGAAGGAAAATCGGTTCCGCTTAAATTGTGAGGAATTGATTTTATCGTTTTAACATTGGTAGTTACCTCGTCGCCACGGGTTCCGTCGCCACGGGTTACCGCTCGGCTTAAAAAGCCGTTAAGGTATGTTATTGAAATGGCAGTGCCGTCGTACTTAAGCTCGCAAACGTACTCAACCCCTTGCGGAATAACCTTTCGAACTCGGGCATCGAATTCATCGAGTTCTTCGAAAGAGTAAGTGTTTGCCAGCGAAAGCATTGGGTAACGATGGGCAACCTGCGTAAAGCCTTCGCTAACATCGCTTCCCACTCGAACGGTTGGCGAAGAGGGGTCGGCAAACTGAGGAAACATTTTTTCGAGCACCTCCAAATCGTTTAGCATTGAATCGAACTCAAAGTCCGATATTGTGGGTTTTGCCAATACGTAGTACGAATGGTTATGCTTCTTTAGTTCGGAGCGCAACCATTCAATGCGTTTCTTTGCCTCTTCGGGTTTCACTTAGGTAATTACTTTTTAATATCGTAAAAGCACCTTACTGGCGAGTGCAATTTGCCTTCGGCAACAAGTTTTTTAATCGATTTTTCAACCTCTTTTTTATCAATACCAGCAGCTTCGGCAATTTCGCCAGCCTTCATGGCTTTGCCCTGTTTCTTTAGAGTTTCGAGTACTTTAACAATTGAATCCATGACATTAAAAAATTAAGTTTAACCATTTTTAAAATTACAATGCTTTTCAACCATTTTTGGGCTCATATCTTTGAAATTGTAAAAATAACTATAATTACTGTAAACTGTGAACAAAAAATATGTATAAAATAGGCCATTGGATACTCATTTACTTTGTAGAAAATATTATTCAAACAGAAAAATTGGAACTCGTAAGATTGATACTAAATGCTGACAAAACTATTATACTATCATCAAGTTGATTTTTGGGATAATACACATCAATCGCAAAAAAGAGAAATATTAAAGGAATTGAAGAAATTGAAAATGGAGAATCGGTAGACTACGAGGAATTTACAAAAAAACATTGTTAATGAAACGAGAATTTTGTCTCTCAAAAAAATAACAATAGATATTAATCCAATGTCGTTTAGTTAAGAATAATATTCGTAAACCTGAAATACCTCTTAAAAATAATAACCACAAATCCCGATAACTATCGGGACGCAAAGAGAACACAAAGAGGCACAAAGTGAAAGTCTTCATATATTCTACTTTGTGAACTTTGAGAAAAACTTCGTGTTCTTTGTGGTTAAGTTTTCCTTAGTTTTTTTGTTAGTCTCTTTTGATCCTAACTAAACGACATTGGATATTAATCCTTTAAAAGGTTATTTACCACCAAACAATTTTCAATCAACTCTTCATCCTTACCAAATGCACCTGCAACCTGAATGCCTATGGGTAATCCAAGTTCGTTTTCCCCAACTGGAATCGAAAGGGTTGGCACACCAATATAAGTCCAGGGTAAATTCATAAGTGGACTTCCTGTGGAACTTAAACCCTCGGTTGCAACGCTAATGGTTGCGGGAGTTAGCCAAATATTAATTTCGTTTTCATTTTGAATTCTTTCAACATATAGTTTTGTTACATCCCTTTCGTTGCATGCCTGCAACCATGTTTCATGCGAAATATTTTGGCCTTCGAGAACTAACTTTTTAGTGTTTAACCTATAAAGCGATTCGTACTGCTTAAACCATTTTTCGTGAACTTTAGCAAAATCGTATGCAACTATTCGCTTGTGCGAAGCATTTACCTTTTCAATATCGCCAAAAACATCAACCTCAATTACTTTAAATCCGTTTTGCTTTAGCAATTGGATTACCTCATTATATTTCGAAAGTATTTCGGAATTTGCCTGTTGAAGGTAACTACCCGTTGCAACCCCAATTACAGATTTGCTGGTTAATTGCATGCCATTTGGCTTCCAATTAGGGACTAAAACGGAGCATGCCAATTCGATTCCGTCAAAATCTTGTGTAAAGAAACCAATGTGGTCGGCAGTTGGCGAAAATGGCACAACACCGTCGGTGTAAATTCTACCCGAAGTTGGCTTAAAACCATAAATTCCACAAAATGCTGCTGGTCGAGTAATCGAACCTATTGTTTGCGTTCCAAGCGCTAACGGAGTTAATCCGCTGGCAACAGCTGCTGCCGATCCGCTGCTTGATCCGCCAGGAGTATGCTTTATGTTGTGAGGATTACATGTTGGGCCAGGCTCAAAATAGGCAAACTCGGTGCTTACGGTTTTACCAAGAATTAAGGCTCCGTTTTTTTTAAGCTGCGAAACAATCGAAGCTTCATTTCCTTTAAATAGAGATGAAGGCAACGCCGATCCGGCCTTAGTTTCGAAACCATCGACATTAAAAAGGTCCTTTACTCCCACTGGTATTCCAAAAAGAGGTGGACGATTGGTGGGATTGGGAAATTTGGCAAGCAATTCATTCGCTTCTTTTCTTAGCCTTTCTCGCCTGTTTACTTCGGGCAAAAGTGAATGTATATGTGGTTCAACCTGATCAATTCTGTTGCAAATTTCTTCAATAAACTCCAAGAGCGGAAGTTTTCCGCTCTTTAGGTCATTTACTGTTTGCTTTAGGGGCAAACATTTGATGTATTTACTATTTCTAGCCATAAATGCTTAAATAACCTTTACAAAACCCCATCGGTTTTTAATTGCTCAATTTCTTTTACCGACAAACCAAGCAAACTCGAAAGCACCTCAACATTATGCTCGCCTATTTCAGGTGCTGGGAGGCGATCGATTTTGTCGACCAAAGTTGACATTTTTATTGGGTTACCAGCAATTTTAATTTTGCCTACCTTTTTATCGTCAACCTCTACAACCATGTTACGCGCTAAAACCTGCGAATCGTTCATTACCTTATCGATAGTGTTAATTGGACCACATGGAATTCCAGCAGCATCGATTATCTTAACCCACTCGTCGGCAGTTTTTGTGCAAATGGTTTTGTCGAGTTCGCTTATGAGTTCGCTTAGGTGCTGAGTTCTTAGAGCATTTGTGGTAAACTCTTGCCTTTCAAGTAAGTCGTGACGTTCAATTGCGCAGCAAAGCTTTTTCCAAAGCGAATCGTTGCCGCAACCAATTACGAAATAGCAATCGCTTGCTTTAAATGCCTGAAAAGGCGCAATGGTTGGGTGTCGATTTCCAAGTGGTTCGGGTAGCGTTCCATCGACCTGATATCGAGTAATGGCATTTTCGAGAATCGACACTTGGCAGTCGAGCATTGCAATATCAACCTTTTGACCCAAACCTGTATTGTTTCGGTACTGCAAAGCAGCTAAAATTCCTATAGCCAAGTAAAGCGAAGCGGTTATATCGCCAAGCGACATTCCTACTCGAGTTGGAGGTGTGTTTGGCCAACCGGTTATGCTCATAATTCCTCCCATTGCTTGCGCCAGAATGTCGTACGAGGCTTTTGTCGAACTTGGTCCTGTGTGCCCATAACCCGACGATGCAGCATAAATTATTTTTGGGTTATGCTGCTTTAAATCCTCATATCCAAGTCCTAACTTTTCCATTGTTCCGGGACGAAAATTCTCAACAACAACATCGAACTCTTTAATCAAGCTGCAAAAAAGTTGCTTGCCCTTTTCGGACTTTAAATTCAACGAAATACTTTTCTTTTCGCGGTTAATACTCAAAAAGTATAAACTCTGCCCATTTTTAAAAGGACCAAATGAGCGCGCGTCGTCGCCAGTTCCTGGCACCTCTACTTTTACAACCTCAGCTCCTAAGTCGCTTAAAATCATTGTACAAAATGGGCCAGCAAGAACCCTTGTTAAATCGAGTATTTTTAAATTCTGTAGTGGCTTCATGGATTGAGTTGATTGAGTTGATTGAGTTGATTGAGTTGATTGAGTTAATTGGGTTAGTAGTCGGAAGTTTGCAGACTGTAGACTGAGGACTGCAGTCTTCGGTCTTCGGGCTTCCGACTTCGGACTTCCCTATTTCTTTTCCTTTTTCGCTCGTTCTAACATTGTTAAGCAAATTTTTTCGGCTGTAAGGGGCATTGAGTTTAAACGAATTCCAAGGGCATCATCAATTGCGTTAGCAATCATAGGAGCCACAGGAATCATAGGATGTTCGCCAACTCCTCGAGCTCCAAATGGGCCATCGGGTTGTGGAACTTCAATAATAATAGGAACAATTTCGTCGGGAACATCGAGTGCTGTAGGAATTTTATAGTCGGTAAAATTAGGATTTAGCATTTTACCCCTATGGTCGAACTTCATTTCCTCGTAAATAGCAGTTGACAAACCCTGAAGAACGCCTCCAATAATTTGACCTTTCACTAAACTCGGGTTGAGCGCCTTACCGGCATCAATGGCTTCGACAATTCGCTTTACTTTTATTTTTCCGGTTTGCTTGTCAACCTCAATAATTACAGCAGCTGCACCAACGGTATAATGAACATTTGGGTGTCCACCCTGGCTGGTTTCGGGATTTGCATTGGTCGATGTGAACTCGGGCATAAATACTCCACGTCCAATTATTGGTCCGCCCTTAAACGTTCCATCTTCCATTTGAATTCCATTAATAATGAAATCTTTAAGCTTTATTTCGAACTTTGGATCGGTTTTGCACTTAACCTTTTCGTCATCCATGTAAAGCATATCCTTTGGAAGATACTTTGTTCGAACTATTAAATCGAAAATTTGATCGCGGGCATCAATTGCCGCTTTACGCACGGCATTTCCGCAACCCCAAGTAATATGCGATGCCACAGTTTGCCATTCGTAAGGATTACGATCGGTATCGGGATTTTCGGTTCTAATTTTCGATGTGGGAACCTGCAGAACTTCGGCGGCTATTTGAGCCATAACGGTTAGGAAACCTTGACCCAAGTCCATTCCCGAAACCAAAAGGTTTATGCTGGCATCCTCGTTAAACTTTAAAAAGCACGACGACGATGCGTTGGGTGGCATTGCTGGAGCTTTCCAGAATAGCGAAAAACCTTTGCCAATGGCAATATTTGGATCGTTCGATTTGAGTTTTTCGTTCCACTTAATCTCCTTGGCAACCGCATCGATAGCTTGCAACAGGCCATTGGGGTTCATGTGCGCGCCATAGGCGGTAAGTTCACCCTCTTTTATGGCATTTCTGCGCCTAATTTCTACATCATCAATTCCCAAATGCTTAGCTATACGAGTCATATGTGATTCGAGTCCAAATAGAAATTCGCTATAGCCAAAACCCCTATATGGTCCTCCTGGAGGGAGGTTTGTGTAAATACAGAACGAGTCGATTGATGCATTTTCGACCCTATAAGGGCCAATGGCCGAAAGGCCAACAGCATTTACAACATTGGCGCCATACTCAACATAAGCACCCGCATCCCAGTATAAATCGTGCTTTAGTGCAGTTATGCGACCATCGTTTTTAACACCAATTTTCAACTTTGTTACAACTCCTAACCTTTGATAGGTATTATAAAATTCACGTTCGCGGTTCCAAAGAACTTTTACAGGGTGACCAGGAACTTTAATGGCAATAGCTGCGGCAATAATTTCCATGGTTACACCAGCCTTTGAGCCAAAACCGCCACCTACGTGAGGTGCAATTACACGAACATCGTTGTGTTTAATTCCGAGGGGAGCAAATGCAGCAGCAAACAAATTTCGTTGTGTGTGAGGCGATTGCGACGAAGCCCAAACCGTTAATCGACCCGAAAGGTCGTACTTTGCAACAGCAGCATGGAACTCGATGGCGCAATGCGAAAAGCGAGGCACTTCGTAAGTGTCCTCAAGTATATAATCAGCATCGGCAAAACCCTTATCGACATCGCCCTTTCTAATTTTTCGGTGGTGAGCTACGTTGGTATCGGGTTTAGGAAAAAACCATGGAACGTGCTGATAGTTTTTAAGGTTTGGGTGAATAAGGTCGGCTCCCTCCTTAATTGCGTCGAGTGGACTAAGTACCTTTGGAAGAGTGCTGTATTTTACTTTAACCAGTTTGGCTGCTTTCATTGCTGCCTGTGGAGTTCGGGCAACAACGGCAGCTATTTGTTCACCAAAAAAACGAACACGATCCTGAGCAAAAATGTAGCGATCCTGCATGTAAAGGCCGAAATTGTAAGGAAAATCTTTTCCGGTTACAACCGCAATTACATCGGGAACCTGTTCGGCTTCCGAAGTATCGATACTTAGAATCATTGCATGAGCATGAGGCCCTTCAACAATTTCGGCGTAAAGCATATTTGGGCCAAACTCCAAATCGTCGGTGTATAGTGCTGCACCCGATACTTTTTCCTTACCGTCGACTTTAACAACCGACTTACCAATATATTTATACTCCTCCATGGCTAAACTTTTTTAGTAACTTCAATAATTGCCTCGATAACAGGGGTGTAGCCTGTGCATCGACAAAGGTTTCCGGCTATTGCTTCCTTAATGTCATGTTCGGTAGGGTGTGGAATATTCAACATTAGCTCTGTGGCCGAAAGAATCATTCCTGGAGCGCAGTAACCGCACTGAAAAACGTTACGCTCGTGAAGCGCCTTTTGAAGTGGACTTAAGCCATGTTTCGAAATTCCCTCAAGAGTTAATATGTCCTGTCCGTTAACTTCGATTGCAAGAATTAAGCAGCTTCGCACTGTTTTTCCATTAATTATTACCGTACATGCACCACAATCGCCGCTATCGCAACCACATTTTGGACTTTTAACGCCAATTTTATCGCGCAGCACCTCAAGCAGAACTTCGTTTGGTTCGACAAGAATGGATCGGGTTTCGCCGTTAAGTTTAAAGGTAATCTTTCCCATTTTGCTGCTTATTTAGTTATTATTTTAGGCATTTTAATACGTTCCATCGCAGTTTGCATTGCACGTTCGAACATTACTTTTGTCATATGCATGCGGTACTCTTTAGTTGCTCTAACATCGGTAATTGGAGCAATTACGGTTTCAATCATTTCCTTTGCTTCCTCGATTGTTGCAACAGAAATTCCTTTACTTTTTAAAAGATTTTCAATCTTTAAAGATCTTTTGGGTGTTGGACCAACCGAACCAAATGCAACGTGACAATCGCCATTGGCAAAAAGCAATACACCAACATTGGCCTGTGATAAATCTTCGCCCGAGTAACGCATCATTTTTTGGTAAGCCCCAGCGTACTTAACAGTAGGAATAGGAATGGAAACGTGGGTTACCAGTTCGTTATCCAAAATGGCAGTTTTTCGATTGTCGACAAACCAGTTTTGAATTTTCACCTCCCTTTTGCCATCCATACTAGCTGTGTGAACAGTTGCTTCGTGAACTAAAAGAGGTGCTGCGCTATCCATGCAAGCTACTGCAGAGCAAATATTGCCTATCATTGTAGCCCTATTTCGAACACCGTTCGATGCAACCATTCCAGCCGCTTCGAACAGAATATTCATATTATCGATTATAACCTGCGACTTGCGAATGTCCGAAAAAGTTACTAAAGCCCCAATAAGTAGCTGTCCGTTAACTATTTCAATTTTGCTTAACTCGCTAATGCCTTTAACATCGATAATCATTTCAGGAACGCGAAACCCCTTTTTTATCTCATTAACCAAATCGGTTCCTCCAGCAAGAACGCGTGCTTCTTTTTGGAATTTACCCTTTAGTTCAATAGCCTCTTGCAGTGAAGTAGGCTTTACGTAACCAAATTCGTAGGGAATGGCCATAAAATTTTAATTTATTGATAAAAGATAACCACAGAGACACGGAGCACACAGAGAAACACGGAGTATATCTCTGTGCAACTGTGTGCCCCGATAACTATCGGGGTTGGTGTCTCTGTGGTTTCTTTTGTTTCATACTTACAATTTACTTATTTGCATCAATGGCAATTACACGGCACATCGACGATTCCATTTCAATGCCTTTTAATGGGAACAGGCCAACCCAAACACGCTTGTTGTTAACCTTATCAATGTCGCCACCAATGTTTTCGGCATGCACTAACCCTTTTGGGAAAAGTTTAATGTGCATAACCTGATAGTAGGTTGAAGGTGGAAACAGTTCGTCCCAAGTTTTTCCGTATTCTTTTACCATTTTGGCCTCGGCCTCCTTGAAACGCTTTGGATGCCAGTCGCGAATAATAGTGTTCATGGGATGATCGGCACTTCCGCAGTCAACACCAATCCATTTAATTTCCATATCCAATGCCCATTGGTGAAAATCGGGGCTAGGGCCAGGGTGATTAACAAAGTAGCGAACCTCGTCAGACTCAGGTTGATCCCAAGCATACCTGTGGTAACCAGTATTAATAATAAGAATATCGCCCTTTTTAATTTCGGCCTTACGCATAAGCATTTCGGGAGAGTAAAGGCTATAGTCAGAAACTTCGTCGGAAATGTCGACAACAACGCCAGGACCATACCAAAAATCGAGAGGAGTATTTCCAATTGAGCGTCCACTTGAGTGAAAGTGAATTTCGCCATCGATATGAGTACCAACGTGATGGCTGGTAGTAATAATTTGTCCGTTTGCACCTTGCCCCATGTGAGCACCAGCAATACGCTTAAAGTACTGAATTTGCAAAGGCACATAACTTGGCCATGGTGGAGTATGAATACTAAGAGGCTGAGTAAGATCGTAAATTTTAGCCTCGCTCATCATTTTAAAAAATTCGTTCTGATTCATAGTTTTATTATTTTATTAGTTAATGATTTTCCGTTTTATTTAAAAACTCTGTGGTTCTCTGTGCCCCGATAACTATCGGGGTCCGTGGCTCAGTGGTTACTCGTTTCTACTTCAATTCTTCCGCCAATCCCTCAAAAGCCTTTTTAAATGGATCCATTGGGGCACTAAGCACGCCTGCTCCAACTTGTCCTATGCCTGGTTCCTTGTGGGCAACTCCTGTGTCGATAAATGGAGTTATTCCCTTTTCAATTACCTTACGAACATCGATTCCAGTAGGTGTGCCCCTAAAGTTTAGATACGGAATTTGGTAAACATTGTTTTCGCCAGCGGTAATTTCGTACATGTCCATTGTGTATTGCACTGCATCCTTGGCAGTTCCGCCTACAAACTGAACAATTGCTGGTGCCGAAGCAATGGCAAAGCCACCAAGGCCAAGCGTTTCGGTTATTGCGCTATCGCCAATGTCGCGATTCGCATCATCTTTTGTAAAGCCAGGAAAGAAAAGTGCGTCGGGAACAAGAGCCTCGCCAACAAACCATTTATTGCCAGTTCCGGCAAGCTGAACGCCAAAGTCGGTTCCATTGCGAGCCATTACAACCGCAATGCTGCTGTTAGGTATATTTCGTGCTGCATCGAGGCAGCATTTTGCCGCAGGCATCGAAAGATTTAGGAAAAAGTGATCGTTTCCATTAATAAAGTTCAACACTTTAATAGCATCCTCTTTACTTGGTGCCGATTGAACAATTGCCGGAGCCATTGTGCGATAGAGTAGCGATGTTCCTGCTCTATTGCGGTTGTGTACCTCGTCGCCCATGTGAAGGGCTTGGGCTATTATGTTTTTAATGTCGACCTTACCAAGTAGCTTAATGGCATCGCGAAGAATTGGGTACATAACTTTCTCCATCCACTTAAGCCTTGCAATAACATCGGAGTTAAATGCGCCATAGCGCAAAACCTTACCCAAACCTTCGTTTTGCGTGCAGTAGGCAAAGTTTCCGTAGGCTTCATTTTTAATAATAAAAACGGGCATTGAAGCCGATGTAATTCCGGCCATTGGGCCTACCGATGCATGCTCGTGGCAAGGAGCATACTCAATTTTACCCGACGATGCAAGTGCCTCTGCTTCCTCAGGAGTGCTGGCCATTCCTTCGTAAATTAACGCGCCAATAATTGCTCCACGGGTTGGGCCGCACATTCTATCCCAAGTAATTGGGGGTCCTGAGTGAAGAATTAAATTCTTTTTCATTCCAGGAATAACATTAAGCGCAATGTCCATTCCAACAATAAAAGGAGTTCCGCTCAAAATAATGTCTAAAGCCTTCTTATTCGCTTCTTCAATTTTTAATTTGCTTGCAGCAATTTTTTCGGAAGCTTTTGCGCTAACATCAACGGGTGGTTTCCAGTTTACCTGAACTACCGACGCACCCGATGCTTCGATGCTTGTAGTAAACGACTTTAAGCCAGTATTTACAACACTTAAAGGCTTATTAAATATACTATTGATAGCCATTGTATAAACGATTTACGAAAAAGACTAATGATTAATAATTGATACAATTCGACCTGCCAACTGAGCCGCTGCAGCATTCGATGGTAAAACTTCTACTCCAGCATTTTTCAACTTTTCAATTACAAGTTCCCTTTTCTGTGGATCGCCAATAGTGCCAGTAACCGAGCAGATAATGATAAGTTTAGGTGATATTTCCTTTGCCTTTTGAATTGAAGGAACGAGTTCCGAAGCGGGATCCATGTGCGAACCATAGCCGAGAACAACATCGAGAAGAATTACAGCAACATTGGGGTCGGCGGCTTCCGACTCAATTCGTTTTTTTCGAAGACTAAAGTCGATCATTGGATGCGGCCTGCCCGAGGTAAACTCGTCCTCACCCATGTCTAAAATGGTATTTTCGTTACTAACCCAAAGGTCTTTTAGCTTGAAATCGGGACTTAATGGCGAATTGCTGTACACATTACCAATCATGTCCTTCATAACAAGTTGAGCCTCGTCGCAAAGAGTTCCACCGCTAAAAAGACCACGTAAATACTTGCCTTTGGCAATTTTCGAAAGTTCTTTTGCTTTATTGTCAATCTCTAACTTTCTGCTATTTATTTGCTGAAGAGCAGCTTGTACATCTTTACCTTGAGCTTTTGCCACAGCAATAATTGCGGCTTCTTCGAGTGTACTTGCAGGAATAGCGCCAACATTACTTAATATTTCGGGGTTTCCGCCAATAAAAATACCTACAACTGGCTTCGATATACTTTTAATTTCTTCGGAAATTTTCTTTAGAACATCGGGATGGGGAGGTTTACTAACCAACACAATGCATTCGGTTTTGCTGTCGGAAGCCAATGCCTTTAGCGACTCGATGAACATAATGCCACCAATTTCCTGCTTTACATCTCTCCCACCTGTGCCAATGGCCTGCGAAATGCCAGCACCCATGTTCGAAATAATGCAGCTAATTTCTTGTAATCCAGTTCCCGATGCTGCAACAATTCCAATATTTCCTTGGTTAACAACATTTGCAAAAGCAAGAGGAACGCCATTTATTATAGCTGTACCACAATCGGAGCCCATAACGAGCAATCCCTTTTCCTTGGCAAGTTTTTTAAGTTCGAGTTCGTCGGCAATGCTAACGTTATCGGAGAAAAGCATTACATGCAAGCCGTTATCGAGAGCCTTTTTCGCTTCGCGAGCTGCATACTTTCCGGCAACCGAAATAAGCGAAAGGTTTGCATTGGGGAGTTGACTAATGGCCTGCTCGAAGCTGTGTGCCGTTTTCGAATTGACACCTTCGTCCTTTTTACTGCGGAGTTCTTTTAAAATTCCATCGACACTTTTTATAGCATTATCTGCAACTTCACTATTATCAGCTTTTACGCAAATTAACAAATCGGTATCGCTTAGCGCATTAAACTCAGGTGTCCAAAGACCTGCCGACTGCATTATGGCTTTATTCTCCATAGTTCCCATAACAACTGTCGAATCGAGAATACCATCAATCTTATTAATCTCTTTCGAAACAATCATAAGGGTTACCGAATCGTAGTATGCACCTTTTTTTGAAATTCCTTTTACTATCATAGCCCAACTTTATGTTTTATTGTAAAAATATAACCCGAAAGCATGTCGGCGCCCGATGTGGCTCCTATTGATAAAAGTTCCTTTAGCGACTCGTAGCCACTAAGGTTGTGAACCGATAAAGATAAGAAATTTTTAAATGAATAGAAGTATCGACCCAGTTTGGCTTGCAGTAGGAATGAGTTAACTAATTCATTTTTACCCTTCGAAGCATCGAAAATTTCGTTTCGTAATTTACTTAAATCAACACCGTAACATTCGGTAAGGTAATGTAAGCCCCAAAGCATACCTGCTATAAAATCGTCGCCAGCTGGAGTAAGGCCATATCCTGTTCCCTTTAAAATTTTCACTCCGCCAATAATATCGCCATTTCCTATTAATTCAGCACCCTTTTTTGAATTCAGCATAAAGTGCAAATCGAAACCCGACGAAAAGTACTTTTCCCTTTCGGGAATGATAAGAAAAGCCAAACTTTTTTCAGAGAACAGTTCGGGTTGAGTTTCAATTAGATTAAGTATTCGGTTTTCGAACTTATATGATTCTACATTTTTGTACTCGAACAACGAATTGTATACTTCCAAGCCGCTTCGTGCAAAAGGCTGGCTATTAATAATTATTGAATCATTTTCGATAGCAATCGATTCAACTTGTAATATATCGACATTTTTAATAAAAACTCCATTAAAGGCAAGGTTTTCAATAACATTGGTAACAAAAACTATTTGATTGGACGAATTAATAAAGTTAACAACCCTATTAAAACGGCTATGAATAGTAAAATGGCCAACGGGCAATTGGTCGCCAATGGCAATTTCGGGAAAAAACAATTGGGTACTTTTCATACCCAATTGTAGTGAAAAAACAAATATGGTGTTGCTTTTTACTAGAAACCAATACAACTATTTTACTACAATGCCGCTTAAAATAGGGTTGTACATTAAATCGAGGGTCCCTGTGAATTTCACCTTGCCACTTAAAACATCATCGTTGGAGTAGTTTTCTACGTAATTACCCTTAACATCAATGGCATTGCCTACTATAATTCCCGTTGGGGTAATTCCAACCCCTTTATTACTATAAGGTCTGCTGTAAATAACATTCCCAACTTCAATTAATTTATTGTACTCATCCTTAACCGTTCCATCGGAACGGAAGGTAAATGGCACGTTTTCGGCAATACTTCCGAATAAATCTTTGCCTAAATTAAAGCTTTGATCGAGTACAACTTTTCGGTAACCTCTAATATTCGCCTTCATTGTCTCGACCGATGGATAAAAAACATTGCCCTTTATATACAAACTGTTATCAACATTGTTCTTATACAAATAGGCTTTGTTTTCGCTGTAGTGTCGCATTAATTTTTGTCTTTCCAACAAGCGTGGCAAACGATTGTCTTTTGACATGTTTTTAAGAATTTCGTCGTTAAGAATTTCGCTTAATGGGTATTTAAGCATCAACTTCGTTTCGAGGTTATTGGTTTTGGCATAATTGTAAAGTTCGTTACTAATTTCGGTTGGCATAACGCCATATAGGTCGGCACCAACAACAGAGTAGAAGAAATAGCCAAGTTCGCCCATACCCGTAGGGGCATTTTGGTAGTCGTTTAGTTTTGTTTGGTTAGGTGTTTTGGAGTTGTACTTTCCGTAGTTCATATCGGCCCAGCCTTCCATTTCGGGAAGTTTGCGTTGAAACGACCAAATGGCATCGACTGTATTGCCAACTTTTCCATGACAGCCAACGCACTGGGCTAGTTCCTCGGTGGTTTGTGGGCGAAGTTCGCCGTAACGATTTTCAATGTATGCAGAAATAATCCACCCAGATCCATTATCCACCCAGCCTTGCCCTTCGTTTCCAATGAATTTTTCAAATTCAAATTCAGTTGATTCCCCGTCGTGCTCAGCCTCTTCTAACGATATATCGCTAATTGAAACCTCTTTCCACTTATACATATACCGTATTTCCTTAACACGTTTTGAGCGTGTTCCTGGAAATTCGAATTGCCTTAAACTGTTCGCAACAACACCATCGATATCGATACCAACCTGACCATCGGCGCTTAAATCGACATAGTGCAATGGATGAGCAAACTCGGTACCTATGGGGTAAAACCCTTTGTTTATTTCGATACGTGATGCATCGCCAACATAGAAATTATGACTAACTGCTTGGTTTTTAATGTTTTTTTCGAGTATACTGAGGTTTGCTTTGTAAATTTCAGTTGAAAAAACACCATTTTCTGTTGTAAATACTTTTGGAAGCCTTAAGTATATACCGCTAACACTGCCAGTTAACGGTGTGAAAATGGCATAAGGGAAAAAGTTAACTGCTCGCCAACCGGTGTACTCATTTCTTTCGCAGCGAACAAAACCCTCATTATCAATGTAGCCATGTGTTCCATTGTCGGTGGGATTGCTTTGGTTGAATGGAAAGAGGTGGTTTGGATTAAGAGCTGGGAACAGAATAAAACCTTTGTCTTTAGTTTTAGTGTTAAGCCATTCGTTAGAGCTGTTCTCTCTAACCTTACTGTACATTGGCAGCCAATTATCAACCCTAACGTACTCAATGTCATCGAGATTAGGAACAGCAATAGCCTCTTTTTTTAATCGTTGTTCTAACTTTTCGGGGTAAATTACGTTTTGCCAAAGAATTCTATTTAAGTTGGCCGTTGGAAAACTGTACGTAATTTGATCCTCGCCAATTGGGTAGCCATTTCCGTGGCTAATTGACGAAAGATAATCGGTATGGCAGTACTTGCAAGCATTTTGAGTTCCGTAACTGGTTTCTATCCAGCACTGCGCAGGTATTCCTGGATCCTCGTTATACGAAGGCTTGTATTCGGCACCCGATATTTTTTTAAAATTTTTTGGTGCCACTCCTTTAAAGAATTGTTCGGCCGAAATTTCGTTCCCAACTAATCCAATCTTTTTTAATTCATTAAGCGTTTCATTATTTATTCTATTACACTGACTTAAAGTGAATAGTAGCGTAACTAATAAAAATGCTGCTACTATTAAATTTGTTGAGATAGCCTTCATAACCCTTTTTTTGATTCGTATAATTTACGAATTTACAAAAAATGGTTGATTATTTAGGAGTTAAAACAATGGATAACTTGAAATATTGGGACGATAAGAGATTTCCCAATAGAACCTCCTGACTTCGACATTTGGGTGGTGCAGACCAATTTAACCACTTTAGAATTGCGTAATCGGTATGAAAACTATTTTTTGCTTCCAGATATTCAATTCTCAGGAACTCAAATGCAAAATGGGAGGCGCATTGTCGAAGTCAGGAAAAAGCCCCACTTAAAATTTTAAGCGGGGCTTATATTGCATATACTAAATGTTAACGTTTTATAAATCGTTCGGAATTACTCCCTACCCTTACTATGTAAACGCCTAAAGGGTAACTTGAAATATTGAGGAGATGGGAACTTTCACAATTAAACCTTGCAACAAGTTGCCCTGTAGGGCTAAAAACTTCAACCATTGAAGGTTTTTCGGTTTTAATATTCAGACCGCCACTTGCAGGATTAGGATAAAGCTGCAAAACGTTTCCCGTAATAGGTTCAATTGTATTATCGCTTGTAGGGTTGTTTGGGCTGTAGTAGTATATTTTCGATTGGTAACCATAATCGTCCCAATTACCATAAGTGTTATTCCAGTATACTCCTTTTGTGTAAATAAACTGGGAACCATCGGGGCTAATTGTAGTTTCTTCTTTATATCCACTACTCCAAGTATTGGTTTCGGTATTCCATAAAGCAAATTGAATCATCAAGGTTCGATTACCATATATATCAAACTCGTAAATGTAAAGGTGTTGAGTTACCCAATCGCTATCAATCGTTACTCGGATTTCTCTCTTGTCTATTAAAATAATATTAGTGATTGGTATGTACTCTTGAGTTCGTTTCTCTAACCAAGTAGTATCTCCTGCTGGGCCGTAATAGTTTACTGTCGATATTCGCACCCCGTCAATGTTGTAGCCATATTCGTAGCGACTTTTAAATGTTAAAACACCACCAGCATCCCACTGAAAGTCTTCGTTGCTAAGCTGTAGGTTTTGATCGTTATAGGTACGGCTATAAGTACGTCGTCGAACCCAATCGCTCTGCGCTATATCCCATGAGTAGGTATCGTAAAAGGTTTGCATACCGCTTAAGTTATAACTCCAGTAAGTTTTGTTGCTCGAAACCCAAACTTCGTTTGTTAAGTCCCAATTCCACACTTCTTGAAATAAAAGGCGACGCTGGCTATCGAACTCAGAAATAAGTTTACTAGAATTTACCCAAGGGTCAGCTTCTGAAGTTCTTGTTTCCCAAATTCTTGTTTGTTCTAATCCATCATACGATACAAGCGCTCGGCTTCGGAACTCCCAGTTGCTGGTAGTAGCATTCCAGTAGTAACCATTCGTGCCAATCCACCAGTTGTTGTAGTCGTAAAATAAATTGCTCATATAATCATTCGCCCATCCCCATATATTGCTATCCCATACATATCTATAATAATTTGTGTTTAAGTTGTTATAATTGTACTCTCTAATAATTTTCTGAACTCCTTTCCAGTCATTCATAGCATTATCCCAAATGTAAGTGTCGTAGTAAGTTTGAAGATTAGCGCTATTGTACTGGTACGAGTACTTACTACTTATATTCCAACTCTGTGTTTCTGTGTTCCAAGCATAGCTAAGATTATAAGTAACATACCCCGTTGATCCATGAAATGTTCGCTCATATTTTTCTACTCCATTCCAGTTATTATAAGTTGAGCTCCAGTTATACCTTTCGTAAAAAATTTGTTGCCCAAGCGAACTATAATCATAAATGTACTTGTAAATACCTACCCATTGGTCAAGTTGGCTACTCCATGTCATATAGCTGTTTAGGGTTACCTTTCCCCAGCTATTATAAGTCCTATCAATTTTACTGCTATTATACCAAACATTATTGTTGCAACTCTGATATATTTCACTAATAATGTTTTCGTTATCATCGTACTGGTATAGCCAGCGCTCTAGAAAATAGCCCAAATCGTTTTTACGACCTTTTTCAATAACCTGTGCACTCGAGTTATATTTGTAGAACCATTTATACTGCCAAGCCGAGTCGACAGCCGAATTTACAAAGTACACTTCCACGCTATCGAGAACATTTTGCGTTTTGCCTTTATTCTGTTTGTTAATGGCCTTTATTAGGTCGATGCGCTGCAATGCTTGCAACTCCTCGACTGAAGGATCAGGTATTTCGACCTCAATATCAGTTGCAGGTATGTTAATATTAACATTGCCTTGCTCAGCAAACTGCTGAAAGCTGCTGCTTGCTTCGCTTTGTATGTATTGCTGGGCAAAAGCCGAAACCACCGAAAAGGTAATTCCGCAAGTAAGGAGTAAAGTTTTTCTCATGGTGTACTATTTAAGTTAAGAATTACAATTTCAAAACAATTGAGTTATATCAACTACCAAACAAATCTACATTTTCAATTCTTCATATACAATACCATAAAACCTTGAAAAATTCCTCACGGTTTTTTGTGGAGATTTGCAGACTATAAAAAAACTTTCGAAAAAAATGGTCGAGGCTTTGCCTCGACCGAAATGAATGTTAGAGTTACTTTTTAACAATTTTACGAGTTACAACATTACCATTTTTTAAATGAAGAATAAGCATGTAAACGCCACTGCTAAGATGAGATACATTTATTGTCTCCCTTTCTTGTCCAGTTGTGTTGGTATTGCAAACAACTTGACCTGTTACTGTTACAATAGAAATTCTGTTTACATTTCCTCTTGTTTGAACTTTTATTTCGTCGACAAATGGATTTGGGTAAACACTTAAATCGGTTGTACTTGTTGTTTCTACACTATTTATAATTGTAAATAATGCTGTAATGCTCTTATTAGCATTCATTAACACCGACTGAAGTGGATTTGCCGACAACAAATCACCACTCCACCCAATAAATTGCCAGCCCTCGTTAGCCTCTGCTTCTAAGTCAATAAGTGTTCCCATGTCTACTGTTAAGGCATTAGTGTAAGGAACTTCATTAACATAAACCACTCCCGATCCTTCGATATTTAAAGTAAGCGTATAAGTTGGCAAATAAATACTAGCAAAAGTTGTGGGAGCATCTTGGAGTGAAAGTTCGTACCCTGCGCTATAGTGACCAATTAATTCGGCAGATTGAATGCTTACAGGAATGTTTTCACCTACTTCGATTTGGGAAAACACCGTAATTATATTGTCAAGTTCAACTTCATCAACCTCTAGAACACCTTCGAGTGTTAAGTTGTTTTCATCTATTGTAGCTAGGTTCGAACCATCGAAATCCTTATCGAGCACCGAAAAACTGCCTGCAATAGTTAACTCGCGAGGCGTAATAGTTAGGTTGTAATCAACGGGAATAGCGGCATCGTAGTAATCGTTGCCAGGTTGAGTAGCCGAAATAGTAGCTGTACCTGCACCAACAACAAATACAGTGTCGTTACTTAAACTTGTGGCTATTTGGTTATTTGTAGTATATAAAACATCTAATGGACTATTGTTAATGGCAGTAAGTTTAATCGTATCGCGGTTATACTCTATAACTCCAAGCTCTTCGCCAAGCCATGTAATTTGCTGTGGAATTAGTGTTTCGTAAGCGCCCAAATCGACGCGACTGTTAATAATACGTGCCTTGTTGCGAATGTCCTTATCGCCTAGTTGTATTGAGTAGCCAAAACTATTAGTTTGCGGATCGCCCACTTCGTTACAAGTAGAACTTGAGTTTAATTCCCAGTTTGCGGTGTTCCAACCATTTCCATTTGTGCCAACGCCCAATGCGGGCTGCTTAAAATTAACCCCATCCACATTATTTGCTGCAAGGTTAATATTGCCCGTGCCAGCATAGCCACCCTGAATGCCCGAGTAGGTAATGGTAGGTGTAGCACCCGAATAAAGATATACTTGCGAATTGTTGCCCCATATAATATTGTTGGCCGAAGAAGTGTTTGCACCCCTCAGGTATGCACCTCCACCGTTGGTGTAACCATCGTTGTGCACAATGGTGTTGTTGTAAAGAGCACCTCCGCTGTGCATGTAAACTCCACCGCCATCGGATGCGGTATTGTTGGATATTAGGTTGTTCCATGCGTTGCCGCCAGCGTTAAAGTAAATTCCTGCTCCGTTAAGGTCGGCCTCATTATTGCTAATTATGCTATTGCTAACGTTGCCCCCTTGGTATAGGTAAACACCACCAGCACCCCAAGTAGCGTGGTTATTTGTAATGAGGCTATTGGTTACATGCCCGTTTACTCGTAAACTAACCCCAGCACCATCGGGTGCATTTCCATTGCGAATTGCGAAACCTTTCCAAGTTGTTGGGGTTGTGAAAACATCGGGTTGTAGAAGCACTCTAGCCAAATCCTCGCCATTGAGAATTGAGCGCTGCTCGTCGGATGTGGTAAGTATTGGGTTGGTAAAGGAATCATCATTGGTATAGCCACCGGTAACATTTACCCCGTCGCGCATGGTAAAAGCACCGAGGTATGTACCTGTTGTAACACGAATTTCGGGCTTAACATTAAATCTTTCTGCGAAGTCCACAGCCCATTGAAGATGACCAACAGCATTGTTGAAACTATATCCGGTACTATCACCAATCGACGCAGTGTTAACGTATAGATATTCACCTATTATAGTTTCGTATGCACCAATGTCAATTCTATCATTCTTTATTCTAGGGTTTCCATCTAAATCAACTTCACCAACTTGAATCTCATATTCATAATCGTTGGTTAGTGGGTCACCAGTATTAATTCCATCAGAAAGTGGCATTAATCTCCAATCAGCAGTTTCCCAACCTTCACCATTAACACCAATTCCATTTGATGGTTTGTAGAATCTAATCCCTTCATAATTATTTGATGGCAGATTTATATTTCCTACGCCTTCATAACCATTTTGAATAGCAGAAAAAGTTAAAGTTGGAGGAGTATTCCAGTAACCAACTTGAACATTATTACCCCAAAGAATTGTGTTAACAATACTAGTTCTAACCCCCCAGTCAGCATAAATACCACCCGCATTATACCCTGCAAAATTATTGACAATTACTGTATTTATAATGTACCGTGAACTTATACTGCTTCCGAATAAAAACACACCTCCACCTATTGACCCAGAACTATTGTTATATATAACTGAATTTACAATGAACTTTGATTTATGAACTCCACCCCCTCTTTCCCCTGCTGAGTTATTAAAAACTTTGCAGTTTATTATGTTAGCACCAGAAGCTCCACCCCCATTCGAAGCACTATTATTTAGAATATAACTATTAATAACTGAACCCCCTAAAACACCTCCTCCATTATATGCTCCTGAATTATTTTTAACAATACAATTAATTAATTTCCCATTTTCTAATAATACTGCACCAGCTCCATCTGTAGCAGCACCATTTGGTAAAGTGGCATTTCCATTTTGAATTACAATGTTTTGAATTATTGAATTAACTTGTAATAAAACTTTGTTAGTATTATTACCATCAAAAATGGTTTGTGATGAATTAGTTTCACAAGATGATATTTCAATAAATTCATCACCAACCCCAGTATACCCCCCATAAACATTTACCCCATCCCTCATAAAAAAACCACCATAGTAAATGCCTTTGGCAACCCTTACCTCTGGTTTAGGAATTAAAACCTCGGCAATATCAACGGCATTTTGTAGCGACATAGCGCTATTCCACGAACCCCCTGTGCTGTCGCCAGTAGTAGTAGGCATCACGTAAATAAAATTTCCAAATCCCCGTTCAAAGGCACCAATATCAACTAAACCATTTTGTAGGCGGGTGCTACCTAAAATATCGGTTGTACCTGTCTGTACGGCATAACCCTCGGAGTTGGTTTGTGGGTCGCCCTTGTTAATACACTTTGAGGCAGCAGTTAGTCGCCAGTCGGCTTCCTGCCAGCCAGTTGCATTTGCTCCAAACGCATCTGATGTAGTTGCAAAGCGTGAGCCATCGGCGTTGCTTGCGCTTAGCTCAAAGTTGCCAGTACCCGCTAAACCACCCTGTACACCGCAATATGTAATGGTGGGAGTTGCACCAGTAAACAGGTACACCTGGGTGTTGTTTCCCCAAATAATATTGTTGGCAATTTGAATATTTGTGCCCAAACAAACAATTCCACCTCCGTTCATGCCAGCTTGGTTTCGTACTATGGTGCTGTTAACCAATGTGCCGCCCTCGGAGAAGTAAACACCCCCGCAATTGGTTACGGCGCTGTTGTTGGCAATGTAGGAGTTTAGCACCGTGCCACCGTTCATAAGGCAAACGCCTGCGGCGTTGGTTGCGCTGTTGTTGCGGATATCGGAATGGGTAACCGTACCGCCCTCGTTGCAGTAAACGGCACCACCAAACTTGTCGGCAACATTGGAATAGAGACGGCAATGCTCCAGAGTTCCACCTTGATTAAGATAAACACCACCGGCATGATTGGTCGAAGTATTATTCTCAATAAAACTATTAGAAATAGTAGCATTGGCGTATAGGTAAGCTCCACCACCTGCTGTTGAGTTTCCGTTACGGATTACAAGCCCATCGAAAATCGTTGGGTTGGCAAATGCTGCGCCTTGGGAAATTACCCGTTGAGTGTTCTGCCCATCGAGAATGGTTAGTTCTTCATCGGTAGTAGCTTCGTCAGGTAATATTCGGGTGTCGCCTGTGCCAGTGTAACCACCATTTATGGAAATACCACTCTTAACTGTTATTCCGCCATTGTATGTGCCAGCGGTAATTCTGATTTCGGCAATAATTGGGTAGTTGTCGAATAAATTAATTGCCTCCTGAATGCTGTTAATGGCATTGCTCCAACTCACCCCTGAGCCAGTGCCTTCGGATTGCGGTTTTACATATATTGGTGTTACTGCATGTACGTTAATACTTACCGATTTACTAGCAGGGTTCCAGTTTAAAGGGTCGGATGGTGCAAAACTTACGCTTAAAGTTTGAGCCAAGGCTGGCTTTAGCAATGTATTAATTATAGGATTGTAGGTAAAAGTGCCAGTAGTATTAACTGTTGCATTCATCTGAGTGCTGCTTAGTAGAACGCCATAATTTATATCGTTTGGGTTAACCCAAGTAATAACTGGTGTAGCTTTGTGCACATTAATTTGCACTGTCTTTTCGGCAGTATAGTAGTTGTTTTCATTGCTTGGCGTAAAAAGCACGAGCAGCTCTTGGTTTAACCCTGCATTTAGTAGTGTACCAAATGTTGGCGTGTAACTGAACGTTCCTGTTGTGCTGGCCGCTGCATTTAGTTGTGCTGCCGACAATACAGTTTGGTAAATAATATCGGCAGGGTTACTCCACGTAATAACTGGAGTTGCTTTAAGCACATTAATAGTAACAATTTTACTTGCTGGTTCGAAATTTACTAAATCGTCGGGAGTAAACAGAACTGAGAGTTCCTGATTAGTTCCCGCATTTAAAATTACACCAATATCTGGTGTGTAAGCAAAGGTACCTGTAGTATTGGCTGTTGCATTAAGTTGTATTGCACTTAATGGAGTGCCGTAAACAATGTCGGCAGGATTGGCCCAAGTGATAACTGGCACTTCCTTATTAGCACTGGTTTGGTATGCGATAAATACCAATATCAACATCAGCGTTGCTCTTAAAATAATTAACCCGTTTGTTTTCATATGGTTGTGTTTTAGGTAATTTATTTTGAATTACTTGTTGCAAATTTTTACTGCCTTGCATTATAAATCTCGGTAATTTCGCTTTGGGTGAGTGCCCGATTGTATATTCGAACATTATCCATTTTGCCGTTAAAATTTGGAAAACTAGAGTAGCCTTTGCCAATTCGGGCAGCTTCTGTAGCCGTCATATTTGAAGCATTTTGATTTGCAGTTATTACCAAACTCCCATCAATGTATAAACTTTTCGGACCATTAGTATTTGTTTCAACTATGATTAAATGATGCCAACTATTATTAAGTAATAGACCAGAAACATCTAATGGTAAATCAATTGGATTATTAATTCCTCTGTATATTTTATTATTTCTTATTTCTAAATCATAACCATAAAAATTGTTAGGAATTAGAAATATTCCACCATTCTGAGATGTCTTTAGCCAAAAACTTAAAGTAAATGTTGTTACATTTTGTAATGGATTTGAAGGCAAAGAGATATAACCTGTCCCATCGAACTGCATTGAGTACCCAGAAGAATTTGAGATGTCCGAAGATGATGTTACACCTCCCTGTATGGTGCCATTAAAGTTGCCATAGTAATCGTTAGCATTCTGCCCATCAAATGAGTAGTATGCCAATAAACCGCTGGTTACAACAGGGGGAGCTGCATTAGTTGTAATACTAATCTCCTGACTGTATGCTGTTCCCAAACTATTGATAGCATACGCCCTAACATAATAGGTTGTTTGAGAAGATAATCCAGCAATGCTACTTGTAAAATTTCCTGTTGAAGTAGTACTCCCTAGCTCGGTTTTACTATTGCTTATAGTTGGGTTACTTGAAGTACTCCAGCAATGTCCACGCTGGGTAACATAGCCATCGCCTAGGTTCGATATATTAGCTTGAACGCTAACGGAGTTAAATGTTAACTGGCTACTACTGCCAATAGTTACCACAGGAAGGGTTGGCTGTGCTTGAGTTGTAAAGGTTACCTGAGCGCTGTAGCCTGTTCCCACACTATTAGTAGCATATGTCCTTACGTAGTATGTAGTAAGCGGAGCAAGTCCATTTAAATTGCTTGTAAAGGAATAAGCAGAAGTTGCGCTACCAAGTGAGGTTTTTAAATCGGCTGTTGTTGGGTTGGGGCTGGTTCCCCAGCAATGGCCGTGCTGCGTTACGGCATCGCTACCTAGGGTTGAAATGTTGCCAGGAAGTTGAGCAGCAACATAGGTTATGCTCCCTGCTTGTCCGCAAGTAACTGTTGGAACCGCAGGAGCTATAACGGTCATATTTACACTTACTGTAACAGCATTGCTATTGCTATTAATAAGTACGGACCCTGTGTATGTACCTGCTGACATTCCAACACGACTCGCACTAACAACTACCGAACTAGTTTGAGTTGTTAAACTTCCTGTAGTAGGGGTTACTGTAATCCAATTATAGGTTGTACTTGCATTAAAGGTAATGGTGCCAATTCCTGAATTACTTGCAAATACAGTTTTTTCAACTTCTGTCGATCCAAAATCGAGAGATACTGGTGAAACATTTAAAATAGGGCCAGAAACCAATACTGTAACAGATATAGTCTCTGAGCCGCCATTACTTGTAATTGAAATGGTTTGCGAGTGGCTACCTTGCGAAAGGCCACTTCGATCAACTGTTATAATAATATTATCGGTTTCGCTAGTAGTTGTGCCATTTACTGGGTTTACTGACAACCAAGCAACATTCTCATTCACTTGCCAATCAAGGGTCGACTTACCAACATTTTTTATACTAATGGGTAACGCAGTTTGATTGCTTCCAAAATCGATAGAATTTAACGACACCCAGAGTACGGGTAGTACTGACACCAATGAAAAGTTAGCAGGACTAGCTTCGCCCGCTTTAACAGTAATTGCACGAAGGGCAGGCTCGTAGCCATCTTTGCTTACCTGTACAGTGTACTCCTTTGGAACCAACTTCGTAAATGTGTACTTCCCATCAACGCCTGTAGTCAAACTAAGATTTATTGGACTTAAAGCAACATTTGCACCAAAAACAGGTTGATTTGAAATCCCATCTGTAATAATCCCGCTTATGTCGCCTTCGGTGTTCACTATCTCCTTTTTACATGTTGAAAAAAGAAGAATTGCCGCAAAGAGAGAAAAAGTAACTTTAATAGTATATATCTTCATGGTATTTAGGTTTTAGTTGTTGGGGTTCTTATTATTTAAATTAATTGGAATTGTTAAAGAGAATAAAACACCTGGCTTATCAAACATTGGTGATATTATAATATTTGAGTTACGTCTTGCATACATTTTTTCTCCTTTAGATGCTAAGGCATCAATAACATTATATATATAAAATGCTCCTGCAGTTATCCCAGAAACGGTTCGAACTGTTGCCCAGTTATCGCCAGTATTTATATACTTCAATTTCATTTCATAATTTTGGGTTTGCCTAGCATATTCGTAATTTACCGAATATTGATTTTGAGCTACTAGGCATAGTGATATTGAACTTAATGTTACTGCCATTATAGAATAACCCTTAAGTTGTTCCTTTTTATAAATTTGACCCCAGCCAGGAAGAATTAAGGATCTTAAAAAAGCCGATGAACCATAACTTTTGTAAAATGGTAAATTACAGCTGCTTTTCTCGTGTGGAATTCGAACAAGCAACCAAAATTGATATCCTGCTGCACTGTATGATGACCGTTCCCAGTAATACTCAACAGCAGTTAAGCATGGAATGGAAAAACGTTGCTCTTTCCCTTTTACATTGGCTTTAAAGTAAAAATCTTCAGTTTTGTTGAACGATCCCCCTGTAACTTGTTCTACTACCTTTAAAGTACTTTCGCTACCAACAATATAATCGGTACCAAGCGTTTCCGCGTACTGTAAAATAACATTCTGCAAAGCATTTTTTCGCGCCTCCTCCACGGTAACTCCGTTGCCTTCGCCTATATAGTATTGAAAAATTGAACTTTGGATTGCGTCAGTCCCCTTTAGCCAATTTGGCGGCTTTTCTGAAGAACGTTGAATTGTCTTTTGCGCTAAAATATAATTGTGATTTATAAAAAAAGCAAACACAATTAAAAGGCAAGAAAATCGAAAACATTTCATGATAGTTGATATTGTTAATTACATTACTAATCAACTTCAAATGTTGAGTTTTTTCAACAATAATACAATCCCAATTTACCCTGAAAAATTCCCCACGGTTTTCCGTGGTATGTTTCGAAAAAAGTACTACTTTGCAGTTCATTTTAAACGGCTTGGCAATGGTTAGCATTTTTTTGGTCGACGACCACCCAATGGTTACCGAAGGTATAGAGCGCACCATTACTCGTTTGGGAATTGAATGTGCTTTACGTATTTTTCACTCGGCCGAGGATTTACTTCTTGCCTCACAAACCGAACAGCCCGACATGGTAATTTCGGATATAAGCCTACCAAAAATGGATGGTATTGAAATGGCCAAGTTGTTAAAGCAAAATTCCCCATCAATTCGAATTCTTTTTCTTACCATGCACCAGCAAAACTGGCGAATAAACGAAATGCTAAAACTAAAAGCAAACGGAATTGTATTTAAAACCTGCCCTGCTGCCGAACTTCAAAATGCTATTGTTGAAATTGCAAAGGGAGGTACTTACTTTTCGCCCCAAGCCAAAGAGTTAATTGTAACCCTTTCGGTAAGCAACAATAGCATTTCGCTTACTACTCGCGAAAAGGATGTACTTAAACTTGTTGCAAAGGGTTTAAAAACATGCGAAATTGCCGAAACGCTTTGCTTGTCGGAAAATACTGTTGAAGGTTACCGTAAAGTGCTTTTTCAAAAGTTTGAGGTAAATAATGCTACAAAACTTCTTTCTAAAGCTGCCGATTTGGGGCTAATCGATCAATAATGTCAGCAAGAAAACGCCAATAATTTCGTTACTCTTGTTTTGAAAACAGTCGTTTACCCAAGTAAACTCCTTGATTTTCAAAACTACGAAAGCCTTATTCTTGACGTTCTCTTATCTGACATCGAGTTTTATTGCAAACGCTAAATATTTAGGTTTATGGACTTTTTAAACGCTTTTTTAGTTAATCAATTAGCATTTATAACCCTTAATGGAAACGTTAATATTGTTAGGTCGGCTGGCGAACGTATTATTTCGCTCGAAACTCAAAGGGTTATTCTTATTGCCCTAGTTGTTGTACTATGCCTAACCATAGTACTCCTTATTTTACTAAAAAAACAAAGGCCAATTGAACCAAAAGCTATTGCAAAAAAAAATGAAAATTTCACACAACAACTTGTTGAAAGTTACTTTAAGGGACAGGACAACGAAAGGGCTCGAATTGCCAAAGAATTGCACGATGGAGCCTGTTCGGGTCTTTTAGGTGTTCGATACTTAATTGAACCATTTACGTTTGATAACCCTGAGCTAAAAAAGGCATCGGTTTGGCTCGAAAGTATACATTCGGAGTTACGTAACATTTCGCACAACTTAGCTCCAAAAGAGCTTTTTCAAACAAATTTAGCCGAAGCGCTCGAACTCCTTCTTAGCCGATTATGTAAACAAGCAGGAAAAACCTTTACATTTTCATCCGATTCAACCTTCGATTGGAAAAGTTGCCCTAATGTAACACAACAAAATGCATATAGAATTATTCAAGAACTTATAGGTAACATTATTAAGCATTCAAACGCCCAACAAGTCGACATGATAATTATGGGTAACTGCAACCAAGTAATAATTAGCATTGAGGACGATAGTAGCAATTTTGCTCAAACTAAGGGAAATGGAATTGGGCTAGAAAGCATTATTTCGCGAATTGAAATTGCCAAAGGAAAAATTGATATATCGAAAACTACTTCGGGTGTTGTTTACCAAATAGAGGTGCCTTTATCGTAAGAGTTCGAAGAGTCGAAAAGTTCCGAACTCTTAAGGGTTCGGATTAGTAAGAGTTCGGAACTCTTCGAACTCTTACTAAAAATCGAGTTCATCAGCTAGCCTATTAATATTTTTCTCATTATGGCAATATTTAAAGTTGCTGATATCGCCAAAATAATTAATTACTTCATCCCTTAGTACCTTACTTGGCTTTCCACAATTTATTGAATTGTAAGATGAAAACTTCCATTCTTCGGGTTTGTTGACAAAACCATGAATTACAGGATTTAGATGGATATAGCGAATTAATGTGAGCATGTAATTTTCATCTTTAACCAACTTTCGTCTTATCTTTTGGTAGTATAAATTACCTCTTGTTCCATAACTTTATGGTACGACTGAGTATATGAAATGAGCCAGTTTTTAATGGCATTTGTAACCTTTAAAATATCTCGACTATCATTTTCAGAACTCAGAACTCTCTCATCCTTTACCCTAACCAAAAAGTGGAAATGGTTAGGCATTAAGCAGTAAGCATAAGTGTCAAAATATGGAGTAACGTATTTTGCATACTTTTCTAGAAAAAACCTATAGTTTTCATCGCTTCTAAAAAGGTTGATATTGCCATTGGCATGGTTGTAAAGATGGTAGACGTTACCATGTACAATTGGCTCTTTAGTTAACATATAAATAGGTTTTACGTTAAAAGAGTTCCGAACTCTTGTTTGAGCCTCTAATTAAAGATTTCGGAGCTCTTTTAAAATTTTAAATTATACCTTTAAACTACAAACCCAAGCACCGTAATATCGTCGGTTTGAATTCCTTTGTCCTGCCATGCACTAAGTTCGCGCTCAATTGCAGTGCTGAGTTTGTCGATTGGCTGTGGTTGATTTCTCAGTAAAACCTCTTCAAACTGCACCCTATTGAACCGTTTACGCTCAACCAGCGACAGCTGGTCGAAGGCGCCATCGGTAGCTAAAACTAAAGTATCGCCCGGGTTTATGGGTATTTCAATTAAGGGCACGTCGGGCGTAAACCAAGGGGAACCAACAGGCTTTTTCCCCGACTTATACTTATCGAGGGTACAATTATTTCCATTTTGCTTTAATAAGTATAAAGGCAAACGTGCCCCAGAGTATGACATGACACCTAATTTTCTATCGACCTCACAAATGGCAATATCCATACCCGAAGTGAGCGTTGGATTATTTGTTGCTAACTTTAGCGTTTCGGCAAAATGTTGATGAACGGTAATAAGTAATTCCAGTGGATTTGCATTTGGATTTGCAGCATACGACTCGGAAATAAAAGTAAGCCCCATCATACTCATAAAACCGCCATGAACTCCATGTCCAGTGCAATCGCCAACAACTAAAGTAAACTTTTCGTAAGATCCTTTAAGCCAATACAAGTCGCCACTTACAATGTCCTTAGGTTTAAAAATAAGCATACTTGCTCCCAAAACTGCTTCAAACTCAATTTTTGATGGCATTAGTGCATTCTGTAGCGTTAGTGCATACTCAATGCTATCGGTTAGGTGAATATTTACCTGCTTAATTTCATCGGATTGTTGACCAATTATGTCGCGCTGAACCCTTAACTCTTCGTTTTGGGTTAAAACCTCCTCTGTTCTTTCTTGTATTATGCTGTCGAGCCTAAGGTTTTCTGCTTTTAAGTATGCTTCACGAGTTTTTACAATAAAATAAAACAACGCTCCAAACACAGACAAGCAAAAAATGATAAACCACCACCTTAAATAAAACGGAAGTCTCACTTTAAAAAACAATTGCGCAGGAGTAGTTCCCCATACCCCATCGGCGTTAGTACAAAAAACTTTAAAGGTGTATTTACCCCATGGCAAGTTCGAGTATTTTACAGATAAGTTACCACCATTAACTGTTGTTAAAGAATCTTCAAACCCTTCGAGTTGGTAGCGATATTTAATGTTCTCGGCTGCACTGAAATCGAGTGCAACAAAAGCAATATCTAAGGTTTTATGGTTCGACCCAAGAACAATTCGCTGCCTGCTATCGGGGAAATAATGGGTTACATTTCCGCTAATGGAAATGCTAGTTATGTAAATTGGTGCTGCAACTGTATCCTTAAAAACGTGGCTAGGGTTAAAAATATTGAGTCCCCATTCACCAGCAACCACCATTTGGTTAGGTCCAAATTTACAAATGGTGCTAATTTCACCGCCCAAAGCCCCTTGAATTGTGCCAAAAGTTTCTACGTTGCCCGTTGCCATATTGTACTTTGCCAGTCCGTTGCTGGTTCCAACCCAAATAAGCCCGTTGGCATCCTGCGCTACTGCAGTTACCATTTTAGCAGGTAACCCGTTACTATCATCAATAATTTGAAAACGGTTCTCGTCACCATGCATTATAGCTAACCCTGCGTCGGTGCCAAAGAGCATTTGCCCATTTGATGTTTCGGCAATACTCCATGTAGCCGCATTAGGAAAGGAGAGGGAATCCCATTCTAAATGAACAAAACTGCGCACCTTTTCTGTCTTCGGGTCAATTTGGCTTACTCCCCCAGCCATTGAGTAACCAACCCAAAGGTATCCCCTACTATCCTCGAACATGTCAGTTACTAAATGATTAAAAGTACCCCTTTCCGATGGCTCAACATGGTTTGTAAATTCCATATTGGCTGTGTTGCACATGCTAATGCAGTGCTTATTTACCATCCATACATTTCCCATTACATCGGTAGCCAAGCTGTATACTATGTTACTTGGTAGTCCTTTGGCGTTGTTGGTATTGGGCTTCAACTCCTCGAAACCATTGGATTTCAAATTCATACGGAATAATGCTCTTTCGGTGGCAACCCACAAGTGGCCAGTGCTGTCGGCTGTAAGTGCAACCACGTTTGCTTCATCGAGAAAGCGATTAACAATTTCACATTTCTTGTTTAACTCAACAAGCCCATCAGCAGTAGCAAAAAAGGTTCTGTTTTCAATCTTTAGAGCTTGGTTCACATGAGCAGTAAGGATTTGCTCACCAAGTATCCATTTTTTTTCTTCTGAATTTGTAGCCATAAAAAGTCCATTACTGGCACCAATAGCCAACTTTTCGTTACCCATACCAATTGCACTTGTAGGTTGGCCCATTTGCTCACTGGTAATTAAAATAACAGGCTGTTTACGTTTCGAATCCCAACGATACAGCGTGCCGCTACCACCCAAATATATACAGGAATCGACCCAAGTAGATACAAACCCATGCTGTAAATTGAAGTTGTACACATTAGCCTTTCGATGAACCAGATCAACCTCTACTAAACTACTGCTTTTATTGCTGAATATGCCTACCAAATTATTACCCAGAAGAGCAATACTTTCTGTATAAAAATCTTTTTTACTTGGTGTAAAAATTGACTGATGACTAGGCACTCCATCATAGATTATTTTCAAAATATCATTTTCATAATTTGCTACTACTACAGTATCACCTGAAAACAAATTAATAGCAAGAATTTTATCGGTATATGCAACAATCCAACCCATTTGGTTAGTTTGAATTTTGCTACTCTTTGTCGTTTGAACAGAAAAAAAAGTATTTGAATTGCTATAATACCGCCTTCCTAAGTAATCGTTACTATTTAAATTGAGAGGAAGTATACCGCCCCCCCACGAACCAACATAAACCTCACCCCCCGAATGCCTAACTACGCGCCTGTACCAGTAATACTTATCGGAGGTATGGTAACGTGTAAACTTTTGGTTTGGTATTGAAAACGAATTAACAGCTCCGTCTCTACCATTCCAAAGGGAAAGCAATAGAGTTTGATTATTATACTTTGAAACATGTGTAACAGTATTAGAACCAATGCTATCGGGGCTTTCGAAATAATCGTATTTTTTCACAAAACCTGTTGACATACTGTACTTTATAAGCCCTCTATTTTCCGTACCCAGCCATAAGGTATTAGGATAATCGGGAAGTACCGAAATAATTTTGTTGGTTGGCAACCCGCTGCTCTCGGGTATTTTTCGAATATGCAAGAAACGGTTACGGTGCTGGCTAATTACTGAGAGTCCCTTATTGGTGGCAAACCACGTATTACCCTGTCGATCGAGGTAAATTTTGTAAATTTGGTCCCCGGCAATAGAGTAGGGATTATTCTCGTTGTTACGGTAAACGGTTAAGGTACTGGTTATAGGATTATACAGCAGAGCGCCATTGCTATAGCCACCAACCCACACACGCCCATCGGGGTGCCTGGCAAAGGTGTAAGACGAGGTAAAGGGTAAAATCTTTCGTTGGAGTGTTTTTTTATCGATTGAATAGGCCCGTTTGCCAAAATTGGCAACCCATATTTCGTTACTACCTATATGTAAAAAGTCAGCTGTACTGCCTAAGTCAAGTGCATTCCCATCAACTATTGTATCTTTAAAATTTGTCCATTTAGTGGGATTTAATGAAAGTAGAGAAATAAGGGAATTAGCCCCACCCACTAAAATTTTATCGTTAAACTTAGTAATGGCGTGCATGGGGTATATGTCGTTTTCAATACCAAAGTGTTGGTAGGTTTCGAGCGACGAATTGTTGAAATCGATACAATTAAGCACCCCATCCTGCTTGTCGACCCAAAGCCTATTTCTCGAATCGAAAAAAATTGCTAAAACACCTTTGCCTCCCTGGATTTCTTTCCCAAAAAAATGAGTTAGCCTTGTAAAATCATTGGTTTTAGGGTTGTATCGGCAAAGCCCACCCATGGTTCCAACCCAAAGGTTTCCCAAACTATCAACTACCATTTTGCGAACATCGTTGTGGGGGAGCTGGTTTTGGGCTTCACCGGCCATGTAGGGGTGAAAGGTGTACCCATCGAACCGCATAAGGCCATCGCGAGTGGCAAACCACATAAATCCCTGTTTGTCCTGTACTATATCGGTAAAACGGTACGAACAAATACCATCGGCAGTGTAGTAGTTATGGAATTTGGTGTAGCGGTCGCGATGTACCTCTTTAACGGTGTACGTTGGTTGGCCAACGACAATGGAGCTTGTATAAATAGTAACGAATGATGCAAATACAATAAAACGAAAAAATGAAGGCATACAAATACGTTAAATTACATATCAAACTTAACTATTTTTATTCAATAAATTAAACCAAATTTGATCTGATAACTTATAATAACCCCAATGCACATAAAAAAAACATTTGTAAAATTACTATTGCATAAAAAAATACAATAACGATAGCTTAATAAAAAAAGATCTGTAAATCTAAAGATTTACAGACCACATTAATGCCCAGCACAAACCCATTAGTTTTTCAACAAGGGGAAATCATAATTCTATTGATTGCATTTCAATGCAAAATAAACTAAAAACCTGTTTTAGGAATTTTACGATACATAATTGGTATGCCAACACACGACCTATTATCTCTAATATCGTCGAATTTTGCCTTTTCGGCCAAAAGTGTACATTCAACTACTACAATTGTGGTTTTATCGGTCGAAAACCCAATAGATTCGACAAAAGTATCGTCTTTATTATCGAAAAATATTTTACCTGTAGCCTTTTCAGTAATTGTGTAGTGTATTGGGTAGAACTTTTTTTCGGCACAGAAAATAATTTTATAGTCCATTTTTCCGAATAGGGTCATTTGAAACTTATAGGGTACTTGAGCCTCGAGGTACACGCTTCTCGATTGGCTCGACAAGTACATATCCTTTGCTTCGCTTGGCGAAGGACGGCAGTTGTAACTTAAATGGTAGTTGTTACACTGGGCAAATGCTGCTTTTGCGAGCAATAGAAACAATATTTGAATAATAAATTGCTTTCTCATAATGGTTGTAAATTAGTAAAACTGAATAGGCCTAATACCTCTGATTTATAATGTTTTCGCGTATTCGATTTACACTTATTTTAAGTTTTTCGACCAGAAAATCGTTTATTTGGTGATTAACCTCGCTGGTTAAAACAACATCGTTTTCCTTTCTGATTGATGTTGAAACCTGCTTAATGTACATAGAGGTAAAGATATCGCGAACCTCTTGAAGATCGGTGAAAAGCTTATTTAAATTGCTATCCTGAAAGGGAGATGTTGACATGTACGAGTAAAAGTTGTCGTAAACCATTGCCAAACTTATAACCGATTCGGTAATACGGTCGTCAATTGATTTGTTTTCCATAACATTTAGCGATAGGTAAAGCGTTTCAACCATTGCCCCAGTTGTTATAAGCAATACTAAATCCTTATTGCCCATGCTTTGCATTTTGCTAAAAAACAGCGATGATTGCTCTAACGAAATGGCCTTTAAGGTATCGGGGTTCGAAAGGTTGCTTAGCAATTTATTAAAAAATTCGTCGCTAAAGTACTCTTCAATATTAAGTATTACCGAAAGTTCTTGAATATGATAAAGGTATCGAATTGCATTGGACTGATCTTCGAATATCATAAAGTACGAAAGATCGGAAAGGTAAACGCCAAAGTTTAGAGCCTGGCTGCGGTAAAGCGTGTACTCTTTTGCTGGTTGAATTGGGCTTACTATTTTAGAGTTGTACACCAATCCCTGATCGCGAATAACTGAAATAACTTCGCTTGGCGAAGGAATTAAATATTCAATATCCTGAACATTTAAAAGGGAGTCGTTTAATGCTTTATTCTCGGCATTGCCTCCATCTTTTGGAGACATGCAACCAAACGGAATAAGTAGCGTAAGTATTACAAGTGATTTTGTAAGTGTTTTCATTTTACTTTCAGTTAATTAAAACAAATATAGGCTTTTTTAACAACGATTCAAAAATATTAATGGAATTGAACTGCGCAATTAGTTCTTGTAAAACCATGGAGTTACTAAAGTGAGTTTGAAGTAATTTTCAACACAGAGATTTTATGTTTTGCATTTTACAAAATGATTGTTTTAATACGATTCGAATTTACTTTGATTACGTTAATTGTTATTGAACTACGTCCCGATAATTATCGGGGACAAAGTTAATTCTCACAAATATAGTGCTTTGTGAACTTTGTGTATAAAACTTGGTGCCCTTTGTGGTTAGAAGTTTTTTACTTAATAAGCAGCCCTATTAAAAATGAAATAAATTTTATTCTTACTCTTACTCTTCGATGTTATTCCTTATGTCGAACTGACATTATTAATGTTTCACTAAGGTTAGTCGAAGCGCAAATAAGGTTTATGACGCCTAAAAAACCTTATTCAAATATTTTCAACCTTAGTAACTATAACTTTTGCTACAAAATAAACCTTATTACCTTATTGTACAGTACTTTTATGATTATTTCTCTATCGAATTTAGGTTGCTAATTGAAACATCTATGCTCGAAACAACCTTATAATTCGTGGAATGATGTTAAATATAAGCACAAGATAACAAATAGTAATCATTACCCATATTGCAATTAGGTTATACCAATATGTTTGAATTGAAAAATTGCCAAGTTGCTTGTAGGGAGCCCAAAAGTGCGACCGCCCAAATGCTGAACTGGATACCTGAAAAATGGGATCGGATTTTTGAATAAACTCATTATTATACTGAACCATAGCGGGTAATACAAACCTATTACGTACCATATCGTCAATTGACTTATTATGGTACTTTTCCTTGCTATGCATAAATAATTGCCTGCCATTTTCCGATTGTGGGTATAGTTTTTCAATTTGCCTGTCGCGTTCATGCTTAAGTTCAGAATATTGGGTTGCAAAAGAACTTTTCGATTTATAAATAAGATCCAAGGCGTCTTGAATAAAATATTTGTTGGATTCATCGAAAAGGTTGCTGGGAATTTTTAGGTTTTGCCCATGTGCTAACAGTTGAATTCCATTCCTTAGCTGCAATCGTTCGTTTAGTGTTACCGAATCTTTCGATTCTTTTTGCTTATCAAGCAACCTTTCTAGTTCAGGAGTTAAATTTAAAATTCGAAACTTAATAGCACTCTCCTTTAAATCGTACTGAAACAACGGTTTATTATAGCTATTGTTCACATAAAAGTGAACAATAATAGCTTCTACAGCCCAACGCGAGCTCATAACCTCGCCCACTATGGGAACATACTTTTGAGAGCTTAAGGTTGAATTTAAACTATCGAAACGAACCACTAAACCGCTAAAAAGAATTTGTGGAATAAGAAGAAATGGAACCAAAATGTAGATTGCTACAATCGACTTTAGCGACGACGACACAATTAAACCTGCCAAGTTCCCAAAAAACGATACCGAAAAAAGAATTAACCAAAGTGGCATTGAAATGCCCTTAAGTTCCAAAATATAAGTTCCTATTAACGAAAATGCAATCGTTTGGTAGGCACTAAGGAGCAATAAAAATGCAACCTTCGAATTGTAAAAACTTTTTAGGCTTAGACCAATATGCTGCTCCCTAACTATTATTTGACTATCGCGAAAAATGTCGTCGCAGCTAAGTATTAATCCAAAGAATATTGATGCCAGAATACACATTAAGAAAAATGCCGCCAAATTTGGATTTGAGTACAAGTTATAAACCTCGGGAACACCACTTGATGACATGGAGTACCTTAAAAATACCGATATTATTGTTGCCAAAATTGGCGAAAGCAGCAGTGCCAGAAAAATGAATTCGGAATTGCGCAGCTTTGCAAGTAAATTGCGCTTAAAGAAAGTTGCAAACTGAAAGCGTGTACTTGGCAAAACATGATTTGCTTCGGGTAAATTTTTCTCCTGAATTGGTTTTGCTAAATCAGGTAATTTATGTTGGTAATAGCTATGCCAATCGCTGGGCGAAAATTTTCGGTCGGCTTTTTTTTGTCCCAACTCGTCAACATTTCGCTCCTCAACTATGTCGAAAATAAGTTCGGGCTTAATATTTCCGCAGCTTTCGCAGCTACTTAGGTGCTTATCAACCTTATTGGCAATGGTTTTAAAATGAAGAATAGCCTCGGCAGGGTTTCCCGAAAAAATGGGAACACCACCCCTGTCGAGGATAATAAGGGAGTCGAACAGTTTAAAAATTTCCGATGAGGGCTGGTGAATATTAACAATTACCAGTTTGCCCTCAAGGGCAATATTTTTAAGAATATTCATTACAACTTCCGAATCGGACGACGATAACCCCGAGGTTGGCTCGTCGACAAGAAGTATTTTTGGCTCACGAATAATTTCCATTGCTATGGCAAGCCTTTTTCGCTGCCCACCGCTTAGCTTACGATTTCCAGGGGCTCCTACTCTATTACTTTTGCAATCGACCAAATCGAGTTCAAAAAGTTTACTGTCGACAATTTTACGTATTTCACTTTTGGGCAAATTGCCCATTGAGAGGCATGCGCTATAGTACAAATTTTCGTAAACGGTAAGTTCTTCTACAAGGCATTCTTCTTGGTGCATAACACCAAGAATTCCCTTTAAATTGGGGCCTATGGTATATATGTTTTTGCCATTTATTAGTATTTCGCCCTGTTGTACTTTTAAACTACCCGACAGCAATTTAAGCAGCGTTGATTTGCCAACTCCACTCCCTCCCATAATACCTATTAGCTCGCCACTGCTGCCCGATAAAGAGAGATTTTTAATGCCCTTTTCGCTTTTATTATAGCTGTAACTTATATTTTTTGCAAAAAGGTTTATTTCATCAACTCTGTTGTAACGAAGAATCGACCTTAGAACATTTCCGTAGTAAACCGACTCAATGCTCTTACCCATAAGCATTTGCCCCGACGAAAAAACATAGATATGATTAGAGAAAACGGGCTTTGAGTTTAATTCGAGCTGCGAAGTGCCATTGTAATTAAAAATTAAAATGTTTGCACTTGGAACATAAAGGAACTGTATAATGCCCTTAATTCCTTCGCTTTTAAGAAACTGAATATCGCTTAAGTTTGGATTTTGGTTTGCTACAATAAGCAGGTTTTGTTTACTGGGAATATTATGCACTTGCCCAAATGCAAAGTACATACAGCATAAAAAATCGGTTTGGTTTACTTTTAGCCACAAGGCTAACTGCTCCAGCGTACTATCGCCTGATTGGCTTTGGCTTAGCCTTTCGATTTTAGTAAAGGAGTAAAAATTGAGTATGTTTATAAGCAAAAGGAACTTTTGGGTAAGCGAGAATTCCTTATTTATGCTGTTGCAAACCTTCTCGAGAAGCGATTTTTTATCGTTGCTCTGATTTGATTCGGTTAGGTTTCGATTGAACTCTTCGAGTTTTTGCTTTACAAACCGTTTTCCAAAATTCCTTTCGATGTAACCCTCAACATGTTTAGTTAGTAATATGGGTGAAGTATCGCTTTTTAGTGCAGCAAAACCTGCAAGAATTTGCAGCATAGATTTGAGCATGGACTCGTTCATACCTATGGTTTTTTAAAAAGAATTTCGAAGCTATGTGCTTGTCCATTGGTATTTACAACACTAATATCGGCATTTTGAAGTGCTAGTATTTTTTTTACCATAAACACATCCCATGGGGCATTATCGCTCGATTCGAGTTGCTCGAGGCTACTATTCCAATCGAAAGGCAACGAAGCAGTGTTCGAGTAAATTAAACACTTAACTTCATTGTCGCTATTGAAAAAATCGACATTTATTTGAGAGTTTTCCTCCGAAAGAGAGACTGCCGTTTCGAGCAGAACGTTAAAAACCTGAATTAGGTAATCGAAGTTGCCATGGATGGTAATATTAGCAGGTTGCTGGGGAATAATAATCTTCACATTCTCTAAATCGGTAATGCTCTGCATTTCAATAATACTGTAACGGGCAATGTCAACAATATTTACATCGGTTTTGCTAAGCTGATACTGATCCGAATCGATACTTAAAACTATTTCGGAACGCATTGTAAGCCTCTCGAGCCGCGAAAGCGTTGAGTCGAACATTCTGAATATTTCGGCCAGTTCGGGGTTTTCGACAATAACTTTAAGCAGCTGAACGGGGCCCGAAAAGCCATTAAGAAGGGTGCGAAGTTCGAAACTTAGCCCATTTATGAATTTATTCGATAGTGTTTTTGACCTTAAAGTTTCTTCCATTTATTTAAAAAAATTTAGAAAACTGTTTTAATTGTAATAGAAAAAATTAATTATGATGATTGCGACGACCCTATATCCATCCATGCCGTCAGGCAAATATTAAAAAGCACTATTTTCAATTGCCCCAGCGGGGCTTTATGTTTATAGTAAATATTTATCAAAAAACTAAAGCTCCAGAGGAGCGCTCTCTTGAACCGCAAAAAACAATTTGATAGTACATTTGCGAATAGGTGTATACCATATTTACAGGCGCTCCTTTGGAGCTTTTGGTAAATAATAGTTTTTGTTACTATAAACAGCCAACTACTCTGTAGCTAAAGTACTTACAACTTTATTATCAACAAATTGATGTAGAAAATCAAATAAATGTCTCTATAGCCTGACGGCTATGGTTATATATATCGTGTTGGCTATTGCAAGAGAGTTACTGTCCTAATAATTTTTGAAGCAAATCCAATAGCCTAACTTTACTAATAGGTTTCGAAAGGTAAGCGCTAAACCCTAAGGAGTTAACCTTCGACTTATCCTCTATACTGGCATAGGCAGTTTGAGCAATTATAGGCTTGGTGTATCCAAACCCTCTTATAGCTTCGGTAGCTTCGTAGCCATTCATTATTGGCATTTTAAGGTCCATTAGTATAAAATCGAAGGTGCTATCGGCTTTTACCTTCTCAACAGCTTCGAGACCGTTACGAGCTATGGTTATGGCCATATTGCAGTCTTTTAAAATTTCGCTTAAAAGCATTCGGCTAACCACATCATCGTCGACAACAAGAACTTTGGTATTTTTATTTTGAAAACTATTATTATTGTCCATAGTTAACTATTTTTAAAAAACTATTTATATTTTGATTAATTGCCACAGGATAAACCCGATAACTATCGGGGCGTGGCAATTGAAAACCAATATATTAATTAATACTTAAACAACTTTTTTATGTTTTAAGGATTACTTAGGGTTGAATGGAATTGTAAAGTAGAAAGTAGAACCACTATTGAATTCGCTCGAAACCCAAATACTGCCCCCTAATTTATCAACAAATGCTCTCGAAATTGAAAGTCCAAGTCCAGCACCCTCGTAACCTCTCGAAATTGAGGTGTCGGCCTGAACAAATCTATCGAAAATAATACCTTGCTTTTCTTTATATATACCAATACCAGTATCTTTTACGTAAAATTCGATAAATGCTTTTTTTCTTTGACAGCCAAATTCAATTACCCCTGAATTGGTAAATTTAACGGCATTTTTAAGCAAATTCGAAAGAATTTGAAATACCTTACCCTGATCGCTTGTAATTACACACTCGTTTTCGGGAAGTATTGGCCCCATTTTAACTATTAGCCCCTTTTCGTTGGCAATATTCGAAAAAAGCAAGTAAAGCTCATTAAGAGTTTCGTTTAGGTTAAACTGCTCAAATATAATTTCAATTTGTCCAGTTTCAACTTTCGAAATATCGACAAGGTCGCTAATAAGGCTCATTAACCTATCGCTCGATTTTTCAATTATTTCAATATACTGCGAACTTAACTCGGGATCATTCCCCTTTTCCTTAAGGAGTTGAGTAAAACCAACAATCCCATTCATTGGAGTTCGAATTTCGTGCGATAGATTTTGCAGGAATGAAGTTTTAAGTTGGTCGTTTTCCTCGGCCTTGTCAATTGCAATGTTAAGCTCTTCGTTTAACACTCTATACTCTTCGTTTTGCGCCTCAATTTCAATTTTTTTGGCCAAAAGTTCTATTTCTATTTTCTTGCGATCGGTTATGTCGAGCATCATTCCCGAAATTACATTTTTAGACAGCGCTGCACTAACAATAACATTTTTAACGTTGCCCTTTGCTGTTAGCATTTCAACTTCGTAATTTGCTACTCTATTTTTCTTGTAAATTTGCTCTAAAAAAATGTCTCTATCGGTTACATTTTTATATAATGACTTAACATTTGTGTTTAATAAATCGCGTGGCGATTCGTACTCAAGTATTTGGCAAAGAGCAATATTTGCAAATAAAAATTCGCCCTTAGTATTCGTTTTGTAAACTCCTACAAGCGAATTTTCAACAAGGCTGCGATACTGCTTTTCCGAATCGGCAATTGCCTTTTGAGCACTATGAATGTCGGTTACATCACGAATAAATCCTGCAACTCCTATTTTACCACTTTTAAGTTTAATGGGGAACTTTCGGGTTTCTAAAATTTTATTTTTAACAATTTCGATATTTACAACTAATGTATTGCTACTAAGGCATTGTTTGTCGGATAAAGAGCAATTATGGGCAAATTCATGGTCTAATAAGCTAAAATCTGTTTGCCCCAATATTTCGGTTTGGGTCTTGCCATAAAATAGCTGACCTGCTTTATTGATAAAGATGTACCGTAAGCCTTCATCTTTAATAAACGCAATATCGACTGTTGAATTTAAAAAAGCACTATACCTCTCCTCATTTTCGCGTACCGAGTTTTCGGCAAGCTTTTGTTGCGTAATGTTTTCGTGAGCAATAACAACTCGCTTATGCTTAAGGTTTGCCAAATCGAAGGGTGTAACTCGAGCCATAAACCAGCGTTTTTCGGTGGGCGAATGGCATTCGTATTCCATTTCAAAAATATCCTTATCACCTCGAAAAACGAGATGAATTCCCCAAAGAAACTGCATTGCAGCATCTTTGTCGTTTTCAGTAGCATTTTCGCATGCTGTAAAATAGTTTGCCCCAACGCCAAGAATGTTCCAACTATTGGTGTTAACTGTTGCAAATTCTAACCACGATTTATTTACCGAAAGAATAATCCCTGTTTCGTCGACCAAGCAAATATTGGCACTAATGGAATCGAGGGTTGCCTGCGTCATTAGCTGCATTTCCTTAAGGTCAATTTCGGTCTGTTTTCGTACTGTAATGTCGCGAACAACTCCCTCGATAGCAAATAGTTCGCCATTACTATTGAACATGTAAACGTTAATTTGCTCCGTCCAAATTACGCTACCATCCTTTTTAATCCATCGAATTGTAAGTGGTTTAACAAGATTTTCGACATCGCGACCAATATTATCCATTAAGTGTTGGTCGTCGGGGTGAATAATTTTGAATCCTAAATCGGGGTCGGCATAATGCTCCTCGGGTGTGTAACCCGTTAACGTTGTAACCGAAGGGCTAACGTAAGTAAATTGACGTTGCGGTAAAAACTCGAAGCGGTAAATTAAGTCCTGGGCATTTTCGGCAAGCCGCCTAAAACGTTCTTCACTTTTTATTAAGGCATACTCTGCTTTTCGTTTCGAAACTTGTAACCTCGACTTCTCGAGCGCTTCGGCCACTGCAAAGGGTAATCGTTTTATGCGTTCCTTAATTACGTAATCGGTTGCTCCAGCTTTCATGCACTCAACAGCAGTTTCTTCGTTCATCGATCCCGTTAGCATAATAAATGGAATTTGTGGAGCGAATTTGAGTGCAAGTTTTAAAGCTTCCATACCATTAAAAAGGGGCATAGAGTAGTCGGAAACTATTAATTGGGGCTTAAAATCGTTAAGCGCATCGAGCATTTCGCTTGCAGTGTCGACACGCTGAGAGATAATTTGAATATTTTCACGCTTTAAAGTGCGAGTTGCAAGTTCGTAGTCCGAAGTTAGGTCTTCGACAAAAAGAATTCTAATTTTCTGATTCTCAAGCACCATTTCGGTTCAATTATTTTACAAAAATTTTAATTTTGAAAAACACTTACTTTAACCGTTTTTAAAATGGTGATTGGTTTACAAGCAGCCAGTACATTCCTATGTCTTTAACCGAATCGATAAACTTATCGAAATCGACAGGTTTTACTATGTAACTGTTTACCCCTAACTTGTAGCTTTCAACAATGTCCTTTTCTTCCTTCGAAGATGTTAGCACAACTATTGGAATCATTCGGGTTTTTGGGTTGCCCTTAATTTCGGCAAGTACTTCGAGGCCGCTAACCTTTGGCAACTTAAGGTCGAGAAGAATAACCTTTGGTAATTCGTTTGTGCTTCGGGTACTATAACTACCACGAGCAAATATAAAATCGAGAGCTTCTTCGCCATCGCCTACTATAACAACTTTGTTGGCAATATTGTTTTTTTTAAGCGCTCGAAGGGTTAACTCGACATCGGCGGGGTTATCTTCAACTAGTAAAATTTCAACTTCGTCCATCTGTAGGGTTTTTAAAAGAAGTTCAAAAAATTATCAATAAATATACGATAATTATTTACTACAAGAAATGTTTTAACCTGATTATTAACTGGCTTTACCGATATGCTGTCACTGACGGGGCAGGTTAACATTAGTTACTGGTTTTTTTACCGATATGCTGTTCCTATAAGGACTGTATTATCATGCCAAGGTAGCGAAAACCAAAACTTTGTTCCAACACCCACCTCCGACTCAACCCAAATTTTGCCCCCGTGCTTTTCTACAAATTCTTTACAAAGCAGTAAGCCTAAGCCAGTGCCTTGCTCGCCTTCGGTACCATAGGTCGATTGTACTTTGTTTGCATTAAAAAGATTATTTGCTGTTTTTAAATCCATTCCAACCCCATTGTCGCTTACGCAAATAGTAATAGTATCCTTTATTCCATTTTCGTAAACGGTTACTGTTCCGTCCTTGGGAGTAAATTTAATTGCATTCGAAACAAGGTTTCGAAGTATGGTGTTAAGCATATTAAAATCGGCAAACACAGTAGTTTTAGGCAAAATTTTGTTTGCCATCGATATCGACTTGCATTTTGAATTGGCCATTAATACATTAAAGCATTCGCTTACTGCTGAATGTAAGTTAACATTTTCGGGGTTGTACTCAATTTTTCCACGCTGGATCGATGCCCATTCGAGCAAATTTTCGAGCAAATTTCGAGTATTTTCGGCGGTGGTGTATAAATGTCGAATAATTTCTTTAGCTTCCCCCTCGTCGCTTTCGCTGCATTTCTCTTTTAGTAATTTCGATAATTCAAAAATATTGCTGAAGGGACCCTTTAGGTCGTGTGCAATTATTGAGAAGAATTTATCCTTTGTAGCATTAAGGTCGCTTAAAATATTCTCCCTCTCCTTAAGCACCTCAGTTTGCTCCTTGAGCAATTGAGAAAGTTTGTAAAGTTCGAAGTGTGAATTAACCCTTGCTAAAAGTTCTTCTTTTTCAAATGGTTTGGTTATGTAGTCCACTGCGCCAATACGAAAACCTTCCACCTTTTCCTTTACATTGGTTGAAGCTGTAAGGAATATTATTGGAATTTTCCCCACCCTTTTCATCCTTTTTATTTGCTTACAAACCTCAAAGCCATTCATACCAGGTAAAGTACGGTCGAGTAGAATTAGGTCGGGTTGATTGTTGATTAGGAACTCGATTGCAGCTTCGCCCGTTTCGACCGTGGAGGTTGAATAACCTTCGGTACTAAGTAAACTCGTTATTAATTCGAGCAAAGCTTCCGAGTCGTCGACGATTAGAATAGTTCCGTTTTTTTTCATATAACAGTATGCTGATTGTAAATAAAATTATTGAATTAGGCGCATTTATAATAACAAGTAAAATTTACCAAACCCAGAGGGTTTGAATGTTTATAGAAACTTTTGAGATTAGGGTATTCGACCCCAGCTGGGGTCGTACAAATTCTAATATCATTTTTTTCTATAAACATTTGATGCCGCTGGCATCATTCATTATTAACTAAATGCCTAATTCAAAATATTACTACGTTAAACAACCTCCCTCACAGGTAACGAAAAGCAAAATGTTGCTCCTTCACCTTCAATGCTATCGGCCCAAACATTTCCGCCGTGGCGGGTAATAATACGATGCACAATGGACAAGCCAATACCAGTACCCTCAAATTCTTTCGATTTATGTAGCCGTTGAAATGTATCGAATATTTTCAGTTTGTACCCAGGGTTAAAGCCCACCCCATTGTCCTTAATGCAATAGGTGTTTACGCCATTTTCGGTATTGCCGTAAATTTCAATTATTTGCTTTTCCTTTGGTTTCGAGTACTTTATGGCGTTACCAATAAGGTTTTGCCATACCTGTCGCATAAGGGTGGTATCGGCGTAAATTTCGGGCAATGGGCCAATGGTTAAGGTTACTTTTTCAGCATTGTCGTTTCCAATCACTTCATGAAACATTGAGTTTGCCATTCCTGCCATATCAATTTTACTAAGGCTTATTTCGGTTCGCGAAACGCGCGAAAGGGAAAGCAGGTCGGTTATTAGCTTGTCCATTTTTTGTACATTTTCGCGTACAATACCAAGCAGCCTTAGCCCTTCGCTGTCGATAATGTTCGAATAGTCCTCCATAACCATTCGGCTGAAGCCATCGACAGCCCTAAGAGGTGCACGTAAGTCGTGAGAAACGGAGTACGAAAAGGCTTCGAGTTCCTTATTCGAAATCTCTAATTTTTGTCGCTCCTTCACTAAATCCTGAGTCAAACTATTTAAATCCTCGACCATATAAAGCATAGCTTTTTGGCTTTTGTCGAGTTTTTGTAGTTGTACTTCGAGTTCTCGAGTACGTTCTTCTACCTTTATTTCCAAATTATTCTTAAGCTCAAGTAGTTCTTTTTCGGCTTTTTTGTTTTCGGTAATATCAAGGGTATATCCCGCCAAATAGCGGGATTTTCCGTCGATTATAATTGGAAACTTTATTGTAGTAAAGTACCTCCCGTTAAATTCCTCATCAATTGTAATTGTTTTACCTTCTGCCAATATTTTTTGATCATCGGCAATCATAGCTTTGGCAAGATCGGATGGGAAAAGGTCATCCATCGATTTGCCCAACAATTCATCCAATGGCTTATTAAGCATTTGCTCGTAGTTTTTGCTTAGCTTAACTGGTTTTATATTCTCGTCTTTAAAGAAAACGTAAATGGGGCTATGCTCCATAAAGTGCCTAAAAATTTCTTCCTGTTCTTTAAGTGCTTCTTCGGCTTTTCTGTTTTCGGTTATATCGTAAACTAAGTGAACTGCTCCGTTGTACTCGCCGCACTCGTCAATAATTGGGTCCAAAATAATTTCGTACCATCGGCTACCAATCATAAGTTCGCCCGTTTCGCGACTCAAACTTTGCTTAATATTTGCCACAGGACAATTTTTTAAAGGCTCACAGGTACCATGAACAACCTCCCAGCAATGCTTACCAATTAACCCGCCCTTTTGAGCATTAAATAAGCTTTCGGAGGTTCTGTTGGCCCTAAGTATTAGGTTTTCCTTGTCCATTATCCAAATGGCATCCTTCGATGAGTCGAAAGTAGTTTGCCAATCGCTTGCTGCTAACTGTAATTTTTCCTCGGCAATTTTTGTTTCGGTAATATCCATTATGTAACCAAAAATCCGCACAATTGTGCCATTATCAAGTTCGGCTTGCCCAGTTGTTCGAACCCACTTTTGTACTCCAGTTGGGGTTATTAACCTCAGCTCGAGGCTGTAGGAATCTCCATCCTCAAGGGCTCGTGTAAAAGCTAAGTTTATTGTTGCTTGGTCATCGGGATGGTAAAATTGGATATCGGAAATGGGGCTCGATGGGTCAAATTCATAGGGAAATACCCCATAAATGTCGTAAACACCTCTGGTCCATGTTACCTTTTTTGTTTCCACATTGTAATCCCAACCGCCCACTTTGCTAACCCTTTCCATTTTTTCGAGCAGTAGCTGTTGGTCGATTAGAAGAAGGTTGGTTTTATGACGCTCACGAATTTCATTCTGTAAACTTTTAGTTTTTACCTTAACCATTCGGCGCAAAAGAATGATAAGCACTAAAGCTGAAATGATTATAAGCGGAACAAGAATTTTAACTGCTATTTGCAAAATATCGAAGTTTGATAATTGCTCCTTAATTGAAGGACCAAACCACTTATAATGAATCTCGTCAAAGGTTTTATTGGCAATTACAATTGACAACCCTTCGTTTAGACGAGAGAGAAGTTCTGAATCACCTTTTTTTACTGCAAAGCAAAAATCCTGGCGGAAGTTGGGCATTTGAACTTCGAGTGGGGCTATGGTATTTAAGTTCATTAGTTTTAATAAATTCAAACCCATAACCCGTTGAGCAATAACCGCATCGACCTCGCCATTGTTGAGCAGTCGAAAAGCCTCTTCGAATGTATTGGTAGTTATAATACTATTTGAAAGGTTTACCCTTCGAGCATACTCTTCGGCATTATCGCCCAGTAGAACCCCCAATCTTTTATTTTTTAATTCATTAATTGAAGTAATACTTATATTCCCTTTTTTAACAAATATTGCCCCGTGGAGCGAAAGGTAGGGTAATGTAAAATCGAAATAGGGTTCGCGTTCGGGGGTTCTACCCATAAAGGGAAGGGCATCAATTTTACCTTCGGCCAAATCTTGCTTAATCTGGTTCCAAATTCCTATTTTAATAATTACATCGATATTAACTGCTTTGGCTGCTGCTTTAAAAAGATCGATGGCAAAACCATCGGGGTTACCATTTTTGTCGATAATGCAGTAAGGCGGGTAGTCGGGTTCAGCCGAAATGGTTATGGTTTTAAATTGAAATAAGGTTGAGTCGACAGAACTGACTGTAGCCGAAGCAACACAGGGAATTGCGATTGCAAATAGGAACAAAAGTATTTTAGAATAGGTATTCATAAATTTAAAAACTGATTAATTTTGTTTTAATGTTTGCCACGCCTCGATAAATAAGCAAAGCCGACAGGCTATTATTAAAAAACGCAATACTATCAATTGCCCCAGAGGGGCTTTATGTTTATAGTAAATATTTATTAAAACGCTAAAAGCTCCAGAGGAGCGCTCTCTTGAACCGCAAAAACAATTTGTACGTACATTTTTGAAAAGGTGTTTAGCTTCGTAGTGCTCGTAAACTCGGTTACCATATTTTTAGGGCGCTCCTATGGAGCTTTTGGTTAATTATAGTTTTTGTAACTATAAACAGTTAGCTACTCCGTAGCTAAAATTCTTACTACTTTTTTATAAACAAATTGATGCTGATTATCAGATAAATGCCTCCATGACCTTATTGCTATGGATTGCTATCGAAACTCTCGCAATGACGTTTACGGGTAATCATTAAAATCAATTTCAAAGAACTAAAGCCCTTTTAGCCTGTTTATTTCATCCCTTAGCTCTTTCATCCTAATTTCACGGTCGATTGTGGCATCGTGAAACCGCTCCAACTCGGCAACTCGTTCGTTAAGCTCCTTTGTTTTTTCCTTAACTTTAACCTCAAGGTCGCTTTTTAGTGCTAACAACTCGTTATTGGCTTTTTTCCTTTCGGTAATATCCTGAAAAAATACCAAAGCCCCATTTTTACCCAAATAGTTTATGGGTGCTGCCGAAACCTCCGTATCGAAAGGGGTGCCGTCGATTTTAAGGCAAACCTCTTCGATTAATGGCACGTTTTTTTTCTCGTTGTTAAGCTGGTTTATTCGTTGTTTTACTAATTCACGATAGTTGGGATGGAAGCGTTCTATAACCGAAGTTCCAACCAATTCAACATAATTTTTTGCACCAAAAAGTTTTGTAGCAATTGGGTTTATATAGGCAAACAAACCATCGGTTTGAACAAAAATACCTTGCGGGGCATTGTCGACTAGCTGCCGAAACTGTTTTTCGCTTTCGCGAATGCTCTTCTCCAATAACTTTCGCTCGGTAATATTAAGCGCGAATTCAACGGCGCCGATAACAGCACCCTCTTTATCTCGTACAGGCGCGGCTTGCGATAGCCAATATCCTTGATTATCGGGCCAATGATCCTGATTATCGGGCGTCAATTCATGGGAAGCATTCTCTCCGGTTTCTATTGCAGTAATTACAGGACAACCCTGGCAAGGCTTTGATAAATTCCAAATCTGGTAGCATTTTTTCCCTTTTATTTGTTCTAAGCTCAATCCTGTGGCTTCCTGGTAAGCTCTATTCGCCCATACCATGTTTAACTCCTTGTCGTGATAAGCTGCAATTACGGGAGAATTGTCTATAATGTCAGCCTGAAATCTGATTTGCTCCTCAGCCTTTTTACGCTCAGTAATATCGAAACAATGGCCAATATAGCCAATAAACTCGCCATTGTTGTCGAAGTTTGGTGTACCTAAATCCAGAATAATTCGGTATTCGCCGCTTACATGGCGCAATCGGTACTCCATTTCGAATGGTTCGTGCTTATCGAATGCGGTAACATAGGTTTCAAAGCATCTGTCTAAATCGTCGGGGTGAACCCCTTCAACCCACCCATTTCCCTTTTCCTGCTCAAGAGAGCGACCGGTAAAGTTTAGCCAAGTTTGGTTAAAGTAATTGCATAGTTTATCAACTCCCGAGGTCCAAATAAGAGCAGAACCAGCATTTGCAAGGTTTCGGTACTGTAATTCGCTTTCTTTTAGTGCCCTATAAAGATCGGCTTGCTCCATTTTTTGGAAGCTAACTTCGAAAATAAGTTGGGTTGTATTATGCAAAAAATCCATTACCTGTATAACCTTTTCTTTTGAAACAACAGGTAAATTATCAAGCGCTTCGAGGTATTTTTTATCGTCGAACCCAAACTGTTTGGCTTTTTCTTTAAAAAGGTCTCTATCGGGATTTTCGAAAAAGAATTGGCCCGAAAACAGGTTGGCAATATGTTCTCCATTAATTATTATGGGTACTGCAACATCGACCAATCCGTTTAAACACTTGTAAAAGTGGTAGTGTTCGCCATTGGCAAATTTATTGGCTAGTTCGGTGTCGCTAATTCTGCAATTTTTAGCAGTTTCGGGGTTTACCCTATGAAAATTGTTGCAAATTTCTCTCCATCCCGATTTAGAAAGTATGTTTCCCTTATGGTCTATAATAGCGGTTACAAATCCTGTAGAAGTATTAAAACCATCGAGCAAGGAATTTACCTTTTCGAAGTCGATAAAATCCAGTAAATTTCTATTCATAACTAAAAGTTTAATTACCAATATTTTAATTACCTGCTAGTAAGCAAGCATATGTTAATTAAGTTAATTAATATAATAAAATTAAAATTCGCTATTACGTATTGCTCTTTAGCCGTTTTATTTCATCCCTAAGCTCCTTCATTCTAATTTCACGGTCGATTGTGGCATCGTGAAACCGCTCCAATTCGGATAGCTTTTCCCTTAATTCTGCTGTTTTAGCTTCAACCTCCAATTCTAGGTTGTTTTTTAGTTCTCGAAGCTCGGCTTCCGCTTTTTTTCGTTCAGTAACGTCAATGCAGGTTGCCATTGACCCAACAATTGTTCCGTTTTGATCCTTTACCGGCGAAGCATTCAAAAGGAATATGATGCTTTCCCCTTTTTTGGTTAGCATTTCCACTTCGTATTGCTCATGAATTCCTTTTTGACGGTCAAGGTTTTTTCTGATAATATTCTGTTTATCAGATTCTTTTAGTAGTATATTATACCCCACTTGGCCAATTAATTCCTCTTTTTGGTAACCAAGCATTTTGCATAATATAGGGTTTACCAGCACAATTACATCATCGTTATTAACTACCAGCAACCCTTCCTGCATTTGTTCAATAAGGTTCCAATGTTTACTCTCGCTTTCCTCGGTTTTCTCTTTGGCCAATGTTAATTCCTTTATCATTGTAATACGTTCCGAAATTTTCCAAACGCTATCCATTAGTAAGGTTAATTGTCGAATATCAGAATTATCGTAATCCGAATCTTTATTGGCAACTCCGCAAACAGCAACAATTATATTATCAATAATAACTGGAACTGTAAGGAATTTCGTAAGGTGTACATGACCTTGTGGCGTTCCTTTTTTTATGGAATTTTCTTCAACGTAATTATTAATTACAATGGGCTTACGTTGTCTTACGGCTTCACCCCAGCAACCTGTTTTGTCCAAATCGTAAATAGTACCGGGATTCATAACCTTGCACTCACTCATAACTTCCTTGGACCAAGTGTTAAGAACAAATTGCTTTGTGTTTTCGTTATAAAAATAGATGTACCCAATTTTACTTTTTGTTAATAGAATTAATTCTTCCAATGCAAAATCCAATAACTCTTGAATAGAGGTTGAAGAATACTGAGAAATCCTTAATAGGCTTTCTAAACTTTGGTTGTTTATCTCAATTTCCTTTTTTTGTTCCTGTAAAATCTCTTCGCTTTTTTCAGCTCTCTCTTTGGCTGCAATCAGCTCCTGATTCTTTTGATTTAGCTCTTCGATTTTTTTAGCTATTTCTTCGCTGTTTTTTTGCAGTAATAGTCCAGCCTTCTTCTCTTCTGAAATGTCCTTTAGTATGCAATGGGTTTGAACAAACTCGCCCAACTTATCATGGCCAATTTTTCCATCGAAAGCTATATACCTTTTTTCCCCATTCTTATGAAGCATTTCAAACTCGCTATGAATATGTCCTTGTGCAATAAAAACTGGGAATCGTTCACGAAAACCATCCTTATATTCTGGCGCAAGAAAATCGCCAAACCATTTGCCAATAACCTCGTGGCGGGAATAACCAAGCGAATCGAGCCATTGCTGGTTAATATCAATAAAGTTTCCCTTTATATCGAGCGATTGGTAACCAAGCGGGGCTTTGTTAAATAGCATTTGGAAGCGTTCTTCGCTCGCTCTTAAAGCTTTATCGTTTGCTCGCTCCTCGGTTTGATCGCGAAAAACCAACACGACACCATCAATTTCGCCCTTTCTGTTTTTAATTGGGGCTCCGCTGTCGGCAATGGGAATTTCAGTTCCATTTTTCGAAATTAGCAAGGTATGGTTTGCAAGGCCAACAATTAAACCCTTTTTAAGCACTTTGCTAACTGGGCTTTCGACAGTACTTCGGGTTTCTTCGTTAATAATATTAAATACCTCTTCGAGTTTTTTTCCTTTAGCATCTGTCTCCTTCCAACCTGTAAGAGCCTCTGCAACAGGGTTAAGTTGTTTTACTAACCCTTTTTTGTCGGTTGTTATTACTCCGTCGCCAATACTGTAAAGCGTTGCCCTAAATTCCTCCTGCGATTGGTGCAAATCGATTTCGCTTTCGAGTAGTTTTTTGTATATATTCCTTTGGCGATAATGGTAAAACCAAGCCACCGAGGCTCCAAAAAACAATATTAAAACAAAGGTTATTATTGCAATTAACATCGTCCTAAAGTATAGCTCCGCAAAAATCTCTTCACTGTCCACTTTAGCCACCATAAACCAAGGTGTATTATTAATGGGTCGAATTTTCGAAAGCACATCTACTCCCCTATAATCAACACCTTCGAAAATGCCAGTATGCCCTATAATGGCCTGAACTGCTGGAACATTAACCTTTGTAAGAGGAATTTGCAATTTTAGAGGGATATGGTCGGCATGCCGTAATTTATTCAGGAACTTAACGCTATCGCCATCTTTTCGAACCAAAAGGGTTTCGGCAGTTCTGCTGGGTGTAGGCCAGTTTTGAATTAAAGGGTACAGGTAATCGTCGGGGTTTACCCTAAAAATTAGGGTCGCAAATACTTCATTGCTACTATTAACTATGGGTGCTACTATATCGAGGTGAATTTCTTTATGTGCATTACTATAGTAAAAGTCGCTAAAAATTACTTTTTTGGTTTCATAAACCTTTTTTAAAATAGAAATTGATAGAGTATCTAATACTGAGAAAGTGGTGTCGACACTAAAAACCAACTCGCCCATTTTATTAACAATAAAAATATTTTCGTACCTCTTGTTTGAAAGTATATGCGATAACGATGTTCGGAGTAATAGCTTTTGATTGGAGTTTCCTTTAACTACTTGCTTAGCAATTTCAACGTAAGGCTCGTTTTGCGAAAAGAATTGTGCCTCCGAAAGCCTTTCGCCATACCATTGCTCAATTTGGTTAACCTTTAGGTCGGCTATCGCTTTTAGCTCATTGTACTTTTCGTTCCGAATTTGGTTTCGTTCGCTATTGTAGTATAAAATTCCACCTGAAATAACTAAAATGCTAACAGCAATAACAACAAGAAAAAGTTGTAATTTATTGGTAGCTGGTTTTGTAATATTCATAGGAAGTAATTTAGATGTTAAAAAACATCTAAATATAGCCTTTTTTGAGTGATAATTGCAATAAAATCAATGTTTAAGTAATTAGAATAATATAATG
>DDWL01000021.1 GCA_002345675.1 Bacteroidales bacterium UBA2287 | reverse complement strand
CTTACACACTTGTTAGGACACTACCGAATGTTCAGACAAAAGAAATATTTTCAACTTTCAGGCTGAAGCCTTCAAGGACATTTTCGACTTGCAGCCTCAGCCTAATTGAGTTTATTAAACAAAAAAGGGGCTGTTTCAAATATCGAAACAGCCCCTTTTTTATTACTTAACTCCCTTAATCTTTATTATTAAGAATAAAATCTCGTTGCGATTTAAGCAAGTTAATTGTTTGAAGCATAATATTCTTTGCTTCGTTAATAATGGCAAGGTAAAGCACGCTGTTTCGCGTTCCTACTTCGTTTGCCTTTATACGGCGAATTTGCTTTTTACGCGCCTCGTTAAGCATGTCGAGAATTAGGTGCTGAAGTTTTATTGCCTCCGAAACATCGGTGTAATCGTTATCGCGAATTATGCCAATAATTACATTAAAGAATTCCGAAATCTTATCGTTTATTTCAAGTAACTCTTGGTTTTGAACCTTTAGGAAACCCTTATGATTATTATCGATATGCTGAAAACTTGGCCCCGTAACAAATGTAAGGCTATGCGCAATTTCGCGTAAGTAGTCGATTACCTGAACGTAGTAGTGCCCAGTTTCAATGGAGTCTTCTTGAAGTTTCTTTAAAACATTGTAAACATTATACTTTAGTTTTTTCGCATCTACATTTAGTTTCTCAACATCTTTGTCAACCTGTTTAAGCATTTTTCGGTCCTCCATGGCAAGGCCAGTAAGGGTTTTGTTAAATGTAGTAAGTACATCGAACAACGATTTGTTTACCTCTTTAACGCACTGCTTAATTATGTTTTCATCCTTTACTAATTCGTCAGCTAGTAGTTGGGCTTCAAGTTCCTTTGTTTTTTTCTTATGGTACATAAACGATTTAAAAATTATAAATGCAGTCACAGCAAGCAGCCCAAACATTGCAAAAGTTCCTCCATAACGAAGCGCCAATGCAATTAGGAAAGCAACTGTAAATGCTACAATTGCTGTAAAAAACCAGCCAGCAATAACCGTCATTACGCCTGTTATTCGGTAAACTGCGCTATCGCGACCCCAAGCTCTATCGGAAAGTGAACTTCCCATTGCAACCATAAAGGTAACGTAGGTTGTCGATAGTGGTAGTTTTAACGAAGTTGCCGAGCTAATTAAAATACTTGCAACGGTTAGGTTTACCGACGCACGAAGTAAGTCGAACGATGGCGCATCGGCAGGGTTCCCCTTATATTTGGGAGCTTTCTTCGTGTCGAAGCGCTTCTCGACATATCGTTTTATTCGCATAGGAATAAATTTGCTTCCATTTCCGCCCATCGAACGTGCCGAACGAACTAACGTGCGTGCTAGTTGACTGCTGCCAAATCGTTCGGAGCCTGAGTCTTGGCGCGAAAGGTTAACTTCAGTTTCGGTAACAGTTCTAGCTTTTTTCGAGAGCCAAAGGGTTATTACCATTATTAAACCTGCAATTAGCAGGTAGTAAAAGTTTGCCGAAACAGGTTTGGTTAAGTCGCTCATAAGCAACTGGTCGGCACTAATGCCTGGATTTGCAAGGTGTATTTGGTACGACTTAAAGCCTGCCATAAAAACACCAATAAAGTTAACCAAGTCGTTACCAGCAAACGAAAGCGCAAGGGCAAATGTGCCTACAAGTACAATAAACTTAAGGGTGTTAAACTTAAATACGCTTATAAAGAGCTGAAAAACTAAAACCCAGAAAATAAAACCATATAGCAAAATGCTAAAAGTGTTCGATTTTATGTAAAGCATTGTGCTCTCGCTAATTAACGAGGATCCTTCAATGCCTTTCATTATTATAAAGTATGTAATGGCCGTTAAGGCAATACCACCCCAAATACCCCCAACGTATTGGTTGCTCTTAATGTAGTTAAAGGAGTATATTAAGCGAGCAATATACTGAACAACAATACCAACAATAAAAGCAACAACTACTGAGATTAGTATTCCCGAAATTATTGCCAATGCCTTTGCGCTATTTATATAGTTTGCAAGGTTTGCAAACGATTCGTCGTTTGCCATAATTTTTACCAGCGAAACTGCAACTGCAGCCCCAAGTAGTTCGAAAACTAACGATACTGTGGTTGATGTTGGAAGCCCGAAAGTGTTAAAAAGGTCGAGCAGCAGAATGTCGGTTATCATTACTGCCAAGAAAATAGCCATAATTTCGGGCAGGTAGAACATTTCGGGGTGAAAAATGCTCTTTCGGGCAACTTCCATCATTCCGCTCGAAAAGGTAGCACCCACCAAAATACCTACCGATGCTATAATCATTATTACGTAACGTGGTGCTGCTTTAGAGCCAATTGCTGAGTTAAGAAAGTTAACGGCGTCGTTGCTAACGCCAACCACTAAGTCTACAACGGCCAAAGCCAAAAGAACCAGAACAATTATTAAGTAAATATTATCCATAGAATGTTATTTTATTTCAAATGCAATATTTAGTTTTTATACAATTCGAACTTTGTATGATATTGAATATGAGCAAGATGATTTTAACCCAAATTCGATACTAAAGTAGAGTACCCAAATCAATAATTTGCATTATGGTAGGTTAAGTTTTACTTAATTCAATGTTAAGGGAATGTTAAATTTTAAAGAAATACAATACGATTTTACGAAATGGATACATTTTACTAATGATAATTTGCGATTTAAAACCTATATTTGATATAGAAACGCTTTTTAAGTAAACCGCCGTTACAAAAATTTAATGTATAAACCTGCAATAAATAGAAGCGCCCTTATTCAAAGGCTCGATTTTGCAATGACCAAAAAGGATGTGGTTGCAATTGCCGATGCTTTGCTTGAATGCGAAGTTTATCCAAACGAGGTTTTAGCAATTGCTGTTGAGTCAAAAGGTGCAACTGCTTTTCATGCAGCTTGGGTTTTAGAAAATATGCTCGTGGCAATTCCCGAAGCCCTCGATTACTACCTTCCCGATATTGTAGCGCAACTTTCACTCACAACCAACGCAAGTGTTCAACGGCATTTACTAAAACTTACTGCCATTGGTATTAAGCGAATTATTAAACGGGAAACTTCGCGAACCATGGAACGCGAGTTTTGGCGTATGAACCTTGAACCCCTTGAGGAGTCGTGTTTTCTTTGGCTTGTCGATTGCAACTCGAAACCTGCCGTAAAGGTTCACTGTATGGAAATTCTTTATCTTCTTTCATATCGACAAAAATGGATTGCCGAAGAGTTGCCTCATGTAATTGAAAGCCAAATGAATATTGGGGGACCAGCAATTGCTGCCAGAGGCAAAGAGGTTCTTAAGAGTTTATCGAAAAAAAGAAATGTACGAACTTGGTAACCTGTTGTTGGTTCGGTTTTAATTTTTCGTTGAGTCAAGCCTCACCTTTTTGTCGTTTTGTCTTTACTCATTTTCTTCGTAGTAATATGAGTAGTCAATCCCTTTCATAAACATTTCGCGGTCGTTTATTTTGGTGGTGAGCGCTTTTTCCAAAAGCGTTTTTAGAACACTTCCATTAGTTGTACTAAGTTTCATTGCGTTCATGTAATCTTGCTTGCTTATTTTACTCCAATCTACGCATTTTTTGAGGCGTTTTTTTAGTATCAAATCCAACCATATTCTGGCGCTTCTGCCATTACCTTCCATAAAAGGGTGTGCAATGTTCATTTCTACATATTTGTTTACAATTTCGTTAAATGTAGTTTCGGGCATTGCTTCTATTTGCTTTAATGTGTCGTATAAAAAACGTGATGCGGCAAATTGAAAACCACCTTTCGAAATATTTTTTTGTCTAATTTGTCCTGCAAAATCGTACAATCCGCCAAACAAATAAGCATGTATTTGTTGCAAACCTTTGGTTGTACCAACTTCTATGCTATTGATAAAAGAACTTTCAAACAAGGCATAGGCCTTTGTTTTACTTTTTCCGTCTATACTTTCATCGCTGAATGTAAACCAATCAATAAAACGGTTTGCCCTTTTGCCTGGAAATTCTTTGCCTAAAGCAATAATGCCGGCGTAATCCAACATATCGGTTAAATATCGTTTGCCGTCACTTGCTAAAAGTTTCAGTTGGGTAGTGCCACTAACCAACTCGCTGTTTTCTTTTTTTAATTTGGCTTTAAGATATTTCCAATAGTTGCGAGTTTTGGTGTAGTCATCTTGGCTGGTAAGCAATGCTACAATATCCAAAACACTAAACCACCACTTAGCGTTTTGCTCGTCCCAAACGGCTCGCACTTCTCGGTCGTCAAAAAAACGTATGGATACTTTTGTATTACTCATAGTTGTTACTCTGTAATTTTCTATCCAAAGTTATGATAATTTTATCTTGAAGTTGCTGTTTACTGCGTCACGTTACAATGACCGCCAACTCTGGTAAGTAATTCGTTCTCGATAATTATTCTTCCTCTTTAACCCCAGGTTTCAGAATTACCCCTTTTCGCTTTTGTCCGTGAATAATAACTTTTATTGGCTTTTCGAACTGAACGTGGCGAACCATTTCCGATTCGTAAACCGCTGGAAGCGAATCGAGGTATTCTGTATCGAGGAACCCCTGGTCAATGTGCGGGTTTATGGTTAGGTAAGCAACTTTTAGCGAGGTTAAATTCTGAAAGAAATGCGTACCCTGGCTTGGGTCGACATTGTAGTTTTGCAAACCCGATTCGATTATAACTTTTGCCCCCGAAATTTGGGGCCATTTTACGGGTATTCCAAGCCAACGGTCGCTCGAACCCCAACGACCAGGACCAATTAGCACGTAGTGCTTGCCACTTTTCGAAAAGGGTGTGTTTATTGCCTCGAGTTCAATGGCTATTTCGCAGGTTTTAGCCGAATCGAAAGTGTTTTGTTTTATATACACCAAGTCGTGAAGCTCATTAATAATCCCATTTCCAAGAGCCGATTCCGATGTAAGCAAGCAGTCGCTTTTTGGAATTGTGTCGAAATTTGTATTAACCACATCTCTGTTTTGAACAATTGGTCGTATTTGTAGTAAACTAAAGAACTTCGGATACCCCTTTGGGGTATTTAGGTTTACAGCAAATTCAATTTCAACAGGATTATTCATCTCTTTTTGCCCCATTTCGAGAATGGAAGCTAAAATTTCGGGTAACGGAAACTGCTTATGTTTTAAAATTCCCGAAAACGATACAATTGGCGTTCCATTGCCGTTGTAACCTTCGCGTACCTGATGGCTTTCGAAATCGTATGTTGAGGTTATGTAATCCAATGTGCCATCTTCGTAAGCTTCTTTTACATCGAGTTCAAAAAGGTTTATTCCTTCGTCGGTCGAAGGAACAAAACTTGACGGGCGTAAGTCGAGTGCGTAAAAAGTTTTTTGGGTTTCTTTTAGTGCAATTTCTGTTGACGAGAGCTGAAAAAGTTTTTTAGGGTACTTTGGCGAAAAGCGAAGTGATGGTTTTCCTTCAACAACGTGCTTTCCTAGCCCAAGCGCAACGCTGGCAATTCCATCCGACGGAATTTCGGGTTCGACAGTGTAAAAGTTTAGCGATCTGGCAACTCCTGAAAAACTTGGATAGAATTTATTTCCGTAAGCACTTCCAACAACTTCTTGTAAAACTATAGCCATTCGTTCCTCGTCGATGGCATTATTGGTGGCGAGCATGTAGGTTTTACTCTCCTTTGTGTAAACCGATGCGTAAACGCATTTAATAGCCTGACTAAGCAATTCGAGCATTTGGCACGCATTACTCTTAACATTTGGAATCATGTAGGTCGAATAGATTCCTGCAAACGGCTGAAAATGTGAATCTTCAAGTAAACTCGACGAGCGAACGGCAATGGGATGGTTTGCCACGGCTATAAATGCGTACAAATCCTTATGAATTCGGGTTGGCAACGATGCATTTAAAAAATGTCGAAGAATTTCATCGTTGCTTGTATCCGAAAGGCCAATTTGATAAAGGTTGTTACTATCCATAAACTCTTCAAACACATCGGTGCAAAGCACAACGGTTCGTGGAATGGAAATTACAACATTCTCGAATCGGTGCATAAGGTAGTTGCGCTTTACAACCGAGTCGATAAAGGCTAAGCCACGGCCTTTTCCACCTAAAGAGCCATCGCCAATGCGCGAAAAAATTTGGTACTCGTCGTAGCTCTCGCGCGAAAACTTGGCAATAATTCCCCGTCCCTTACTTTCGCGGTAGCGATCGATGGTGTCGAAAATGAATCGCCTAACCTCATCGATATTGCTAAAATCGTCGGCTTCTATATACTTAAAAATGTCGGCAACAGGGAAAAGAGCTCGAGCAGTAAGCCATTTCGAAATATGGTTTCGACGAATATGGTACTCGAGCGAGTTGTCGGGAACCTGAAAAATTGTTTCCTGAAGTTCTTTCAGATCGGTTGCTCTAAATATTTCTCGCCCGCTGTCGGGATCGGTAAATACAAAGTCGCCAAAGGCAAAGTACTTATTTATAAAGTTTTCGAGCTCAATGGAGAGTGTTTTGGAGTACTTGTGTAAAAAACCAACCTTAAGGTTTTTTGCAAGTAGCTGGTTGTTAACATCCGACGATTGAATTAGAATTGGCATGTAAGGGTCGTCGGCCTTAACCATTTCGACCATTTTAACCCCAGCTCGTTGAAGCATTTTGCCGTTGTGCGGGTAGGTCATGTCGGTAATAACCCCAAGCATATTATGCTTGTACTTTTGGTACAGGGCTTCGGCCTGCTCCAAGTTTCGGGCAAGAAGAATTTTAGGGCGACCACGCATGCGGAGCATCATTTGGTGCTCGTTAAGCCCCTCGGTGGTAAACTGCTTGCTTTGGGTAAAAATTATTCGATATATTAAAGGTAAGTAGGCCGAGTAGAATCGAACGGAGTCTTCGACTAACAGAATTACCTGAACCCCAACACGATTTACGTCGTGATCGGCATTCATCGAATCTTCAATTAGCTTTATTATGGCAAGCATTATTTGGGCGTTGCCCAACCAGGCAAAAACGTAGTCGATGGCGCTTAAATCTTCGCGGCTTAACTTTACCGAAACTTCTCGCGAAAAGTGAGTTAAAACAACAATTGGTTTGCTTGGGTGTAATCCCTTTATTTTTTTAGCCAAATTGAAGGTGTCCATTCCTTCGATATTGAGCATGGTAATAACTAAATCGATGGACTGGTTCGAAAGCACCGAAATTGCCTCGTCGGCCGAGGTTACATGAATAAATTTGGGGGGGTAACGTAGATTAAGCGAAACGTACTCCATAAAAATTTGCTCGTCAATACGGCCGTCTTCCTCGAGCATAAACGCGTCGTACTTGCTGCAAATGAGCAGAACATTAAGAATTCGACGCTTCATTAGCAGGTCGAAAGCTGTTTCGGCAAAGTAGTATTTACCCCTATTTATATCTGCGTCTCTGGTAATCATTCGTCATGTATTGCTGGGCTACGAAGATATTACTTTTCGGTTGTTACCAAAACAATTTGTTGCTTCCCGTCCATTTTCGAGGTTAACGGTGACGAAAATCGAACGTGGCGGAAAAATTCGGTTTCGTTTTCAGCTGCAAGCTGATCGAGTGCTTCCCACGAAATAAACGATTTTATATCGCCATCCTGAACCGAGCAGTAGCCAACGTTCATGCTTATTACATTATGAAAAAAGTGTGAGCCCGAAGAGGCATCGAGTGGAAAATCTTCGAAGCTGGTTTCAACAATTATTTTAGCATTCGATATTTGGGGCCAAGTAACAGGTATTCCAATCCAGCGGTCGCGAGTTCCCCAACGACCAGGACCAATTAGGAGATACTTTCGACCTTTTTGAATCATAATTTGATTAAGATTGTCAACCTCATTAGCCATTTCCATGGTTTTCATTTTGTCAAATCTCTCCCTTCGAATGTAAATAACGTCGCTAATACCTTCAACCTGTCCATTTCCCATTCCGTGGTATGAGAGGAGAATTGCTTTTGAAAGGTCGATTGATTCGGGGAAAATTTTAAACTCCTCGGTGTTGCCAATCATTGGCTTAATTTGAAGCAGAAAGAACGATGCGCGGTAGTTGGCATCACGGTTTAAATCGACAGCAAATTCAATTTCGCAGGGTGTTCCCAGTGCTTCTTGTACTACCTCTAAAACTACTTGAATGGTTTGAGCCAGCGGAATGTAGTTGTACTTTAAAATATTGGCAAAGTTTACAACTCGAGGGCCGGGTTGAGCAATACCTGGTGTTATTGTGTTATTCTCAGGATTATACACCGAAGCGCAATGCTTAAGTGTTCCATGTTGCTCGGCTTCGTATAGGTTAAGGCGCACTAAACCAGCAGTGTCGCCGTCGTCTAAAAGATTAATATCCTTTTTACTTAAATCAACAGCAAAGAATTCGGTTTGCGAATTTTTAATTAAATCGGTGGGCGTATAATTCTGAAGAGTGGGGTAGCGTGGGCAAAACCTGTACGCCTTTTCGCCCTCAACAACATACTTTCCAAGTCCGAGAGCCATTGTGGCAAAACCATCTTCGGGCTTTATATGTGCAAATGGGTAGTAGTTAAACGATTGAGCCACGCCGCTTATGTGAGGGTAGTAGTAATCGCCATAACGTTCGCCAACAACCTCCTGTATAATAACTGCCATTTTTTCATCTTCAATTTTAAAGTTAACAGCACGAATGTAACCCCTTGCTGTGTCGGAGAAAACCGAAGCAAAAACCAGCTTAATGGCATCCATAGTTTGCTTTAGCCTAACCTTTGGGTCGTGGTGGTTATTGGGAACAATGTACGTTTCGAAAATTCCGGCAAACGGCTGCATTAGCGAATCCTCTAAAAGTCCCGACGACCTTACCGCCAGTGGGCGGTAGTAAATTTGCAGCAACCGTTCGAGGCGACTTTCGAGTTGATCCGATAGATCGGCAGCAAGAAAAAGTTGCTTAATTTCGTGATAGCTCGATGCGGCAAAAACCTTTTCGTACAGGTTGTTACGCTGCATAAAGCATTCGTACTCGTTAATGCCAATTATTGAGGTGCGTGGAGAGTACAAGTTAATATTTGAAACGTACTGCGAAATTTCGAAGGTGTATAGCAGCGTGTTTATAAACGATAATCCGCGTCCTTTGCCCCCCATCGAACCATCGGCAAGTGCAACAATATTGCTCGAATCGACTTCCCATGCAGTATCGAAACTTACAATTTTACCTCTGCGTTTTTCTTGTCGGTACTTTTTTAAGGTATTTAAAAGGTAATCTCTAATTTCTTCGGGACCTGTAAAATCGTTTATGCTCGAGGGGTGAATAATACGAGCTACATTTATTTCGCCACGTGCCGTTAGCCACATCGAAAAGTGATTTTTTTCGGCGTGGTACAGTATGCTTTCGCCCGGAATTTCACGAAGGCACCTTTCAAATTCTTCCATTGTGGTAGCAGTTACAATGGGCTGCCCAATGGCATCCTTAAAAACAAAATCGCCAAAGCCTAAGTAGTTGCTAATAAAACTTTTAATGTCTTGCATTAGGCTGTCGGAATTCTTGTTAATAAAGGCAATGTTGAGCAGGTCTTGCATTAAATGGGAGTCGGAACTCGATAGTTTTCGGTTTAGTATTTTAACCCTTTCCTCGTTACTTTGTTCGTACGACTGCATAATAACTGGCAGGTTGGGCAATGTTTTTCGAATTTGTGCTACCAAATCAATTCCTGCATTTTCGTCGAGAATTCCTTTATGGTAAAATTTAACATCGGATATTACGCAAAGCATATAATCCTTATAGCGTGTAAAAATTTCTACCGCTTCCTCGTAGGTTCCTGTTAGTACAACTTTAGGTCGAATTCTTATGCGCAGCACTTTGTAAAGGTCGTCGGTACTAACATCTTCAATTATTCGCTTGGTTTGCTCCATAACACTACTGTAAAGCACTGGGAGGTATCGCGAGTAGTACTTTGGCGAGTCTTCGATAAGCAGAATAACCCTCGAAAGCCCAATTCGTGTATCGTTGTCGAGGTTAACTTTATCCTCAAGGAGTTTAATCATTGAAAAGAAGATTTTGGGATCTCCATTCCACTCAAAAATCCTATCGATACTCGCTATTGCATAAGGATTTTTCTCGAGTTCCGTTAGCATTTTGGAGTTGTTCACCAACAGGTAAAGCGGAATATAGTTGTATTCTCCTTTAATTTTTTTGCTCATTTCGAGCGGCGTAACCGTGTCGGCACCTACCATTATTATAATTAGGTTAAAGTGCTTTTCCTCCAGTTTTTGCATTGCCTCATCGAGGGTCGAAACCCCAGTTATTCGAGGAACACTGGTAAGCGAAAGTTTTGAGTATTCGCCCAAAATATTATCGGTTACTCTATCCTCTTTCTCAAGGTTATAGGCATCGTATAGGGTTGCTACAAGTAAAATTTCCTTAACCTTAAAAGGCATAAGGTCGTGGTAAATGTCGCGGTCGGAGTTGTGCTGATTTATAAACTTTTGAAGTAGTTTTTTGCTTGTATGTTGCCCTTCAGCTTCAATTGTTTTTTTAGGCGAAATAACATCTTTTACAAAATCCTTGCCCTTCATATAGTTAAGGTAGCCAACTATAAGGTTCGAAATGTTTTCGATTAGGTCGAACTCTTCTTTTAAAAACGGACCTTGGTATTCTTCGGGAAATTGTTTTGTGTAAAAAATTTCGATGGTCCCCTGTTCCTTATCGATGGTTTCGAAAACTTGCTGCATAACCCAAGTAGTTTCCGCAAAGCCTGCCGATGTAAACTCCAATTTTCCAAACTTTATACGAGCAACAGTAAACTGAGGAAACTGCCACGCATCGGGGATAATTAAACATATTTGCCTAAGTGTTCCCTCAATGGTTCGCCCTTCTTTAATAATAGAAGTTGTTCTATTTATTGCTGCTAACTCCTTTAACCTCTCCTTATTTTGTGCCAGAAGTTTGTAAAAATCTTCGGGGGTACTTTGGTTATTCTGTGCCATTTTGCAGAATTGATTGATTTATAAAAAAGAGTGCAGAAAAACGGAATCTCTACAAGATAAATTCATTTTGAATGCGAACCAACTCTTAAAAATGAAATTAAGTGAATCACTTAGATCGATTACGTATTATTCGTACTGCCGATGTCCGTAATGGTCTGAAATTGAGGTGTAACTATTGCTTGTGTCGTTTTTTTTAGGATATCTTGTAGTGTTGTTTTAAAAGCATTATTAACCCTAATAAAATTTGTTACTATGAAAAACACTGCACACGAGGAAAAGTTGAATAAGTTTATGGCATACGTTGTTGCCAAAAACCCTGCTGAACCTGAGTTTCACCAAGCTGTTAAGGAAGTTGTTGAGAGTATTATTCCTTACATTGCTGAGCATCCTATTTACGATAGCGAGCATATTCTAGAGCGTATTTGCGAACCCGAACGGGTTATTATTTTCCGTGTTCCATGGATTGACGATAAGGGAGAAATTCGCGTAAATCGTGGCTTCCGTATCCAAATGAACAGCGCTATTGGTCCATACAAAGGTGGTTTACGCTTTCACCCTACAGTAAATTTGGGCGTTCTTAAGTTTTTAGCTTTCGAACAGGTTTTCAAAAATAGTCTTACAACACTTCCTATGGGTGGTGGTAAGGGTGGTTCCGATTTCGATCCTAAAGGAAAAAGCGATAAGGAAGTAATGCGTTTTTGCCAAAGTTTTATGACCGAGCTTTGTAAACACGTAGGAGCCGATACCGACGTTCCTGCAGGCGATATAGGAGTTGGTGGACGCGAAATTGGCTTTATGTTTGGTCAGTACAAACGTATTCGTAACGAATTTACAGGTGTACTTACAGGAAAGGGTATTCTTTGGGGTGGTTCATTAATACGTCCCGAAGCTACTGGTTATGGTAACGTTTACTTTGCTCAGGAAATGCTTAAAACCCGTGGCGAAAGCTTTAAGGGGAAAGTTGTTACCGTTTCGGGCTCTGGAAATGTGGCTCAGTACACAGTAGAAAAAGTGAATGAACTTGGTGGTAAATGTGTAACTCTTTCCGATTCGGAAGGCTTTATTTACGACCCAAAGGGTATCGACAACGAAAAGTTAAAATGGGCAATGTGGCTCAAAAACGAAAAACGTGGACGTATTAAAGAGTATGCCGAAAAGTATGGCTGCGACTATTTCCCAGGCGAGCGTCCTTGGGGCATTAAGTGCGACGTAGCTCTTCCAAGCGCAACTCAAAACGAAATTAATGGCGAAGAGGCTAAAACTTTGGTGAAAAACGGTTGCATTTGCGTATCGGAAGGTGCCAATATGCCATCAACTCCACAAGCTGTTGAGGTTTACCTAAATGCTAAAATACTATTTGGTCCTGGAAAAGCAGCAAATGCTGGTGGTGTTTCCACTTCGGGATTGGAGATGACTCAAAACTCAATGCGCCTATCGTGGACCCGCGAAGAGGTTGATGCTCGTTTACAAAATATTATGAAGAACATTCACGAAACCTGCCGTAAGTACGGTACTAAAGAGGATGGTTTCATTAACTATGTTGATGGAGCGAACATTGGAGGATTTGTTAAAGTTGCCGACTCAATGATTGCTCAAGGTGCGGTATAATTTATTTTAAACCCCCTAAATCTTATAGATTTAGGGGGTTTTTAATTTTTTTTAAGTAAGTAAATTCACTGCAAGCCCATTTATTCGCTATTTTTGGCTTTGCTAATTTTTTTAATACAAAGAATATTTACTACTATTTTTCTTGAAGTCAGATAGTAACCCCAAATTATTATACAATGCGCGTTCAACGATTAGCCTTACAGCTCGACAAAAACAAGATAGCCGAAGAGGTAGACCTTAATTTACTTAATCCTCTTATTGAAAAGTACAAAGGCAAAAAGGGAAACCTAATTCCGCTTCTGCAAGGGGCTCAGCATATTTATGGTTTTATTCCCGATTCGGTTTTTCGGAAAATTTCCGATGAAACAGGAGTTAGCCTTAGCGATATGTACGGCGTAGCTACGTTTTATGCGCAATTCAGATTGAAACCTGCAGGAAAACATATTATTAAGGTTTGCCACGGAACGGCTTGCCACGTTCAAAATGCTACTGCAATTTCGGAGGCTTTAAAGGAAGCACTTGGAGTTGAGGAGGGCGAAACTACACCCGATAAAATGTTCACACTCGAGTCGGTGGCCTGTTTGGGTTGCTGCTCGCTTGCCCCAGTTATGATGATTGGTGAAAACGACACTCACGGAAAACTCACGGGCGCAAGTGCGGTGAAGGTAGTTAAGGATATAAAGACTAAGGAGATAGAACACGGATAACACAGATTTGACGGAATATCACAGAAATTCTCGGAACCTTTTTTCATTTAATTAATCTGTGAAAATCTGTTTAATCCGTGTAATCTGTGTTCCAAATTAAAAAGACATTATCAATGCAAAAAACACAAGTAATAGTCGGTTTGGGAAGTTGCGGTGTTGCAGCGGGTGCCGGTAAAATATACGAAACCCTAAAATCGCTCAAAAATGCCGATAAATTAGACTTCGAACTTAAGAAAACCAGTTGTGTGGGAATGTGCTTTCGTGAGCCCCTTGTTGAGGTTATCGACGAGAATGGTTCGTTTCTGTACGGCGAAGTTACCGACGATATAGCTGTTGAAATTGTTCAGCAGCACGTAATTGGATTTAATCCAGTTAGGGACTATATTGTTAAAGCCGACCTTTTCGAAACTCCCGATAAAGATTTCTTTGCAGGTCAAATTAAAATTGCTTTGCGAAATTGCGGCTACATCGACCCCGAAAGCATTGAGGAGTACGAAGCTCGAAATGGCTATAAAGCCATTAAAATGGTTGCCGAAAAGGGGTTAACCCACGAGGCGGTTATTCTAACCATTCTCGATTCGGGTCTTCGTGGTCGTGGAGGTGGCGGTTTTTCAACTGGAATGAAATGGCGATTTGCCCGCAACAATGCTTCAGCCGAAAAGTATATAATTTGTAATGCCGACGAGGGCGATCCTGGTGCTTTTATGGACCGTTCACTTATTGAAGGCGACCCTCACTCCGTTCTGGAGGGAATGATTATTGGCGCGTATGCTATTGGTGCAACGGGCGGAATAATTTACTGCCGTGCCGAGTACCCATTAGCCATTAAACGTCTCGAAATTGCGCTCAAGCAGGCTCGCACAAAAGGCTATTTAGGAAAGAATATTTTAGGAATCGAAGGATTCAACTTCGATATATACGTAAAAGAAGGTGCAGGAGCATTTGTATGTGGCGAAGAAACTGCGCTAATTGCTTCCATCGAGGGCGAAAGGGGAATGCCACGAAAACGTCCTCCATTTCCTGCCGAAAAGGGATTATGGGGAAAACCTTCGAACATTAATAATGTTGAAACTTTTGCCAATGTTCCCTACATTGTTCTCAATGGGGCTGGGTCGTTTAATAAGTACGGAACCGAAAAGAGCAAGGGAACAAAAGTTTTTGCCCTTGCAGGCAAAATAAAGCACGGTGGATTGGTTGAAGTCCCTATGGGGATTACCATTCGCGAGATTATATTTAAGCTTGGCGGTGGAATTCAAAAGAACAAGGAATTTAAAGCTGTTCAGCTTGGCGGTCCTTCGGGTGGTTGCATTCCAAAGCACTTAATCGATACACAGGTCGATTACGACCAGGTGAATGCTACTGGTGCCATTATGGGTTCGGGAGGTATGGTGGTAATGGACGAAACCACTTGTATGGTCGATATGGCTCGTTTTTTCCTCGACTTTACCCAAAAAGAATCGTGCGGTAAGTGTACATTCTGCCGAATTGGAACCAAACGAATGCTCGAAATACTTATTCGTATTACCGAAGGTAAAGGCGAAGATGGCGATATTGAAAAGCTCGAAGACCTTGCGCAGCAAATTAAAGACAGCTCGCTTTGTGGACTTGGTCAAACTGCACCAAACCCTGTGCTTACAGCACTTAAGTATTTCCGTCACGAATTCGAAGCTCACATTTACGATAAGAAATGTCCAGCGCTCAACTGTAAGCCATTGCTAACGTATACCATTTTACCCAATAAGTGTACAGGTTGTCGCGTTTGCGCCATAAAATGTCCTGTTCAGGCAATTTCGGGCGAAAAGAAGTTACCTCACCTAATAAGCCAAGAAACCTGTATAAAATGTGGCGATTGCTACTCAAGGTGTAAGTTTGAGGCGATAACCGTAAGCTAAAGATGGAACGCGGATTACGCTGATAAAACAGATGAACACGGATTTATAACAAGTTTTTTAAATAAGAATTTAATCGGATTTTTTTCTTCCGACTTATAATATAAATAGCGTCTTTGAGCCTTTGCGTTTAAATAAAATGAACACTATGTCTGAAGTAGTCAACATAATTCTCAACGGTAAAAATACCACAGCCCAAAAGGGTGAGTACATTCTTGCGGTAGCAAAGCGTCACGGAATCGAAATTCCAACCCTTTGCCACGATCCTCGCTTGGAGCCTTTCTCGTCGTGCTACGTTTGCGTAATTGAAATTGAAGGTCAAAAAAATCTTCAACCCTCTTGCTCAACAAGAGTTGCCGAGGGAATGAGCATTATAACCGATAGCAAACGTGTTCACAAAGCCCGTAAAACTGCACTCGATTTACTTGTAAGTAATCACTATGCCGATTGCGTTGCGCCTTGTCGCGAGCGATGCCCCGCTGGAGTTGATGTGCAAGGCTATATTTCGCTAATAGAAAAGGGATTATACAGCGAAGCTGTTAAGTTGATTAAGGAGGTAAACCCACTGCCCGCCATTTGCGGAAGGGTTTGTGTTCGCCCTTGCGAAACAGTTTGTCGCCGAAATTTATTGGATGAAGGTGCCGCTGTTGGAATTGACTATATGAAGCGTTTTGCTTCCGATGCCGACTTAGAATCGGGCAATCCTTTTACTCCCGAAGTTGCTCCTTCAACAGGTAAAAAGGTTGCAATAATTGGAGCAGGACCTGGTGGACTTTCGACTGCATACTTTCTACAAACCAAAGGGCACCATTGCGATATTTACGAGGGGCAACCATATGCTGGCGGCTGGCTTCGATACGGAATTCCCGAATACCGTTTGCCAAACGATTTGCTTCAAAAAGAGGTTGATGCAATTACAAAAATTGGAACTAAAATATTCTACAATAAAAAGTTAGGCGATAATTTAAGCTATAAGGAACTTTCCGAAAAGTACGATGCTACTATTCTTACCATTGGTTCGCAGCGCGGAACATTGCTGGGTGCTGTTGGCGACGATGCCGAGAATGTTTTTTCGGGAATCGATTTTCTTCGAAATATGGAGCAAACTGGTCAGCGATACAATTTTAAAGGAAAAAGAATTGCAGTAGTTGGTGGCGGTAATACAGCAATGGATTGTTGTCGTACTTCCATACGCTGCGGAAGCACCGATGTTACAGTGGTGTACCGAAGAACGGAGCAGGAAATGCCAGCCAATCCAATTGAAATTCACGAATCGAAACTCGAAGGGGTGAAGTATCGTTTTTTAACCGCACCGGTTAAGGTAAACAAGGACGAGCAGGGAAGACTTAAGTCGATGACAGTTATTGAAATGGAACTTGGCGAGCCTGATGCGTCGGGACGTCGCCGTCCTGTTCCAAAGGAGGGTTCGGAACAGGATATTGAATTCGACTATATTCTTGCAGCAATAGGCCAAAAAACCGATATAAATTTTCTTGACGACATAAACCAGTACGCCAAAGGGGGAATGCTAAAGCCCAATAAGTATGGCGATATTGATGCTGACCCTAAAACACTTCAAACTGGAGTTCCTTCGATTTTTGCTGCTGGCGATGGCGTTACTGGCCCGGCTACAATTATCGAAGCTATTGCTCAAGCAAAAATTGCATCGCGAAGCTGCCACCAGTACCTTATGGGCGAGGAAATTACGGAACCAAAAAAGGAGTTTTTAAGTTTAAAAGACAACTTTCGCAAGCAGGAAAAGAGCGAGTACACCGCCCGTTACCAAAACCAATTACGACACGAAATGCCTGTAATGGAGGCAAATGCACGTTTAAATTTCCACGAAGTGGAATTGGGCTACTCCGAGGAGCAAGCATTGGACGAAACCTCGCGTTGCCTCGAGTGTGGCTGTGTAGCCTATTTTAGCTGCGACCTAAAGCACCACTGCGACACCTATGGTGCCGAACAGCAACGATATGGCGGTGAGCACAAGGAGTTTACCATTAATTTTTCACACCCCTATATTGAAATTGATAGCAACAAGTGTATTCTATGCTCACGTTGCGTTCGAATTTGTAAAGATGTTGTTGGAGCCAATGCATTAACACTTGTTAATCGTGGCTTCGATACGTATGTTGCACCATCGATGGGTTACTCGCTGCTCGAAACAACCTGCGAATCGTGCGGATTGTGTCTTTCGGCTTGTCCTACAGGTGCATTAAGCGAAAATGTTCCATTTAAACCAGGTCCTGTTCGAATGGAAACATTCGACACCATTTGCGGTTTCTGTTCGGTTGGCTGTAAACTTACACTCCACCACCGAAATGGTTACATAATGAAGGTTACAGGTGCCAATGGCGAAGTGAATACCGATGGAAACCTTTGTATGTACGGAAAGTTTGGGTACAGACTTTTTAACGATTCGCAGCGAATTAAAGCTCCGCTTTTAAAGGAGAATGGAACGTTTAAGGAGATTAGCTTCGACGAGGCATTGAGCATTATTTCAACAAGACTCGATGGTTCGAAGCCTTCCGAAAATGCCTTTTTTGTTGGTGGCAAAATGACAAATGAGGAAATTAAATTAGTAAAAGAAACTGCTCAAAAATTAGGTTCACCAATAAGTAGTTTTCATCTTGCAAATTCTTTCACCAATTTTAATTCTGCTTCATTACAATCGCTCGAAAAGGCTACAAAAGCGTTTGTTTTTGGCTCGAATATTAATAGGTTTAATCCAGTAGTTGGATATAAAATTAACTCGTTACGAATTCCAATTGCAGTTTATTCAAAAGATATAAATAGCCCAATTAAGAGTAAAACGCTCGATTTTAATGAGGTATTCTCGTTCAATTCATTTATAAGAGCAGCAAATTTCATTTTAATTTCAAAGGGAAACACAAGCGAAATCGATAATACGGAAGGGTTTAAGGAGTATAAAAATCAACTTCTACAAGAAAACTTTGCCCAGCTATGCAGTAAGGCTTCGAGCGGTGGGCAAGAGGCAGTTGAAAAATTTGCACAAGAGTTTATTAGCGAAAAAGTTCCTTTTTTAATTGCTTCGCAAAGGGAGGTATGCGATAAAACGCTTTACGAACTAAACTATTTAATGCTTTTAAGCCGAAAGGAAAAGGATGGTGGAGGTTTACTAATAGTATCGCAACTAAGCAATAGCAAAGGAGTTACAAATAGTAAAATTGATGGTTTGCTGGCAAACAATTTTGCAGAAGGCAAAACGAAATTTAGCAATGTATTTATTCTCGGCGAAGACCCCGTAGGTTGTAGCGTAAATGTCAAAATGGGCGAGAGTTTAAAGAAATGCGAGTTTGTGGTTGTGCAAGATAATTTCCTTTCGGAAACAGCCAAGCAAGCCAATTTGGTACTTCCAGCCTCTTTTTGGTTTGAAGGAGGAGGGTCGTTTACCAATTTTTCGGGAGTGGTTCAGCAGTTCAGTTCAATAAATATTAAGGGAATTAGCATAAATTCAGTTGCCCAGTTTAAAGCAATTATGGGTTTAGTTAAAGGCGATTTATCGTCGAAGGTTGGTGAATTGAAACTTATAAATTGGGAAACTGCTAATGGAAAAGTATTTAATTACGGCTGTTCCGATATAGTAAAACGTTTCGACACTGATTTTGACACCAAAACAAAAAGTTAGGAAAATTGATAAAACGGTTTAAGTTTAAATAAAGATTTTATGTTGCCACGGGCTTAAGCCCGTGGATTTAAAATAGGAAAAAGTATGGCTTTAGCCAAACATTTAAATCAATTTTGGGCTAAAGCCCAGTAATATAGACTTATTTATCCCACGGGCTAAAGCCCGTGGCTATTGCAAACAAAATTTAAACAATTTCTTTTTAAAACATAAAGCAAATTGCTATGAAAGACTTTGAAAGCGTAAACGACATACTCGATTTTGCCATTGAGAACGAACAAAAAGCAGTCGATTTTTACAATCACCTGGCAACTAGTGCCCGCAACGACGATATGCGTAAAACTTTCGAGCAGTTTGCTCGCGAGGAAATGGGGCATAAAGCAAAAATATTAAACATTAAGGAGCAAGGAATACTTAGTTTCTCAAAGGCTGATGTGGCCGACCTGAAAATTGCCGATTATATTGTTCGTGCCGAATCCGAAACTGAGGTTACCTACGAACAGGCTCTTGTGCTTGCAATGAAGCGCGAAAAGGCAGCCTTTAAGTTGTACCTAAAGATGTCGGAAAAAGCTCCAACAGTCGATATAAAATCCCTTTTCCTTGCTTTAGCGCAAGAAGAATCGCGCCATAAGCTCCGTTTCGAAATAGAGTACGACGACTATTTTTTAAAGGAGAATTAGTGTTTACATTATCAAAATTTGCAAAAAGAGGCTGTAACTGACCTCTTTTTATGCTTGTATTTTGTTTATTCATGTTAATAAACTGTTAACTGCTAAAAAAAATACATTTGGCTATTGAACAGTTTTATTAAATACCATATATTTGAAGACATGAGTAAACAGATGCCGAATTCATTTTCCACCTTTCGCTTTTTAGGGCTTTTATTAATTGCCCTAATTTTTAGTGGATATGCCAATTCGCAAGAGCTGGTTAAATTAAACCCCAATAAAAGTCTTACTCAATACACACTTCGTAATTGGGATGCCGAAAAAGGCATGGCTTCCGATGCATCGGTTAACATAATTCAAAGCGAAAAAGGCTATATATGGGTTGCTACCTATAAGGGAATTGCTCGTTTCGACGGTGCTAACTTTACAGTTTACGACCTAAATAAAAATGCTGAATTGGGCAACACATCGGTGCAAATACAAGGTTTAGTTCAGGGTACCGATAACGTAATTTGGTTTGCTACTTTACAGGGCTTAGTTGCGTATAAAAACAACAAATTTTTTCGAGAAGAAAAATTAAAAGATCTTGAACACGAAATAATCGAATCGCTTCACTATCAAAAAGAAACTAGCACGCTTTGGATTGGAACAAATTCGAAAGGAATATATAGTTTCGATGGGCAAACTCTAACAGCCTATTCAAATTTCTTAAACCTTACAAAGGCAGTTGTAAATATTATCCAATCCGATTTAGAGGGTAATATTTGGATAGGTACCGAAGGGGGCGATATTATTATTTATAAAAACCAAAAGTTCGAGAAAATTTCGAATAATATTAGATTTGGCAGCATTGGAGGTTTCTACTTTTCGAAAAGTACAAGATGGATTGGAACTGGTGAAGGAGTTTATATATACAAGGATGGCAGTTTAGAAAAATTTGAGGAACTTAAACTAAACAAGATAACAGATTTAATTGAAGATACTAATGGAATACTTTGGCTTGGTAGTCAAAGCGGGCTTTACCGCTACAATTTAAGTTCAAAGCAACTCGACTCGTATAACGAAGCGAATGGTTTCCCCAGTAATTTAATCAGAAATTTAATGGTCGACAAGGAAGGTAGCCTTTGGATAGCCACTTATCGAAAGGGATTGGCTCAACTTTCCGACGGATTAGTACTGAATTACTCAACTGACGAAGGTTTAAGCACAAATGTAATTACAGGAATAGCGCAATACGATGAAAATAAGTACTTTATTGGCGACGAAGCGGGAACAATAAATATTCTTAAGAATAACACCATTTCTGCATTAAACACTCGCATTCCAATACCTAAGGACAGGCTAAAGCATATTTTAGTCGATTCCAATAAAAATTTGTGGGTTAGCACCTATGGTGGGCTACTTAAAATTATGCCAAACGGCGAAGAGAAACTATTCAATAGTAAATCGGGTTTTCCTAGCGAATCAACACGTATGGTTTTCGAAGATAAGACAGGAAATATATGGGTTGGAACTCGCTCGGAGGGACTTTTTAGGCTATCGAAAAATGGCGAAGTTATACAAGTTTATAACCAAGATAATGGGTTGAGTTCGAATTACATTATGGGAATTGAGCAGGATAAACTTGGGCGAATAATTATAACAACTAAAAATGGATTAAATATTATTTCGTCGAATAATATTGTTGGGCAGATTAATAACAAGGACGGAATGCCTGGTAATTTTGCATTTAATGCTTATGCCGATACCGATAATGTCCTTTGGGTTTCATCGAACGATGGGTTAATTCGAATTGAAAACGATACAAGTATTTTTGTATTTAATATTCTCAATGGCTTGTTCGACAATAGTTTATACGATGTTTTAGAAGATGATTACGGTTTTTTTTGGATGCCTACAAATTTTGGAATTGCCCGCGTATCAAAAAACGAATTAAATGCATTTGCCAAAGGCAACGAAAAATCATACACATATCGTCTTTTTGGTCGCAGCGATGGCATGAAAAGTTTAAACTGCATAGGTGCAACCAAGTCGTTAAAGGCAACCGATGGCCGCATGTTCTTTCCAACTTCGGGAGGGGTTGCTATTGTTATTCCAAAGGATTTACAGGAAATTGAAAGCAGTACCGATGTGATTTTTGAACATGTTATAGCCGATGATGTGGTTTTTTTTCCAACCGAAAATGGGATTGATATACCCGCTGGTCATCGCCGATTTCAAATTCATTTTACATCGCTTAATTTGCGGTTTCCCGAAAGAATGCAATTCCGGTTTATGCTCGAACCATTCGATAAAGATTGGGTTGTATCGGGTAGCGAACGAACAGCACGCTACACTAATATAACGCCTGGTGAGTACATTTTTAAAGTAAACATTTCAAGTGGAGAAGGGTTATGGAGCAATCAAACGTTTAGTATTCCAATAATTATTGAACCCAGTTGGCACCAAACAACGCTTTTTAAAATTTTAGTGACACTAGTTTTATCAATTTTTATTTGGCTACTATTTAAACTTCGAACTCGCTCAATACGAATACAAAAAGTTGAACTCGAGCGTCAGGTAATCGAGCGCACTGCGCTAATTGCGCAGCAAAAATTCGAACTCGAGCAGCAAGCAAGCGAACTCCAAAAATTATCAATTGTAGCAAGCCATACAAATAATGCAGTACTAATAGCCGATCCCAGCGGTAATATTATTTGGGTAAACGATGCATTTTCAATGCTATACGGTTACTCCCTCGACGAGTACATAGCGCAAAAAGGAAACAGTATTCTTAAAGTTAGCGGTAACCCCGATATTGCATACGTTATTGAAGAGTGTATAACAACCAAATCGCCAACTACATATAGCGTTCAGGTTGAAACTAAGTCGGGCTCAAAAACTTGGATACAAACCACATTAACTCCCATTTTAAACTCCAATGGTACTCTACAAAACCTTGTTGCCATCGACTCCGACATTACCGCGCTTAAGGATGCTGAAGCAGAAATGATTAGCATGAGCGACGAAATTATTAATCAGTCGGAAGCTATAATGCAGCAAAACGAAGAAATTAAGTCGCAGCGCGATGAGTTGGAACAAATTAATAATTTGCTCATTAGCCATACCGAAAACATTGAAGCGAGTATTCGATATGCAAAAACAATTCAGCAGGCAATTCTTCCCGAAAAGAGTTCGCTCGATGGCTTCTTCGAAAACTTTATTGTATACAAACCTCGCGATATAGTTTCGGGCGACTTTTACTGGTTCTCGAAGGTTGTTGATTTCGAAACCCAGCAAGAAAAGTACTTGCTCGCAGTAGTCGATTGTACTGGCCACGGAGTGCCTGGCGCATTTATGAGCGTTATTGGAAGTCGACTTATTACTGAAATTGTTACGGAGCATAAAATACTTACGCCATCGAATATTCTTGTGCAGCTTAACCGAATGGTTAACCAGGTTTTAAGGCAAGACAAAAGCGAAAGCTTCGACGGAATGGACGTTGCGTTATGTCTATTCGATTTTAACTCGAGCGATGGAGTCAAACTTACTTTCTCGGGTGCAAATAGACCTTTAATGTATTTACGCAAAGGCGAAACCGAATTCCAAACTCTTCGTGGAAGTCGCAAAACCATTGGCGGTATAATGCCCGACATTGATGCTGAATTTGCAAATCACGATTTTATTTTTAATCCAGGCGATATTATTGTGCTAAATACCGATGGTTTCATCGACCAAAATGGCGATGGAAAAACGAAGTTTTCATATGTACGGCTTCAACAATTTATTCTCGAAAATGCAAATCAGCCAATGCAATTAATTGGAGAGCAACTCGATACTGCTTTCGAAGAGTTTCGAGGACTTCAAAATCAGCGCGACGACGCAACAGTTATTGGCATTCGTTTTAAAGAGCGCTAAAGCCTTTATTAACCAATAATAATAATCAATTGACGTTATTCAGGAAATTAATTTATATTTTAGCGTCTTATTATTAATGGTTTAATTCATGGTAAAGCCAAGGTTTCACATTTTCATTTTTACTCTTTTTTTGCTACCCTTTCACTTGTTAACGAGTGCTCAAGAGTCTGAAATACAGATAACTAGTAGCGTTCACAGCCAAAAGGCCGATTCTCTTTTTAAAAATGGGAACTACTCACAAGCCATAGTTGCATACCAAAATTTACTAAACTTATACCCTAACGATGCAAATATTCAGTATGCTCTAGGTGTTTCGTACCTTTTGGCAACCCGAAATTCAGCAAAGGCAATCGACTTGCTAAAACGCGCATCAACAAAAGAGGTTTCCAATCAAGTGTACTTTTACCTTGCCGAGGCATACCTTCATGGTTACGAGTTCGATAATGCAATAAACTATTACCGTAGGTATACCATTAATTCGGGCATTGCGAATGTTTCGAAAAGCACAATAGAGCAGCGACTCAACTGGTGCGAAAATGGGACTTTTATGCTCAAGTACCTTTATCAACCTACTATAGTCGATAAAAAAATAGTAAGTGCAAGCGATTTCTACAGTTCAATTTCCACTGCTTCACCAAATGGAGCTTTTGTTCCAAAGCCTAACGACTTAAAAACTTCAATTGACAAGAAGGAATCAGATGCATCAACTATCTTTTTTCCTGTAAATCCTCAGGTTGGCGATAGGGTTTTTTATTCGAGTTACGGTTCTACCACTTCGCAAGGCAAAGATATTTTTGTAATTGAAAGGCTTGCGGATGGTTTTTGGAGCAAACCAAAAAATATTGGCGACCCAATAAATACAACCTTCGACGAGGATTTTCCGTACCTCGCACCCGACGGAACACTTTACTTTGCATCCAAAGGCCACTACAGCATGGGTGGATACGATATATACCGAAGCGTATTTAACTCGATAACCAACACTTGGAGCGAACCCGAGAACCTGGGTTTCCCCTTTAGTTCACCCTTCGACGATTTTCTTTACGTTGTAAACCCCGATAATACCCTAGTAAGTTTTGTTACAAGCCGAAATGTAATGCCCGACAGTTTAGAGGTTGTTACAGTTGAAGTTGACCCAAATCCAATTCGAAGAGCCGTAACGTCGCTTGATATAGTTCGCGAAGTTGCGAAGCTAAACGTTGAATTGGGAAAAAGCAGCGAACAAACTAGTATTATACCTATAAATAAAAGTCAAATTTCAAAAACTCAAAAAACTGCATCGGGGAGCGCAGTCGAAAACGATACAGAATACTCAAGAGCTCTTGCAAAAGGATTTGCCGAGCAAATGAAAACCGACTCGCTTCGTATTCGCCTCGAAGCACTTAGGGCTCGTTTCGACAATATTTCAACAGCCGAGGAACGCCGAAAACTCGAAGCACAAGTTGTTAAGGTTGAAGATGAGCTACTTAGTGCGCAGCATTTGGCCGATACGCACTTTGCGCGAGCTAGTCAAATTGAACAGGAATACATAACAGGGAAGCGTAAACCAGCCGAAAAAATTGCCGAAAACTATGCCGTCGATAACCCTCAGTTTTTATATCAAGCACGCTATGCCACTTCCGTTTTTCATTCCGAAGAGCTAAAACGACTGGCAAATATCGAAAAGAATGCAACCCTTATCGATAAGCAGCGTAAGGAAATACTTCAACTTAAAAAAAGCATAAGCGACAAAGAACTTGATGAGGCATATAAGCAAAGTCAGAATTTTAAAAACGATTACTCAACATTTGTAGCTAAAATAAAAGGGCTATTACCAGTTTACACTGAATTTACTGCAACAAAAAAGAAACTTTATAGCGATTGCATATCGGTTGCAATGGTAAAGCAAGCCGCCAGCGACCGAAAAGACATTAGAAGCGAAATTGATAAAGCCAATTTGCATTTCCGCTCGGCAATGGCAATTCGTAATAATATAGACCCCAATTTTACCGAGGAATCGCAATTCGACGCACTTTTACTCGAAGAACTTGGCGTGTTAAGGTTCGAGTTAACTTTTGCTAAACTTTGGGGGCTAAACCTATTTGAGCAATCGATTTTAAGTTCAATAATTCGTTTGGAACAATCGGTTTTTGGCAAGTCGTTAGTGCAAACTCAAGTTCAAGTAAAAGAATCGGCAACAGTTATTCAAGAAAAATTTGATACCATTGCTCCTCAAAAAGTAAATGCCGAAGTTGCTTCAGCGGCCGATGCCATTATGTTTAAACCCGAAGTTAATCCCGAGTTTCAAATTGTTGAAGTTTCACCTTATGGTCTCAAAAATCCAATTCCTATCGATGAGGCTTTACCACAAGGTGTTTTGTATCGAATTCAACTTGGCGCTTATAGCAATCCTGTTAGCATTCAATCGTTTAAAGGCATGACCCCCATTTCGGGCGAAAAGGTAAGCGGGGGCAAGATTACAAAATACTATGTGGGTAAGTTTTTCAGCCTTTCAAATGCCGAAAAAGCATTGCCAAGTGTTAAAGGGCTTGGGTTTAAGGATGCCTTTATTGTTGCATGGCATAACGGGCGTTCGGTTGCCCTGTCGAGGGCTCAATCGCTCGAAAAGCATGAACAAACTAACCCGCCCAGCGAAACAAGAATTGAAATTCAACCCGAAAACAGTGAATTAGTTTACGTTATTAGCTTAGGCTCATTTAAAGGGCGTTTACCCGACGATGTTTCTCAAACTGTACGTACGCTTGCACCTGGAAAGGATATAATTCGTAAACCCGATAGCCAAGGAGGATTTATTTATTCGGTTGGAAATTTTAAGTCGTTAACCGAAGTTAATAGGGTAAAGGACAACTTAATTGGGAGCGGAATTGGGGGTGCTAAAGTTGTAACTGTTGAAATTGAATAAAATAGTACTATTTTTAACTCTAAATAAAATTTAAAAATGTCTGGCAATATTAAGCATAATCCATTTACTAACAACGAGATAGATAGTAGTAAGGATTTAGGTTACTCCTTAACCCTGCATAACGACAACCATAACGAATTCGACTATGTAGTTAAATGCTTGGTCGATATTTGTGAACACGATGCCATACAGGCCGAGCAGTGTACTCTTATTGCACACCATAAAGGAAAGTGCAGTGTTAAAAATGGTGGTTTTTCTACTCTCAAGGAGCTAAAGGACGAGTTTTCTCGAAGAGGCCTTAGCGCAACCATCGATAACGGATTTTAATAAAACTATAATGACAGGCATAATTTTCTTAATCATAATTGGACTAGTACTTTTACTTGTTGAATTTCTTTTAATTCCGGGTATTACAGTTGCCGGAATAGGCGGATTTGCCTTTATGATAAGCGGAATAATTTGGGCATATGTTGGCTATGGAACTACAACAGGTCACATTACACTCATAATTACAATAATAGCATCAATTGTTTTAATTACACTGTCGCTTCGCTCAAAAACATGGCAACGGTTTACGCTGGCAACCAATATGGAGAGCAATGTTGAAACAAATGCAACCACTAATTTAATTAAGCCAGGCGACACAGGTACTGCTATTAGCCGATTAGCCCCAATGGGTAAAGCCCGTATTAATAATTTGATTGTTGAGGCCAAGTCGACGGGTGACTATATTAACGAAAAATCTGAAATTGAAGTAATTAGAATTGAAGGTAATAATGTAATTGTTAAACTTAAAAATTAAATAGTATGGATGGAGTTACACTTTATGTAGCAATTATTATTGCGTGTTTCATTGGCCTAGTTGTGCTAATGTATTTTGTGCCAATTGGAATTTGGTTTCAAGCATTGGTTTCCGATGTTCGAATATCGCTTATTCAGCTAATTTTTATGAGGTGGCGAAAAGTGCCACCAAGAGAAATAGTTGATGCGCTGATTACTGGAACAAAAGCTGGACTTAAGCTTAACTCGAACGAGCTCGAAGCACACTATTTAGCTGGCGGTAGGGTTCGTAAGGTAGTTAATGCGCTTGTTTCGGCCCAAAAGGCGAATATTCCTCTCGACTTTAAAATGGCAACAGCCATCGACCTTGCTGGCCGCGATGTTTTTGAGGCAGTTCAAATGTCGGTTAACCCAAAGGTTATTAATACTCCTCCTGTAACTGCTGTTGCAAAGGATGGTATTCAGCTTATTGCTAAGGCAAGGGTTACCGTTCGCGCAAACATTAAGCAATTGGTTGGGGGCGCAGGCGAAGAAACCGTTCTTGCCCGTGTTGGCGAGGGTATTGTTTCCTCAATTGGTTCGTCGGCTTCGCATAAAACGGTTCTCGAAAATCCCGATTTCATTTCGAGAGTTGTACTCGAAAAAGGACTCGATGCTGGTACTGCATTCGAAATTCTTTCGATTGATATTGCCGACATCGACATAGGACGAAACATTGGTGCTGTGCTTCAAATGGACCAAGCAAATGCCGACAAGAACATTGCACAGGCAAAAGCCGAAGAGCGTAGAGCTATGGCAGTTGCATCGGAGCAAGAAATGAAAGCAAAAGCACAGGAAGCTCGTGCAAAAGTAATTGAAGCCGAAGCACAAATTCCATTAGCAATAGCCGAAGCTTTCCGCAGCGGTAACCTAGGAATTATGGACTACTATAAGCTTCGTAACATTGAAGCCGACACAAGTATGCGCGAAAATATTGCCAAAGACCCTGGTACGACTAAAAAATAGTGAAAATTTATAGTCTGATACATAGAGGGTAACGAAATTCGTTACCCTTTTTTTGTATTATTTTCCCAAAAGCTTTGTTTAGTTCGTATGTTTTTATACTTTTGCCATGCTTTTGCAAGGGGCTTACCCGCATAAGTAAGGTGAGGTGGGTGAGTGGCTGAAACCAGCAGTTTGCTAAACTGCCGTACTCGAAAGGGTACCGGGGGTTCGAATCCCCCCCTCACCGCAAAAAAATCCTTCGGGGTGTAGCGCAGCCCGGTTAGCGCATCTGGTTTGGGACCAGAGGGTCGCAGGTTCGAATCCTGCCACCCCGACGAAGGAAAGGGAATACCAACATGGTGTTCCCTTTTTTATTTTACACTACTGAGAGGGTTGGGGGTTCGAACCGAGTCTCGTTTTGTGAGACGAGCTCGGCGAAGCCAATCCTGCCACCCGAAGAAAGGAAAGGGAATACCAAATATGGTGTTCCCTTTTTTATTTTCTAGCGGTTGTGTTTAGCAGTAGTAATCCAATACTTTTAAAACGCAGAAAGCCACACAAATAGAGCGGCTTTCTTAATAAAGTATAAAGTTTATCAACTATTGTAATTAATGTTTATGGTCACACTTAGTTGAGTCAGAATGCTCGTGCTTGTCAGAACATTTTGTCGAATCAGCATGTACTTGTTTGCAACTGTCTTTTTTTGCGCAGCAAGCTTCTTTGTCTTTTGCTTCGCAGCATTCAGTTTTGGTTTCTTCGGTTTTTGCTTGTGTGTTACCGCATGATGCGAAAGAAAATGCTACAAAAAGAACTGCGCTCGAAAGGATGATAATACTTTTTTTCATTGTGTTTGAGGGTTAGTGGTTATTGTTGTTAATTAATGATTTGCAATTAATATTTACGGATGCAAATATAGAAACCAATTTTATAAAAAATGAAATTTTATAAAATAATGTTAATTATTTTATTGTAAATGAAGCTCCAGCTGATATCCAACGATTAGGTTGAGGAATGTTCCCTATGTCGAAATACTTTTTATTTGTAATATTTTGAATGTCGGCAAATACAGAAAAATGCCTGTCGTTCCAAGTGATTTTTGTATTAACCATAGCAAATGGGGAATACTCTTTTTCGGTATTTGAAACGAAGTCTGTGTATGTTCCTGCTCTGCTTTGGGCTATAACCAACCAATTAAAATATAGTTTGTTCCAAACTTTATGGTTTGCCGACACTGTAACTTTATGCTTTAAATAATCGAGAGCATAGTACGATATCACTTCTCCACTTTCGCGATTTGTTTCGGTGTAGCTATAGCTAATTAAACACGACGAGATAAGTGGATTGGTTTTCGTAAATATATGCGAAAAACTCGCTTCGAAGCCGTAAGAAGAAATGTTTGTATAGTTGTATGTTGTCCATTTTATTTGTTCAGGAGTGAATTTAACCCAGTCGATAACATCTTTACCATCCCTAAAAAATGCTAGAATGCTTGAACTTGTTTTTAGTGTTTGGTTTTTCACCCCAAACTCGTAGGTTATTGCCTTTTCGGGTTTAAGGTTTGGGTTTCCCTCATTCGTTGGTCCGGTGTAGTATAAATCGGTAAAATTTGGAGCACGAAATGTGCTATTAGCCGATGCGAAAACTTTTATGTTTTGGGTTAAATTGTAACCTAAATCGGCACCCCACGAAATTTGGGGTTTATCAATTTGCCCAAAAGTTACCATTCCACCTGCCGAAACGCTGAAATCATTAACATAAAAGCTGTTTTCGATGAAAATATTGCCCCAGTTTCTAAACTTACCTTTTGTATAGTAAATGCTATCTTCTCCTTTAACTTTAACAGGGCTCATTAGAATATCGCCAAGGTTTGTGCTTAGTATCGATTCGTGCCTAAATTCGCCACCAAAACGAAATTTCCCAATTCCATAATCGAAGTTTCCACCTAAAGTTGCACCAGCAACATTTGTTGTATGGTAGTTATGCGAAGTGTACCAAACAGGGCTATTCCTGCGGAAAAGTTCGAATCTATCGTAATGCTTGCGAAAATATGCCGAATGGTTTACCGTAAAGTTGCCCAAAGTTAATGAGTAGGCTTCGGAGGCAAAAAGGGTCGAAGTTTTTTCGAATTGCTCGGGGAATTTTGGTGTATAAAATGCCTGTGCACCAAATCCTTTATCCTGAATTCCTGCCTGTAAATCGAGTTGACCTTTTAGGGCAGCTATTTTACTATGAGTGAAAAAATTTACTGAATTAAAATCGGTATTTGCAGTGTAGCCGTTCGATTTTGCTGTAGAGGCAGCAATTTTTGTAGAAAATCTTTTCCCTTTATGGTTAATTGTTGTGCCTGTTTTTAAGAGACCATGTTCCCCAATTAATATGCTCGCATTTATTTCGTTATCGTTTTTTGGAATGGTAATAATATTAATCGCTCCGCTAAATGCACCTTGTCCATATACACGTGCTCCCGGACCATGAAGAACTTCAATTCGATCGATGGCATCGTAATCGATTGGAATGTTAAGGTTGTGATGCCCTGTTTGTGGGTCGGTTATGTTAATACCGTTTAAAAGAATTAGAACTTGGTCGAAGGTTCCACCTCTAACCATTAAATCGGCTTGAACTCCATGACCTCCACGCTGCCGAATATCGACCCCTGCAACATGCTCCAGAAGATCGCCTAACGTGGAGGCCGGTAACGCCCCCAGCTCATCTTTTGTAATTACCATTACTGCTCGGGTTTGCTCCGAGTAGGTTGTGGCTTTTTTTCGACCTCCAATTACAACCTCATCCATGTCGACATTTTTACTAACTCCCACCGAGTCGGTTTGGGCAAATGTTGCCATTGGCTGAGCAACGAGGGTGTAGGTTGATGCAAGAACGCCAATTTTAACTACGCTCTTCAGGCTGTTAAATACAGCGTAATTTTTATTCGACCACATTTTAAACGATGCGATTGAACGTAATGAACTAAAATAAATTTTCTTCATAATTGATAATGATTAAGTTATATGTTTTAAAGGGTAAAACAAAAATCGGTCAAAGTTAGCTTAAAACCTGAAAGGACTATTAATAAAGTAAAATTTGAGTTTAGACAAGTTCTAAATTCTAAGAAAATTGTATAATATTTTAGGATTGATTGTGAAACAAAAAAAAAGTTTGCTAACTTCGTTTTGAAATTAAAAACCAATTAAAAAATAAATTATGAAAAAAATTCTTTTTGCTTTGGCGCTAATACTTGGCGCATCTTTTGCTTCTTATTCAAGCAATTATTATGTTAACGATGCTGCTGTTGATGATCTTTTTGCTAATTCAACCGAGGTTGCTTTTGCAGAAATATCAAACCTTTCAGCATTAGATGTTAACGAAGGAGCTTCTTTTAACCAAGGAAAAGACCCAGTTGTTGCAACTTTAATTTGTTGGATAGTAGGTGGATTTGGTATTCACCGCCATTATTTAGGCACTAAAGGTGGAATGTGGGCAATTTACACTTTTACTTGTGGTGGTATTTTTGGTATTGTTACAACGGTTGACTTTTTTGTGTTAATTATTGACGGTATTATTAATAAGAATATTGATAAATACACAGATAACGAAAAGTTCTTTATGTGGATGTAATTTTTTTATAAAAAAAGAGGGGAGTTTTGCTCCCCTCTTTTAGTTTCTAGATAGTTCAACTAATTCATTCTTAATTTTTTCGTTAAAGTCTTTTGCTTTTAAGTAATTTCTTTTTTCGAGTAAAAACTCTCCCCTTTTTCGACCTCCCATATAAAACTTTTGCAACAAAAACGTGCTGCCAAAGTACCCTGTTAAATAGTATTTGTAGTACACTTGGTAAACTCCAAAAGCAAGTGCAGCTGCATTAATTGTAAAATTAAATATTCCTTCAATTGGTTTACCTGCGTAAGCAATCCCTGCCCCTGGTAGAAAAGAAATCCAAAACTGAGTTTCTTTGTTTCTCATTTTTGGAATATTTTTCTTTGAATAATTTGAAACCAATATATCGTAATGTTCAATATTATTTAAAGAATCTTTTATAGAAATTAAAATTTCCTTAGATGCAGTCCAGTTTCGTTGTTCATTAAAAACAAGTATTTGAAGAAAGTTAACTTTTAAAAAATTATTTTTAATTTTTACAAGAGAAATGGACTGTATTTGAATAAGATAAGAATTTGCAAGTGTAAATTGTTCACTTAAATAAGCGCATAAGGCTTTTTGAAAAAGAATTTCAAAACGAATACTGTCGGTAAGCCCAAATAATGGAATCCTATCGATTGTTTCAAATGCCAAATTGTTTTCGCCTAGTTGCTTGTAACACTCAGTTTTTTTGAGTAGTACATTGTTTTTTTGTATTCTATTATTCAACTGATAGTACTCGCGCTCGTACTCGAGTGCTGCAATTTTGTAATTTCCTATTGAAAAAAGCGAATCGGCAATAGGAATATTTGTTGCATTAGTTGTACAGGTTCCTAATAGGAATATGCAAGTGGAAAAGAATACGGTAATCGATTTGTTGATTAAATTCATCGCGATAAGCTTTTATACTAAATACACTGCCGTAAATATTTGCAACATACAATATTGAAAAAAGACTTCCAAATATTATTGTTTTAGGGTTATTTAGCCCATTCTTAGCGTAGTTTTCATATGTCATAACTCCAGCTATTCCAACAGTTAAAAAAGATGATAGCCCGCTGCCTAGTTTGCCTGCGTATACTTTACCCAATCCAGGTACTGCTGCAGATAATAGCCCAGCAATTAATGGTGATTTTAGTTTAAATTCATCTAAATCAGTATAAAGTGATTTTAAAGTTCTTTGATTTTCAACTAACCCAAAATGACTTTCAGAAAAGTTTTTTGAAAATAAATTAAATGAGGATAAATTCCGATTTAAAAGCGAAAAGCCTGATAATTGTGTGGTTATTAGTTCTTTCTCATCATTATTGATGGGTGAAATGGAATTAATAACCGTAAAAGCACTATCTAGTTTTCCGATGTGAGCATAGCAATAGGCAGCAAAAAACTTCGATTTATTAAGTATTGCTTTATTTTCCTTTACTTTTAAAAACGAAAAAGAAGCACTATCGAGTTGTTTTAAGTTGTATTGGCTCCATCCCTTTAAAAACCAAAGGCTATCTGAATGTGAGCATCCAGAGAAATCAATTAGTGATGAATGCAGCAATGCATCATGGTATAATTGATTATTAACAAGGTATTCGGAGAATTTAAAATCGTTGAAAGTGCAAGGCTTAGAGCCATTTTGACTAAAGCTAAACGAGTTAGCTAATGCAATTACAAATACTATGGTTATTAAACGATTCATTACCTAATCGTGAATATGAAAAGAACTATAATAGTCAATACCCTCTATTTTTTTTTGATCTTCAACACTTATCGATATTTTCGGAATATCTGTAGCCGATAATCTATCACATCTCATAACCCTATCAACCGTTGAAAAAAAAGCTTTGAAAAATCCATAGTGAGAAAACGCTTGATGGCTAAACTCGGAACAAGTTGGGTGGTAAAGGCAACTGGCCGAAATTTGAGAACTTAGAGTCTTTTGGTAAACATATAAAGGCACTGCAAGTAGTATATTCGTAATGGTTACACCTTTTTTAAAGCCAAACCGAACATCTCTTTCGTTAAATGCTTTGGTATTAAACGTTTTACTTTTGATTAGTTGCGAATCGCTTTCCGAAAAAATTTGCCCAAAAGCGTTTACATTGCAAACTAGTAAACAAAAAAGTATATAACTACTTAACAACCTTCGCATTATTGGGAATTTTAAAGTTTAGTAAATAGGTTTGAACTTGATTTCCAAATTTCAAATCCGAATAGTCTTTTCTCGATACTATTGAGTCACCTGTGGCTAGGTATGTTATTTCTGTAATTCGCAATGGTATGTAGTTCCCTTTAAATTCAGTATAATTACCATAGTAGGTTTTATTTAATGGCTTATTTGCACTCGAAATAAATGACGTGTAAATAGGTACATAGTCATTATATACAAGTTCAATTTCCGAAACGGATTTCGATCCCATTGGGGAAGACCATTTAGTTATTAGATAATCACCTTCTGCTTTAGTGCTAATAATTTGAAAACCAATATTTTTCAATCCCATTTCCGACATGTTCTGAGTAAAAAACAGGAAGAGAATATCTGTTTCGGCTGAAAAAACGTCTTTTTGCTGAATAAGTACTTCATTTTTTTTAGGAAAGTACAATTTCGTTTCACCTAGAATGTTAGATATAAAAATAAATTCATCGGGAGAAGTGTAGTGCATTCTAATCTCTTTCTTGTCAATAAAGTACAGTACTTCCGATTCTATTGTAATTTTTTTTCCATTCGAAGCCTTTTGTACCTTAAGAGTTGCAGAAATAATGTTACTATTACTTTGAGGTGTATAGGAAATTATGAACGGATAAATTACAAGTATTAAAAAAAAGCTATATCGGATCATATTATAAAATTTATTTGCGAAGATAGATTTTTTGTTACTATTCACTAGCCTAAATTTGATATGTAATTTATTATTTTCAAAAATTTGTTGGTTATTTGTCGCTGTAGAACTTTTTTATTGATTCAAACAACAGTTGCTTTTATGTGGCTCATTACTATTAAGCGAAATGTTAAAAACAAAGGAGAATTATTTAAAACCAATGCTGAATTAAAAAGGGGCTGCCTTTGCAGGCAGCCCCTTTTGAAGTTAATTGATTGTGAAAAAAACTTTTACTGCTTAATTACTTTCAATGTGTGTCGTTTAACCCCGTCGTTAACAATTACAACGTAAACGCCATTTTGGAAGTTCGAAAGATCAACCTCGTTCGATGCGCTATTGGTAATGTTCGAATTAGAGTAAACCTTAGCACCTGAAATTGAATAAACCTCAATGGATTTAACTTGACCATTACTTTCAATAGTAACTAAGTCTCTTGTTGGGTTAGGATAAACGCTAACAATTGAAGTGTTTTCGTTGAAAATCTCGTTTACTTCGCCGCCCGATTGCTTAGCACCAGATATCGAAATCCTAATGTTTGGACGATTATTTGAAACTGTTCCATTGCCTGTTGGAGCAGAGTTGTCGGCTCTAATGTACATGTGCTTTTTACTTACCGAAGAGTAGCGAACCTTTGCGCCAGTACTCGAACCGATTCCTGTTCCACCATAATTTGTTTCAACCAATACCATTAGGTTGTTCGAACCGCCAGTATAGTTAAATGCAGTTGAAAGGGTAAATTCTTTCCAAGTATTTGCTGTAGTGCCAGCCATTGTTCCGCTATATACTAGGGTTGCACCCGATATTGAGTTTGCCCAAGTTGCAGCAGTCATTGTAGTGGCTGTTGTGTGCTTAACGTAAATCTTAATGGGAACATTATAGCTTGTAGTTAGGGTTGGATACCAGCCTAGTTTGCTTATCGAACCAACTTTTCCTAGTTCGGCAGCGGTGTAAATAGAAGCGCTTCGCTCGTAACCATAGTAGCAGTTGATTGGGTAACCCTGAGTTGAAGTACCTGTGCCTATTGTAACTACCGAAGGAATATCGTCGCCTGGCAAAGTAGTAAAGCTAACCTGCGAGCCATAAGCAGTACCAACCGAGTTGGTTGCGTAAGCCCTTACGTAGTAAGTTGTGTTGGCAGCAAGACCAGAAAGGTTTGCCGAGAACGAACCAGTACCCGAACCGCTAGAAACAGTAGAATTAGAAGTGGTTGGGTTCGACGAGGTGCCGTAGCAAATGCCCCTTGCAGTAACGGTTGCGCTACCTGCCGAAGTTACGTTGCCACCACTTGTTGCCGAGTTAGATGTAATGCTCGAAGCAGCTGTTGTTGTTATGGTTGGTAAAGTTCCAGGGGTGCTGCCAGCAGTTATTGAAATATTATCAATATACCAGTAGTCAATTTGGTAAAGATTACCATCGGCAACCAGTGCAAAGTATGTGTTAGCCGAATTTAGGTTAGTAGTTACGGTAACATCAACTGTTGCAGCAGCAATGTTGGTGCTGGTTGTAGCAACCGACCATGTTGTATTTGTCCAGTTGGTTTTATCGTTCGAAGTTTGAACTCTCAATGTAACACCAGTGCCATAAGCATCGAGCATATGTTTAAACGAGAAAGTTACCTGACTAACTCCAACGGTGTTTACTGGAGGAGTAATAAGACGAGTGGTACCAGGATTTACGTTTAGGTAAGTACATTTTGCTTCGTAAGCTGCTCCACCTGCATTGGTAGTGTTCGACATAGTCCAGCGTTCGGTAATACTTGTTCCAATGTTTTGGGTTGTCCAGTTGCTTGGCATCGACGATGCAAAGGTTTGAGAAACTGGAAGAGGCAATGATGTAACATTATCTAATGTAGTAAAGCTAATTTGCGAACCGTAAGCAGTACCAACCGAGTTAGTAGCATAAGCCCTAACGTAGTAAGTAGTATTAACTGCCAAGCCTGTCATGTTTGCTGTAAACGTACCAGTACCCGAACCGCTAGCAATAGTTGAATTTGCAGTAGTTGGATTTTGCGAAGTGCTGTAGCAAATACCTCTTGCAGTTACAGTTGCGCCACCATCGGCAGTAACGTTACCACCACTAGTTGCAGAAGTAGTAGTTATGCTTGAAGCTGCAGTTGTAGAAAGAGTAGGAACCGTTGGACCAGTACTTGCATAAGTTAAGTAGCAAACCGAGCAGCCAACGCGTGCCGATGTAACAGCAATTCTCATATAGCCACTTTCGCCCCACGACGAACCCCAAGAGTTGCGAAGAATCCAATAATCACCTTTGGTTGCATCGTAACCCCAACCAACTAGTGCAATAGCGTGGTTTGTAGTTGTATTGTAGCAAGGGCTAGCAGTACATGATGTACTTGCATCGGAAAAAACGCCACTAGTATAACCTGAAAAAGCAGTCGACACATAAACAGCAGCATCAACAACACCGTAGGTCATAATGGCTGTTTTAATAGCATCGGTGCTATTGCAAGCAACGCGATTCCAACTTGCAAACTTTGTTTTTGGAGCGTTGGTAGCTGCTGAAGGACACGATTGAGTTGCAGTTGTTACGTATGGGAAATACGACTCATTAACAGTTCCTATATCTACTAAGGCTTGTAGTTCCATGTAGTCGTAGTCGGCACCGTTACATCCGCTAAAGTGACCGCTGTATGGCGACATTGTTGACAAGCACCAAGCAATATACGATTCCGAAAAGTCGGCAACATTGCTGCCATATTTTCCAGTTGCAAAATTATAAGTTCCTTCGGCAGCAGCAGTGGCTCCAAAAGCGTAGCACGATCCGCAACTTCCTTGGTCTCTTGGCGCACCTATATACGAATTACCATTGTAGTTTCTCCAGTCGAACGAAATTGGTAATGATTTCGATACTTGAAAGTTAGGGTCAACTTTAGCATCGCTATGAGTTTCAGTTAAGTTTCTGTTTTCGTGAGCCATAAGGGCATCGCCGTTCATTTCCATAAACTCTTCAAGCGAAATTTTCACATTGTCCCCTTTAATTGTAACAATACAAACAGCTCTTTCAATGGTGTATCCGTCTTCCTTAATAACCTCAGTTTGTACTTCGTAACCCTTTAATGCTGGGTATGAGTACTCTTGACCTACCTTGCCTTTGAAAAAATCCCAGGCATTAACCTTGCTGCCGTCGGGAAGAATAACAATTCCTTCATCGCCACCCGACTTATCGGTTACAATTTCGTAACGGTAGCCTAGCATTTCACAATATTTTGCAGCAGGATTTACATATCCTTTTTGCGCAAAAATTGTAACTACCATAAAAACAGATAGAAACATTGTTAGTAAAGAAATTTTTCTCATAATAATTTGGGTTTAAGGGTTAGAAATTTTACAAAATTTACAACAGTTGTTTTATTAAAAAATGCGTTGTCGACAAACAGCAACTTCCTACCTATAAACTACCATTTTCTCGGAATATAGTTTTTAACTTTTTTGCCTATTTAAAGGCAAGAAAAAAATATTATGAGCAAAAAAAAAATGTAAATTGCCTGATAATTTGAAAGTTTGCATTTAATAATTTTTCTCCCATGAAATTGCGATGTGCTATAGTTGACGACGAAATGTTGGCAATAGCTATGCTCGAAGGTATTTTAAAAAAAATACCATACATAGAAGTAGTAAAAACCTTTAACGATGCATTGTCGGTTTACGATTTCTTAAATGAAAATGTAGTTGACTTTCTTTTTCTCGACATTGAAATGCCAAACCTAACTGGAATCGATTTTTTACGAAGTTTAACCCATCCGCCCTTAGTTATAATTACTTCAGCAAATAAAAACTATGCTCTCGAAGGCTTCGAACTAAATGTTGTTGATTATGTGTTAAAGCCCTTAACCCTCGAAAGGGTTACAAAGTCGCTTTGTAAAGTTGTCGATGCTAAGTCGCTAAGGGAAGTTGCTACTCATTCGTTGCCCGATAGTTCGGAGCATATTTTTTTGAAGGAGAATAAACGAAATGTGCGCGTAAACATTAGTGAAATACTTTATCTCGAAAGCGTAAAGGATTACGTAAAGGTTGTAACTAAAGACAAAACTATAGTGACAAAGGAGAATTTGAGCCACTTCGAGAAAATATTGAATTCAACGAATTTCGTTCGTATTCATCGTTCGTTTATTGTTGCAGTTAACCATGTTGATGCGTTCAGTTGTTCGGCAGTTGAAATTGGTAAACTCGAAATTCCAATTGGACGGCTTTATAAGGAATCGTCGCTAAAACATTTTGGTGATGCTAGTGTAATAGAGTAATTTTTAGAAAATGATTAACGCACGAAACATACATCGAATAGCCATAGTTGCTTTTTTGTTGTTACGCATTTTTTTTTCTTCTTATGCTCAGGAAAAGGGTTTTATTCAATCGAAATACTATTCCACCAACGACTATAATGCTGGAACGCAAAACTGGGCTGTTGTTCAGGATACTAGAGGTATAATGTATTTTGGTAACTCTGATGGCATTCTCGAGTTCGATGGTGAATTGTGGAGGTTAATAAAAGTAACTAACGAATCTACAGTTAGGTGCTTGGCGATTGATGGGAATGGTGTTGTATATGCGGGTGCGCATGGTGAATTTGGCTTTTTGGCGCCCGATAAATCGGGGAGTATTCAGTATTGTTCACTCAAATCTCTTGTCGAAGAAAAGTACTCAAATTTTGGAGAAATATGGGATGTAACCTGTTTCTCCGACACAATTTTTTTTCTATCCGACCATTACCTTTTTAGGTATAGTAACGGAAAAATTGATTGCTGGGAAAGCGAAAATCAGCGCTTTTACTTAAGCCATAAGGTAAATAATTCGTACTATGTTCAGGAAATGGGCAAAGGCTTGCTTCAGTTCAACAATAATGCATTAAACCTTATTGATAAAGGCAATTTTTTCTCGGATATTAGGATACACACCATTTTCCCTACAAACAATGGTCTTATAATTTGTTCAAGACTAGATGGGCTTTTTATATACGACACATCAAAAAGTAAAACTACACTTAGATCCTTTTCAAGCATTTCAACAAATGCAAAAAAACTAAACGATTATTTTATTCAATATGGTTTTTACCATGGAATAGCCTTAAATGAGCATCTTTTCGCATTTGCATCGGTTACTGGCAGTATACTTATAGTTGATTGGAACTGGAACGTTGTTGATGTAATTAACGACAAATCGATAGGCATAAAAAGCAATACACACTATTTGTATCATCAAAACAACCAAGGCCTTTGGCTTGCACTGGCAAATGGTATTTGTCAGGTTGAAGTTATGTCGCCCCTAAGATACTGGAACGAGAGCAAGGGGTTAAGCGGAGTTATTTCGGATGTTGCTCGTTTAAATAGCTACCTATACGTTTCCTCTGGAACTGGAATTTATTACACAAAATGTAGCCAAAACAGCAATTTTGAAGTTAACAGTTTTTTACCTGTCGAAGGAACTTTTGAGCAATCGTGGGGTTTTATCTATTTTAAACCCAGCACTACTATTAATAAAAAGCCTATTTATAGTTCGTGTTTTAAAAACTGTTGCCAGGTTAGCGACTCCATACTTCTTGCTGCTACGAGCAGAGGGCTTTTTCAAATTATGGAAAACAAATCGGGTTTAATTGCTAATTACAATGGGCTTTACAATGTTTATCAGGGGAAAAAAGACCCATCGAAACTTATAGTAGGACTAAATAATGGAGTTGCAGTTCTTACATTAAGCAAAAACGGAAAATGGATTGACCACGGCCTGCAGTACAATATTGAAGCAAACATACGAAGTATAGCCGAAGACTCGCTTGGAAACCTTTGGCTTGGTGCCAGCTATAAAGGAGTTTACAGAATTAAAAATCCATATTCTAACAATTTCGATTCGGCTAAAGTTGAACTTTTCGATACATTACACGGATTGCCTTCGATTAAGTCGGTTCGAGTTTTCGAAGCAAAGAACCAGCTCATTTTCTTATGTAACCAAAACTACTATAAATTTAACGAGTTAAATAAACAGTTCAGCATCTATATTGAACGGGATAATAGCGACTCTTCTTCAAAAAAACAGTATGTCGACTCCCTGTCGTGGAGAAGAATTGAAAGTGATGTTGTCTCATCGTTCTATGTTGTTAACCAAGCCGATTCCGTAATATGGTTTAGCACAAATGCTGGTACTTTTAAGCATACTGGAGGAACTTCTCGAAATTACTTCGACCTATTTCCTCCGCAAATACGAAAAGTTGTTTCGGGCGACTCGATACTTTTTAATGGTACAAATATTTCACTAAGTAAAAACGAGCCTGCAATTCTGAGAGTAAACACAAGTCCTGTCGTCGATTTACACCATATACTCGATTATAAGCATAACTCGCTTACCTTTATATATGCATGGCCATTTTTTGATGGCGATAAACCAAAGTTATACAGCTACATGCTCAATGGCTACGACAAGAGTTGGTCCGATTGGAGCCCTGAAGCAAAGAAGGAGTACACAAACCTTAGCGAAGGAAAATATGTTTTCAAAGTAAAATCGAAAAATATTTACGAAATCGAAAGTGAAGTAGCCGAGTACAAATTTACTATTTCACCACCTTGGTATCGAACCTACTATGCATACTTTGGGTATTTGTTAATTAGCGTTTTGCTTGTTGCTGCTATTGTAAAATACTATACCTATAGTTTAATAAAGGATAAGGAAAAGTTAGAGGGAATTGTAAAGGAGCGTACACAGGAAATACTAATGCAGAACGAAGAAATACTGGTTCAGGCCGAACACTTAAAGGATGCCAACGATTGGATTAGTGCCAAAAATATCGATTTAGAAATTCAAAAGAAAGAGCTCGAACGCAAAAAGAACCAGCTAGAGGTTAGCAATGCCACTAAAAATAAATTTTTTCGAATTATTGCTCACGATTTACGAAATCCTATAAGCACACTCGTAGGCTCAACAGGCTATATTCTTACCGATATCGATGATTTCGACAAGGAAAAAACCAAGAAATTTGTTGGAGAACTCAATAGACTGTCGCTTACAACATACAATTTGCTCGAAAACCTTCTCGACTGGTCGTCGAACCAAATGGGACAAATAAAGTACGACCCCAAGCCTGTCGATATTGTTAGCCTAATTCATCAGAATATCGAACTTGTTCAAAGTAAAGTTGACTCTAAAAATATAACGTTATCATTACACTTACCCGAAACACTTAGGGTGTTAGCCGATGAAAATATGATTCATACCGTATTTCGAAACCTGCTGTCGAATGCCGTTAAGTTTACTCATCAGGGTGGTGAAATAAAAATTCACTTAAATGCTGATGAAACAACCTGTACCCTCAAAATTTCCGACAATGGCGTTGGTATTAGCAAAGAAAACATCGAAAAATTATTCCGAATCGATAAACACGTTACTACTCCCGGAACCGAAAACGAAAAGGGTTCGGGGTTAGGATTAATTCTTAGTAAAGAGTTTGTTGAACGAAACGGAGGCTCAATTTCAGTCGAAAGTCAACTTGAAAAGGGGAGTGTATTTACGGTAACCTTAAACTTGGTTTCTTAATATTTCAATGTTAAGATTTTAAAGCGATTAATTTGCGAAATACATTCTACCTTTATTTTTTAAACAGTAATATAAACCTGTAATAATAGCGTTTCAAACCTTTTTTTCATATCTTTAATCAATCCAATTCTTAAATTCTTAAAGCCATGCCAAAAAAAAATAAAAAAATATTCGTGCTCGACACCAATGTGTTACTACACGATTTTACTTGTATTTACAACTTTCAGGAAAACGACATTGTAATTCCTATTGTAACCCTCGAGGAACTCGATCACTTTAAAAAGGGCAACGAAATGATAAACTTTCATGCCCGTGAATTCTCTCGAGAACTCGACAAACTTGCCGAGGACAAACTTTTTAACGGAGGAATTTCGCTTGGAGCCGGAATGGGTAAGCTTCGAATTGAAACGGGAAAACCCTTTACAACCGAAATGGAGCAATCCTTTTCGGAGCGAAGCCCCGACCATCGCATTTTAGCAATAGCTCTTTTCCTTCATAAAAAGGCCGATAAGGATATTCCTGTTATCCTTGTTTCAAAGGACATAAACCTTCGTATGAAAGCCAAGTCGCTTGGTATAATGGCTCAAGATTACCTTTCGGACAAAATTAAGGACATAGACACCCTTAAGCGGGAGATAGAAGTTCTCGACGATGTTAAGGATTCGTTTATACAGAAACTTTACGAAAGTTACGAAGGTATTCCTGCAAAGGAGCTAAAGCTAAAGCCTTTTCCTAATCAGTACTATATTTTAAAGAGCGGAAAATCGAGCGGCCTGGCTCATTACAATGCCGAAACACAAAACCTTAACAGGGTCGAAAAAGTTAGAGCTTACGGAATTGAGCCCCGTAATTCGGAGCAAACCTTTTCGCTCGATGCCCTTTTACGCCCCGAAATTCAGCTTGTTGCGCTTACCGGAAAGGCAGGAACAGGTAAAACCCTTTTGGCACTTGCCGCAGCCCTTCAGCAGGAAAAAAATTTCAATCAAATTCTTCTTGCTAGGCCAATTGTACCATTAGCAAATAGAGACTTAGGCTTTTTACCCGGCGACGTAAACGAAAAAATTGGCCCTTACATGCAACCCCTGTACGATAACCTAACGGTTATTAAAAATAAGTTTAAGTCGAACAGCAAGGAGTACATGTACATTGAAGAGCTACAACGTACCGAAAGGCTAATGATTACACCGTTAGCATATATTAGGGGCCGAAGCCTGTCGAATGTTTTCTTTATTGTCGACGAGGCTCAAAACTTAACCCCTCACGAGGTTAAAACCATTATTACAAGGGCAGGAGAGGGAACAAAGTTCGTATTTACGGGCGACATTCAGCAAATCGACCACCCGTACCTCGACATGAAGTCGAATGGTCTTACCTACCTGTCCGACAAAATGCACGGGCAAAGCGTTTTTGCACACATCAACCTTGTTAAGGGCGAGCGTAGTTACCTTGCCGATTTAGCTAGTAATTTGCTTTAGTAAAAGTTGAAAATTAATGAAGGATTTACTGATTTTACGCCATGCTAAATCGTCGTGGAGCGAATTAGGTAAAAGCGATTTCGATCGTACACTCAAGCCCCGTGGCCTGTCCGATGCCCGTAATGTTGGCAAAAAGTATGGCGAAGTAATTCGCAAACTCGATGTAGTTTTCTCGAGCCCTGCCAACCGTGCAATTCAAACGGCAATTACTGTTTGTAAAAGTGCCGATGTAAACCTCGACACTATTAAAATAGTTGAACTATTCTATCAGGCCGATTTTACCGAAATATTCAACTTTGTTCGTGAAATTCCCGAGGAAATAAAGAACACGATGATTGTTGGGCACAACCCTACATTTACCTATTTTGCAAATTTGTTTCTTAAGGAGCCAATTGATAACTTGCCTACATCGGGGTTGGTTCAACTTACTTTTAATGTTGAATTTTGGAAAGATATTGATAAGGAAAATGTAGTTTTTACTTCTTTGGAATTTCCAAAGTTTGCCGATTAGTTTTTTTGTATAATTTCGAATTAGCATTGCCCATTGGCTTATGGGCAATGTTAATTTTTTCGTTTTAACATTTTTTCTTTAAAAAAAACGTGTAGGTTTGCTCTGTAAATAGTTGCACACAATGGCAAAACAAAAGGATTTAATTAACAGGGAAATAAGCTGGTTGTCGTTTAACGAAAGGGTACTTCAAGAGGCTCAAAGCACCAATGTTCCTTTAATTGAACGAATAAAATTTCTTGGAATTTTTAGCAATAACCTCGATGAGTTTTTTAGGGTTCGAGTTGCCACTTTGTTAAGGTTAATGGAGTACGACAAGGGCGTAAAGCCTTACATGACTGAAAAACCTAAAAAAACCATTGAAAAAATTCAAAAAATTGTTCAGGGGTACCAAAAGAAATTCGATGCCATTTTTTCAAATATTCTCGAAGAACTAAAAAAGGAGAACATATTCATTATAAATGAAAGGGAACTTTGCGACTCACATGCATCATTTGTTCGCCAACTTTTTAAAAAGAAAATTGCCTCTGCCATTGCCCCAATAATGCTTAAGGGCGTAAGCAAATTTCCTGAGTTAACCGACCGAAGCATTTACCTTGCTGTTAAACTTTCCAAAAAATTAATTCCCGACGTAAGCGAATATGCTCTAATCGAAATTCCAACCGACGACTTTTCTCGCTTCGTCCAGCTGCCCGATATCGATGGGAAAAAGTATATTATTCTGCTCGACGATGTTATACGGTTTGGCCTCGACCAAATTTTTAGCATATTACCCTACGACACGTTCGAAGCTTTTACAATTAAAATTACCCGCGACGCCGAACTCGATGTCGATAATGATATTGCCGAAAGCCTTCTCGAAAAAATATCGAAAGGCGTTTCGAATCGCAAAAGGGGAGAACCCGTTCGCTTCGTTTTCGACTCGGAAATTGCTCCCGATATGCTTCAGTACATTGTCGATAGCATGGACCTTGACGAAGGCGATAACCTAATTGCTGGGGGTAGGTACCACAACTTTCGCGATTTTATTGGGTTTCCAAACCTTGGCGGGCCAAATCTTGTAAATGAGTATTTACCTCCTGTGCCTGTTGAACGGTTAGAAAACACTACCAGTATACTAGCCGAAGTTGCTAAACGAGACTTTGCCCTCCATTATCCTTACCACAGCTTTGCATACTATATTCAAATGCTTCGCGAAGCAGCTATCGACCCAAAAGTTAAGTCGATAAAAATTACTCTTTATCGCGTGGCTACCGAATCGAGGGTTGTTCGTGCACTAATTAATGCTGCTCAAAATGGCAAGCAGGTAACTGCTGTTGTCGAACTACGCGCTCGTTTCGATGAGAATGCCAATATAAAATGGAGTAAAAAGATGGAAGAAGCGGGAATTAATGTGATTTTTGGCGTTCACGGTTTAAAAATACACAGCAAAATGACGCTAATTACCCGCGAAGAGGACTCGAAATTGGTTAATTACTCAACCCTAAGCACCGGGAATTTTCACGAAGGGAATGCAAATTTATATACCGACTTTAATATTTTAACTGCCGATAAGCGAATAACCAACGAAGTTGAAAAAGTTTTCACCTTTCTCGAGTTTAATTTTAAGTCGTTTAACTATAAGCACTTAATGGTTGCGCCTTTCAACATGAGAAGGAAAATATTTGCTCTTATCGACAATGAAATTGCTAATGCCAAACGCAAACTTCCTTCTTATATTTACTGCAAAATAAACAACCTTGTCGACGAGGAAGTTATTCGTAAACTTTACCAAGCAAGCAATGCAGGCGTGCAAATTAAGCTTGTTGTTAGAGGTATTTGTGCTTTAGTGCCAGGAATTAAGGGCTTTAGCGAAAATATTGAGGCTGTAAGTATTGTCGATAGGTTTTTGGAGCACTCGCGAATTTTTATTTTCTGTAACAATAATCAGGAGCATTACTACATTTCATCGGCCGACTGGATGACCCGAAACCTCGACTACCGAGTTGAAGTTGCCGTTTCGATTTACGATACCGAAATACGTAAGGAACTGAAAGAGATTGTAATGGCAGGGTTGCGCGATAACGTAAAAGCTCGCATTGTCGACCCAAATCTCTGCAATACCTTTAAAAAGATTAAAGGAAGCGAGAAAGCGTATCAGTCGCAGCTCGAAATACATAAGTACTATACCAATAAACATAAAAAAACTATTAAGCCTTGAAATTATACCGATTTGCTGCCATCGACATTGGCTCTAATGCTGTTCGTTTACTTTTTTCGAATGTGGTTGAAGATGGCATAAACGTGTCGTTTAAAAAGTCTTCCCTTTTAAGGGTTCCACTTAGGTTAGGCGAAGATTCATTCTCCCTTGGAAAATTAACGCCAAAAAAAATCGACAAGTTTGTTGATACAATGAAGGCGTTTAGTTTACTAATGAAAGTACACGACGTAGTGGCGTTTAGGGCTTGTGCAACATCGGCAATGCGCGAAGCTTCGAATAGCAAGGAAATAGTTGCCCGTGTAAAAAAGGAAACGGGAATTGAAATTGAAGTTATCGATGGTAAGGAGGAAGCCGAAATTATATATGCAAACCAAATTGTTGAACTTATCGACGACGATAGCCATTACCTTTATGTTGATGTTGGAGGTGGTAGCACCGAGGTTACCCTTTTTGGCAGCCGAAAGCTAATCGATTCGCATTCGTTCGACATTGGAACACTGAGAATTCTCTCAGGAAATGTTTCGAAAGCCGATTTTGACGAAATGAAGGAATGGGTAAAAAAGGTAATAACAACCAAAAAGGAGATTAACCTTATTGGTTCGGGTGGTAACATTAATAAATTGTATAAACTTTCGGGGAAGAAGGAAAATCAGCCTTTACTTTACGACGAGCTTAACGAAATACATAAGTTTATAATGTACTACTCGCTCGACGAGCGAATAAAAGTACTTGGTTTAAATCCCGACAGAGCCGATGTTATTATTCCTGCTGCCGATATTTACCTTAAAATTATGAAGTGGAGCGGTGCGAAAAAAATTATTGTGCCCACCATTGGGGTTTCCGACGGTATTATACATCTGCTGTACCAGCAATTTAAAAGAAGGAAAAAGAGAATTATTACATTATAATTCTAACCATTTTGTAAGTTTGCACTCGAATTTTTAAACAAATGAACAAGAGAGTAGCATTCTTTACACTGGGCTGTAAGCTTAACTTTTCCGAAACGTCAACCATTGCACGCCAATTTGCCGAATTGGGGTTTAACCGTGTTCAACCTACCGACGAAGCCGATATTTACATAATTAATACTTGCTCGGTTACCGAGCATGCTGACAAAAAGTGCCGACAGGCAATTCGTAAGTTTGCAACCCAATCGCCACAGGCGCTAATAGCCGTTGTTGGTTGCTATGCCCAGCTAAAACCCGACGAGGTTGCATCAATCGAAGGGGTCGACTTGGTAATGGGCGCTTCGGGGAAGGATAGCATTCCGCTTTACCTTTCGAAACTCGAAAAAAAATCGAACGTTAAGGTCTTTAGCTGCGATATCGATTCGGTAAGCGACTTTTTTCCAGCATACTCAAGCGCCGACCGCACCCGTTCGTTCCTAAAAGTTCAGGATGGCTGCGATTACCATTGCACCTACTGTACCATTCCGTTGGCAAGGGGCAAAAGTCGAAATATTCCCATCGAAAAGGTTTTGGAGCAAGCCCGCCTTATTGTGCAGTCGGGTGTAAAAGAAATTATTTTAACAGGAGTTAACACAGGCGACTTTGGTCGCACAACGGGCGAAAAGTTTGTCGACTTACTAAAAGCCCTCGAGCAAGTTGAAGGCTTACATCGCATTAGAGTTTCGTCGGTTGAGCCTAACTTAGTAACCGACGAAGTAATTTCGCTTTTCGCAAACTCGTCAACGTTACTGCCACACTTTCATATTCCGCTTCAGTCGGGTTCGAACCGAATTTTAGCCCTAATGAAACGCCGTTACAATCGCGAACTATTTGCAAATAGGGTAACCGAAGTTAAAAAGGCTATTCCAAATGTCTTTATTGGGGTCGATGTTATTGTAGGCTTTCCGGGCGAAACCAACGACGATTTTATGGATTCGTACAACCTACTAAAGAAGCTAGAAGTTTCGTTTTTACACGTTTTCCCATACTCGCCCCGGCCCAATACTCCTGCAGCCGAAATTACCGAAAAAGTTTCGCAAAAAATTGTAAACGAAAGGGTTAAACTGCTAATGCAGCTGTCCGAAACGCTTCATGCTAATTTCTATAAAAAAAACTTGGGGAATACGGATGGCGTTCTGTTCGAGTCGTCGCGAAAAAATAACCTTATGTTTGGGTTTACCCGAAACTACATAAAAGTCGAATTCCCATACAGCAAACAAATGGTAAACAGTATTGTAGGTGTTAAACTAAACGAAATTGCTCCATCGGGAAATTTCAGTGTAATATTAATTGATTAGATAAGTGCAATAATCTGTAAACCAATTGGATTTGGATTGATAAACTTTTAGCCTATCTTTGCGTATAAGAATCAGGCAATTAATAGAAATAATTGAAATGAATACTGCAATTGAAATAAAAGTAAATGAAGTTAAAGAATCCGTAGCGATTGCATCAAATAAATTAACTACGGAAGACCATATTAATGTTTACCTTGACACAATTTGTAAGTTTAGAAATATAATATTAGACTGCAAAGAAAAATTAGCAAGCCTCAACACTACGCTCTATGATGAATTATTTAATCATAAAGAACTTTATTTGGAACTAAAAAGCAACCTAAAGGAACTACGAAACGCTCTTATTCGATTAACTTCACAAATCAAAAAGAATAATCATATTTATACAGGTGTAAAGACCGCAGCTAAAGAATTATCTAATGAAATTAATCTATTCAATGAGATTATTGGCGACCTTGAACTTAAAAACGAAGTTCTTCCTGTCAATAAAAACATAACAGGAATATTAAGTAGCATTGAGTAGAATGGTTTTCTTTTATACGTCTGATTTTGAAACTTCTATAAAAGAATTAATTTCAAAAAAGAAATTAGGTTACTTTTCTTGTAATGAAGACATTAAATGTGTTTTCAACGAAATGAATTTTAATGAAATATGGAATTTTAGGGATAATATCCTTGATTTTCAACCTTACAGATTAATAAAAACAAGAATTCCAAATAGCGGACAGAATTTAAGTAAACGTGACGGGTTTAGATTGCTTTTTATAGCAAATAAAGACAAAGAAAGCATAACATTCCTTTATGTTTTTCCAAAGAAAGGGAAATACGCAAAGATTAACGTTACCGAAAAAGAAATTGAAAAATTTATTCAGAATTATAGTTCCGAAGTTAAGAACAATTCGCTAAAAGTAACTGAATTCTAATTAATTACTGCTAACAACAAGGGGTGTAGCTAATTTGGGTTGATACTTGGTTCCGATAGTAAACTGAATCGGAGTTTCTTTGCCCACTCGGGCAATTTTATGAGGGGACGAAAACACAGCACTTTCTCGCCCATTAACCATAATCCCAGTTGTTTGCGCATACCTTAAAACTCATTGTAATCAATAAATTACTATAAAAATATCCCAAATCGGGAAATGATGCAAATTATTTATAAATTTGCATCATGAGAATTATTGCTTTTAGAACTTTGAGGGAGTTTTTTGAAAAGCCAGAGTACGCTGATTCTGAGGCTTCATTAAGGTCTTGGTATCATGAAGCAAAGATTGCAGATTGGAAAAGCCCCAATGATTTAAAACATCAGTACAAGAGTGCCAGCATTATAGGCGATGGGAGAGTTGTTTTTAATATAAAAGGTAACACTTATAGGTTGCTTGTTGCAGTTGAATATGAGTTTCAGACCATTTTTATACGCTTTATTGGGACCCATAAACAATATGACCAAATAGATGTTAAACCGATTTGATTATGGAAATAAAACCAATTAAAACAGAGCAGGATTACTATGACTCAATTCAAAGAGTTGAGGAATTGTGGGGTGCAAAAAAGGATACTCCGCAGGGAGATGAATTGGATTTGCTTGTAACATTAATCGAATCGTACGAGATGAAACATTATCCCATTGCACCACCCGATCCAGTTGATGCCATAAAATTTCGCATGGAACAAATGGGAATGACCAAAGCTGATATGGTGAAATATTTAGGCAGCCAAAGTCGTGTGAGCGAAGTTTTAAATAGGAAAAGAAAATTAACTCTTAGTATGGTAAAATCTTTATACAAAGGATTACGAATCCCTGCAGAGATTTTATTAGCATAACAAATCAACCCCCCGATAATTATCGGGGCAACCAATTAACTCAATTAACCAATTAACCAATCAATCAATACTTTAATATCGGATTTTATTTTAATCTACTCATTTTATATGCTTAACCTAAACGAAATTTGTAGTAACACCATAATTCTTGCAAAGCAAGCTGGTAAGTATATTCAGAATCAACGCAAAGGATTTTCGTTTTCGAAAGTTGAAACAAAAGGACAACACGATTTTGTGTCGCATGTCGATAAGGAGGCTGAACGAATACTTGTCGAAGGACTTAGGCAAATTCTACCAGGTTCAGGGTTTATTGCCGAAGAGGGAACCGGATCGCTTGTTGAGGGTGGCTATAACTGGATTGTCGACCCGCTCGACGGAACCACAAACTTTATTCATGGCCTTTCGCCCTTTGCGGTTAGCATTGCCCTGTCGAAGGGCAACGAAATGTTGCTTGGTGTAATATACGAAATAAGCCTCGACGAGTGCTTTTACGCATGGCAGGGTTCACCCGCATATTTAAATGGCAAAGCCATTTCGGTTTCGCAAATCGACAAAGTCGACGACTCGCTAATTGCAACCGGTTTTCCTTACTACAACTACAGCCGAATGAAGGAGTACCTGCAAACCATGGAGTACTTTATGCAGCATTCGCACGGACTTAGGCGTCTTGGCTCGGCAGCAACCGATTTGGCTTATGTTGCTTGTGGTCGCTTCGATGCATTTTACGAGTATAGCCTAAAACCTTGGGATGTAGCTGCTGGAGCCTTTATTGTTCAGCAGGCGGGCGGAAAAGTTTCGGACTTTAAAGGCGGAAATACTTACATTTTTGGCGACGATATAATTGCCACCAACGCCAATATATTCAACGAGTTTAAGAATTCGGTTGCAAACATTATGAACAAGTAGAATAATGCAGGCTCTCTTTTTTTATACTTTTTACGTTTTCTCATGGTTACTAGCCCAGTTGCCATTTAGGGCTATTTATATTTTGTCCGACTTGTTGGCATTTATTATGTATCGCATTGCTGGCTACAGGCGCACTGTAGTTCGAGAGAACTTGCTTAATTCCTTTCCTGAGAAATCTTTAAAAGAAATTATAACTATTGAAAAAAAGTTTTACACACATTTTGCCGACCTCTTTTTCGAAGACATTATTATGCTTCACGCAAGCAAACGAAGGGTTTTAAAAATGTGTAAGTTCATAAATCCCGAAATCCTCGATCAGTTTTATAACGCACGAAAAAGCGTAATACTCGCACTTGGCCATTACGGCAACTGGGAACTTATGAGCCTTATTTCGGCTCATATTAAGCATATTGCTTTAGGCGTTTACAAGCCATTAGTTGACAAGCGATTTGAGCGATTACTTAATAATTCGAGGATGCGTTTTGGGGGAGTTCCCGTTGCCATGAACGATGCTTTTAAAACAGTTATTAGTCGTGTTAGATCTGGCGACATGGTATTACTTGGCCTAATTTCTGATCAAACACCTGCTTCGGGAGATATAAGATACTGGACCAATTTTTTGAATCAGGATACTCCCGTTTTTCTTGGGGTCGAAAAAATAGCCGAGAAACTCGACCTCCCAGTTCTTTTTAGTAAAATGAGAAAAGTGGCGCGAGGAAGGTACGAGTTAACTTTTGAGGTGCTTTGTACAAATCCTAAAAGTTTTGCTCAGTACGAGCTAACCAACTTGCATGTAAAAGTTTTAGAAAATCAAATAATCGAGCAACCCGAGCACTGGCTATGGTCGCATCGCCGTTGGAAACGTAAGCGTAATAGTGTAAGTAATGAGTAACAAAACCATAGCCGTTGTAATTTTAAACTGGAATGGGATAAACTTCCTTAAACAGTTTTTATCGTCGTTTGCTCAGCATTCTGCTGTTGAGGGTTTCGATTCATCAATTGTTGTAGTCGATAATGGCTCAACCGATAATTCGGTAAAATGGATTCGCAGCGAATTCCCTTCGGTAAGGCTTATTGTTTTAGACAAAAACTATGGGTTTACTGGCGGCTACAATATTGCTTTAAAGCAAGTTAGTGCCGATTACTATGTTATTGTAAATTCCGATGTAAAGGTCGATAGGGGTTGGCTAAATCCATTGGTTAACTTTCTCGAAGAGAATCCTAAAGCTGCTGCATGTCAACCTAAAATTTTAAGTTTTAACGAGCCGCATAAATTCGAGTACGCTGGTGCATCGGGCGGTTTTGTCGATTTTCTTGGCTATCCTTTTTGTCGTGGGCGAATTCTTTCGGTTACCGAAGAGGATAAGGGACAATACGATAATACCCATAGGGTATTTTGGGCTACTGGAGCCTGCATGGTTATAAAGTCGAAGGCTTTTTGGGAAGTAGGAGGGTTCGATACCAACTTTTTTGCACACATGGAAGAAATTGACCTTTGCTGGAGGTTAAACAGGCTTGGATACTCCATTTGGGTTGTTCCGCAAAGTTCTGTTTTACATGTTGGCGGAGGAACGCTTCCAAATAATAACCCGTTTAAGGTATACCTAAATCACCGTAACAACCTTTTAATGCTTCATAAAAATCTGTTCGGAGCAAGGTTGTTTTTAACGCTCTCGTTTCGAATGGTTCTCGACTTGGCATCGTCGGTTCTTTATGCACTATCGGGTAACTTCTCGTTTACCCTTTCGGTTTATAAGGCTCACTTTTACTTTTTAAAAAGTTTAAAGCGCAACGCATATAAAAAGAGTAAATGCAAAGAGAATACTAAATCGAAAACCTTTTTGTACCCCTACTGTATTCTTTTTCAGTACTTCATTTGTAAAAAGAGAATGTATTTTCAGTTACCTAAAACAGAGTAGGTATGAGGAAAATTAAATAATATGTAAGTTGGGGAACAAAATACATTGGCGAATTCAAGATAAAAAGTGCCACTAATCGAAGCAATTTAAGTTGTATTTCAAATGAGAGAGATAATAATACTAAATGAGCCCTACGCTTTAGTAAAGTATATTTATGATTTAAGAACCGTTAGTGTTTTATGGAAAGGCCAATTAACTAAGGATCATTACGAGTACGCTTTTAGTGTAGCCAACAATTTTTTCGATAAACACCAACTTCCAGTTCATACTTTTCTTTCAGATATTAGGCACTGTACCGTAAATCAAGAAGTTCGTAATTGGTTGGTGTCGTACGCAGTTTTGCAAGTAATTAAAAAAGGAGTAAAAAGAATCGCTGTGGTTTTTGATGGCAGTCTTTTTAAAAAGTACTACTTAAATATTATTCTGCACTCAACTCGAAAGTTTAAAATTCCATTTATGTTTTTTCGAAACGATGATGAGGCACTGAATTGGATTCAATCATTTACCAATCAAACAAAAGAGCAGCAAGTTTCTAGTATGTCCGAGTCATACGACTAGGAACTACAATTATAAAGTTTGCTAAATTGTTGTTTTCGCTTTCCAGCACATCTGTTTTATCTTGAATAACGGTTGCAATTGTAGCAATTTTAGTTTTGCTGTTTGTGCGGGTTAAGTACCAGTAAATTCCTTCGTAATTATTCGAGTGGTAAGTTCCATGGAAATGAATAAAAATATTATTCTCTTTAAGGTTTTTATTTATAAACCAAGCCATGGTTGCATCCTTTACTGCTTGTGCTTTTGGAAAGTTCTCGCTTGCAGTCATGCTTTTACCTGGCATTCCACCCATGCTTAGCATAGCTTTATAGCTAGGTAATGTGGGGTCATAATCGATAGGAAGGGGCGCAATATAGCTTTTTGCTTCGCTGGTAAGGCTTTCGAGAGCTTCAAAACCGCTACTCGAAACTACAGTGGCATACCGACGTGGAATGTTGGTTGCAATAAACGGCAATCCCTTTTCCTTTGCAAATTCAATTAGGGGCTTATAGTCGGTTTTATAGTTTGGCCATAATCGAGCCTCTTCCTCAAATCGCTTTTGATTAATGGTTCCCGAAAGGTACTCGTTAACAATAAGCTGATTGTCGCTTTCGAACATTTCGGCACCTAAAACAAGTTGCTTGTTAAAGTTATTGTACAATGTATTAGTTAATTCAATTTGAAGCCAATGCGCAATGGGGTTGTCGTGAAGTTCGCCAAATAGAACTATACTCGATTCGGAGAGGGTTTTAGCCATTTCGCCATACGAAACAGGTTCCCCTTTATTGTTGTAAATGCGATAAGCTTCGAGAGTTTGACCAGTAGCCGTATTAATAATTAAACAAACGACCAATATTAGATTGAACTTTTTCATACTTTTACATGTTCAGGTTTTGGTAAATATAAGTATTTTTTAAAAAGCTATTTTTAAACTTCGTTTTTTTAACTAATTCAATTGAAATGAAAGCAGAACGCACATTCGACTTGCTCGAAATGGGAAAAGCAACTTACAGTAATAGTCCTGTTTTGGCAAGTAAGCAAAATGGAGTTTGGATTGAATACTCCATTTCACAGTATCAAGATTATGCCAACAATTTGAGTTATGCTTTCCTTTCGCTAGGACTGAAAAAAGGAGATAAAGTAGCGAGCATAACTAACAATAGGCCCGAGTGGAATTTTTTAGACATGGGTTTAAGTCAGGCCGGATTGGTGCATGTTCCCATTTACCCAACAATTAGTAACGAAGAGTACGAGCATATTTTAAGTCATTCCGAATCGAAACTTGTTTTTGTTTCCGACAAGCAGCTTTACGACCGCATAAAACCCATCGCCAACCAATTACCTAATATTTTGGGCGTTTATACTTTTAACGAAATTCCCGATGCTCCTTACTGGAGCGAGGTTTACGAAAAGGGTAAAAGTGTGGCTTCCGAAATGGCTAAGGAACTTGATTCGGTTAAAAATTCGGTAACCCCCGACGACACAGTTTCAATAATTTATACATCGGGAACTACTGGCCTTTCCAAGGGTGTTATGCTTTCGCATCGTAACTTTTTGAGCAATGTAAGCGCATGTATCGAACTCTTTCCAATAGCTGCAGGCGATAAGGCGCTTAGCTTTCTTCCTCTTAGCCATGTACTCGAACGTATGGTTGGCTATTTCTACCAAACAAAGGGCGTTACAGTCTACTATGCCGAAAATATGGGAACCATAGCCGAAAACATGAAAGAGATACAACCTCAGGTGTTTATCGCAGTTCCGAGGGTTCTCGAAAAGGTTTTCGATAAAATTATTGCAAAGGGCAAAGACCTTAAAGGCATTAAAAAGCAGCTTTTCTTTTGGGCAGTAAATTTAGGTTTTAAGTATAAGGAAGATGGAAATGGCTGGTTCTACAATCTTCAGCTAGCAATTGCTCGAAAGCTTATATTCAGTAAATGGCAAGCGGCTCTGGGTGGGCAGGTTAAATTTTTAATTTCGGGAGGTGCTGCGTTACAAGCGCGTCTTGCCCGTGTTTACTGGGCTGCAGGTATTCCTATTTTCGAAGGGTACGGCCTAACCGAAACATCGCCAGCAATTTCGCTAAACCACCCTAAAGGCAACAGAAATGTAATGTTTGGGTCGGTTGGCGTTGTTATTCATAATGTTGAAGTAAAACTTGCCGACGATGGCGAAATACTAATGCGAGGCCCCAGCTTAATGCAAGGGTACTATCGAAGTCCCGAGCAAACTGCCGAGGCAATCGATTCGGATGGTTGGTTTCACACTGGCGACATAGGAAAGTTCGAAAAGGATAAGTTCCTCCTTATTACCGACCGTAAAAAGGAAATCTTTAAAATGTCGAGTGGTAAATATGTTGCCCCTCAGGCAATTGAAAATAAGTTAAAGGAGTCGTTTTTTATTGAACAGGCCATGGTTGTTGGCGAAAACGAAAAGTTTGTAAGCGCGCTAATATCGCCAAACTTCAGCTTTTTACACGATTGGTGTGCTCGCCATAAAATACATTTCGAGAACAACATTGAGCTAATTACAATTCCTCAAGTCCAAAGTCGATTTCAAAGGGAGATTAAAACCATTAACTCACAGTTAGGAACTCACGAGCATATTAAGCGGTTTCGACTAGTTGCTGAGCAGTGGGATTCGAAAACTGGTGAACTTTCCCCCACACTTAAGCTTCGTAGAAAGATTATTTCCGATAAGTACGAATCGATTTTAGCTAGCATTTATGCAGCCGGAAAGGATAGCTTAAATGGCGACGATTAATATGAAGTAATTAAACAGCGAAGCGGCTTCCCAATTAACGGGAAGCCGCTTCGCTGTTTAAAAGTATGCTAATGTTATTCTTCTTTTGTAACTGTTCCCGAAAGTCGAAGCGTTTGTGTTGAATTTTTTGGGTCGTTTGTAATAACGGTTATGCTTTTGCTCTGACGACCAGTAAATCCACTGGTGCGAAAAGTTGCCGATAGCGAACTCGATTCGCCGGGCTTAATAATAGTAACCTTTGGATTTACAGTTGTGCATCCGCAGCTAGCTTTAATTTTCCTAATTATTAAATCGCTTTTACCAGTATTGCTAAACACAAATTCGTGGTTAATGCTTTCACCCTCCTTAACATTGCCAAAATCTTTGTTCAACTCAACAAACGAAATTTTTGGTGAGTTTATTAGCTGTTCGTCGGTAAATTTCGAGAAATCTTCCTCAATGTTAGCGCTAACGCTAATTAAGTTATTCTGAGGCGTTTCGTTATTCACTAAAACGCTAAAGCGGTCAACAACAAAACCCCATTCATTTCGCTTATTCGAGTCGAAAGTAATGGTTATTTTTCCTTGCTGCTGTGGTTTTAAGGTTTCGGGTACAACCTCAACCGTTAAGTGGCTAGGAATTCCATTAAAGGTTAATTTAATTGGGTTTGCCCCAAAGTTATAAACGCCAATTGTATCGGTAACGGTTTGGTTTACAAATACACGGTTAACATTTAAGTGAGTTGCCGACAGCCCAAGGTCGTTAAGCCTTCTGCGGTATGTGTCTTCTGCTGTTTTTTTACGGGGTGTTACTTGTCCGCGAATTGTTAATACTGTTCCAGCAGGATTTACGTTGGTGTACACCGTAATGGTTTTGTTAAATGGGCCAGGGCGACCTTTTGGGTCGTAAATAGCCTTTATTACACCTTTGCTCATGGGGGCAATGGGTTCCTTTGTCCATTCGGGTGTTGTGCAACCACACGATGTGGCTACTCGCGAAATAATTAGTGGCGATGTTCCTCCGTTAATAACCTCAAAGCTGTACGAAACGCTTCCGCCTTCTTCGGTAATTACACCAAAATTGTAATCGCTAACAGGGAATTCAACTAACGATGGATTGGTTTGCGAAAATAGTGTTAACGAAAGAAGAATTGCGGTTGTAAAACTTAAAACTGTTTTCATTTTAGTAAGAATTATGTGTTTAATGCGATGGTTATAGTTTAATTTGTTGCGGGTAAAATTATAAATTTGGAATTACTTGAAAAACAAATTCTGTTCCTATTTTATTTATGAACTCTTTTAGCTGTAAAAGTACACTATTGAACTAAGTTTTAAGCCTCTTTTTAACAATCTCTTCAACGGTTTCCCTTTTTCGAACAGCAACTGGAATTATAGTGCCATCAATTAGTACTAAATGGCTTTCGGGTAAGTTATTGAACGATGTTACGTAGTTTAAATTAACTAAATGCGATTGATGGGTTCGAACAAATCCCGACGACGATAAGAGTTCTTCGAACTCTTTTAGGGTTTTCGATACAAGAAGTTTGGGCTTATTGCAAAAGTAGAAAAGGGTATAGTTGCTTTGCGATTCGCAGCGAATTATGGTCGATGTATCCGCTACTATTGCCGATTCGACCGTTTTAAGAAGAATTTTTTTGGGTACACCACTGGGCGATTCAATGTTTTCGATAAAGGCACTAAATTTTTGATTTATAACTTCGCTCTGAATTTGTTCCGATAGTTTTTCAACCGAATTTAAGAGATCGCCTGGGTCTATTGGCTTAAGTATAAAGTCGATGGCGCTAAATTTAAATGCCTTAATGGCATGCTCTTGGTAGGCTGTAATAATTACGAACCGAAAAAAAATATCGCTAAACCGTTTAAGCAAATCGAACCCGCTACCATCGGGCATCTGAATGTCGAGAAATACAACCTCAGGTTTAACATCGTTAATTAAATTATAGCCAGTTTCTACACTCCAAGCCTGTCCAACAACCTTAACTGTAGGACAATAAATTGCAAGCATGCTTATTATTGTTTCGCGTGCTTTTGGCTCATCGTCAATTACTATTGCTCTAATCATATACTTAACCTGCTGTTGCTAATGTAACTGGAAGCGTAAACCGAATTATTGTGCCTTTTTGTTGTAAATCTGAGTTCTCCGAAAGGTCAATTATCTCCATTTTTACTTCAATTTTTGAACTACTCTTAATGTTCTTAATACGTTCCTTGGTTATTTTTGTCGCAAGCGATTGGTGCTCGTTCCACTTGTGTTGGCTATGCTGCGACGATTTTTCAATGCCAATGCCATTATCCTCAATTTCAATAATTAGCGCCGAACCCTTTAGTATAAAGCGAATTGTTATTAATCCCTTTCTACTTAGGTGAATTATGCCATGTTCAATGGCGTTTTCGATAAATGGCTGGGCAAGCATTGGTGGAACGGTTATTTGATCGACTGCAATGTCGGGGTCTACGTCAATGTTGTAATCGAATTTCCCTTCAAACCTAAGTTCTTGTAAAAGAAGATAGTACCTCAAAGTTTCAATTTCTTTTGAAATGGGAATTTGCTCCTCGCGCGAGTTTTCCAAAACAAGTCGAACGAGTTTTGCAAAGCTCGACATGTATTTGCCAGCGGTATAGGCATCGTTTCTGAAAATGTAACTTTGAATGGCCGTTAGGGAGTTAAAAACAAAGTGCGGGTTCATTTGCGAAAGCAGCAGTCGTTGCTCAAGTGCACTTATGTGTTTTAAGTAAGCTGAGCGCTGAATGCGAATGTATACTATTAGTGAAATAAAAATAATGCTAAAAAGTATATAGCCCCACATGGATTAACTATTTAATTGAACGCAAGGTAGCATATTGGAGCGATACAAGCAAAAATACAACAAACTTCAACCATAGCAAACGCATTTTATAATTGCTTTGTATAATCTATTTGTAAACTAATTAGAATTTTCGTCCTTGTTTTTTATGTCCCGCTAGGGACATAATATCGGTAGGACTCAAATAAATAAAAATAACACCGTGCCGCTAGGTACGGAATATTCTGTGCCTAACGGCACAGTGAAATTGGTTTATTTAGCACCATCTACCAATATTTTGTCCCTACGGGACAGTTTTTTTTAAATGCAATTTCCCTGCAAATTTTATTAGAAACTGTTTAAATTTTATTCATTAGAAATGCTCTGATAATTGCCCACGCCCCGATAATTATCGGGGCGTGGGCAATTGAAAACCAGAATATTAATAAAAACTTAAACAGTTTCTTAGAAGTTAACAACCCATAATTCTATACTTGTTGTACTGAAAACTTTCTTTAGAAACTCTAAAACGATGCCGTTAGCTTAACATTAATTCTCCTGGAGGTAAGGTAGTTTGGAACGGCATACAAACCCGCTTGGTTGCTTTGGTTGCCAACGGTTTGCACCCAAAGGTACGACACGGTATTACTAAAGTCGAAAAGGTTAAAAATTTCGGCTCCAAACCATAAACTTTTTAGCCAAGTTATGCTTTCGAGTTTTTTAATCGACTTATGGTTGTACTCCTTTAGAATTGCTGTAAATCCCATATCTACTCTTTTATACGAAGGCATTCGGTTTATTAGGTCGTAGCGTTCGGTTTTTGGAAATGTGAACGGAAGGCCAGTTCCGTAGTGCCCGCTAAGGTGTACTCTAATGTTAGGACGGTTTGGTAGGTAATCCTGAAAGAAAACGCCAACCCCAATTCGTTGGTCGGTTGGTCGAGCGTAGTATCCTGGGTAAACCGTTTCGCCATTGTTGTTAACGTACGAATCGTTGGCAATATCCTCGAATGTTTGCATATACGAAAGACTGGCCCACGACTGTGCATCCTTAACAAACTCGCCGTTAATTTTTAGGTCGATTCCCTGCGCGTACCCAACGGCTATGTTCTCGCCTGCGTACCTAATACGAACATTTTCAATTTTATAGGGAATAATATTTTTAAGTTCTTTGTAGTAAATTTCTGCTTGAAATTTAAAGGGTCGATTCCATGATTCGAATTGGTATTCTGAGCCTACCACAATATGAACCGATTCCTGCGCCTTTGCATTTTTATTAATGGTTCCTTGTGGTGTTCGTATCTCTTTATATATTGGTGGTTGGTGGTAGTAACCCCCCGAAAGGTGAAACGATACCCTTTCGTAATCTTCGAATTTACCTAAAATCGATGCTCTTGGACTAAAGTTCATCTGTTTATTCAAATCCCAGTATGCTAAACGAACTCCTGCCGTTAGCGACAGCTGCAAACTTGCCAAGCTGAATTTTATCGATTCTTGAATAAATCCCGAGTAACGTTTCGATGAAGTAGTGTTTTTCGACTTTAACGAATAGGAGAGGTTCAGCTGTTGAGCGTTGTAAGGAATTGAGTAACCCGATGAGTCGATAAGTTCCCATTCGCTTATTTCATCGTCAATTAGTTCATGCTGAAACCGCAATCCCCATTTTAACCTCGTAGAGGCAGTTACGTACGAACCAATATGCTCGACCCTTGAAAAGTTGGCATCAAGAAAGTTACGGGCATGGTTCATAAATCCACCAATGCCAACGTTTATAAGGCTATCGCCGTAGGTCGACGAGCCCAATGAGTTGTCGAGTTCGTTAAGTAAATACTGCCCAAATACATCGAATGTTTCCGATTCGCGAGCGAGGTAATTGCCGGCACTAATCTTTATAAACAGTTCCTCCGAAGGGCGGTATTCGGCTCCCAGCGAAGTTTGCATAGTTTCGAATCTGTTTAGCTCTTGCCCTTCGTAAAAAACTTTAAGCTGAAGAGCGTTGGTAAATGTTCCAAAGCGGGTTTCGCGGGTTTGCGGTACAAAATGGTAGTTGTTACGGGCAAAGTTTCCAAGAAATGTTAGCTGAAAACTATTGGAAAGTTTCCATGTAAGGTTGCTCTGAACATCAATAAATGAAGGGTTATAGTCGCCCTTGTCGTCGAGTGTACCTAAAAGGTACTGCGATGTTTTATAGCGAACTCCAGTAAGATGCGTAAATTGCCCTTTAAAAAGCGATCCCTCGGCAAGTGCCGAAGTACCAAGGAGGCTCATCTCGGCTTTTGCAGCGTTTGTGGTTGGTTTGCGGTAGCGAATATTTAGTACCGACGACATTTTGTCGCCAAATTCGGCGTTAAACCCACCTGCCGAAAATTCGACCGACTCAACCATGTCGGAGTTTACAAAGCTTAATCCTTCCTGTTGCCCCGAGCGAATTAAAAAGGGGCGATAAATTTCTACGTCGTTAACGTAAACTAAATTTTCGTCGAAGTTACCACCGCGAACCGAGTACTGCGAGCTAAGCTCGTTGGCCGAAGCAACACCTGGCATCGACTTTAGTATGGCCTCGAAGCTGCCCGAAGCATTTGGAATAAACTTTATATCGCGGTGTTCAATTCGCTCAATGTTTCCAAATTGCTTTTGCGTTGCAATTATCGAAACGGCCTCAAGCGCCTTAAGGTCGGTTTCGAGAAGTATGTCGAGCTGCTTTTTCTCGTTTGCTTTTAGCTTTATAGTAATTGTTTTCGAAGAGTACCCAAGGCTCGAGAAAAGAATTTGAACCGAATCGACTGCTGGAACAAGTAATTGGTATTTGCCGTCTATACTGCTCGATGTTCCTATGGCGTTAGCAGCTACGCTAATATTTGCATAGGGTACTGGTTCTCCAATGGTATTTGTAATTGTTCCACTAATTCTGCCCATTGTTTGGGCAAACATAATTGATGAGCCGAAAAATAAAAGTATAAGAAGTAAAGCGATATTTCGAAATAATATCGTAGTTGAAAATGAAATTTGCCTATGTGTATTATGGTTCATATTACCTAAAGCGCAGTTTTTGTATGCTATAGTAAACAGCAATTGCTTTTTAAAATTGTGCTCAAAAATAATTGAATTAAGTATTGCATTTATAATTAAGTTAATGAATCGTTGAACTAATTGCATAAAGTTCAGTATATCAATATTATATATTGGTAATGTAAAAAAGATCAAGTAATATAGCGCCAATATGGCATTTGTGTTGCCATTGTAACGCCAATATGGCATGTTTTTTAATTTGGTACATTTTTCGAAAAATACGATTTCGAAATTAAAGTACTAACTCTTAAAACTAAAAAATTATGACACTAATTCGTTTTGCTAAACCCGATTCAAGAGTGCAGTCGGCTAGCTACAAGCCCGAATTCTCCGAATTCGTAAATAGTTTTCTAAACAGTGCCAATCGCTATGCGCACGAGTGCAGTTCAATGCCTGCAGTTAATATTATCGAAGAGCCAACAGCTTTTCGCCTTCAACTTGCTGCGCCTGGCTACAGTCGAACCGATTTCGATATTAAAGTTGAAAACGATTCGCTTATAGTTTCGTCGAAAGGGACTGAAAAACCGGAAACCAAAGCAAAGTACATTCGTAACGAATTTGGTATTGAACCATTTACTCGTACATTCAATTTAGGTAAATCTATCGATTCGTCGAAGATTGATGCACGTTACGAGAATGGAATTCTTGAATTTACGCTTCAAAAGCGCGAAGAGGCAATCCCTCGTCCACCTCAGAAAATTGAGGTAAACTAATGCCATATTAAATAGGTATTAAATTATATATCGAAAGCGACTTGCATTTGCGAGTCGCTTTTGTTTTGTTCATTTCGCACTATATTTACATTTTTAAATAAAATAGTTTGAGTATTAACGCATAATAAGTATTTTCGTAGCTTCGAAAAAGCGTTAAAATTTAATGCATTTTTGCCTTTAGGCAAATTAACAACAGAAAGATGGACACTATGAACCACAATGATCAGATCGGAAACGATCAGTTCGGCAATGCCGAAAATACTACGAATGCTCCCGAAAACAGCACTCTCGACAGCGCTGAAGGTACTCAGATTGAATCTGCTGAGAATGAAATTGAGCTAAATCCCAAATCGGTTAGCGAACCTGTTATGGTTGCCGACGACGATGATGAACCAATTGATCTTACTCCAATAAGCCTCGATGATGAATCGATGGATGTAGACGATTCGGAGGAGGAAGATATTGCTGATGATATTGACGAGGAGGAAGAGGCTGGCGACACAAAGCCAACTACCGACTATTCGCAGCTAACACGCGAGCAGCTTGTCGATGCACTAAAGGCAATTATTGACGCAAAACCTGTTCAGAGGTTAAGGTCGGAAGTAGAAAGCATAAAAATAAATTTTTACAAAAAACATAAAGCTGAAGTTGAACGCAAGCGCAAGGAATGGGTTGAAGCTGGTGGCGACATTTTAGCATTCGAAGCACCCGAAGATTCAGTTGAACCTCAACTAAAGGAACTTTTAAAACAGTACCGCGACATAAAGGCGGAGAGTAACCGTGATCTCGAGTCGCAAAAAGTAAAAAATCTCGAAGTTAAGCAAGCAATAATCGAACAAATAAAGGACTTGGTAAACCGTGGCGAATCGGTTAATCAAACATTTCAAGAGTTTCGCGAACTTCAGCAGCGCTGGAGGGAAATTGGACCTGTTCCCCAGTCGAATCTTAACGATTTGTGGGAAAACTACCATCACCACGTTCAGAACTTTTACGACTTTGTTAAAATTAACAAGGAGCTGCGCGACCTCGATTTAAAGAAAAATCTTGAGGAGAAAACCAAACTTTGCGAAAAAACCGAAGAACTTTTACTCGAATCTTCCATAGTTAATGCTTTCAAAAAGTTGCAGAAGTATCACAATCAGTGGCGCGAAATTGGTCCAGTTCCCAACGAGAATAAAACCGAAATTTGGGAGCGCTTTAAGGAGGCAACTTCGACAATAAACAAAAAGCATCAAGATCATTTCGAAAAGCTTCGCGAAGATCAAAAATCGAACTACGATGCAAAAATTGCGCTTTGCGAAAAAGCCGAAGAACTTGCAGCTACTGTAATTAGTTCGAACAAGGAGTGGAACAAGCGTTCCAAAGAGATGATTGAACTTCAAAAGGTATGGAAATCGATTGGCTTTGCTCCTAAAAAGGATAATGCCAAGGTTTACGAGCGTTTTCGCAATGCCTGCGATACTTTTTTTGGCAGCAAAAGGGATTTCTACGAAGATTCACGCGGCGAACAGCAAAACAACCTTCAGCTTAAAATAGAGCTTTGCATGCAAGCCGAAGCGCTAAAAGATAGTACCGAATGGAAAAAATCGTCCGACGAGCTTATTGCCCTTCAGAAACGTTGGAAAGAAATTGGTCCAGTGCCCCGCAAACAAAGCGATGAGGTTTGGAAACGTTTCAGATCGGCTTGCGACGGTTTCTTTACCCGCAAAACTCAACATTTCTCTCAAATCGACAATAAGTATGGCGATAACCTCAAAGCAAAAGAGGAGCTAATTGCCGAAATCGAAAATTTCCAACCATCCGACAATGTTGAGGCAAACCTCGATGCGCTAAAAAGTTTCCAGCGTCGCTGGGCCGAAATAGGTTATGTTCCCATTAAAAAGAAGGAAGAAATTCAGAAGCGTTACCGCGAAGCGCTAAATAAACACTTTGCCAACATTAACTCCGACGAGTCGCGTAAGAGTATCTCTAGGTTTAAGGCCAAAATGGATACTTCGCACGGAAAACCAAAGCAGGAGTTTAAAACTCGCAACGAGCGCGATCGCTTGTTTAATCAGCTTAAGCAAACTGAAAGCGATATAATTCTTTGGGAAAACAACATTGGTTTCTTTGCTAAATCGAAAAATGCCGAACAGCTTATAAAGGATGTTGAGCATAAAATTCAAACTGCAAAGGAATCGTTGAAGTTGCTCGAAGAGAAAATCCGCCTTATAGATAGTATGGAATCGGAGCAGTAAACTGTTCCAAATAACATTACAGCTATGCCGCACAGTACAAAGTATGTTTTTGTTACCGGTGGGGTAACATCCTCTTTGGGAAAAGGAATAATATCTGCATCGCTGGCTAAGTTACTACAAGCCAGAGGATACAGCGTTACCATTCAGAAATTGGATCCCTACATTAATGTCGACCCAGGAACTCTAAATCCTTACGAGCACGGCGAGTGCTTTGTAACCGAGGATGGAGCCGAAACCGACTTGGATTTAGGTCATTACGAGCGCTTTCTGAATATACATACATCGAAGGGGAATAACGTAACAACAGGTAAAATTTACCAATCGGTAATTAACAAGGAGCGCAGAGGCGAATACCTTGGAAAAACGGTTCAGGTAATTCCTCACATTACCGATGAGATTAAGAGGCGCATAAAGCTTCTTGGCTCAAAGCAAATGTTCGACGTTGTTATAACCGAAATTGGAGGAACAGTTGGCGACATTGAGTCGTTGCCATACATTGAAGCGGTACGTCAGCTTCGCTGGGAACTTGGGCCAACAAATACGGCGTGTGTGCACCTAACGCTTGTTCCATACCTTGCTGCATCGGGCGAACTAAAAACCAAGCCCACTCAGCATTCGGTAAAGGTTATGCTCGAAAATGGTATTCAGCCCGACGTTCTTGTGCTTCGTACCGAACACCCGCTAAGCGTTGATTTACGCAGAAAAGTAGCACTTTTCTGTAATGTTGAACTTGAGTCGGTTATAGAGTCTATAGATGTTTCAACAATATACGAGGTGCCGCTGCTAATGCAGAAAGAGAAACTCGACTTAACCATTCTTCGCAAGTTAAATCTTCCAATAGGCGAGGAGCCTCAAATGAAGTCGTGGAAGCAGTTCGTTTCCAAACTAAAAAATCCAAAGCATCGTATTAAAATAGGGCTAATTGGAAAGTACGTTGAACTTCCCGATGCCTACAAATCGATTGTTGAAGCGCTTATTCACGCTGGTGCTTCAAACGAAACAAAGGTTGAAATTGTATCTGTTCATTCCGAAGGAATAAACGAGGCAAATGTTGCAGAGAAGTTAGGCGATTTGAAAGGAATTCTTGTTGCACCAGGTTTTGGACACAGGGGAATTGACGGAAAAATTTTAGCCTGTAAGTATGCTCGCGAAAAGGGTGTGCCATTTTTTGGAATTTGCCTTGGCATGCAGTGCGCAGTTATTGAATTTGCCCGCAATGTACTTGGTATGGAGAATGCGCATTCAACCGAAATGCTTCACACAACGCCATTTCCCGTTATTGACCTTATGGAAAACCAAAAGGGAGTTACCGACAAAGGTGGAACAATGCGTTTGGGAGCATACCCTTGCAGCGTAAAAAAGGATTCGAAAGCCTTTGAGGCTTACCAAAAAACCGAAATATTCGAAAGGCATAGGCATCGCTACGAGTTTAACAATAGCTATTTAGCCCAATTCGAAGAAAAAGGGCTAAGACCAGTTGGGGTAAATCCCGAAACCTCATTAGTTGAAATGATGGAACTAAATAATCACCCTTGGTACGTTGGCGTTCAGTTTCACCCCGAGTACAAGAGTACGGTTGATAATCCTCACCCACTTTTTGTAAACTTTGTAAAGGCTGCGTTGGTGTTTGCAAAAAAATAGTTGATATTTAATATTTTAATGGGTTTTTGTGCTATTAACAATGGTAAAAATGAATAAGTCATTTTTACCATTGTTAATGTTTGTACAAATATATTTAGTTTAACTTTAGTTAATTATTTCATTTTTTAAAGAGCTATTAATTAAATACAGAATTTCCTATTTATCAAAATATTAATAAATTACAAAATAACTTTAACTGTTTAAAAGTCTTTTTTGTATTAAAAGAATTTTTTATAAAAAACCAACCTATGAAAAACAAAATTGCCATTTTATTAGTGCTGCTGTTTGCAACTTATAGTTTTAATGCGAATGCTCAGCCCGGTGCTAACGACCCAACTTTTAACCCAACAGATGTCGGCTTTGGTTTAGGTGATGGGGCGGATTATTCTGTAAGGACAACCGTAATTCAAAGCGATGGGAAAATTATCATCGGCGGTTATTTCACTACCTACAATGGAACAGCAATAAACCGTATTGCCCGCCTCAATGCCGATGGCAGCCTCGACGATACTTTTAACCCAGGAACTGGAGCAAGCAATGAAGTCCGGACAATTTCTTTACAAAGCGATGGGAAAATTATTATAGGCGGCAGATTTGGTTTCTATAATGGCATTGTGAAAAACTGTATTGCCCGACTTAATATCGATGGCAGCATCGACAATACATTTAACCCAGGAACTGGAGCAAACGATGGTGTCTGTACAATTTCCATACAAAGCGATGGAAAAATTATTATTGGAGGCACTTTTACTTCCTATAATGGTACAGCAAGAAACCGTATTGCCCGCCTCAATGCCAATGGGAGTATCGATGATACATTTAACCCAGGAACCGGTGCAAACTTTAATATCTTTACAACATCGATACAAAGCGATGGGAAAATTATTATAGGCGGAAATTTCACATCATATAATGGCACTGCTATAAACAGTATTGCCCGCATCAATGCCGACGGAACCCTTGACATCACTTTTAACTCTGGAGCTGGAGGAATCTTAGGGGTATCCACAACCGCCATACAAAGCGATGGGAAAATTATTATAGGCGGCGGTTTTAGTTCCTATAATGGCACAATAATATATTGTATTGCACGTATCAATGCCGATGGCAGCCTTGATGATACTTTTAATGCGGGAACTGGGGCAGACGATATTGTTAATACAACCGCTATACAAAGCGATGGAAAAATTATTATCGGAGGATATTTCACCTTCTATAATAACATAGCAATAAATCGTATAGCTCGTCTCAATGCCGATGGCAGCCTCGACGAAACATTTGACCCAGGAATCGGTGCAAAAGAATTTATCAGTGCAATTTCTATACAGGGCGATGGAAAAATTATTGTCGGAATAGAAAATTTTTCCTATAATGAAACAGAAAGTAGTTATAGTGCTAGGCTCAATGCCGATGGCAGCTACGACGACACATTTAACTCAGGAACGGGTGTAAATAATGAAGTTTTGACATCAACCATACAATCCGATGGTAAAATTATTATCGGAGGTACCTTCACTTCCTATAATGGGATAAGAAGAAACCATATTGCCCGTCTAAATGCCGATGGTAGCCTCGACGGTACGTTTAACCCTGGAACCGGAGCAAACGGCACTATTAATGCAACCATTTTACAAAGCGATGGGAAAATTATTATTGTCGGCTGGTTTACCTTCTATAATGGATCAGCAAGAAACCGCATTGCCCGCTTAAATGCTGATGGAAGCCTCGACGAAACATTTAACCCAGGAACCGGCGCAAACAATTATGTTTATACAGCTTCAATACAAAGCGATGGGAAAATTATTATAGGTGGAGATTTTAATTCCTATAATGGAACAGCAAGTAATCACATTGCCCGCCTCAATTCCGATGGCAGCCTCGATGTCACTTTTAATGTGGGAACCGGAGCAGAAGATGGAGAAGAATCAGAAGATTATGTTTGGACAACCGCTATTCAAAGCGATGGGAAAATTATTATCGGTGGCTATTTCACTTCATATAATGGAACAGCAAGAAACTGTATTGCCCGCCTTAATATCGATGGTAGCCTTGACAATACTTTTAATCCGGGAACAGGAGTAAACTATGGTGTCCGTACAATCTCAATAAAAGACAATGGGAAAATTATTATCGGGGGCTGGTTTACTTCCTATAACGGAACGGCAATAAACTGTATTGCCCAAATCAATGAGGATGGTAGCCTTGATAGTGGTTTTAACTCTGGAGTTGGAACAAACAATTTTATCATTACAACCTCATTACAAGACGATGGCAAAATTATAATCGGCTGCTCTTACGATTACTATATTGGAACTCCAAGAAAACCAATTGCCCGTCTCAATGCCAACGGCAGCATTGACGATACTTTTAATGTGGGAACTGGAGCAAATGATTATGTTAATACAACCGCCATACAAAGCGATGGGAAAATCATCATTGGTGGTAGTTTCACTTCCTATAATGGAATTGGGCGAAACAGAATAGCTCGTATAGAAGGAGGAGATTTGTCATCAATTGCACCAACTTTTGAAGAAAGAATAGCTGTTTACCCAAATCCTGTAGCTTCGGAATTAAGCATAGAGATTCCAGGGAATAATGAAAAAACTAGTTTTGAAATACTCAATTCAATTGGGCAAGTAGTTTTTAAAGGAAATTTAGTTGAGAAAGTTACTGTACCTACAAGTAATTTCACTCCAGGTTTTTATTTGGTTAAGGTTGGAAACGGTAAAACTTATGAGTTTAAAAAAATTATAAAGCAATAGTAAAACACGCAGACTGACTCATTTTTAAGTTTGCTTTTCGTTTCCAATTCTTAAAAACATTCATTAAATATTTTTTAAAGTCCTCTTTTTGAGGACTTTTTTTGTTTAAAATTCAGTAAAACACAGTAATGGTTTGCGGATTAATCGTTTTGTGCGTATTTATGGTTAATGAATTAAACGAAAAGTTACTAGATCGATATTTGAAACATCGGCAAAGGCTGTGAAAATGGGATCCGAAAATAATTTTCGATCGCAAATTTCATTATTAATAATAGGAAAAAAGGTAGCAGGGGTGTAGGTAAAACTACATATTTGCTTCAGTTAGCAAAAACAGATCTTAAATGAAATCCCTCTTTGGCTCTTCGGCTTTTTAAATTAATAAAAGGCGTTAAGCTAGTTCCATTTTGGGCAAACGCATTAAAAAAATTACTTAAAATTCTCTATTGGCTTAGTTCTTAGATTTTTCGCATTTGGTTCTTTGTCCCTTTAGGGACATCATATCGGTAGAACTCAAATAAGGAATTAAAACACCGTGCCGTTAGGTACGGAATATTCTGTACCTAACGGCACAGTGAAATAGGTTTATCTAACATCTTCTACCAATATTTTGTATCTAACGGGACAGCTATTTTAAATGCGTTTGCCTATTGTTCCATTCACCTAACTTCACTATTTAACAAAAAAGTTATACCTTAGGGTGTATTTTTACGCTTTCCAATCAATAGTTCCATACATGACCTTTCTCCATTTAGTAGTTAACGACCTAAAGCAACGCTATCCCGATAATCTGAGCGATGTTACACTTATTTTCCCAAACCGTAGGGCAGGGCTGTTTTTCAATAAGTATCTATCCGAAAATATTAGCAAACCCATTTGGGCGCCAAGCGTTACAACCATTAACCACACAATGTTGCAGCTGTCGGGGTTAAAACTAGCCGACCCAATTATGCTTGTTGCGAAGCTTTACGAGGTTTACTGTAAGGTTACTAAAACCCAAGAACCATTCGACGACTTTTACTTTTGGGGTGAGATTATGCTTGCCGATTTCGACCAAATTGATAAGTATTTGGTCGATGCTCGAATGCTGTTTGCAAACGTTAAGGATTTAAAGGAAATTGAAGCCCGTTTCGATGGGCTAACCGACGAGCAACGCAAAGCCCTTGCAAACTACCTGGGTTTTGCCGACTTACAGTCGGACCTTAAAGCCAAATACTTTAGCATTTGGGATCGAATTGGCGATATTTATAACGAATTTACCAAACTGCTTGTTGAGCAGGGCGAGTGCTATGAGGGATTGGCGTACAGGGTTGCGGTTGAAAAAGCAAAGCAAGGAAACAATGTTAGCATAAGCAACGGACCACTTGCTTTTATTGGCTTTAATGCGCTAAATAGCTGTGAGAAGGAGTTGCTGAACTTTTGTAAAAGTAATTGTGAAACCCATTTTTACTGGGATTACATTCCAGTTTTCGAGGGACAAAGCGAGAATGAGGCGTATGCGTTTCTTCACGAAAACCTTAAGCAGTTTCCAAATTCACTGTCGCAACAAATTCTTGCTAAATCGCAGCAAAAGCCCGAAATTACAATAATTACATCGGCTAACCAGGCTTCGCAAGCGAAGCTTCTTCCCAAAATTTTCGAAAGGTTAGAGGGCGGAGCTGAAAGTTTAGACGAGAAAACGGTTGTAATTCTTCCACAGGAAAACCTTTTAATTCCCGTGCTTAAGTCGCTTCCCGATATTTCGAATGGAATAAACATTACCATTGGCTACCCGCTGCGCGAAACTCCTGCTTTTGGCTTAGCCGAGTTACTGGTTCGACTTCAAATTAACGCACGAAACGATGGCGAGGGTATAACTCGTTTTTACTACCGCGATACCATTGCAATTCTAAATCACCCATACATAAGGGTTTGCGAACCCGAAAGCAGTAAAATGCTTGCAAAAGGAATAAAAACGAAGAATCAAATTTACTCCGAAGCCCAATCGCTAAATATTTCTCCGCTATTCAGTATTGTTTTTACTAAGGTTGATGGAGCCGTTGCCCTTAGCAACTACCTTATTGCAGTATGCAAAAGTGTTGCAGCCAGCATAAAGCAATCGTCGACCGACGAAAACGATTTTTCGGTAAGCATAAATCTCGAATTCCTTTTTGCTCTTTACAAGAGTTTACAACGACTACACACCAATATTTCGGCATTAAACTTCGAGGTTGGTGCAAAGGTTTTCTTTCAGCTTCTTCGAAAAGCTTTTATGCAGGAAAGGGTTTCGTTTACAGGCGAACCCTTATCGGGGTTGCAGGTAATGGGATTCTTAGAGTCCCGTACACTCGATTTCGAAAACCTTGTTATTCTTTCGTTTAACGACGAGTACTTGCCGGGTCGAAGCCCGAATATTTCGTTTATTGCACCGTCGCTACGATTGGCTTTTGGCTTGCCAAACTTTAGGCATCACGAGGCTGTTTATGCCTATAACTTTTACCGATTGCTCTACCGAGCAAAAAAGGTGTTCTTGGTTTACAGTATTCTTGCCGACGTAGGTAAATCGGGCGAAATGAGCCGCTATGGGCTTCAACTCGAAATGGAATATTTGCCCGGCGAAATTAAAAGGGTTGAGGTTGGGTATAGCCTAAACCTTATTGCTGGTTTGCCCATTACAGTTCAAAAAAATGAATTGGTAATGAGCGATTTGCTTAAAAATTTAAATAAAAACAACGAGGGTGTTACCCTCTCGCCAAGTGGATTAATTTCGTACATAACCTGCCCTTTAAAGTTTTACTTTCGGTATGGGCTTCGTATTTCCGAAACCGATGAAATTTCGGAGGAAGTTAACGCCATTGAGTTTGGCAATATTATTCACTCAACCATTGAGGAACTTTACAAGCCATTCTGCGGAACGCAGATTGAAGCCAAACATCTAAAGCCATTACTGGCTAATACTAAGGAAATTGAACAAAAGGTTGACGAGGCATTTGCTACCCATTTTTTAAAATCGATTCGAACTCCAAAAAACTACCAGCTAACGGGTCGAAATATGCTGATTCGTAATGCCTTGCTGCATATTGTTAAGCGAATTATTTCTGTTGACATTGAGCGTACTCCATTTACGCTTATTAATCACGAAGAAAGCATTGCATTTCCACTTTTGGTAAATTCAAGTCTTTTAAACGAAGTTTCAATAAAAGGAACTATCGATAGGCTCGAAGGAAGGGATGGCTTTTACACGGTTATCGATTTTAAAACTGGAAATGGTAGCAATAAAGGGAAATTTAAGGAACTTGATGAACTTTTTACAACCGAGTCGATTGGGAAAACGAAGGAGGTTTTTCAAATATTTTGCTACTCACTTTCGGTAAAGGAGACCCTAAATGCCCAATCGGTTGAGCCAGCAATTTGGTTTGTGCGCACTGTAATGCCGGGCGATAAACCCCAGGTTTTGCAGTCGACAAGCACTATACAAGACTTTTCGCCCTTTGCCAATGATTTTAAGCAGAAGCTTTCGGAACTTGTGCACGAAATATTTAATTCAGAATTACCGTTTACGCAAACTACGCATACCGAAAATTGCAAAACGTGCCCGTATAATGGAATTTGCAATAGGTGAGATTACTAGTTAATTGCTGTGAAAATGAAAAGTTACCTTTTTAGTAATAATATTGCCATTTACAAGGTTTTATCGGGAACTGGAAATTCATTTTTAGTTAAAACAGGTAGCATTATTCTGTTAATCGACACGGGAAGTAAGTATTTTAGAAAAAGGCTGGTACGAAACATTCGAAAAGTTATAGGAAACGCAAAAATCGATTTTCTTATTTTAACCCATACCCATTTCGACCATTGCCAAAATGCAGCTTTTATTAAAAAGGAATTTGGATGCAAGATTGTTGCTGGGAAAAACGAAGAGATTTATACAAAATTGGGTTATACCCCAATTCCAAAAGGGTCGAATATTTTTACAAAGTTATTATCGAATATTGGAAGCCGAATTGGAAGTAAATGGTTTGGTTACGAGTCATTTGAATGCGATATTGCTGTTGATGAAGACTTACAACTAGTAAATAAAATTGTTGTTGCACCAACACCTGGGCATTCAATAGGGTCCATTTCGGTTATTATTAATAACAATGTGGCTGTTGTAGGCGATAATCTTTTTAGCGTTTTTCCCAATCGTGTTTTTCCTCCATTTGCCGACAACCCAACAGAAATGATACATTCATGGGAAAAATTAGTGCAAACTGGGTGTAAACTATTTTTACCTGGACACGGTGGTTCAATATCGAATAGTTTGCTTATTAGGCAGCTAAATAAATACTCGAGAAAGTATAATTCGTGAAGGGGACATTCGTTTTCAATAATTAACGGTTAAAATTCCTTTACTATGGCCATTCCAACATCAAGAGTAAAAGAAAAAGGGACAATTACTTTAATCGACGAAAAATGCAATGGCTGTGGGCTATGCGTTTCGGTTTGTAAAGATTTTAGCCTAATGCTCGAAAATGGGAAAGTTGCAATTTCCAATACATCAATTTTTGGCTGCATTGGTTGTGGGCACTGCATGGCTATTTGCCCCACTGGGGCAATTGAGATAAGCGGAAGAGAAATTTCGCCAAGCGACTTGTTCCAGTTACCATCAAAGGATTCGGCAACCGATTACGAAGCATTGCTGAGCCTGCTTATGCGACGAAGGAGCATACGAGAGTTTACCAACAAGCCCGTTTCTGATGAAATGATCCAGAAAATTATCGATGCGGCAACAACTGCGCCCATGGGGCTTCCCCCATCGGATGTAAATGTGTTAGTGTTAAACGGGCACACTAAAGTTCGAGCATTTGCCGACGATTTCAGTAAGTACCTTAAAGGCATGAAGTGGTTTGTTTCCGGTTGGTTTTTGGCTCTTATGCGACCATTTTGGGGAAAGGCAAACCACGAAATGTTTAAAGGCTTTGTTAAACCAGTTTTCGATATTTACACTGGCCGCATGGATAAAGGCGAAAATTTAATAAACTACGACGCCCCTTTGGCAATGTACTTTTACGGCTCGCCCTATACCGATCCAGCCGATCCCATTGTTGCTGCCACCTACGCAATGCTAGCCGGCGAATCGCTTGGGTTAGGAACTTGCATGCTGGGTGCAGTTCACCCGCTAATTCAAAATGGGGGCAAGGCTAAATTGCTACGCGAAAAGTATGGTATAAAGTTCAAGAGTAGGGAAGGCCTTTTTGTTATTTTTGGTCACTCTAGGGTTAAGTACCAAAAGGGAATACGAAGAACATTTGCCTCGGTAACGTATATGTAGGGGTTGATATTAGGGAGTTAGCGTTCATTGCGACAGACGGCAAAAATCCTTCCTCGATAGAAAATTGATTATATTTGTTCTATCAAAAGAACAAACAGATGAATAAAACAAAATTAAATGTCAATGACATTGAGATAGTTCTGTATAAACAGAATGAAGAAGAATACATCTCCATCACTGATATGGCAAAGTTTAGAGACTCTGAATTTTAAAGGCATCGAATTCGATGCCTTTAGAATTGAATCTGGTTCAAATAGCTTTACTCTAACTCCAAAACGTTGGATAGAATCAACAAACGCAATAGGGATTACATCAAAATCTGGACGTTACGGAGGAACCTATGCACACAAAGACATCGCATTTGAGTTCGCTTCTTGGTTAAGTCCAACGTTTAAGTTGTATTTGATAACAGAATATCAACGACTTAAAGAAGTTGAAACTAATGAATATAATTTAGAATGGAACGTAAAAAGAATTTTAAGTAAGACTAACTATTTTATACATACCGACGCAGTTAAAAACTACATTCTCCCGAATAAAAATTATGAAAAAGGAACAGAATGGTTAACATATGCAGAGGAAGCAGATTTGTTGAATGTTGCTTTATTTAACTGTACTGCAAAAGATTGGCGGGAAGCAAATCCTGAACTATCAAAAAAATCAATGAATATTAGAGATATAGCAAGTATAAATGAACTTGCTATCTTATCAAACCTTGAAGCACTTAATGCTGAAATGATTAAGGAAAATGTAATAAAGGAGGAACGCTTTCTAGGGCTTAGAGAAATTGCAAAGTATCAATTATCCGTTTTGAATGATAAAGACTTTATGAAAACGCTTAAAAAATTAAATGAAAGGGTTTTCGTGGATAACAAAAAGAGAATTAAAGAATAGACCAAGCAACGAAACGCTAACAAGGGGTGTATTTCACGTAGGTTTCTCCCCCTGTAAGTTAACTAATTGGTTTTAGCGGGGTCATTCCAACCGAACGTACTTTGCGAACTCATCAGAGCTCTCTCAAGTTTGTCTCTCCTCATCAACCGTTTTATGTTTTTTAAATTATTGGTTCTAAACATTTTCCAGCAAATTTCTGTTTCTTTACCAAAATCATTTCAATGGGTACAATTTTAGAGGTTAATGAGGTTTTTAAAAATTTTAAGGATGTAAAAGCCGTTAACGGCATTTCGTTTACCGTTGGCGAGGGCGAATTTGTTGCTCTGCTTGGACCAAATGGTGCCGGAAAAACCACAACCGTTGAAATGATTGAGGGCATTCAAAAGCCCTCGAAGGGGCAAATTCGAATTGCAGGAATGGGTTGGGATGACAACGAGAAGAGTCTTCGTAAAATTATTAGCCTCTCCCTTCAGGAAACCCGATTTATCGACAAACTTAGAGTAAAAGAAACTGTGCAACTTTTTGCCAGTTTTTATGGGCTATCGAATATTAGGGTTCAGGAGGTAATTACCATTGTTGACCTTAACGAAAAGGTAAAGAGTTTTGTGCAGAACCTTTCAGGTGGCCAGCGTCAAAAGTTGGCATTGGCCATTGCCCTGCTAAACGATGCTCCTCTATTGCTTCTCGACGAGCCAACAACGGGTCTCGACCCAACTGCTCGGCGAGAAATTTGGAATATTCTTATGAATCTTAAAAAGAAGCATAATACCTCGCTTATTCTTACAACGCACTACATGGAAGAGGCTGAATACCTTTGCGACAGAATAATAATAATGGATAAAGGTGAAATTCTGGCTCAGGGGACCCTCGATCAGCTTCTTTACGCAAATAACAGTAAGGAAATCATTGAGTTTTCAACTCCAAATGCAATACCCGAAAGCTTCTTTTGTGGCGAAGGAGTAGAAAAGTTGGTGTGGGACGAGAACACGCATAACGGAAAGCTAATTGTAAAAAGTATTGTGAATCAGCTTCCCATTTTTCTAAGTAAAGCGTCTGAAAATGGAATTGTACTATCGAAACTCGAGTGCCGAAAAATTACCCTCGACGACCTTTTTATTTCAATGACAGGTAAGCACTTAACGGCAAGTTGAGAATAAATCTTTGTGCAACTTTGTGAACTAAGCGAAGCGATCTCACCGAAGGTAAACAGCTATACCACAAAAAGCACGAAGTAGACACAAAAGACACTAAGTATTGGGATGCCTTTACTTTAAACCTGAAATTCTTTATCTTTGTAAAAAATGGACTGAAATGGATATCGTTGCAAGAAAATTGAACTTTGTGCAGGAATTCCTTAGAATCTCCGATGAAGACCTTGTTGAAAAATTAGAAAAGCTTTTAAGGACTGAAAGAAAGAAAATGGTGGATAAGGAAATTAAGCCGATGACAATGAATGAATTCAATCAGATGATAGAAAAAGCAGAAGATGATGTTAAGAATGGTCGTGTGATTGAAGTTAGAGAGTTGCTTAAAAAAGTTGAGAAATGGAAGTAAGGGTTCTTTGGACAGATTCTGCACTATCTCAACTAGAAGACATTTATGATTACTATAAAATTAAAGCAAGTTCTAGAATTGCCAAGAAATTAGTGAAAACGTTAGTGGAAGAAACCATAGTTCTTGAATCAAATCCATTAATTGGCGTCAAAGAACCCCTTCTTTCAGATAGGCCTTATGAATATAGATTCCTCGTAAAGAACAATTATAAAATCATTTATCGTTTTAATGAAAACCTGATAAGGATAATTTCAGTATTTGACTGTAGGCAAAACCCAATGAAGATAGAGAGAATTGATGAATAACTCCCAGTTCGTAAAAAAGGATGTATATCACGCTGGTAATTTATTGGGCATGAATTTTAACGCTTTTGGGAATCTTAATAGCGTGGGATTAGAAGCCGTTTTAGGCGACCTAAGGGAGCTTAATGGTGATAATCTCCAGCCCAATTCACACCCCCAAATTGATTCCTTTAAACCATGCTAAAGTCCCCGTTAATTCAACTTATACTAATACAAATTAGGGAGTTTTACCGCGAACCCGGAGTTGTTTTTTGGTCGTTACTGTTCCCAATTTTAATGGCATGGGGACTCGGTATTGCCTTTTCGCAAAAAGCCGAAATAACCAAAACAGTTGCCTTTATTGCAAACCAACAGCAACTCGACGAGGGTATTCAGAAGTATTTTCCAAAAGTCGAACTCGAGTACAAGCAGGACTCAATTAGTCAATCGCATTTCTATGGAATTGACTATGGTAATGAATTTATTGGGGTAACGCACTACCAAATAGAACCTGTTAGCTGGCAACAAGCCGAACTTATGGTGAAAAGGGGTAAAACACCACTGATTTTGTCGGTAAACGATGAGCGAATTGAGTACCATTTCGATAAGCAGAACTCCGAAGCAAAGCTTGCATATCTTCAGCTTTCGTCGCTTTTTAATGGCGTTAATATTGAGCAGCAGCAGTGGGAAATTAAACCTATGACCGAAAAGGGAACCCGTTATATCGACTTTTTAATTCCTGGGTTGCTTGCCATGAATATTATGATGTCGACCATGTGGGGAATTAGCTACACGCTTATTGAGGCTCGCACAAAAAAGTTACTTCGCCGAATGGTGGCAACCCCAATGCCCAAGTGGCAGTACATTCTATCGCTATTTATAGCAAGGGTTATACTTTGCGTTGTTGAGGCCTTAATCGTTTTCACGTTTGCATACTACTACTTCAACATTACAATTGGTGGAAGTTTAATGGCGTTTGCCATTCTATTCTTTTCGGGACTTGTAGCGTTTGCCGGTATTGCTGTTTTAGTGGGCTCGCGAACTGCCAAAACGCAAATTGGCAACGGGTTAATAAACTTTATTGTAATGCCAATGATGCTACTTTCGGGCATATACTTCAGTTACCATAACTTTCCCAAATTTGTAGTTCCATACATTCAAGCCCTTCCGCTTACCATGCTGGCCGATGGTGTAAAAGCAATTTTTAACGAAAACGCCGGCATTTCGGAGGTTTGGAAATACATTGTTGTTCTTAATGCATTAGGTGTAACCACCTTTGCTATTGGGCTAAGGTTCTTTAAGTGGTATTAAGTTTTGGAATTCGACTAGTTTTTCCCCACAGTTTTTGCAAAAAACAGCATCGGTTTCATGGCTGATATCGGTGCATTTCGTGCATTTCTTTACACTCCTTTTTGAAAGCATATGCTTTGTAAACTCAACGGTTGCAAGACCAGTTGGTACGGCTAGCAACGAGTAACCCGTAAACATTAAAAACGAAGCAAGAAATTTTCCCGCTACCGTCAAGGGTGCAATGTCGCCGTACCCAACAGTAGTTATTGTAACAATTGCCCAGTATATGCTGGTTGGAATACTTGTAAATCCGTTTTCTGAGCCTTCAATAATATACATTAATGTTCCTACAACTATTACAACTAAAAGTACAGTTATCATAAAAACAAATATTTTATACCTACTGGCCTTTAGCGATTGGGTAATTAGTTCAATTTCCTTTATATACCGTTGTAATTTTAAAATTCGAAAAATTCTAAATAGCCTAATTACCCTAAGTGTAATTAAAAACTGTAACCCAGGAACAATAAAGATAAGGTAAGTAGGAACGAAGGAGAGAAAGTCGACTATGCCTAAAAAACTAAATATATACTTGCGAGGATGTGGGGTAACGTATATTCTAAGAATGTATTCAATAGAAAATAAGATAGTTACAGCCCACTCCAGTGCGCGTAAAGTAGTTCCATACTCATTGTTAATCGACTGAACACTCTCGAGCATAACAATAAGAATGCTAACTAAGATTGTGTATAATAGCACAATATCGAATAGTTTACCAGCCCTTGTTGTAGTTCCAAAAATTATAAAATAAAGCTGCTGCTTAATTTTATTTTCAAATATTTCCATTGTTTAAAATGCTTAAAAAAGTGTTGTTTAGGGAAATTCGTGTTAAGAGGCGAAATTGTAAATTTATCTAATTTGTTTTAAAAAATACTCGATTTCTGGCCGTTTTAAAAAAAATAAAGCAGCATTAACAGCTATATTATTCATATTCGTCATAGTAAAATTCCATTTTTATCTTTTTTTTTCTATTTTTATAACTGTAAATAATTAAAATTTAAAAGAATTGAAACCAAAACGAATTTCAATCCCATTAAAAACAGCCGCTGGCATGCTTGGAGGCTATGCCAAAACTCGAATATTTGAACAAATTCGGCTTGTTGCGTTTATTATTCTTTACCTTGTTGCATTTCAAACACTTATCCTTGGAGTTCCACTATCCGATGCTTTATCAATTGCTGGTGGTGTTGGTATGGTAGTGTTTGGCTTAGCATTTTTTCTCGAAGGTCTAATACTAGGATTAATGCCACTTGGAGAGAGAGTTGGGGTTAAATTACCAACCAAGGTGGGGATAATTGTAATTTCAATTTTTGGTTTATTTTTAGGCTTTGGTGCTACGCTTGCCGAACCAGCAATTAGTGCATTAAGAGCCGCAGGAGCAAATGTTACTGCCTGGGATGCACCACTACTTTTCATGCTACTTGAGCGCAAAACCGACATCTTGGTGCTTAGCATTGGTGCTGGAGTCGGAGTTGCTGTTGCACTTGGAATGTTTAGGTTTTACTACGAATACTCCTTAAAACCTTTCATCTACATTATTATACCTACTGTTCTTTTACTTTCTCTGTTTTTAACTTTCAATAGTAACTTAAGCGCTATTATTGGACTTGCATGGGATTCGGGGGCAGTTACAACAGGTGCCGTTACAGTACCCCTTGTACTTGCATTAGGCATTGGAGTTTCGAGGGCAGCAAGTAAAAATAAAGCTTCGAGTGGAGGCTTTGGTATTATTATGTTAGCATCGGCATTTCCAATTTTAAGCGTATTGCTTCTCGGCATAATTTTAAATACATCGGCACCAAAAGTAACCGACGAACAAACATTCTTTTCGGACAAATACAGAAGCGAAGCTCTTAAACTATTCGATGGCAACGAAGGCTTGGCTTTTCATGCTTTTACACGAGGGAGCGAGGTTGGTCGTTCATCTTTTTATGGCGATGAAACGAAATACAAAGTAGTTTTAACACAATTGGCAAACGATACTAAAACTCAAAAAGAATTACTTGGAGGTTTATCGTTTAATGTTTGGCTAAGTTCAAAAGCTTCAGAAGGGGAAAGGAAATTTATTGCTTCAATTAAAACATTAGCTGAAATAAGCAAAGCACCTGTATCGGTTGCAACTGTTTTAAAGCAAGAGTCATTATTATCGCTACGGGCGGTTGTCCCATTATCATTAATGCTTTTACTTGTTCTTACAATTTTTCTTCGTGAAAAGTTGCGCTATAAAGATGAAGTTGCCTTAGGAATTGTTTTTGCAATTATTGGCATGGCTTTGCTAACATCTGGAATTCGAATGGGTCTTGGCCCCTTGGGAGGGCAAGTTGGAGGGCAACTTCCCAAAGCATTTAGTAAAGAGGCTAAGTTTATCGATAGTAAAATGATTGCCCCATTCGACACTACTATTGTTTACTGCACTATAAGTATCGATGGTTCAAAAAAGCAGTACTTCAACTTTGCCGAAGATAATGCAGTTAAAACTGTTGAATTTAAACCCGATAAATACGATAAACTGAACAATATTTACGAGTATGTTATTACTCGACCTCCACTTTTTGGTCCAAATTTATCGATACTAGGGATATTTTTGGTTTTACTATTTGCCTTTGGAATGGGTTACGGAGCAACAATGGCCGAACCTGGGTTAGGAGCCCTAGGCATAACCGTAGAGGAGTTAACCGTTGGAGCAATTAAACGCGTTCAACTTATTCAGGTTGTTTCTGTGGGAGTAGGCATTGGTTTAGTTTTGGGTGTTACCCGAATTCTTTACGATTTACCCTTAATATGGTTTATTCTTCCTAGTTATGCGTTACTAATTCCGCTAACCTACTTTAGCGAGGATGAGTTTACGGCTATAGCATGGGACTGTGGAGGAGTAACAACTGGACCGGTTACTGTGCCTTTAGTTCTTGCAATGGGCTTAAGCATTGGAAGCGAACTTAATGTAGTCGATGGTTTTGGCATTCTTGCAATGGCATCGGCTTTTCCAATTATTACGGTACTACTGTTCGGGTTAATTTCAAATGCCCGTCAAAAACAACTAGTTAATAACTCAGCTGAAGAAGAAAATGAATAACGAAAATAGCAGCCATCAAAAAGTGGTTTCCCCTTCACGAGCAGTTTGGAAAACACAACTTAATAAGGGAACCCATTCGCCACATAGGGTTAGCCGAATTACGTGCATTGTTAATAAACTATTTAGCGATAGGGTCGTTGATCAGATTTTTAGCCTAGGCATAAATTCCATTTTTGTTGAAACTGGTAGAAATACTAGAGAGTTTATTCAGCCCCGAAAATTTGGTTTACCTGGCAAAACTATCACCTTGCAAAATACACCTGTCGATGTGTTTAGGTTTACAGTTCAGCGCAAGCAATCGAAGCAGGTAATGGATTACCTTGTGAAAGCTGGTGGTTTTGATGTGCCTGGAAGAGGGTCGATTTTTGCACAAGATTTAATAGAGTTCACAAAAAAGGAACCCGCATTTGTAACCTTTAACGAAGACGACCAATCGGTTAGTCACGATATTCCTTACCTTCATAGAATGTCGTATGTTATTTGTGTATTATCCGTACCCGGAAGTGGCGATAAACTTGCAAAAGTAGCACTCGATTTAGGTGTTTGTGTTCCTCTAATAACTCATGGAACAAGTAGCGATTTACGAGATCAGTTGGGATTAATTCGAATTACCATTTCGCCCGAAAAAGAAGTTGTTCATTTAGTTATGCCCGAGCAGGATGCCGAAAGTATTGTTAAACTTTTGCTCGAAGAGGGTAGGCTTGACAGGCCTGGTAGAGGATATATTTATCAAACTCCTATAAGTTACGGATTGGTTGACACTCGGCTTCGAATGGGTAGGCAAGAGTATGCTGCAAGCATGGAACAAATTATTGCTGCAATTGATCAGGTAAAAGGCAATACAGTTTGGCGTAAAAGGTTAGACACAGGGGGGGCCGATAAAGTTGATAACAAATTGTGGCTGCCTAACGATAGCTGTGAAATTTCTGTAGTGTCTGATGAAGACACCGAAGGCATTATTAAAAAAGCAGGTATGAAAGCTGGCGCAACTTCATCAACAGTGTCAAGAGTGAAAATTTTAATGTCGGGTAAACAGCACAAAGTTTCATCGTTAGTTCTTAGTAGTTTTAATGTTTCTGCCGAAAAAACAAATGAAGTTGTTGATGCACTTTTAGAAAATAGCGCCGTAGGAATTAAAATTTCAGAACGCATTCAGGTTCTCGATTCGCCAGCTGCATATGTGGCAGAGTGGTAATTCAAGAAGTATTAAACTTTTTAAAATTGAGGAATATTTTAAACCTATTGGTTTAATAAGGTTCAAATTGAAAAACATTATAATATGAACACACTATCTCTTACCCAGCGAAAAACAGGACTTTATGTTCTTTTTAATATTGTTTCGTTAGCATTTATTTACTTTATTCCAACCATTTCGCACATGGTGGGTTTGCCCCTTTATTACATTGAACCAATGCGAATAATGCTGGTTTTGGCGCTTGTTCATACAAATAAGTCGAATGCTTATGTAATTGCGTTAACCCTGCCGCTTTTCAGTTTTTTGGTATCGGCTCACCCTTACTTTCCAAAAATGATTCTTATTACTGCTGAATTGCTTCTTAATGTTTGGTTCTTCTATTTCATTTTTAACCGCACAGGAAAGGCTTTTGTTGCAATTATTAGTTCCATTATAATTAGCAAGGCAGCGTATTACGCTATTAAGTTTGCCTTAATTAGTTTTGCAGTTTTACCTAACTCACCTCTGGTTTCTACCCCAATTTACATTCAGGTAATTACTACTCTCGTTTTTAGTGCATACTTGGCATTACTTTTTAAAAGAAAAGAGCAGTAGCTTAAGGTTCTCGGTTATCAGTTATCAGTTATCAGTTATCAGTTATCGGTTATCGGTAATCGGTTATCGGTTGCAGGCTGAAGACTGGGAACTGAAGACTGCCGACTGCCGACTGCGAACTTCCGACTTCCGACTTCGGCCTCCTTTACATTTCTTACCATTTTTTAACGCTTTTTAACTTCAAAAACCCCGAATTATCTACAAATTTGCGGGGCACTAATTTTATGTGTTAAGGACGTATGTTTAAACGAAACTAAATTTTTAAACGTATTAAAACAATGAACGAAACAGCAACCGTTAACATTAAAGAACTAAACGAGCGCATTAGACTCGAAAGTTCATTTGTCGACATTATTAATATGGAAATGGGCAAGGTGATTGTTGGCCAAAAACACCTTGTGGAATCGTTACTAATAGGCCTTTTGGCCGATGGGCATATTTTGCTCGAAGGGGTTCCAGGTTTGGCAAAAACATTAGCCATAAACACACTTGCCAATACCATCGATGCGGGGTTTGCTCGCATCCAGTTTACCCCCGACCTTCTTCCTGCCGATCTTGTTGGAACAATGGTTTACAGCCAAAAAAAGGAAGAATTTCACGTTAAAAAAGGGCCAATTTTTACAAACTTTGTTTTGGCCGACGAAATAAACCGCGCCCCTGCTAAGGTTCAGAGTGCTTTGCTCGAGGCAATGCAGGAACGCCATGTAACCATTGGCGACGAAACTTTTATGCTGCCAAGCCCTTTCCTTGTTATGGCAACCCAAAACCCCATTGAGCAGGAGGGAACTTATCCGCTGCCCGAGGCACAAGTGGACCGATTTATGCTAAAGGTTAAAATTACCTACCCAAAGGTTGAAGAGGAAAAGCTGATTATGCGCATGAACGCTGCAGCAACCTTCCCAAAAGCCGAAAGGGTAATTAAACCCGAGGAAATAGTAAGAGCTCGTAGCGTTGTTCGCGATGTTTACATGGATGAGAAAATTGAAAAATATATTCTCGACATAGTTTTTGCTACTCGTTTTCCAAAGGAATTCAAGTTGGAAAAGTTTCAACCAATGATTGCTTACGGTGGTTCGCCACGTGCAAGTATTAGCCTTGCCCTAGCATCGAAGGCTTACGCCTTTATTAAGCGCAGGGGTTACGTAATTCCCGAAGATGTTCGTAGCGTTTGCCACGATGTGCTACGCCACCGAATTGGGCTAACCTACGAGGCCGAAGCCGAGAATATTACAACCGAAGATATTATAACCGAAATTCTCAATACTATTGAAGTACCCTAGCCTATGAAACTTGTCCTGAGATTCTGTCTTTCTCTTTTCGCCTTCGTTTTGATTTTTCAAAGCGCGGCAGGACAGAACTATATTGGACTTCATAAGGATGAAATACGAGAAAAGGTACGAAACAATTTGTCGGGGTTTATTTTCATAAAAGAGGTTGAAAATGGCGACAGAAGTTTTATAAAGTTTGAGAATACTTTCGAAGAGCAAACTCTTTTATTCGTTTTAAATGCAAAGGGCAAATGCACTTCGGTTTCGCGAATGTACAATACTTGGCTTTTTAACAAGCTAAAATCCGACCTCGATAATCGCTTACAACCCGCTGGAGAACTTAGGTGGATTGAAAAGCACGAGGGTAAGGAGTACGAAGTCTTTCTACGAAAAGGGGAGTGGTTTATAACTGTGGCTACTCTACCGCTAAAACATTAAATTCATTTACTGTGGACGCATCGGAACTTTTAAAGAGGGTTCGTAAAATAGAAATTAAAACGCGAGGATTATCGCGCCACATTTTTGCTGGCCAGTACCATAGCGCATTTAAGGGTCGCGGCATGGCTTTTAGCGAGGTTCGTGAGTACCAGTATGGCGACGATATACGAAGCATCGACTGGAACGTTACAGCACGCTTTAATTCTCCATACATTAAGGTTTTTGAAGAGGAACGCGAACTTACCGTTATGTTGCTCGTCGATGTAAGCGGCTCGAGAATGTTCGGCACTACTAATAACTTAAAAAAGAATGTTATTACCGAAATTGCTGCTGTTCTTAGTTTTTCGGCAATTCAGAATAACGATAAAATTGGCGTTTTACTTTTTAGCGACAAGGTGGAACTTTTTATTTCACCCAAAAAAGGACGAACCCATATTCTTCATATTATTCGCGAACTTATAAATTTTACGCCAACTAGCCGTGGAACAAACCTTTCGGAGGCATTGAGGTACTTAACCAACGCCATTAAAAAAAGGTGTACTGCATTTGTTCTTAGCGACTTTATGGATTTTACCGAGAATACTTCCGTTCCTCGATTTGAAGATGCGCTGAAAATTGCAAGCAATAAGCACGATGTTGTGGCTATAAGGGTTTACGACCCCCGTGAAGCTACAATGCCACCCGTAGGACTTATAAAGTTTAAGGATGCCGAGTCGGAAAACTACACTTGGGTCGACACCTCGAGTCGAAGTGTGAGGGAATCGTACGCAAACTGGTGGAGTAAATCGGAGTTTACGCTTAAGCAAACAATGTCGCGTTGCAAGGTCGACTCAACAGCCATTGCAACTGATGAGGATTACGTTAAGCCGCTTATTAAACTTTTCAAACTTCGTTCGTAGATATTTGAACTATGAGAATTGCAAATATAAAAATAAGTGTTTCCATTTTACTCTTTATTGCGCTACTTGCAATCAATGTGTCGGCTCAGGTGCCTCAGTATTCGTTTCAAACCGCGCTGTCGCACGATACCATTCGCATTGGCGATCAAATTGAGTTTAAGGTAACCGCCAATGTGCCCAAAGGGTACAACGTTCTTTTCCCAAATTTTGCCGACACGCTGGCTACTGGGGTTGAACTTATAAATGCTTCACCAATTGACACGCAAAAAATTGGCAATGATAGAATTGAGTTAATTTATAGAATGCTAATTACTTCGTTCGATAGTGGGGTGCACCGAATTCCATCATTTGCCCTTCCATTTGGCGAAAACGAAATAACCGATACTGCCAAAACTGCGAACACGTGGTTAACCGTTTTAACATTACCGCGCGATACAGCAATTACAACCATTTACGACATAAAACCCCCATTAGCCGAGCCAATTACATTTGGCGAAATTGCTCGTTGGGTGGGTTTAATTCTTTTAATTGCTGGATTAGTTGCACTTGTTGTCTACTATTTTATTCGTCGTAAGCAGAACAAGCCAATTCTTTTCTTCGAAAAGCCCGTTGATCCTGCACATGTTATCGCTTTAAAAAAACTTAAAGGGGTAACCGATGAAAAGTTGTGGGTAACCGAAAAACATAAGCATTACCACTCGGTGGTAACCGAAATTGTTCGCGAGTATATCGAAGGACGATTCGAGGTTCCTGCATTGGAGCAAACAACTCTTGAAATTCTTCAAACGGTTAAGGCTAAAAATCTTGTAAGTAAAGAATTACAAGATTTCCTTTACGAAAACCTATCGCTTTCCGACTTAGTAAAGTTTGCGAAGTACATACCAACCGTTTCGGAGAATGAGGAGCTACTGAAGTTTGCCTATCGTTTTGTTAACGAAACAAAACCCGTTGAAGTTGAAAAAGAAGTTAATGTTGAACCAGTGAAGGTAACTGAGGAATTAGTTGAAAAACCCGAATTACCATCCGAAACTTCAAAGATTAATTAAGCTATGAGCGGATTAGTATTTGCACATCCTAATTTACTTTACCTTTTGCTGGCAATTCCTTTGCTGGTGGCATGGTATATTTTCCGTCAGCGCGACCCCGATGCAAGCATTCAGCTGTCGACCCTAAAAGGGTTTTCGGGAGTTACTCCATCGCCAAGGGTTTACCTTCGTCATTTACCATTTGCACTGCGAATGGGAGCAATTGCTTTTATTATAGTTGTTTTGGCTCGTCCACAATCGTTAAACACATGGAAAAATGTTGAAACCGAAGGAATTGACATTGTTTTAGCTCTCGATATTTCGACAAGTATGCTTGCCCGCGATTTTAAACCCGACAGAATTGAGGCAGCTAAAAATATTGGAATTCAGTTTGTTTCGGGTCGCAAAACCGACAGGATAGGGTTAGTAGTTTTTGCAGGCGAAAGTTTTACGCTTTGTCCGTTAACTACCGATCATGTTTCAGTTGTTAATCTGTTTAAGGATATTAAAACGGGTCTTATTGAGGATGGAACTGCCATTGGTTCGGGGTTAGCAACCGCCGTTTCGCGACTAAGGGATAGCGATGCTCTAAGCAGGGTAATAATTCTTTTAACCGATGGAGTAAATAACAAGGGCGAAATTGCACCAATTACGGCTGCTGAGATTGCTAAAACTTACGGCGTAAGAGTTTACACAGTAGGAGTGGGAACACAGGGCGAAGCCCCTTATCCCGTTCAAACTCCCTTTGGTGTTCGCTATCAGAATATGAAAGTTGAAATTGACGAAGCACTTCTTAAGCAAATTGCCGAAATGACTGGTGGTAAGTATTTTAGAGCCGAAGACAATAAAGCCCTAAGTACAGTTTACGACGAAATTGACAAAATGGAGCGTATTAAAATTGAGGTTACCGAGCATAGCAAAAAACAGGAGGAGTATCGTCGGTTTGCTTTTTTTGCTCTTGCCCTTTTTGCTCTCGACTTGCTCCTTCGGTCGACGCTACTTAGAAGTATTCCGTAATTAAGTTAAATAACAAAGGAAAACAAAAGCAGTATGTTTCGATTCTCAAATCCCGAATTTTTATACCTATTGCTCATAATTCCAGCACTGCTGATGGTATATATCCTTTCGCATTTTAACCGAAAGAGACGAATTGCAACCTTTGGAAATATTGAAATTATTAAGCAGCTAATGCCTGGTGTTTCGTTTCGAAGGGGGTGGATTAAATTTTCCATTGCACTTCTTGTAACTGCAATTGTTATTTTTGGTATTGCTGGACCACAATTTGGATCGAGGTTAACAGAGGTTAACCGAAAGGGTATTGAGCTAATTATTGCCCTCGACGTATCGAACAGCATGATGGCACAAGATATTAGACCCAATAGGCTCGAACGAGCAAAAATGGCTATTACGCAGCTGGTCGATAGGCTTACTAACGACCGAATTGGACTTATTGTATTTGCTGGCGATGCCTATGTTCAATTGCCTGTAACAAGCGATTATGTTTCGGCAAAAATGTTTCTCTCGTCAATTAGTCCAGGTATTGTGCCTAAGCAGGGCACTGCTATTGGTGCAGCCATAAATCTTGCTGCAAGTTCGTTTAGCCCACAGGAGAAGACTAAAAAAGTGCTTATAATTATTTCCGATGGCGAAAATCACGAGGATAATCCTGTTGACATGGCAAGTGTTGCTGCGCAAAAAGGAATAGTTATTCATACAATTGGAATTGGTTCGCCACAAGGTGCTCCTGTTCCAGTGGCTTCGGCACGAGGTAATTCCGACTTTTTAAAGGATAAAGACGGACAGGTTGTGGTTACTCGCCTCGACGAGGAAGCACTGTCGAAAATAGCTGTTGCAGGTGGTGGTAAGTATGTTAGAGCAACAAATACCCAGTTAGGACTAATGCCTCTTTTTGATGATATAAACAGGATGGAGCGGGCTGAGTTTAAGGAGAAGGTTTATGCCGACTTCGACGATCAGTTTCAGTACCTCTTTGCGTTGGCGTTAATTGTAATAATTATCGACTTCTTTATTCTCGAGCGTAAGAATCGCTGGTTAGAGCGAATTAATTTGTTCGAACGAAAAAATTAGAGTGATATGAATAAACTATCAATATTTATAATTTCAATAGTTTTTATTGCCCTTAATGCCTTTGGGCAATCGGAGCGAAGCGAAATTCGTCAGGGAAATCGTGAGTTTAAAAAGGGTGAATTTTTAGACTCAGAAATTTCGTATCGGTCGGCTCTCGAAAAGAATTCGTCGTCGGTAAAAGGTAGTTTTAACCTTGGCGGTGCCCTATACAAGCAGGATAAACTCGATGAGGCTAAACAGGCATTTGAGGATATTGCTTCATCTAATGTCGATTCGAAGATTAGAGCAAAAGCTTATCACAACTTAGGCAACACTCTTTATAAGCAGCAAAAGCTAAAGGAAGCAGCCGATGCCTATAAAAGTAGTCTTAGGCTAAACCCCAACGACGAGGAGACCAAGTACAATTTGTCCGAAGTGCTTCGAATGCTTAAGCAGCAGCAAAACGAGCAGCAAAACGAGGGTGATAACAAGGATGATAAGAATGACAAAAAAGACGACGATAAAAAGAACGATAAGAAGGACGATAAAAAAGACGACAAGAAGGACGATAAAAAGGACGATAAGCAGAACGAGGATAAAAAGGAACAGAAGCAGCAGGAACAAAAAATATCGCCCGAAGATGCCCGCAGAATGCTTGAGGCAATTCAGAAAAATGAGAAAGATGTTCAGCAAAAAGTGCTCGAACAGCAAGCAAAACAGGCAAAGGTAAAAGTTGATAAGAACTGGTAATTAAAAACCAATAGCAATGAAGAGGGCTTTTTTAACCTTTCAAGCAGTACTTTTTGCATTTCTGGCCTTTGGGCAGGATGTTGAATTTAGTGTATCGGCTCCAAGTGTTGTAGCAGTTGGTGAAAAATTTAGGTTTACCTATAACCTTAATGCTCGCCCGCAGGAGTTTAATCCACCTTCGTTTGGAAATTTTTACGTATTAGCTGGACCAAGCATTTCGCAAAGTAGCAGTGTTGAAATTGTAAACGGGAAGGTTACCCAGAATTATAGCTACGTTTATACCTACATTTTTGAAGCTACAACCGAAGGTAAGTATACAATTGAACCTGCTAAAGTTACTGTAAATCGTAAGGAGTACCAATCGGATTCTTTTACAATTGAAGTTGTAAAAGGAAATGCAGCACAACCAAAATCGACATCACAGCAGGGTGGAACACAGCAAAGTGCAACAAGTACCGAGACAGGGGTTGACGAGTATTTTGTTGCTATTGAGCTCGATAGACAGACTGTTTATAGAGGTCAGCCAGTACTTGCCACCATTAAAATTTACACCCGTCAAAGTATTGCTGGATTCGAGGAGGTTAAGTTCCCTGCTTTCAGTGGATTTTGGAACCAAGAAGTCGAAACTCCCGATAATATTCAGTTTCAACGTAAAAACATAAACGGTCGCATTTATAACGAAGGTGTTCTTCGCAAGTACCTACTTTTTCCCCAGCAAACTGGCGATATTAAAATCGACCCATTCGAAACAGTAGTTTTACTACAGCAAAGGGCTGGTCGCTCGCAGTCAATTTTCGACGATTTTTTTGGAATGTACCAAACCGTTCGCAAGCGTTTGGTTAGTAAGCCTGTTACTATAAAAGTAAAAGATCTTCCAGCAAATGCCCCTGCTTCGTTTAACGGTGCTGTTGGTAAGTTTAGTTTTGAAACGTCGATTGACAAGAATGATATTAAAACTAACGAAGCGGCTACAGTAAAAGTTCGAATTGCTGGCAGTGGTAACATTAGGCTTATTGAGTCGCCAAAAATTGAATTTCCCTCGGGATTCGAAACTTTCGACCCAAAGGTTACCGAGAATATAAATACTACAACGCAAGGTGCTTCGGGTTCGAAGGTGATTGAGTTCGTTGCAATTCCACGCACTCCTGGAAAGTATGAAATCGACAAGTTCGAATTTACCTACTTCGACCCAAATAAGGAAACATATGTAACCCTAAAATCGAAACCCATTTCAATTAATGTTGAGTCGGACGGAAGCCAGCCTGTTGGAATGCAGGCTATGGGATTTGGCAAAGAGGATGTTAAATTTATTGGCAAGGATATTCGCTTTATTAAAACCGAAGTGCCAATGTTTAGGGTTGGGTGGCATAGTTTTTATGGCTCATTGTGGCAATGGCTTTCGTATGCAATTGTACTTGCTATTTTTGCTGGGTTGTTCGTTCTAATTACAAACCAAAGGCAGTACATGAACAACATAACTTTAGTTCGTACCCGAAGAGCCAATAAAGTAGCCCGAAAAAGGCTTGAGTCGGCTCACCGTTATATGAATTTAAATGAAAGCGAACATTTTTACGATGAGTTACTGAAGTGCATGTGGGGTTATATTGCCGACAAACTTAGCATTCCAATTGCTGAACTAAGCAGCGACTCGGCGCGTGAAACTTTAATTGAGAGTGGTGTTTCGGTCGACGATTCTACGGAGTTTTTACGAATTATATCGGAGTGTGAGTATGCTCGCTTTGCGCCCAAAAGCGAACTGGCTCAAATGGGTACTTTGTATAGTAGCGCGCATACGCTTATTTCAAAATTTGAGGACATTATTAAAAAGTAGCCAAATGACAATTAAAAAATATTGCTCGAGCTTAGCTACACTTTTTGCCGTTACAGTAATGGTATTGGTTTTTGTAAATGCTAAGGCACAAAGTATCGATTCGCTATTTGTAAAAGCTAATAAGGAATATTCGGCTGCCAATTACGAGTCGGCAGTTGCTATTTACACTCAAATTTCCGATTCGGGTTATGTTGCAGCCGATTTGTTCTTCAACCTTGGTAACTCATATTTTAAGTTGAATCAAATTGCTCCAGCAATTCTTAACTACGAAAGAGCATTGCTGTTAAGTCCTCAAAATGACGATATTCGCTTTAACCTCGAAATGGTACGAACATTTACGGTCGATAGAATTGAGCCACTTCCTGAATTCATTCTAAAAACTTGGTATAAAGCCTTTCGAAACCTTTTTACCCCAACCAATTGGGTTTACTTAAGCATTCTGTTTTTTGCATTCTCGTTGCTACTTATCACCTTTTTTTGGTTCTCGCATGTGCGATTAGTAAAAAGGCTAAGTTTCACATTTGCCATGTTTTTTCTTTTATTAACGTTAGCAACAGCAGTATTTGCTGCACAAGAAAATGTGAAATTTACGAGTAGGAGCGAAGCAATTGTTATGAATCCCGTTGTTGCCGTTAAGAGTTCGCCAGGCGAAACTGGGAAGGATATTTTCATCCTCCATTCGGGCACCAAGGTTTTAATAACAAAAACAATTGGCGAATGGGAAGAGGTTAAAATTGCCGATGGCAATAAGGGTTGGATTCGAAAAGCCGATGTGGAAAGGATTTGAGGCTAAACCTCAAATCCTAACATTTTACCTTTTTTCATTATAAGTACATCGTCAAAGTACACATCGGGTTCTTTAACTAAACCATCGAGGTGGCTACTTACAGCAATTCGACCACCCATTGTAATGTTATTGCCAAAGGCAATATGAATGGTACCAAAAACCTTTTCGTCCTCAAGAATTTGCCCTGTTAGTATAGCTTTGTAGTTGGTGCCAATACCAAATTCGGCAACTGCACGAGCATCGCGACCAACCTTGTCGAGCATTTCAACAAGCATTTTTGCCTCTTTACCCCCTGTTATAGTTTCGGCATAGCCGTTAATAATGTCGACAACAATAGGCGTTTCAACTATTCCAATTCCAGCCATCGAACCGTCAATTACAACTTTTCCGTTAGTTTGGTCTTCCCAAGGAGCAAGAAATACTTCTCCCGAAGGAAGGTTGCCACTTTCGCCTTTGTTTTTTAAAACACCCTTACTTGGAATAATCATTCGGTCGGCAACTGGCATGGTAACATTGGTGCCTTTTTCGGTTACCACTTTAATGATTTTAACCCCAACCATTTTGGCAGCAATAAAGTCGGTAAGGGCAATAATTTTATTGTAATCGGCATTAAGGCAGCGCACCATTGTGTCGATGGTAATGCCAGGCATTGTACCAACCCTAACGCCAAGTTTAACCGCTTCGCGGCGAGCATCGGTATGGGTAAGCGATTTTGCCGTTGGGCACACAACAACATCAACGGTTTTCATTAGTTCTGCAACTTGGGCTGGCGGTTCTTGCCCGTTTATTTCTCTCGACTTAATTTCGATAAGAAGCGATTCTTTGCAGAGTTCTTTGCCAGCCTCGTGAAGCGCAAGACCAATTTCGCGTTTAATTTCGTCGGTTACAATCAGAAGTGTTTCCTTTTTCTGAAGCCCCATGCAGTCGCGAAGAGCGATTACTGATGCGTTGGCTAAGTCTTTACTACTTGAATTCATTTTACACTTTATTAAAGTTTGCCCATAAAAGTAGCAAATTTCGCATTAATTTAAGCCTTTTGAAAGAAAAGCTTAACCATTGCACCACCATTTTTGTTGTTGTCAATTTCAATTTTTCCATTGTGCGAGTCCATAATAAGCTTTACAAGAGCAAGGCTTAAACCTATTTGTTGGTCGGAATGACCATCGCTGGCAAAGAGCTGAAAGGGATTTCGAAGCGTTTTTTCGGGAAATCCTGAACCCTCATCGTTTACTTCAAAAACCACCCAATTTTCATTTTGATAGCAGTAAATTTCGATTTGCGATTTTGGTGGCGAAAATTTAAGAGCGTTATCGATTATTTCATTTAGGCAGAAAGTTGCAAGATTTTTGTCGGCGGTAAAACCCGACACGTTGTCGAACTTAGTTTTTACGGTGCATCCCTTGCAGTGAATGTCTTCAATTCTTCTTGTAAATACCTCGTTAAAGAATTCTTTAGGGCTATGCGTTTCGATACGAATATCGTAATTTCCAGCTTTAAGTTGGGTTATGCGCTCTGCCGAAAGCAAAAATTTCTCGAGTCGGTTAACCGATGTTTCGAGAATATAAATAAGTGTGCTTATTGAGTTCGATCCCTCAGCAGCCATGTCTTGCTTCAGTAAGTCGACAGAGCCCATTATTCCATTCAGCGGTGTTCTAATTTCGTGACTTATAAGCGAGAGGAATTCTGTTTTAAGTTTGTCGAATTCAAGCAGTTCGGCATTTATCTTTTCAAGTTCCTTGTTTTTATCTAAAAGCTGATTATTCAACGACTGGTTCTCCTGACGGAGCTGATAAATTTCGAGTGCCTTATCGATTACATTACGCAACTGGTCTTCTTTCCATGGCTTTTGAATGTACTGGAAAATTTTTGCTTCGTTAATTGCTGTACGAAGGGCGTCGAAATCGGTGTAGCCAGTAATTAAAATACGGTTTAGTTCGGGGAAACTATCGAGTGTATGCTTAAGGAACGAAACGCCGTCCATGTCGGGCATACGTTGGTCGGTAAGTATAAGGTCGATATGCTCGTTTTTAAGCATTTCGAGCCCTTTTTGTGCGCTATTGGCTATAAGCACGTTGTACTCGCGACGGAATGTATTTTTAAAAATATTTAAGTTGCTATCCTCATCGTCGACGTACAGAATAGTAAATTTATCTCTCTGCTCCATGGTCAATTGCATTTATTATTATGGCCTTAAGCTCTTCGGCATCCCAAGGCTTAAGGATAAATTGAAAAAGTTTGTAGTTTTGAAAAGCCTTGTCGATATCCTCGGTTTTCGAAAAGCCCGAAAGCATTAATCGATTTGGTGGAATTTGAGGAAACATATCGTTTATCATTTTAAGAAACTCAACGCCAGTTATTTCGGGCATGCGCTGGTCGGTAATAACTATATTAACAACATTGGTTTGAAGAAGTTTAATTCCTTCCATTGCCGATTGAGCTGTTAGTATGTTAAAGTCGCGGCGAAAAGTGTTTCGAAAAACCCGTAGGTTAATCTCCTCATCGTCAACGTAAAGAACAGTATATTTTTGCATGTTATAAAAATTAAACTAAGTTTTGAAACTCGGGTAAAGTTATAAGAAACTCTGTGCCCTTACCAATATTGCTGGTTACTTCTATTGTTCCTGTGTGCTCCTGAATAATGCCAAATGTAATAGAAAGTCCTAAACCTACACCTTTTCCAATGTCTTTTGTTGTAAAAAAGGGGTCGAATATTTTCGATAAAACATTTTTTGGAATACCTTTTCCAGTGTCGATAATTGAAACGATAATTGAATTACCTTTCTTTTTAGTTTTAACGGTTATAACTCCCTTTTCGTCAATGGCATCTATGGCATTTGCAATAATATTCATAAAGGCTTGGTTTAGCTTTCCTGCTTTACCATCTACTTGATTAATTGAAGGGTCGTAATCCTTAATTACTTCTATACTATTTTTGTACTTATTGCGTAGCAAGAGTAGAACCCCATCGAGCGTTTTATGAAGGTTTACGCTTCCCCATTCCTCTCTTTCGGAGCGAGAAAAGTTTCGTAGACCTTCAACAATTTCAGCGGTTCGTTCGGCTCCAATGCTAATGTCTTTTAGGGTTTGGTTAACTGCTTCAATTGCTTCGACAAAACCGTACTCCTGTTTTTTTGCTTCAATAATATTTAAAAATTCTTGAGCATTATCGCCTGCTTTGTAGCTATTAATAATGTTTATTACTTGCATTAAATCTTCAAAGTCTCTTGTAATGCTGTTTACACCAGCATAAACGAAGTTAATTGGGTTGTTAATTTCGTGAGCAATTCCTGCGGTTAAAACCCCGAGCGACACCATTTTTTCAGATTGAATTAGTCTCGATTGCGTTTTTTCGAGCTCATCGCGTTGGGCAATTATTTCTTCGTTTTTTTGTTGCAATTCGGCGTTTAGTTCAACTAAGTAATCGTGCTGTGCGCTAATTTCTTCATTTTTTTGCTGTAACTCAGTATTAAGGGTCGAAAGGTTATCGCGTTGAATTGTAATTTCGTCCCTTTGCTTCATTATTTCAGTGGCTTGTGAATATATTTCATCGCCAAGAGATATTAGATTTTTTTCAGCATCCTTAAGCGCCGAAATATCCGAATCGATTGCAATAACATTTTTAATTGATCCATCGGGATTTAAAACAGGAGTTAATGATGTTTGTATCCAAATTTTATTTCCATCGAGGCAAAAAACTTCGGCGTTGTACGTTATTGGTTTTTTAGTTGATAAGCAGGTTTCAATTAATTTACAAATTTCAAAATCGGAGCAAACATTTTTTAAATTGCTGCCCCTTTCGGCTATAAATTCATCAACGGTGTATCCATAAATTCGTGTAAAGGCATCGTTTACCCATAAAATTTCACCTTCGCCATTTGTAATAAGAATAGCGTTATTTGTAAACTTAGCAACCATCGAGAGCTTTTCAAGCTCATTCCTTTGCCCTATAATTTCGGAGTTTTTTCGCTTTAGTTGATCGTTTAGTTTGCTTAGGTATTCGCTTTGGGCTAATATGTCGATATTCTTTTTATAAATTTCTTTGTTAACTTCGGTTAAGTTATCGCGTTGGCATTCAATTTCTTCGTTCTGTTGTACAATTTCTTTATTTTGGCTCTCTAAAACCATCCTCAAACGCTTATGCTTTTTTCTTTCATATACGATTAGAAGTACAAGCAATAAAATGGTTAAGAAAAATATTAGAATCAAATACCAGTGATTAATAAAAAGAGAAATTAGCGGTGGATTTAAAAGCGTTGATTTATTGGCGTATGCTAAAGCCGATGGGGATTTAAATAAAATATTTAAATAAAATATAAAGGCCATAGTTACTAAAAATGAACGATTACAATATATAAACCATTTCGGTATGGATTGTTAAATAGGCTAGGAATTTTTATTGCAAGTAGTGTATTTTGACAAACACGAGTTATGGCAAGGTGTGTATTTAAAATAACCTGATTAAATGCGAAACTTAAAATGCTTTGAAATAAAATCAAAGCATTTAAGTAAAAAATTAGTAATGTGTATTTTAGATTTAGAAATTTGGCTTATTTATAGTTTTTTACTATAATTAGTACTCAGTTTTGGTTACCATATTTTGCCATTTATTAAAAGCAGCAATGGCTTCGTTTGGCAGCAATTGTTTAGTAGGGATTTTGCGCTTGTCGATAGGCTTTTCAATTTCTTCGTAAATAAATGAGTCGTCGAAACCAATAGCTTTTGCATTTGCTTTTGTATTTCCGTAGTAAATTCGTCCTAGCCTAGCCCAGTAAATAGCTCCAAGGCACATTGGGCAGGGTTCGCACGATGTATATATTTCGCAGTCGCTTAAGTTAAATGTGTTTAAAACTTTTGCAGCTTCACGTATGGCAGTTACCTCGGCATGGGCAGTAGGGTCGTTGTTTGCTGTTACTCTGTTCACGCCCCGTGCGACTATTTCTCCGTTTCGTACAATTACTGCCCCAAATGGGCCCCCTCCATTATCGACGTTTTGTTTCGAAAGGTCGATAGCTTCTTTCATAAATTTTTCGTTTGCCAATTCCATTGTGTATGCGTTTGTGTTATTTTCAAAAGTGAGAAAAAATTAGCATTTAATCAATAAAAGCTTTAAAAAAAAGGTGTGCTTTTCCTTTTTTTATACCTTGCAATTAACCACAAAAAACAAAAGAATGAAACGTTTAGCCGTTAAAATATTGTTAGCTTGGGTGTTACTTTTATTTTGTGAAAATTTAGCAATTGGACAAACCGATTCGATTAGCAACGGTTTTAGTTTAGTAAAAACCATGTATGCCCAGAATTCTCAAAATTGGTATAATAACTTAACATTTAAACAAGAAGTATTTAGGGTTAAGGACGACAGCATTGTAAGTCGCGAGGTTTGGATTTTAGCCTATTCGAGCCCATCGAAACTCCATATTCGTTACTCCGATTTCGACTCGGGCAGGGGGTGGTTAATTGTAACCGATTCAATATATACATACAATAACTTCAACTTAATAGGGTCGCGCCTAAGAATACACGAGCTTATGGTTCTTGGACTCGATATTTACAATGTTTTACCCCAAATATCAGTCGAACGAATTAAGCAGCTTGGCATTGATATTAGTAGGGTTGAAATGGTAACTATTAAAGGCAAAAGTCTTTACCAGATTGGTAATCCCGAAACAATATGCTTTTGGGTGCATACTATTAATCTGCTATTTTACGGTTTACGAAAAGTAAACGAAAGCGGAGATGTTAAGGATACTTTTTTTGAGCAGTATAAAACTTTATACGGAAAGCCAGTGGCAACGGAAGTGCAATACTTTTTAAATGGAAAAATGTTTATCTTCGAACGGTACTCCGAAATTCGATTTCCAACCTTTTTACATAACGATCTTTTTGTTCCTGCTAGGTTTAAAGATGTTATGTGGTAACAACTAAAATTCAATTAAGTCAGGCTTTTGCGGTCTAAAGTCGTATAGTTTTCCGTTGCTACTTCCGGTATTGTAAAAAGTGAATTCCCTCGCAAGTGGAACAATAGGGTAGTAGCCAAGTTGAAGCGAAAAGGTGTTAAATACCAAATTATCGTTTCGAATTTTAACGCCCATCCCAAATCCAAGTGCAAAACTGTTGCTGCCAAAAAGCGAGTTCGATGTTTTTAAGGCGAGGCAGTCGGTAAAACCATAAAAGGCAAATTTAAACCCAATAACTTTTAATGGGCTATAGGCCATGACTTTAATGTTTGCATTCAACTTTTCTTTCCCGTATAAATAGTTTAAGTGCGACCCTAAAGTTGTGTTTTGAAAGTACAAGTACTCTCCTTCACCCTTAGTTCTATTAATTCCTTTTATAAAACTGCCATCGAAAAACATGCGAAATAGCCAGTTCGAGTAATATATTTTTTTTGTATGGTACTGCAAGTGCAACGAAAAAACTCCTTGCGAAAGATTGTTTTCATTTGGGTAGCCTCCAATTTTACACTTAGCCTGAATGTATCCAAGAGGCAATGCTTTACCCAACGAAAGTTCAGTGCCAACATAAGGTCTATTTTCGAATTCTCCAAATTCGTATCCCCCAACCAATTGGGCTAAAAATCCGCTTGGAACGTCCTCGGTTGTTCCAAAGTTGTAAAGAAAATTATCGCGGTACGTTTCGTGTTTCGACAGGCTAAGCCCAACCAAGTATAGGTTTCTGTTTTGAAAAGTCAGATTAGAGTCTATTTGTGTAATTGGACGATTAAAAAAAGTTTTGTACTTATAAGCAATTGTAATTGAGTATTTTACTGGGGTGCTTAGGTTTGAAATGTTTTTTTGGTTAAACGATAACCCAAACCATGTGTCGGCATAACGATAGCTTTGACTAGTAGCAATGCCTGTTTGTTGTAAATACAAAGGTTCGCTATTATGCTGAAAACTAAATCCTCCAGCCCATTTCGTTTTGGTTGTTGCAAATATTTTATCGACACTCAAGAGCGTATTATCGTAGCCTAATCCGTTTCGTACTTTTAAAGTGCTATTTGCTTTGTAGCCAAGTGGATTTTTTGAAAAAAGTTCAAGCTCTCTACCGTAACTATTTCCGTTTGTATAGTCGTAGTGAAGTTTACCTAAAATGCCTAAACCTGTTCCCCCAATATTGTTGTCGAAAACTTCAATGTTGCCTTGCTTCGAATTAGTTACACTTATGTTGCCAGCAATCGACCATTTGTCCATTACAATTACTTCAATATCGGCTTCGTTAGTATTATTTATTGGAGTTATTACAATGGCAACATCGGAAATGTAAGGAAGTTTTCGAATGAAATCTTCCGATTCGGCCATGTATCGAGGTAGCAATGTATCACCTTTTGCTACTAAAAGCGAATTACGGATTGTAATTTCGAGGGTTTTTATATGAAGTATATTACCCACTTTTTCGAGCGACGAAATGCCGTTTTTTACAGAATCGAATACGCTTGGGCCAAAAGGGGCAAGTCTTGTTATTGATATGTTTCGTAGCGTTCGATTGCCGAAGGGCAAATACTTATCGGTTGCTTTTTCTGAAATTATTATTTTGTCTTCGTTTGCCCTTCGTGATTTGCTGAAAATAACTCCAAATAGTTTTCGCGTAACAAAATATTTCTCAGCACTTTTTTCTAAAAGGTTTATTTTAAACGAAATACTGTCGTTTTTATGACGAGGTAAGTATATAGAATCGACATTAATAGGTGGAGGCTGGAGAATGTAACTACTTTCGAAAGGGATAAATGGCTTCGAAACTATTAGAGAACTAGTACTTATGGCTTGAGCATGGCAAAAAGAAAAAAATGCCCCCGTTACCATAACGAGAGCAAAACTTAGTAATGAACGAGTTGTATTTACGCTCATTAGTTTATTCGGTTAAAATGGGTCTTTGGCAAATTTCTTAGCGTTAATTTCAACCTTAAGAATAAAGAAGTAGTACTCGTCGTCGAGGGGTAGAAACTGGAAGTTTAGTGGTTCTCCCGTTTTTCGTGCAATATCAATAAGTCCCAAACCAGCACCACCTTTGTCGGAAATTTGACCCTCTTTAATTTGCTTTTTATACATTTCCTTCAATTCCTCGTTGGTTGCATTATTTACAGTTATTAGCGACTGCTCAAGTTTCTCTTTGTGCCTTATTGCAACTCTGTTTGAGGTAATTACGTAGTATGTATCGAATTTTTTGCCAATAATAAAAAGCCCATTTCCAACTTTTCTGTCTTTAATCTCATCGGAATGTTTGTTCATGTTTTGCAACGTTTCAACCATAACATGGTAAACCTTACGCTGAACCGAGCGTTCTTCGCTATGCTTCTCCATATCCGATTCGGCCATGGCAGTGAACATTTTAGTTATTTCATGGCTAAATTCGCCTAGGTAAACAAGCGAAAAACCATTCTCAATCATCTCGTCGTAAATATTCGATATTGATTTAATAAAATTAAAGTTCAAATTCATGGCATTGCGTTTTATGATTTGCAATAAAGGTATAAAAACTTGAATAAATTGAAAATATAATTTTAAAAAAGAGGGCTGAGCTCAGCCCTCTTTAGTATTATTAAAGTTCTAACATTGTTGGCCCTTGATTGAACCGAATATCTCTTGGGATATTTGCTTCCGAAATTCTATTAAGGTCAGCTTGTAATCCTTCGCGAATATATCCTGTTTCTTCAAGAAGTTGTTTAATTGCTTGGTAGTTTCCATCGCCCTGAAGTTTTAGTACTTCAGCTCCAAGTGAATTCATGGCCGCAGTCATTTTATCAAAGTCAATTTTATAAGTACCGGTTTCGGGGTTGCGAGTAAATGCTCCCTTTTCTTCGAAGTAGTAAAAGCGCATCATATTCGCTTTTCCATGAGCCGAAGCAGCACCAAACCTTACCGAACGAAAAATGCCAGCAATAAAAGTAACGTAATTATCCATTAAATCCTTTTCAGTTAGCTCGCCCATTTCGGCAAGTTTTGCAACCATATAAAGGCCTAAAATATCGGCTTTAGCCTCCTCAATTGGGCTGTAGGTTTCCATTAATGCATCGCGAACTGTTCCCTTGCCATTTATGGTGTTTTTAATACCTAGCCCATGAGCTACTTCGTGAAACATTGTGTTTTCGAAAAAAGCATCGAATTTTACATGCTTACGCTGGTCGGCATCGATTAGTATATTGCTAATTGGCACTAGTATTTTATCGAATTTATACTTCATCGAATTTTTAAGTTGAAGCTTTCTGCTACCCTTTTTAATATGAACTTCGGGGTCGTTAGGAAGATTTATGGCAATAGTTTTACTTCCAGCATTGCAGTCGCCAGCATAAAAAACGGCATCGTATACAGCCAAATCGCTATCGCTACCTGGTACTTCAACCTTATACTCGGGTGCTACTGGTAAACTTTCTTGAAGTTTTGGTAAAAGTGCAGCAAACCTATGAAGTTTTTGGCTCCACTCAAGGTCCTTTACAAGTATGTATGCTTCGTGAGCCGATTTGTAGTTGAAAAGCATGTCTTCATAGTTTTCGATGGGGCCACAAATAAAATCGATATTATTCGTTTTCATATCCATCCAAGCCATATCGCTAGGCTGGTATTCATCGGTTACAAGCGCTTCGGCTCTGAGGTTAAGGTAGTTTTTCAGTCCTTCATCCTCGGCAAGTTCCGCAGCCTTTCGAAGTAAATTGGCTGCTCTATCGTGTTGCTCTTTATAAGCTACGCTGTAGGGAATCGATTCTAAGCTGCCATCGCCTTTACGACGAATTACTGTATACTGACTTGTTTTCGAGTCACTCTCGAACGATTCGAACTCTTCGCGAGTCATGTCGGCAGGGTAGAAATTGGCACCAATTGGCTTTTCGCCAAAACCTTTTACAAAAGGAGTGTTATTGTTTAATCGCTCCCAAGGCCCGTAGTTTAGGTAAACAAATGCCTTTGTGGCGTCGTCTTTTACTGTATTAAGTAATTCGTCTTTATTGCCAAACGCCTGAATCCAAAATATATCGTCCATTATTTGGGCAACTTCGAAAAGTAAAGGCAGCATTTGCTTCTCTTTTTCCGAGAGGTGATTGATGTTTGTTGTAAGATCGACCATTACAAACTCGTCAACTTTTTCTTGCATTTGGCTCTTTTTACACCCTCCAATCACTAATAGCGAAAGGGTAATTAGTAAAATATTCCTTAAAGTCATAATGTGTATGTTTTGGTTGTTTTCAGTAGTATTTAGCTTTCAAGTACATCGTCGGAGTTAAACTTAAACCCTAAGCGCTTACCCGTTTGAAGTTTCGAACTCTCAATTTTAGTGTTCATTTGAGCTACCGAGGCAATTTTCACCATGTCGTAAGGTGGCACAAGTAAGTCGAATTCGAGCGAGTAAAGAATTGACGTTTCGATTATTTTACGCAATGACTCTTTGTCGAGAATTGCTTGCCCAAAATTATTGTAAAGAAATCCCATTTGGCGTTTTCCTTCAACAAAGTAGTGACTTTCTCTATTAATAAAAAGACGTCCAATAAGGTAGCCCAAGTCATCTTGTCTATTATACTTGAACGAGTCGGTAAGGAAATTGTAAACATTAATAACGCCGCAGTACGAGTTAAGCTTATCTTGCTGAACATACGATAGTTTCCAAATGCTATGGTCGCGGTCGAATTCGAACACATTTGTATGCATACTAAAAATAAGAATATCGCCAGCAACTCTAATTTCAGCTTCAAACTTTCCGCGGTCGCGGTACTCGAGTTTTACACGCTTGTCCAAACCCTTTAGGCTGTTGTTTAAATCGTTCGACATTTCGTGAAGTACATCTTTAATCATGTTAAAAGCTTCAAATGTAGTATCGTACACTTTTTGCTTCATCCCCGATTTTTCAACAAGAGTACTTAGTATTAGCTGCTCTGCGGCTATGGGTTTTTTATCCATAGAATTACTTATTTAGTTTTTTAAGTAAACAAATGCTTGTTAATAATATAATGGCTTAATATTCATCGAAATGTAATGATTTTATGCAATAATCAAATACATTTCTATATGGAAATTATTTCCAAAGTTAGTATGCCCTTGCAAAAATAACCCTTCGTTCCGATGGTTTTCCGGTAATAATGCATTTACCAGGTTCTATTTCACCATCTAACGGAATACAGCGAATTGTGGCTTTTGTTTCCTCCTTAATTTTCTCTTCGGTTTCAGCAGTTCCATCCCAATGGGCGAGTATAAAACCGCCAGGATTATCGAGTTTCTCTTTAAACTCTTCGTACGTATCAACTTTGGTAGTGTTTAACTCACGGAATTTGAGCGACCGCTGAAAAATATTGGTTTGAATGTCTTTTAAAAGCTGCTCAACGTAGTTCGCAATTCCATCCTGCGAAACAAACTCCTTGGTAAGGTTATCGCGACGGGCAACCTCAACGGTTCCTTTTTCCAAATCCTTAGGGCCAATGGCAATGCGAACAGGGTAGCCTTTTAGTTCGTATTCGGCAAATTTAAAGCCTGGCTTAAGGTTGTCGCGGTTATCGAACTGAACTGATATTCCTTTCGACTTTAACTCAGCAACTATTTGATTTACTTTTGAAGTAATGGATGCTAACTCTTCATCGGTACGGAAAATAGGAATAATAACAACTTGCGTAGGTGCAAGCATTGGAGGTAAAACTAATCCATTGTCGTCGGAGTGAGCCATAACAAGAGCGCCCATTAAGCGAGTCGACACGCCCCACGAAGTTGCCCAAACATAGTCGAGTGTTCCTTCTTTCGAAGCAAATTTTACATCGAATGCTTTAGCAAAGTTTTGACCTAAGAAATGCGAAGTACCAGCCTGTAGTGCTTTACCATCTTGCATAAGCGCTTCAATACAGTACGTTTCAACTGCGCCTGCAAAACGTTCGCTTTCCGATTTGGTTCCAATAATTACTGGAATTCCAAGCCAGTTTTGAGCGAATTCAGCATAAACGTTAACCATTTTAATGGTTTCTTCTAAAGCCTCTTCCTTAGTTGCATGGGCAGTATGGCCTTCTTGCCAAAGAAATTCGGCTGTACGAAGAAAGAGGCGGGTTCGCATTTCCCAGCGTACAACATTTGCCCACTGGTTAATAAGAATAGGTAGGTCGCGATACGACTGTATCCAACCTCTATAGGTGTTCCAAATAATGGTTTCGGATGTTGGGCGAACAATAAGTTCCTCTTCGAGTTTGGCATCGGGGTCAACAATAACTCCTTTGCCGTTAGGGTCGTTTTTTAACCTGTAATGGGTTACAATGGCACACTCTTTGGCAAAACCTTCAACGTGGCTAGCCTCTTTACTAAAAAACGACTTTGGTATAAATAGAGGAAAGTATGCGTTTTGGTGACCTGTGGCCTTAAACATATCGTCGAGTTGCCTCTGAATTTTTTCCCAAATGGCATAGCCATAGGGTTTTATAACCATGCATCCTCTAACTGCCGAATGGTCGGCCAAGCCTGCTTTAATAACAATGTCGTTGTACCATTGCGAATAATTCTCACTTCTACTTGTAATTTCCTTAGCCATATTGCTATTGATGGTATGATATTTGTAATTTTAATTATGATTTTTCAATTACAAAGAAAGTAAATAAAACCCTAATATTAAAAGAGAAATGGAGGTTGTTATGAAATCAATTATTCGACTAACAATTGTTGCCTTTATTGGAGTTATGGCAGCATCATGCTCAAGTAGCATGCAAATGAGTAAGTCCTCTTCGGGTTCAGACGACGTTTTTTACACTCCAGGAAAATCTTCGGTAGTAGTAAAAAGCGAACAGCAACCCGAAAAACAAACTACAACCGACGATAAGTTCGCTAATCTTGATAAAAAGTACACTGAAATTCTTGCCAAAAGCGAAGAGGTTGATACTATGATTTATAAAAGTGAAGCAAAAAGCAACCCTTACGAAAGTGTGCTGTCCGATTCGTACGAAGAGTCGTATGAGCGCAGGCTTAGGGGACGCAGTAGCATTACTTATAGACTTCGTACTATCCGTCCATACTATTCCGATGCATACTGGTATGCCCAAGCATACGATCCTTACTATTACAACGTAATTGTTATGGGCGATGAAGTTTGGGTTGAGCCTTACTATATTTCGTCAATGTTTGGCTGGGGTTGGAATAGACCTTACTATGGTTACGTCCATGGATTCGGTTACGGTTATGGTTATGGTTATGGTTATGGTTATGGATGGAACTCATGGAATAGTTGGGGTTATAGCAACTCGTACTGGAATGGCTATACTTGGGGTTATAATAATGGTTACCATGATGGTTACCACTGGAATAACCAAACAAATAATCCATCGTACTACAACTATGGTCCGCGTCCAGGTACTGGTTCTGTTTCGGCAGGAGGTAGCATTAGGCCAAATCAAGTAAATTCATCGGGAAATGTAAACGACAGAATTCGTACACTTGAAGACAGGCAGCCCGTTCTTGGTAACGAAGGTGCAAGAACTAGAAATCCTCAAACTCAACAGGATGTTGCAACTAGACCTAGTAGGACAAACGATAGGCTTACAGGTTCGTCGGATGCTAGAACAAGTAATCCTAATGTTACTACTCGCCCAGCTCGTGAAGTGTCAAACGGAAATTTAACTCGGGAACCAAATGTTACAACACGTCCCGTTCGAGAAGTTACAAACGACAATTTAACTCGCACTCGCCCAACTGGTAACGAACCAGTTCGGGAAACTTACCAGCCAAGTTATACACGACCCAAGCCTGCTAACAGCAATGAATATAACAGGCCTACCAGAACAGTGACACCAAGCGAACCTACTAGGGTTAATAGCGAAAGAGATAGGCAACCTAATGTTGCGCCTACAAATCAACCCAGTACGAGACCTGTTACTCCTCCTACTCGAAACGTTACTCCTGCATCAACACCTCAGCGCGAAAGCAGGCCAAGCAATTCGGAAGTAAGTAGGCCAAGTTCGTCGGGTAATTCTGCTCCAAGTAGAACTTCAACTCCAAGTAGTTCGGCACCAAGCAGGAGTTCATCGGGAAGTAGTTCAAGTTCAGGAAATAGCGATACGCGAACTCGTACACGATAGTAAAACGCCAAACAAATTATCATTTTTTTTTTGTTTTTTGAAATACAAGCTGCTAATTAATAACACACAAGAATATGCTTCGATATATTAAAACCATAGGTTTTTTAATAATTCCAATTACACTTGCTGCTCAGGGACCTGCTGATGCACTTCGATACTCGCAAAATATAAATTCGGGTACAGCTAGGTTTGTTAGTATGGGAGGGGCTTTTGGAGCACTTGGTTCCGATTTTACATCGTTGTCGTACAACCCTGCAGGGCTTGGTGTGTACCGAACCTCTGAGTTTACATTTACGCCAAGTTTTTACTCGCGAAACGACGAATCGAAATATAATGGTTCGCTAGCTAACAGTTCGCGTACGCGATTTGGGTTCGATAACCTTGGGTTTGTTGCCTCGTTTCAAACTGCAAAGCCCGACGAATCGGGTTTAGTTAGTATTAATATGGGCTTAGGCTATAATAAACTTGCCGATTTTCATAACGAATCGATGGCTAGGGGAGTAGCAGGCTATTCAACTTCAATAATGAATTACTTTGCGGCTGCTGCAAGTCCAAATGAAAACAATCAATATTATGGTTATGATTGGCTCGATTTAACCCCTGGCACCAACTATAGCCCTTACAGTTATCTAGGCACAAACGCTTGGGAATCAATATTAGCATGGAATAGTTTTTTAATTGATACTGCTAATAACTATTACACTTATTGGCCAATGTTGTATTCAGATGAAGGTGTTAATCAACAGCATACCCTAAAAACTTTGGGTTCAATGGGGGAGTACGTAATTTCGCTTGCTGCAAACATTTCGCACAAATTCTATTTTGGTGCAACTGTTGGTATACAAAGTGTTTATTACAAGCAAATTACAAATCATTCCGAAGTTGGGTTTGACAGTAATGGTCCAATTTCAATTGGTGGCAGAAATTACATTGTTAAAAGTTTAAACTATAAGCAAACATACGAAGTTGATGGTAGCGGGTATAACTTTAAAATTGGAGGAATTTACAGACCAATACCCCAGTTGCGAATAGGTGTTGCTGCACATACTCCTACTTATTTCAATTTAAATGAGAAGTATATTGCTAACATGCAAAGTTCGTTAAGCATTGATGGTGTTTTAAATAGCGAAAATCATTCTACTCCAACCAATAATATCGATTACTCTATTGAATCACCATTCAAGTTTATTGGATCTCTTGCTTATACTATTGGCGAAGTTGCCATTTTAAGTGCCGATTACGAATTAATTGACTATTCGTTAATGAAGTTGAGTAATGATGAAGATGATTTCACTTCCCAAAACGAAAAAATAAAGAGCAGTTATCGTCAATCTCAAAACATAAAACTTGGTGGGGAGGTATGGTTAGGTAAGGTTGCTTTACGTGGTGGTTATGCATTGTATGGAAGCCCTTATGTTAGCACCGATTTAAATGCTAAAGCATCAATTACTGCTCTTTCTGGAGGATTAGGATATAGGGCTGGGAATATGTTTATCGATTTTGCTTACCAGCACTATACTTTTAAAGACAAGTATTATATGTATAAGTTTGTTGATGAAGTTACTAGAAACTCTATTGTTCCCGAAGTTATTAGAACCAACACCCAGGGCAAGTTTTTTATGACGGTTGGGTTTAAATTTTAGTAAAACGAATAAAAGCAAAAACCCGATGGAGAATTATCCATCGGGTTTTTTTATTGTGAGTAGTCGATTTAGTTAATTCCACTAAACATTCTTCCCCATCGTATTTTTGATGGAAATCCTTTGTCCTTGTCGAGCGATAGCCAAATGAATAGGGCTTTACCAACAACATGATCTTCGGGAACAAAGCCCCAAAAACGTGAATCGGCTGAATTGTGTCGGTTATCGCCCATCATAAAGTAGTAGTCCATTTTAAAGGTGTACGAGTTGGCAATTTCACCATTAATGTAAATGGAGTTATCCTTTACTTGTAAAGTATTCCCTTCGTAGGCATGAATTATTCGTTGGTACAAAGGAAGGTTATCGATAGTAAGGTTTACAGTTGCTCCTTTGTAGGGAATCCAAAGTGGGCCAAAGTTATCTTCGGTCCATGGAAACTTAGAGTTATGAGGAAAAATAACGTCAGCCATCATTGCCGCATTGGTGTTTTCGTGACGGAAAGCAGATTGAACATTGTTAAGCGACTTTATTTTAGCGAACGCTTCGGTGGTAAGAGGCAACTCGTATATGCTTCCAGCAGGGTTAAAACGCCTGTCGTCGCGAGCAATTTTCATATCGTCGAGTAGCTTAGCATTTATGGCCGTTCCATTGGTACGTATAAAGTAGTTGTACTGTAGGTTTTCAATTACATCCTGGGGTTTTCCGTTAACGAAAAGTTGGCCAGAGCGAACGTGTAACGTGTCGCCAGGAATACCAACGCAGCGTTTAATGTAGTTTTCGCGCTTATCGACAGGACGGGCAATTACTTCGTAGTTTTTCCAAACGGTTTCTTTTCCAATTTGCCTAACTACAGCATAGTAGCTTCTGTCCTGCATGCTTTGTATTACAGTGTCGCCTTCGGGAAAGTTGAAAACTACTGCATCGTTGCGCTTAACAGGACCAAACCCTGCCAATCGGTTATATGGGCGTTTAATCCACTCGAGGTACGATTTGGTTTTAGTAGTAAACGGAAGGGTATGATGCGCAAATGGAAATGAAATGGGTGTATTGGGAAGTTTTGGACCATAGTTTACCTTACTTACAAAAAGAAAATCGCCAACCAGTAACGATTTTTCCATTGATGAGGTGGGAATTGTGTATGCTTCGATAAAGAACATGCGAATTAGTGTTGCTGCAATTACAGCAAAAATTAGCGCATCGACCCATTCAACAAGGGCGCTTCGCTTTTTCTCACCACGTTTTTTCCAAAATGTCCAGTTAACTTTCTGGGAAATATGGTAATCGAAAAAAATTGGTAAGCCCAAAAGTAGCCAGTAGTTACCAATCCAAATTACCCAAAGAACGAATACTGCGGTAGAAATACCAAATAGAAAGTATCTATTCTTTAAAAATGCTAATGCCTTTTTCATTTTATACTTATTAGTTGTTCAATTATTCTAATTATAAAAACGGTGTAAGTTTAACTTATTTTACTGAATTAATCTATGCCAAGTAAGCTATCCATTGTTAAAAACCCTTTTTTTCCTATCGAATACTCCGCTGCCAAAACGGCGCCTAATGCAAATCCCTTACGACTTTTAGCTTTGTGTGTGAATGTTATTTCATCTTCGGCTGAGCTATAGGTAACAATATGAGTTCCTGGAACTGAACCTTCGCGAATGGCTTCGATGGGTATTTTTTGTTCGTCAATTTCTGGTAGTAAACTCCATCCGTTGTAATTACTCAGCTCATTTTCAATAATTTTTGCCAGAGTAATGGCTGTGCCACTGGGGGCATCCTTTTTTTGGGTATGGTGAATTTCGCAAATTGATGGTTTGTAATTGTTGGTTTTATTTAAATAGCTAGCAAGAATTTTGTTTGCTATAAAAAAAATATTTACCCCTATGCTATAGTTCGAAGCGTTAAATAGAGCCCCATTTCCCGCATTGGCAAATGCTTTGGCTTCGTCGAGTTTTTGAAGCCAGCCTGTTGTGCCGCTAACTACTGGTGTGTTTGCTCTAAGGCAGGTCATTACATTTTCGAAAGCCGATTCGGGGGTGGTAAACTCAATGGCAACATCAACGTTGGCAAGGCTTTTTTCGTTTAGTTGATCCGAATTATTATGATCGATTATAAGTTCGATTGTGTGTCCACGCTCTAAGGCTATTGCCTCAATTTCGTGTCCCATTTTTCCGTAGCCAATAAGTGCAATTTTCATCCGAATAAATTTACTTTTAGTTTTAAAATTAACTTCGTTAATTTTACAAGCCCTGTTGGTTTCTTTTCAGTACATATAAAAATTACAACGCCCATTTTCAGGGCAGAAAATAGCGCTTGTTATGAGCGATTATTTCAAACTTTTACTCCAAGAATTGTAATATCGTCAATCTGTTTTCTGGATCCCTTCCAATCAATAAATTCTTTTTCAAGAATATTTTTTTGTTTTGCCAAAGGTAGGTTTTGGTTATGAGTAATAAGCTCCATTAGGCGGTGTCTTTGATATTTTTTACAATTATTGCTTCCAAATTGGTGTGCAAAGCCATCTGTAGCAAGATATATAGTATCGTTGGGTTGCAAGCGATAAGTTACTGTAGAAAAACTGTTCATTCGTTCAAATCGGGCAATGGGCATTCGATCGGCCTTTAACTCGACCAGCCCACAAGTATATTCAGCTTTTCCCCCAAGATGTTCGATATTTGGGTTTAAAGTAGCTATCCAACAGGGAATATATGCCCCTGCAAACTCGAGTTCAAGAGTTTGTAAATTGAGTATACAAAGGCCAATATCCATGCCGTCGAACATAATAGAGTCATCAGTGTTTTCGAGCATAGAAGCTATAACATGATCTCGTAACCTATTTAGAATACTGTTTGCACTGTAGGTTGCTTCTTTACCAACTATTTCGTTAAGAAATGAGATTCCAAGCATACTCATAAATGCTCCAGGAACTCCATGTCCAGTACAGTCGGCTACACAAAAAATAATACTATTCTCTTTTTTTGTAATCCAATAAAAGTCGCCACTTACAATGTTCTTAGGAATATATAGGATAAACGATTCGTTAAAGTATTGTGAAAAGTTTTTTGGAGATAGCAGTACACTACTTTGAATGCGTTTTGCATAAACAATAGAGTCGGTCATATCTTTATTAATCTGGTTAAGTAGCTTATTTTTTTTCGATATAATCGCATTATTTTTATTTTTTTGCCAATAGCCTAAAAATAGGAGGAAGATTAACATAACAAGCAACGAAGAAGCAATTAGAGCAAAGTGAAGTTGACTTTTTTTGCGAATGTATTCAAGTTCGTTGCGTTCAATTAAAAGTCGTTGATTTTCTATTTCTTGCTGTTTTTTGTTGGTCTCATATTTGGCTTGTATTTCGGCTATTGCTTTTGTTTTTTCATAATCAAAAAGGCTATCCTTTAACGAAATGTAATCAAGTGCATACTCCATTGCCTTTTTGTAATTATTTTTTTCAAGGTAAAGTAGCATAAGGGTGTTAGCCGAATTTCTTTTAAAGGGTAGCATGTTTAGCTCTTTTGAAAGAACCATAGCTTTTTTGGCGAAATCAATAGCCTCGTTTAATGTTTCGTCCTTTTCATTTTGGGACACTTTCATTTCAGCTTGAAGTAAAAGAAGATTTGCAATGTTTGAATATAGCCTTGCCATTCCAACCTTATCTCTAATTTCTTCCAGTATTTTTACAGATTGAAGCATTTGCTGAATTGCCTTTTCTTGCAATTCCGCTTTGTAATTTAGATTTTCTGTGAGGGATCCTTGTGTTGAGTAAACAATTCCAATGTTATTTAAACAGATAGCAATTTCCTTTTTCTCATTTATTGTCTTATGTATTTCTATCGCTTTACTGAAGAACTCAATAGCCTTTTCGAAATAATAAGTTCTCTTTACTGGGTCATTTTCATCTTCCCCTTTCATTATATGAAATAAACCAATATTGTTGTACGATACACCAACCCCTCTGCGGTTACCCGCTTCTTCATCGTACTGTAGCGATAGCATGTAATAGTCTATGGCTTTTTCATCGCCTAAAGACTGGTATATTGCACCTAAGTTGTTGTAACAGGCTGACATACCAGTCTTGTAACCAATTTCTTCGCAAAGTTTAAGAGAGTTAATGTAATATTCTAAGGTTTTATCGGTAAGCCCATAGTCGCTCATTATATTACCTATATGGCGGAGCGCATTAGCTTTTTTAATATTGAACAATCGAACCTCATTGACACTAACCTTTTTATTGGTTTTTAAACTATCGGCTAATGCAATGGAGCGTTTGAGGTAAAAAAGGGCTGAGTCGGAACAATTTTGTTGAATGCTCAACGCGTAATCAATTAAGGATTGAACAACGAGGGTGTCGATTTGATTATTATTGGAATCATTGTAATTGCTATTAGTATTTTGCGCAAAAAGTTGACAAAATACAATGTTGACAAAAAACATTGTTCCAACTATTTTTTTCAAATATAGCGACATGGGTTAAGCTTTAGTAGTTGTGCTTTTGGTTGGAAGTAACACCTTCCCTTTTTGCAAATACCTACAACAAATATAACATTTTAGCAAAATTCATAAAGCTTTTGACTAAGAAACTCGTTAGGATGTAAATGAAATTTTTTATTTTAAGTTAAATTGCTGATATCCTGAACTCGATATAAAGATTAAGAAATAATTTGGATAAAATAAGGATTGTTAACCTGGATATTTTGCCTTTTAGCGAATTGTAAAAAAATACTCGTCAAACGTATAACGTTACGTTTGACGAGTACAACTATAATTCAGATTATGACTGTTTTCTATTTAGAATTTAATGTTGAAATATCTTACGATAGTTTACAACGCATTTAGTTTAAATAGGTTTATTTTAACTACTTGGTTATTGGCGTTTGTGCTCCAACTTGCTGAACTGCCCCAAAAAGTTTGTATGTTTCGCTGGTAGGGTATCGGTTGGCGAAAAACGATATTTTTGCCTTTCCGCTAGCTTGCTGGGGAAGTCCAAGTATTGAGCGAACCTGATTCCAGTCGCTGTTTGGATCGAATTGCATTGCAACTTCGGCAGCCATGTTAATAAATTCGCCTAAATATGCCTGGTTAACGGGCAGTTTCTGCACCAATCGTTTGTTGCCCTCGAGGCTCGACACAAAGTCTACCTCTCCAAAATCTTCAACAGTAATGTAAACTCGTTTGTTTTGGATACTAGTATGAACATCGTTTTGGCGATTATTTACAAAAATATTATTGTCGAGCGCGAGAGTAGCTCCTTTATAGTCGAGAAAGCGAATTGCAGCATCGGAGGCGTATGCAAAAATATTGTTGTGAATGTTGTACTTTGCATTTGGTTTAAGCCAAATTGCGCAGCCAAGGTTGTCGTTTAAAAAGGTTGTTCCGTAGGTAAAAGCAAAGGTGTTGTTTTTAATTTCAATTTCTTTTGCTTCCTGATTTGGACTGGTAAGCACGCCGCAGTCGATTCCCGAATGGGCTACATTAACAAATAAGTTGTTTTCGATAAGAATTTTACCAGGGATATTCATTCGCTGTCCAATCGAAATACCACCGTAACTTATATTTACAAAAGTGTTATTACGAATAGTAATACTGTTTCCAACAACTCTAATTGCCGAACGCTGTGGCGTACCCCCTGTGTTGGTAAGTGTCATGTATCCGGTTTCAACTCCATCGGGTGCGTTTTTATCGTAGTTATTTTGTTCGCCCATGTCAATGGTTAAGCCATCGATAATAACATCCTTTGCCTCGGTAATGTAAATTATGGTTTGCTTGCCCGAGCCCGATTTGGGTTTGGTTTTAATAACAGTAGGAGTGGCAATGGGGTCGCGTTTTGTAAAGTCGGAGTTAAAGCTTCCGTAAATTTCAACTGGCTTCTTTATTTCGAAGTAGCCAACCTCGAACGAGCCTGAGTAAACTCCCTCGGTAATGTAAATTTTATCGTAGTCGCTTGCCTCGTTTATAGCTTTATCGAGTTCTTTATAGGGCGACTCCTTTGTTCCTGTGTTACGTGCACTTCCTGTTGGGGCAACGTAAATAATTTTTCCTTCGGGCTTAACAGCAGCAGTTTCTTCGGGTTTTGCTTCGGTTGCTTTTTGCGATTGAGCAGGGTTTTGCTCATTGTTTGCAGGTGTTTTTGTTGTTGCTGGCTTTGGCAGTTCCTTTTTAAGGTCTTTTAATTTTCCAATTTGTGCCGTTGTGTTTAGCGAAACACCCATGCATATAACTATCCAAAGAATTGAAAGTGTTAACGAAGTTGTTTTCATAACGAATTGTTTTTTGTTAGTTGGGATTTATGTGCTACAATTAATTTCTGATGCAAAGATGAGGTAATGAAAAATAAAGAATTAACACTATTGTTTCGTTGTTTAACACATATGTTCATAGTTGTATTTTGAGTTTTAATGTATTGAAATATAGGTGTTTGTGTTTTTTTTATTGAAGGTGATAAAAGTGTTAATTGGATTATTGTGTGTTTTCAATTGGTATTACGAGAGTAATAATAAGCTGAGTTCTAAACGCACTTGACTCATAAATAAGGGAATAAGGTACAGAATCATTCGAGAATAGTTTTTTTACTAAGGTTTTTTAAAGAACAATAAGGTTTAATGCTGTTTATAAACCTTATGCAAGTATTTTCAACCTTAGTAACGATAACTTCGTCTGCAAGAAAAACCTTATTGCCTTATTTAACAGCAATTTGGTGTTTAGCCTTATATCGAACTCAGTTTAAATAGAAAAAGGGGTGTCGAAAACTGCTTCGACACCCCTTTTACAGGTTTTTACAAACTCTATTGTTTTACTGCTCGAAGCGAAATTCGCTCCCCATTTAAGTTTGTGAGTGTTACAATGTACATGCCCCTTACGAGGGTTTCTGTTTCAATGGAAATAAGCTCTTCGCTTCTAACTTCCATGTCAATTAATACCTGTCCGGTTAAACTTGCCAGTGTAACCCTACTAATATCGGTAGTGTTTGTAATTCGAATAATATTTGAGAAGGGGTTTGGATATAAATTAAACTGCTCCCCGTTTAATTCATTTACATTTGTGCCGCTCACATTGCCAGTAACTGCTATTTCAACAGGTGTTGCACCTTCGGAGGTTAACGCTATTATGCCCGAGTACTGTTGATTTACTGTTGGTTCGAACCTAACGTAAACGGGAGTTACACCAACTACTCCGCTTTCAGGGGTAAGCGATATTTGCGATTCAAACTCTCCGCCGTAAGTAAGCGAAAGCGTAAACCCTTCGGGAGCAGTAACATTGAGTTCGCTGTTAAGCATATAGCCATATACCGAAATAACCTGCTCTACCGAAACTTCACCCACAGCCACATTTTGAAAGAATAACTGGCTAGCCGACGATGAAATGCCAGATTTTGCGTACAAAATTTCCATTTCATAAGGGAAGAGTGCTCTATTATAAATTCTTAAATCGTCTAAGTCTCCATTAAAGAAGCCTTGATTTATGTTATTCTTGCCAATACATAGGGTGCCGTTAACATTGAATGGCGCATCGGAAATGGTCGATTGGCTAACCAGTTCATTATCCATGTAAACATTCATTAAACCGCTTTGCATATCCTTTGAAAATACGAAGAAATGCCACGATCCATCTCTAAATCCCTCAATATCCGAGTTTAGCATTGTTCCCGCGTTATAAGCTGGGTAGCTGAATTGAACTTCGTTATCGCCAACGTGCTGGTATAGAATTCCAAAGTTGAAGGCGCTTGGCTCGGATCCTGCGGTTCGTTGTTCAATTAAATCGAAACGAGTTGTTTGTGTAGTTTTTAGCCAAAACGCAATGGTTTTTGTTAAACCTGGTTCGAATCGTGCTGCATTAGGAAGCTCAATGTAGCTGCTTGTTCCGTTAAACTTTGCTGCTTTGCCTGCGTTTTTAAATCTATCGAAAGTGTACGAAATGTTGCTGCCTATTCCATGAAATTCGTTTGGCGACGAGTCGAGTGTATTTCCATCGAACTGATAGTGAGCAAAAAGTTGATCGTTTAAATTGTAAACGGTAATCATATCTTTCATAAAAATGCTGTCGATATTAGCGCCATCGCTAATTACTAACTTAACACTGTGCTTTCCTATGGTTTCGTATGTGTAGGTTGGGTTTTGCTCCTCCGAATCAACTTCCCCGTCGTTGTTGAAATCCCATTTCCAGCTGGTAATAGTGCTATTTGTAAAGGAGTTGTCAGTAAAGTTTACGGTTAAAGGTGCACTGCCAATTCTTACATCCGATGAAAATTCGGCACGCAAAGTTTCGTAGTACAAATCGTTAATATCGGTTTGGTTAAGAGGCCTATTGTATATCCTAACATCATCTATAGTTCCTTTGTAACCATAATAACCATTGTGCAAGCAGCCAATTATCAGAGCATAAGTTGTTGAATTGCAGTTGTGATTTGAAGAAACAGAAACAAGTTGTCCGTTAAGGTATACTGATGCAACCCGGTTACTCATCGATATGGTAACCATGTTCCAAACTCCCAATTCAGGGTTTTCGGTCGATTGAGGGTTTATGTTACCTTGTGTTATTAATCGTAAATTTGGTAAAGTAAAGTAGAAACTATTGTTTGGCTGACCTGCTGTGTACCATTTATTAATGAGCATGCTGGTGTATCCAGTGGTTGATTCGTACGATTCGGCATTAAACCACATGTTAATTGAAAATGTATTGGTTGTAAACACATCGTTTAGGATATTGCCTAGGTTAATCGCATTGTTTACCCCATTAAAGTAGTAAGCGCTGTTCTCGTTGCCCAAGCGGTCATTAGTAAGCGTTGCATTTACGCTAACAGCGTTATAGTTGTTGCCACTAATATCGTTGGCATTGCCGTTGAACGGATAGTGCGCTACAAGACCATCCTCCAAATTCAACCTATAAAGTTTTTTTACTTCGTCTTGTATTAGCGGGCGATTATAAATTCGAACTTCGTCAACACTACCCTTAAAGCCGTAAACACCATTATGTAAATTACCAATTATTAAGCTGAATGTAGAAGCTAGCGATACATGATTTGATGAGCTTCCAACCAATTGGCCGTTAAGATATATGCTTGCAACGCCCAAGTTAACCGAAACGGTAACCATACTCCACGAATTTAATTCTGGCGAATTTAGCATAGCTCCAGCTTGGTTGTTTGCAGTAACAAAAAGCAAGTTTCGACCATAAAGGATAAAACTGTTATTGGTTGCGCCCGGCGATGTGTGCCATTTACTCATCAACATTCCGTAGTTTCCTGGATTGTTACTCATAATATTTTCGGGTTTTACCCACATATTTATCGAAAACTTATTTGTGGTGAATACTTCGTCTAAAATGTCGCCGAGCGTTATGTTGTCGGTTCCACCATTGAAGTAATATGCACTATTTTCGTTGCCGAATCGGTCGGCAGTTAACGTGGCATTTATGCTTACAGCATCATACCCATTTCCGCTTTCATCGTTTGCATTACCGTTAAAGGGGTAGTAGGCAACCATGCCGACATTTAAACTTAATATTGAAATGTAATCTTTTACAATAATGCTGTCGGTATAGGTTCCATCGCTTACAATAAGTTTTACAGCATATAAACCTTCGGTGTTATAAGTAAACTGTGGGTTTTGCTCTTCAGAGTCGATTACTCCGTCGTTGTTAAAATCCCATTTCCAGCTGGTAATAGTGCTATTTGTAAAGGAGTTATCGGAAAAGTTTACGGTTAAAGGCGCACTGCCGGTTCTTACATCCGATGAAAATTCGGCACGCAAAGTTTCGTAGTACAAATCGTTAATATCGGTTTGGTTAAGAGGTCGGTTATAAATTCTCACCTCATCAATGGCCCCTTTGTAGCCATACGCACCATTGTGCAAGCAACCAATTATCAGAGCATAAGTTGTTGAATTGCAGTTATGATTTGAAGAAACAGAAACAAGTTGTCCGTTAAGGTATACTGATGCAACCCGGTTGCTCATTGATATGGTAACCATGTTCCAAATTCCCAATACAGGGTTTTCGGCCGATTGAGGATTTATGTTACCTTGTGTTATTAATCGTAAATTTGGTAAAGTTAAGTAGAAACTATTGTTTGGTTGACCTGCTGTGTACCATTTGTTAATAAGCATGCTGGTGTATCCAGTGGTTGATTCGTACGATTCAGCATTAAACCACATGTTAATTGAAAATGTATTGGTAGTAAACACATCGTTTAGGATATTGCCTAAGTCTATTGCATTGTTTACCCCATTAAAGTAGTAAGCGCTGTTCTCGTTGCCCAAGCGGTCGTTAGTAAGCGTTGCATTTACGCTAACAGCGTTATAGTTGTTGCCACTAATATCGTTGGCATTGCCGTTGAACGGATAGTGCGCAACAAGCCCATTGGAAAGGTTTGCAAACGAAAAAAAGTAAAGCCCTAATATTAGAGTGATGAGTAGTAGAGATTTTTTCTTCATATAATTTAAGTTTAGTGATAGAATTTGTGCAGTTTTATTTATGCAAAGATTACATAGTTTGAATTGTAACATTTGCACTATTGTTCCAAATATTAGCACTTATGTTCAAAGTAGTTTTTTCACCCTTTTTATATAAAGGTGTCATTATATTGGAAACGAAAAGGTTGTGCATGGCTTTATTAGCCTTGTTAATTCCAATACTTTATTTTGGGTTTCTATAACAGGCTAAGTTTCGTAAGGTTCGAGACTATAAATTTCCGAAGTTTTAAATGGTTCAGAAACTGGTTTAATAACTAGATTTCACTTCATTGCCGTTTGGCAATTCAATATTGTATAATAAAAAAAGGAGAACAATGTCCTCCTTTCTATAAATTTTGAGTATAACTATATTCCCACTCCAAATTTTAATCCTATAGTACTAATTCTATACTCAGGAGCATAATTTTTCTTATTAGCATTAATTTGGGTAAGTCCCAGCCTGTAGAAAAGTTCAACCGAAAAGTTGATGTTTTCATTTGCAAAATCGATTCCAACTGCCGAAATTCCAGAGAAATCGTAAGCTTTTAAGCTCGATGTTACATTATCGGTTGCCGAGTACCAAATCGGATTACTAGTTGTTAAAGTATTCAAGTAATAGTTGTAGGATTTTGCTTTTAGGAAAAAAGCAAAAGAACAGCCTAAAGAAGCATAAGGCTTTATTGGTCCATCAAGAGAAGGAATACCAAATTTTGCCTGGATAGGTGTTTCAAGAGTGTTAATCTTCAAATTTGAAAACTGAAGATTGGTTAGTAGGGGACTTGTCTGCGGGTATAGGCTTAATGGATTGTATGAATTTCCTCCGTACTGTGTGTAGAGTATATCGAACGAAGCCGATATCCAAGGCAAGAACTGGTACTGGACAAAACCTCCAATAATAGGAGAGAACCTATTAAGAGTTGAAGGTTGGTAGTCCCAAGTTAATACTGGATTCGCCATGCCTGCTCTTACGCCATACGTTAAAGGCATATCTTTACTTTGCGCATTTAAATTTCCCCCAACTAAAAACACTATGTAGAAGATTACAAGCGTTTTATGTAGCATAGGTATTTTCATCTGTCTTTTTTTTATGTTTTGTTGGTTCACCTGTCTGCCGGCGAGGCAGGGATGGAACATCCATTGAATTCAAAACATTACTGCAATTTGAAAATCAATTTAGGGTGTTTCAATTTTATTTAAATTTTTACCTTTAGTTTATTTGTAAAAACACAAATAAAGTTTTGCAAAAAATAGCTGGGAGGATATTACCCTCCCAGCTATAAAGGCTTAGTATTCAACTTCGCGTTTTCCAGTTCCTAGGTAAACATCGTTAACAACTGAAACGCTTGATTTCATTAAAACATTTGCACCAGTACTATGCGAGTATGTAACACCTGATCCTCCTACAGAGCCTGCTCCAGAAGTTGGGAAATAATTGCCAGGTCTATTCTGACTGAAATATCCAGATCCGCCGTTTGTAAGTACAATACTCGATACTGCACCGTTTGTAATACGAGCTATAGCCGTAGCGTTTAGTCCTGCTCCAGGTGTTGCTGGGGAAATAATAACATTTGGTACAGCTACATAGCCTGCGCCGCCATCGGTTACAGTTACGCTTGTAACAACGCCATCAGTGTTTACAGTTACATCAGCTTTTGCTGTGCGTGCAAGGTTAGGGAGCACAAAATCAACTGCTGGAGCAGTTGTGTAACCAGCCCCACCATCAGTAATGTTAATTCGTTCTATTCTTCCTTGAGCATCTAAAGTTGCAGTTCCTGTTGCACCATTACCAACATTGTTTGTGGATCGAAAAACAATAATGGGTGGGGTAGTATAACCTAAGCCTTGGTTGGTTATATTTACTCCAACTACCGATCCAATTGAAATGTTTGGTGTTGCAGTGGCAAGTGTTTTATATGTATTAACTGCTACTGATGGATTTGCAGTGTAATTTCTACCTGGATTAACAATAGTAGCACCAGTAACTTGTCCCCCAGAAACAATGCCAGTTAGAACGGCATGCTCTTCTACTGAACCTCCACCAGAAAGCACAAAATTGGGAGCAGCTGTATATCCAGAACCGGGATTTGTAATAATTACATTAGATACAACACCGTAACCAGTGGTAGCGCTAGCAGCAGCACCGCTTCCGCCACCACCTGTAAACGTAATTGTAGGCGAGCCAGTGTAGTTGCTCCCAGCATTGGTAACAGTAACACTATTTACAACCGAAAGAAGAGATGCACTTGCGGTTGCTCCAACTCCATCGCCTCCTATGGTAATTGTTGGTTCAGAAGTATATCCAATGCCATTATTGTTTACAGTGATTTGAGAAATAGATCTGTTCATTAGCACAGATGTGCTATAAGTTCCATCAAACCATGCAGTTGGAATACCATTATAGTAACCCCCAGAGTTTAATGTTACAGAGGCAACGCGCTTTTGAATATTATTAACAGTTGCAGTTGCGCCAGTACCACCACCACCAGAAATGGTTATAGTTGGAACAGATGTATAATCTGAGCCTCTATTAATAATGTTAATTCCCACAACAACTTCTCCACTTAAAATGGCGTTGGCTACAGCACCACTTCCTCCACCTCCAGTGAATGTGACTGTAGGAATAGAAGTGTACCCCGAGCCCCCATTAGTAATGGTAATATTCCCAATTCGACCAGTTGATGCTAAAGTTGATGTAGCAATAGCGGCTGTTACCTCGGATCCTCCAGAAAAAGTAACTGAAGGAGCAACTGTAAACCACGCATTGTCCTGGGCAGGTAAGCTAATAACCCTCACTACGCCTCCAGTAAGTGTTGCAGTAGCAGTTGCGCCACTTCCTCCCCCACCAGTAATGCTAATTGGTGGTACTTGAGTGTAGTTAACCCCTTGATTAGTAACTGTAATTATGTTAACATACCCAACTAAGTTTGCAACTGCTGTTGCACCTGATCCGTTGGCTCCAGAGAAAGTTACTGAAGGTGCTGATGAATAGCCTGACCCAGTACTTGTAACGTTAACTGTTTTAACGCCATATGTTACAGTTGCCGTAGCTGCAGCACCAGATCCGCCAGTTTCGGACAGATCAACAGTGGCATCCAAATAGTTTTGTCCTGCGTTAGTAACATCAATTCGGATAATTCTACCCGAAGCAACAACTGCAGTAGCAGTAGCTCCTATTCCAGTAGAAGAATTAATCTTAACCTCAGGTGTTTGGGTATAGCCTTGTCCACCGTTTGTAATATGTATTGACACTAGTTGACCATTTGAAATAACAGCATCTGCAGTAGCTGGTGTTGTTGGCGTAGCTCCTACAGTTCCAGTTGGAGCATCAATTACAATATATGCTGGACGAACTGTTGGGATTTGACTTGGGGTAACAGCACCCGCAGAGTTGGGGGTAAATACTGCACGTAATGTTTGGGGACCAAAAACATTGCTCCCTCTTAATTGATTAAGAAGTAAGGTTTGATTAATGGCAAGGTCAGAAATGTTTAACCTCAAAGGCAACCCATTCGCTGTTGTTGGTACTGTAAGAGAGTATTCTCCTGTTGCATTTGTTGTGCCTGTAATTACAGCTTCGCCATACGAGATTTTAGTAATTTGACCTGTTCCCCATTGTGCTGTACCTACAGTAGGATTAATATAGGTGTTCATAAATGTATTATCGACAACAATAGAAGCCGAAACAGCTAAGCCTGATACAGGTTCTGATGTTTTATTCGTAAGATCACTTTCGTGCGTAATTATACCAGAAATGGTTGCAGTTGAAGTTCCTGTTAAAGCAAAAATAGGGACTAAACTTGCTGCACTTCGCTCTGTATTGGCTGAAACTCCGCCAGTATTTGCTGGCTGCAATTCAGCAATAAAACTGGCCGATGTGTAGCCAGCGAGGGAAACATTTACAGCTATTTTTCCAACCCTTAAATCGCTAAACGAAACCATCCCAAATTCGTTGGTTTCACTTGTTTCAACTATACCAAGTTGGCTAATAGTAACTGTCACACCTTCAATTCCACTGCCCTTTATGTCAGCAATCGACTTATTAATGCCAGAGCCGCCAGCGCCAATAACTTGCACTGTGTAGAACACTTTTCCACCTACTCTTGCGAGGGAATCTCTTAAACGCTCTAGTTCGGTCATTCCATTTAGGGCGTCATTTTCAGTGAAATCATCTTTACCGCACGAATGGAAACCAATTCCAACGATTAATAAAGAAACAAAAATTAAAAAAAATCTTTTCATAAGCATGTTTTTAAGTTAAGGTTTTTTAAAACTAAAAGAATAATAACTAATAATTTTTATTATTAAGCTTTGCCTTAACAAATTTAAAAAAAAATCTGATTTCAAAACAAACTTATCCTAAATAAACATACCCTAATTGCAAATTTTGTTACATTTTACTATGCAAATTAATATTAAATTTTAGTTCTATTTGTTGTCAAAAGCCTTTAACCATATGGGTTGAAAAAAATCACTTAAATAATTAATCGTCTATATATTTGTCATATAAAAGTTTTAAGAAAGCAACTAGGCTTTAGAAAATAAAGCAAAAAAATAGGGAAGGCTAACCTTCCCTATTATATATTTAGTAGCAAAAAACTACTTTAACGAATCGATAACTTTTTTGAAAGCTTCGGGGTGGTTCATTGCTAGGTCGGCAAGAACCTTACGGTTTAATGCAATACCTTGTGCATTAATTTTACCCATTAATTCGGAATATGTCATTCCGTATTCGCGAGCACCTGCGTTAATACGCTGAATCCATATTGCACGGAATTCACCTTTTTTCCTTTTACGGTCGCGGTAGGCGTAAGCTAAACCTTTTTCAAGGGTGTTCTTAGCTACGGTCCACACATTGCGGCGTGCCAAGAAATTCCCTTTTGTTTGCTTGAGGATTTTTTTCCTACGAGCCCTCGAAGCAACTGAATTGACTGAACGTGGCATAATAATTTTGTTTTTGAATGGTTAGCGGCTCCCCTTGGAACACTTATTTGCTAATTCACTCGGTTAATAAAAAAGTAACTTCTGAAAAAACGGTTTTACTACTTAAGACGCAACATTAACATAACGTTATTTGTGTCGGGTTTGCTAACAAGAGCAGAGTGCTCAAGGTTTCTTTTACGCTTAGTCGACTTTTTAGTTAAAATGTGGCTCTTAAAAGCATGTTTCCGCTTAATCTTACCTGTTCCAGTTAAAACGAAACGTTTTTTAGCACCGGAATTAGTTTTCATTTTAGGCATTGTACAATATATATTTGGTTTGAGAAAATACTACGCTTTCTTTTTAGCTGGCTTTGGCGAAAGGAACATAATCATTCGTTTTCCTTCCAACTTAGGTAGCTGATCAACCTTACAAAACTCTTCAAGTTCCTGAGCAAAGCGAAGAAGTAAAATTTCACCCTTTTCTTTAAAAAGTATGGTACGACCTTTAAAGAATACAAACGCTTTTACTTTGGAGCCATCGGCGAGGAACTTTTCTGCATGCTTAAGTTTGAAGTTATAGTCATGCTCGTCGGTATTTGGCCCGAATCGAATTTCCTTAACAACAACTTTTTGAGTGTTAGCTCTAATTTCCTTTTGTTTCTTTTTTTGTTGATATAGAAACTTTTGAAAATCGATTACACGGCAAACAGGTGGGTCTGCTTTTTCGGAAATTAGCACTAAATCTAACTCCATCCCTTCTGCAAACTTTCTGGCCTCTTCTATTGACATAACACCAGCATTATCGATGTTATCGCCAACTACACGGACAACTTTGCAACGAATTTGTTCGTTAACTAGGTATTTGTCCTGTTCCCTATTATTTCTATTAAATGCAGGTGCAGCGATGCCCTTATCCTCCTAAATTAAGTTAGTAATAAAAAAATTATTTCAGTTGTTTTTCAATTTCTTCATTGATGAAAGACACAAAATTGGCAGGTGACATTTGACCTTTATCGCCCTCGCCTTGAACACGAACGGCGATTTGTTCCGACTCGACCTCCTTTTCACCTACAATTAAAAGGTAAGGAATTTTCTTTAACTCGTTGTCCCTTATCTTTTTACCTATCTTTTCGTTTCTGTCGTCAATCAGGGTGCGAATATCGGAATTATTTAGGAAATTCAAAACTTTTTTTGCGTAATCGTTAAATTTTTCGCTAATAGGGATAATTACTGCCTGATCGGGGGTTAGCCAAAGCGGAAATTTACCTCCAGTATGCTCAATAAGAACTGCAACAAAGCGCTCCATTGAACCAAAAGGTGCACGGTGAATCATAACTGGACGATGACGCTTGTCGTCGGCTCCAATGTACTCTAATTCAAAACGTTCTGGTAAATTGTAGTCAACCTGAATGGTTCCAAGCTGCCATTTTCTTCCAATGGCATCGCGAACCATAAAGTCGAGTTTTGGACCGTAGAATGCAGCTTCGCCAATTTCGGTAACTGTGCTAAGCCCTCTTTCGGCAGCGGCTTCAATAATTGCTCTTTCCGCTTTTTCCCAGTTTTCGTCGGTTCCAATATACTTTTCCCTGTCGTTGGGGTCGCGAAGCGAAATTTGCGCAGTGTACTCGGTAAAGTTAAGTACCCTGAAAATGTAAAGAACTATATCGATAACCTTTACAAATTCTTCTTTAAGCTGGTCGGGGCGACAGAATATGTGCGCATCGTCCTGAGTAAAACCACGAACACGGGTTAAACCGTGAAGTTCGCCACTTTGCTCGTAACGGTAAACTGTTCCAAATTCGGCAAGACGAACAGGTAAATCTTTGTATGAGTGTGGTTTCGATTTGTAAATTTCGCAGTGGTGAGGGCAGTTCATGGGTTTAAGCAAAAACTCTTCACCTTCGGCAGGTGTATGAATTGGCTGAAACGAGTCCTTACCATACTTTGCATAGTGTCCCGAGGTTACGTAAAGTTCCTTTTGGCCAATATGTGGGGTAATAACCTGATCGTAGCCGTACTGCTTTTGAATCTTCTTTAAAAATGTTTCGAGTTTCTCCCTTAGCTGAGCGCCACGAGGCAACCATAGTGGTAAACCTTGCCCTACTTTTTGAGAAAAAGTAAAAAGTTCGAGTTCCTTGCCCAATTTACGGTGATCGCGTTTTTTTGCTTCCTCAAGCATTACTAGATACTCGTCGAGTAACGATTTCTTTGGAAAAGAAACTCCGTAAATGCGGGTAAGCATCTTGTTTTTTTCGTTTCCACGCCAGTAAGCACCAGCTATATTAATAAGTTTGAATGCTTTAATTGAACTTGTGTCGGGTAAATGAGGCCCACGACAAAGGTCGGTAAATTCGCCCTGAGTGTATAACGAAATAGTACCATCCTGAAGGTCGCTTATAAGTTCAACTTTATAAGGATCGGCTTTGTCGGTGTATGTTTTAAGTGCAAAGTCTTTCGAAACTTCGGATCGGGTAATGGTTTGAGGTTGACGAACAAACTCCATCATTTTCTCCTCAATTTTTGTTAAGTCGGTTTCTGAAATGGTTTTATCACCAAAGTCGATGTCGTAGTAGAAGCCCGTTTCGATACTTGGGCCTATACCAAACTTAACACCAGGGTAAAGCACTTCAACGGCTTCGGCCATAAGGTGAGCCGACGAATGCCAAAAAGCATGCTTTCCTTGCTCGTCGTCCCATTTGTGTAACTTAATGGAAGCATTGGTGTTTATTGGGCGTGTAATGTCCCAAACTTCGCCGTTAACGGTAATTGACAGAACTTCTTTTGCTAGGCGTTCCGAAATGCTTTTGGCAATTTCGAGACCAGTAACACCCTCGGGATACTGACGAATGCTCCCGTCGGGTAATGTAATATTTATCATACAGTAGTTGTTTTAAAGGGTGCAAAAGTAATTGAATTATCGCTAATAATCAAGTGTAAAACAAGTTGTTTTATGAATTGTTGCTATATTTCGATGTTTAGTTAAACCTTAAACGTTTTTCTCTTTCTTATATTCTTAAAAGATAAACACAGAGAGCAACGAGCCCCGATAGTTATCGGGGACACAGAGGTACACAGAGTTGAAATAAATTTGAATAGATTTAAATCTATTTCTGCAAAACGATTTTTATAAGCAAACTCAGTTCTTTGTACATCAATCAATCAATCAATCAAACCCCCGATAACTATCGGGGCAATCAATTTATATTACACATAATCACGATTGTACCATTAATTCTTTACTATGAAAAAATATCGTTTTATTGTACTGGCAAGTATTTTGGCCATTTCTACATGCAGTTTATTTGCCCAAGGGCAACGAATTACGCTCGAAGATCTTTTTCGGAAGGGGACTTTTAACGCAAAATCGGTTCGTGGAATTACCTCGATGAACGATGGCGCCAGTTATCTTGCCTTTGAAAAGGGTGAACGAATTGTGAAGTATAGCTACAAAACCGGAGAGGAATTGTCGATACTTTTTGACGTTAAGGAGCATGAACTAAAGGCACTCGAAGATTTGTCGGGCTACTCCATTAGTCCTAACGAAGAGCGAATTCTTCTCGAAACCGAGTCGGAAGCCATTTATCGCCACTCGTTTGTGGCAACATACTTTGTCTACGACATTTCAACCAAAAAAATTACACCTTTATCGAGCGAAGGCAAGCAGCAACTGGCAACCTTTTCGCCCAATGGCAACTCAGTTGCTTTTGTAAGAGGCAATAACATTTTCATTAAATCGCTCATTACTAACGAAGAGAAGCAAATTACCTTCGATGGCGAGTTTAACCATACAATAAATGGTGCAGCCGACTGGGTTTACGAAGAGGAGTTTGCGCTAACAACAGGAATGCAGTGGTCGCCCGATGGCCGTAGACTTGCCTATTACCGTTTCGACGAGAGTCGCGTTAAAACCTTTGGCATGGCTACCTATAATAATAAATTATATCCCGAGAATTACGAATTTAAGTACCCAAAGGCTGGAGAAGAAAACTCAATTGTTTCAGTCCATGTGTTCGACTTGCAAAGCGGGTTAACCCAAAAAATGGATGTGGGTGAAGAAACCGATCAGTATATTGCTCGTATTAAGTGGACAAAAAATGCTGAAAAGCTTAGCCTTGTAAGGTTAAACCGACTTCAGAATAAAATTGACATTTTAATTGCCGATGCGGCAACTGGCGTTTCGTCGGTTCTGTTTTCCGAAGTGAATAAGTACTTTATTGAGGAGCCCAACGACAACTACCCAACCTTTACCGACGACGGAAAATATTTTATAGTTCCTTCGGAGCGCGATGGTTTTGAGCATTTGTATTTATACAATATGAGTGGAAAACTTGTAACCCAACTAACAAAGGGAACAAACGAAGTAAAAGAACTTTATGGAGTTGATAGCAAGCGAAAAATGGTGTACTATCAGGCAATCGACGATAATCCTGTCCGTACTGCAGTATTTGCAGTGGGATTTGATGGGAAAAAACCTCAAAAAATTTCACCTATAAGCGGATCGAATGCTGCCGATTTTAGTTCGACTTTCGATTACTATATTCACTTTTCCTCATCAATAAATCAATTACCTAAGGTAACACTTCACGATCGAAGCGGAAAGCTGGTGCGCACCCTTGAGGATAACTCAAAATTGAAAGAATTAGTTAAGGGTTTCGCAATGCCCCAAAAGGAATTCTTCAGTTTTAAGACTTCCGAAAATGTTGAACTTTATGGCTATATGGTGAAGCCATTAAATTTCGACGCAACAAAAAAGTACCCTGTGCTAATGTATCAGTATAGCGGCCCTGGTTCGCAGTCGGTTACCGATCGCTGGCGTATTGGATGGGACGAGTACTTGGCTACCGAAGGTTATTTGGTTGTTTGTGTCGACGGTCGCGGTACTGGAGGTAGGGGAGAAGCATTCAAAAAAATTACCTATGGGCAGCTGGGCTACTACGAAACCATCGACCAGATTGAAGCGGCCAAGTACCTGCAAACGCTTCCCTACGTTAGCGCCGAGCGGATTGGAATTTGGGGCTGGAGCTACGGAGGTTACATGTCGTCGCTTTGTCTTTTTAAGGGAGCCGATGTGTTTAGCATGGCCATAGCCGTTGCCCCTGTTACAAATTGGCGTTACTACGACAGCATTTATACCGAGCGCTTTATGGGTTTACCCCAAACTAACCCTGCGGGTTACGACGATAATTCGCCCATAAATCATGTTGAAAAAATGAAAGGTAAACTTCTTTTGGTTCATGGTACAGGCGACGATAACGTGCATGTTCAGAATAGCGTTGAACTGGCCGAAAAGTTAATACAAGCCGAAAAACAGTTTACCATGATGTTTTATCCCGACAAGAATCATGGTATTTATGGAGGAAATACGCGAATGCATTTATATACCCTGCTAAGTAACTACGTAAGGGAGAATCTTTAAGCTAATCGATATTTTTGGTGCATTAAGAACTTGGGGCTTTTCCCAAGTTTTTTTATTGTATTTGTTTTATGCAATAGAAAAATTATTACTTTTGCAACTCAATTTAAAGCCCAAATGGCGGAACCGAGGAACGAGCTACCGCCATCATTGAGATAGTTTCGAGAATTAAGAGGCGAATCAAAAGTGAATTGTCTCAACGATTTTAGAAATAGAAGCCCAAATGGCGGAATTGGTAGACGCGCTAGTTTCAGGGACTAGTATAAGCAATTATGTGCAGGTTCGAGTCCTGTTTTGGGCACGGCGCGAAAAGAAAAAAAAAATGAATATTTGCCCAGGTGGTGAAATTGGTAGACACGCCAGCTTGAGGGGCTGGTGATCGCAAGGTTGTGCAAGTTCGAGTCTTGTCCTGGGCACTTTTTAAAAAAGAAACCCACTGTAAACTAAATGTTTATGGTGGGTTTCGTTTTTGTGGGAAAGATTGAGAGCAAAGGTGATTTATTGGTTCACAAAAAAATGGGCGCGAACCTCCGCTATATAATTCACTGAATGGTACGACCAAGCACCAGGAACTTAATAGCGAAAAGAACATTCCCAAAAATAATGGGCACGTTCGCTTCCAAGTTTCTCCCTGCTAAATAATTGGTGGTTTTTCTGTGGAGAAACTTCGAATAAACGCGAATAACTACTTATTAAATCTATTAACAAAGATATTAGATTACAGCAACAAACTAATGCGATTTTTAGTAGTTTTAAAAAAACATTGAAAATGAATATTCAGTACTGTTCCGATCTGCATCTCGAATTTATTAAGAATACCTACTACCTGCATACCAATAGGCTAGTTCCCCAGGCAGATATTCTTGTGTTGGCAGGGGATATTATACCGCTTTGGAAGAATTTAAGCAAAGAGAAATACTTTGATTTCCTATCAAACTCGTTTAAGAAAGTTTACTGGGTACCTGGAAACCATGAGTACTACAATAGCGACATTTCAAAATACAGCGCACTAAATACGAAGGACATCAGGGGTAATGTTCATGTGGTCAAGGATATGGTTATCCCTGTTGATGGGGTTAATCTTATTTTTTCTACTCTTTGGAGCCATATCTCAGTTCCGAACGAGTTGTATATAAAAAGTCACCTTACCGATTTTTCATTAATTAGAATTGGCGACGAAGCCTTTAGACCAAAGCATTTCAATATTCTACATCAAAACTCATTAAAATTTATTGAGGATTCGTTGAGCACGTTAAAGGATGAAAATAATGTAGTTATTACCCATCATGTCCCGACCCTTTTCAACTACCCTCAGATTTATAAAAATAGCCCACTAAACGAAGCATTTGCCGTTGAACTTTTCGACTTCATTGAAAAGTATCAACCCGAAGCATGGATATACGGGCACTCCCATTTTAATACTCCCGAATTTACCATTGGCAAAACGAGGCTAGTTACTAATCAGTTTGGTTATGTTGATATGAAAGAGCACAAAGACTTTAGGTTTGATGCGTGTATTAATGTGTAAAAAAGTTTTGGCAAAAAATTCCACAAAGATTGAGAAGAATTGAAATCGTGTCGTTCCACGATGAGTTCCCCATCTCTTAAATAAATAATCGTATATGCATACGCCATAAAGTAAATAATCTTTATATTTGTGTATAGTTTCATTTATACATTATAAAAAATGAAAATACCCGTTTATAAAGAACGCCCGCTTTATGCTAATAAAATCAGCCCTTTTATTGGTAAACAAATAATTAAGGTGTTAACCGGTCAGCGACGTGTCGGGAAGAGCTATATTCTTTTTCATCTAATGGATATTATTAAAGCGAATGATCCTCAAGCAAACCTAATTTATATTAATTGCGAATTAGAGCAGTTCTTCCAAATAAAAAACCACGAGGATCTGCTTAATTATATTAAGCAAAATATAAACCCCAGTGTTAACAACTACCTGCTAATTGATGAGATACAAGAAATAGCATCATTTGAACTAGCACTGCGAAGCCTGTTCGCCGAAAATATTTGCGATATTACCTGTACAGGAAGCAATGCCAATATGCTATCGGGCGAGCTGGCAACCTACCTATCGGGTCGGTACATCGAATTTAATATACACAGCCTTAGCTACAAAGAATTTCTCCAATTCCACAACTTTAATTCATCCCCCGAATCGGTTTTAAAGTACTTAAAGTATGGCGGTATGCCCTACCTAATGCAAATTGGATTAAATGAGAACATGCCATTTGAATACTTGCGAAATGTATATGCCACAATTCTTTTAAGGGATGTGGTTGCAAGAGAAAACATTCGCAATGTTGCATTTTTAGAAAACCTTATTCAACACCTTGCCGGCAATATTGGCAACCTTTTTTCGGCAAATAATATTAGCCGATACCTAAAATCCCAAAGAGTTAGCATGAGCCCCCAGCTGGTTATTAACTATCTAAAAGCGTTAACCAATGCATTCTTTATACATAAAGCTGTGCGTGCAAATGTAGAGGGATTAAAGATTTTTGAGATTGGTGAAAAGTACTACTTTGAGGATCTTGGTTTGCGAAATGCTTTGTGGGGCCAGAGCCAGCGGATGGATATACACCAGCTGCTTGAAAATGCTGTTTACCTCCGCCTTAAACAGTTAGGGTTTAATGTTTTTGTCGGACAGCTAGGAAGTCAGGAAATCGACTTTGTGGCTGAAAAGCAAGGCAACAAAGTATATGTTCAGGTTTGCCTCCAATTGAGTGCCGAAAAAATTATTAATAGGGAGTTTGGTAACCTACTACAGGTAAAGGATAACTACCCAAAATATGTGGTTACCTTAAACGATCCCATTATTGGCGATAATTACAAAGGAATAATCTATATAAATATTCACGATTTCTTAATGCTCGACCTTTAAAATTGGTAGTAGAACCCAATAATTGTTAACTTTACATAATTGGTGTAACCACAATTAAAGTTGCTATATGATCAATCCTATAAGATTACTTTACGTTGAAGACGATTCAAGCGATGCCGAGATAGTTTTACGTGAGATTTCGAAGAGTGACTTAACATTTAAGCACCTAATTGTTGATACAAAGGAGGATTACATTGAAGCGCTTGTTTCTTTTATCCCCGATATTATTATTTCCGACTACTTTATGCCTCATTTCGATGGGATGAATGCTTTATCGCTCCGAAATGAGATTACAATTCATACCCCTTTTATTTTTGTAACAGGTTCAACCAGCGAAGAGCTAGCGGTTGAATGCATGAAAGCTGGTGCCAACGACTACATTCTGAAAGGGAACCTTGAAAAGCTTAATTCATCTATTAAATCCTCATTATCCAATAGAAATGCGATGCTTTTAAAGCATGAAATTGAGTTATTATCGCATTTAGATGAGAAACTAAAAACAGCGAAACAGCTAGTTTTAAAAAAATCGGATGAATTGTTGGCAAACAACAATGGGTATAAAACGCAGGCATTTAAAGAGGGGAAGTTGACATTTCTCGACATGGTTATCGAGTCGATTGGAATTGGTACTTGGGTTTACAAATTTTCGGAAAACATTAGTTTTTTTAACACTAAGGCTTGCCAATTATTTGGTTTTGAACACAACGAAGGAGGTTTAACACAAGAAGAATTTATAGAACATTGTCACCCCAAAGATAGGCATAAACTGATATCGCTTTTTGAAAGTGCAGCAAAAAATAAAACTGAAATTGTAACCAATTTTAGGGTTATTTTCCCCGATGGAACCATTAAGTTTTTGGAAACAAAAGTTAAGACAATTATTAATAATCAGGGTAATCCCGAACGTCTTTATGGTATGGTTTGGGATACAACCGACCAACAGCTTCTCCTAGTTGCACTTCATGAGAGCATTCGTAAAACGAACTCGATAATAAACAATCTCAACGGTGCTGTATTCCGTTGTAAATACGATGAACAACTAACAACCGAATATATAAGTGAGGGAATATTGGAACTATCGGGTTTTCCTGCTAGCGATTTTTTGTTGAATAGAGTAAGGTCTTTTGTCTCTTTAGTTATTAGTGAAGACAAAGTGAGGGTTCTTAAAATTATTAATGAAGCCGTTATAGCTAAGAAATCGTTTGTAACAGAATTTAGAATTACTTCGGAAAAGGGCGAAATTATTTGGATTTGGGTTAGAGGACGCGGTGTTTTTACAAGTAATAAAGCTGTTGCAATCGAAGGTTTTATTACCGATATTACCGAGAGAAAGAATGCGGAGGATGAACTTAAAAGTTCGCTCGATCAGCTTCACGAATTAACAAAATATATCGAAAAGGTAAGAGAAGACGAAAGAATTGCAATATCTCGTGAGCTTCACGACGATTTGGGTCAATCGCTTACAGCAATTAAAATTGATCTTGGAAATATAAAGCAAACAGTTTCCGATAGCAATACGGTTATTAAAATTAATAAGGTAATTGGTATTGTAGGCGAAACAATTAAGTCGGTTCAGCGATTAACATCGCAGCTGCGACCTCCACTAATAAACGATCTTGGCCTTGAGGCTGCAATTGAATGGTACGCAAATGATTTTTCGCTTCGAACCAAAATAGATATTTCGTTCGATATTGACCAAGGATTAAGTATTTCAACCGATGCATCGCTTGTCATTTTCCGAATTATGCAAGAATCGCTCACAAATATTGCACGGCATTCCAAAGCCACCCATGTAAGCATAGCCTTATCGAAAACCAACGAGAGCATTATTTTAATGGTATCGGATAATGGAATTGGAATTTCAGATGAAAAACTGAAATCGAAAAAGTCGTTTGGTATAATAAGCATGAAAGAACGTGCTCGATCGTTAGGAGGAACTTTAAATTTATATCGCGACAGCAATAACTTTACAGTAATTAAATTAGTTGTTCCAATAAATAGCTAAGCACATGAGAATTATAATTTGTGACGATCATAAAATAGTTCGTGAGGGCCTAAAGCAAATTCTTCTGCATCTCGATAACATGAGCATTATAGAGGAAGCTGGTGATGGGAATAAGCTTTTCGAACTATTAAAAAAGGAATCTTACGATATTATACTTCTCGACATTTCGCTCCCTGGTAAAAACGGACTTGAAATTCTTCAATACGTAAAGCAAAAGTGGCCTTTGGTTAATGTGCTCATGCTAAGCATGCACCCGCAGGAACAGTATGCCATTAGGGCATTAAAACTTGGCGCATCGGGTTACCTTACCAAGGATACAGCATCGGAAGAATTGCTATTGGCCGTAAAACGAATATCGGAGGGCGGTAAGTATATTTCGCAATCGCTTGCCGAAAGCCTTGCCCATCATCTTACTAGCGATAATGTTAAGCTAAAGCACGAAGTGCTCTCGAATCGTGAGTTTGAGGTAATGGTAAAACTAGCCGACGGAAAGTCGCTACAGGAAATTGGAGGGGAACTATTTATATCCGATAAAACGGTTAGCACCTACCGAAGTCGTATTATGGAAAAAATGGAGTTTAGCAAAAATACCGACCTTACCCGGTACTGTATCGAAAATAAACTTTTATAACTTAAGTTGCACATAATTAGTTAATTAAAAAAAACTCCCAATTATTTTTACCCTCCCTTCGTAGCCTCAGCTTGCCTTAATTCTTCGTGCTGTTGCTTTTTCATTCTATTTTCTGTAGTTTCACAGTGCCCCGTTAGTTATCCATAGCCGTCAGGCTAATGATAGAAGACTGCTGAAAATGCCCATTTGCTAATGCAAAGAAAAAGCATGGGATACCAAAAACATCAAAGCGAAATGGACTAAAAATCCAAAGAAGTTTATCATGAGCGATGTGCGGTGGGACGGCAATCCCGATAACTATCGGGAGTGCGGCAGCACGAGGGGGAATGCTGAATCGTTAGCCCCATGTGCAAGGGCGCTTGCGTTCGAGATGGAACGCATGACCGATAGCGGTTAGGTTGATTGAACTTCGCAAAAACATAGAGAAAAAGGAAGGTTATCCACTTTCAGCGTTCCATATCGCTTACGTTGCCATGGGGCTTACGATTCGGCAGGGCGGGAGGCAGCGTCGTTTTGCCTTGATTCTTTGGTTCCTTTCTCACAAAGGAGAAAGGAATAAAATGAACTCTGGAGTTCCTTTAACTGTTCGGAAAACAAACTTAACCTGACGGCTATAGATAGTTATTGGATACCCAGAGTTTCACAGAGTGACTTTTTCGTCTGCACCGTCTGTAAGGGATTTCCTACACGAAATCGCTGCCAAATACTACAATTACTTAATCGGAATATTACAGGCTAAACTTTAGTTGGGCATTACTTTTACAATTGAAAAGAATACTAACATGAGAGTGCTTTTAGCCGATGATTCGAATTTAATACTTGAAAGACTTCAGGAGGCGTTAAGTATTTACAAACAAGTTGAAATTGTTGGGTTATGTGGCAATGGAATTGAAACCCTTGAGGCAATTAGAACTTTAAAACCCGATTTAGCAATAATTGATATTAAAATGCCTGGTTTAACTGGAATTGAAGTTTTACAAGAGATTCGCAAGGAGAGTAAGAGCCCTAAGATTGTTATTTTAACCTTTTACTCGTCCGACTATTACCAGCAAGTGGCCATTAAGTTTGGTGCCGATTATTTTTATAGTAAAGTCGATGATTTTGAAAAAATTCCACAATTAGTATCATCAATGTTGAAATACGAGAATGATTACAATGAGGCTTAAATAATAGATATACAGATAAATAAAATATTTTTTCAAACTTAACTAAACAGAATAATATGATTGTAAACAAAAAAAAAATGAACCCACATTAACGAGCAAACGACTCGTTTTGTTTTTCATTATAAGATAATGGAAAACACTGTTTCCACACTTAAACAATGCTTTTATTATTAACTAAAAAAACAAAACATCATGAAAAAATTAATTCTGATTTTTGCAGCTATCGTAATGGTAGCAGGTTTCTCGGCCAACGTAATGGCTCAAACCGAAACCAACACAGTTGGAGCTAAAATTCTTACTGCAATGACAATTCAAGAAACAGCTCCAATGCACTTTGGTACAATGACTGTTCCCACAACTTTGGCAACAGTAGTACTTGCAACCGATGGATCTGTATCGGTTGGTAGTGGTACTATTACGCTATTAGCTCAAGCGCCAACTTCTACTGCAGCAGCTTACGACATTACTGGCGATTTTAATGCCACGTATGCAATTACTATCGATGCAAGTACCACCATAACTAATGGTACACCTGCTGAAGATATGACTGTTGACAACTTTGTTTGCTCCTATGCTGGACTTACAAGCACCCTTTCTGCTGGTGGTTTAGATGCCTTTACCGTAGGTGCAACTTTAAACTTAGCTAATGCTCAGCCAGCTGGAACCTATGCAGGTACTTTCGATGTAACTGTAGCTTACAACTAGTTTACTTTAACAAAAAGGGAAGACCCAAGTGGGTCTTCCCTTTTCTTTCAAAATCACGAATTTGCATCTTTTTTACATAAAAAAAATAATATGCAACCGAAACTATTAGCAATGTTCCTATTACTACTTAGCTTTTGCTTTGAGTTAAAAGCTCAGGGCGATTTGCTGGTAACGCCAATTCGTGTAGTATTTGAGGGCAAAAAGCAGAAGGAAGCAATTAACCTGGTGAATGTGGGTAAAGACACCGCTACGTATTCAATATCCTTTCTTCAGTATAATATGAATGAGGATGGAACATTTACCTCAATTGAAAAACCCGATTCGGGACAAATGTTTGCATCGCCCTACCTACGAATATTTCCACGAAAAGTAACGCTGGCTCCTGGCGAACCACAAGTAATTATGCTACAGTGTAGGCGAAGTGCCGATATGATTGAAGGCGAATACCGTTCGCACCTCTACTTTCGATCTGAAAAAAATTACAAGCCTCTTGGCTCTGCCATTAATGATACAACTCTTTTAAGCGTTCAGCTTATTCCTGTTTACGGTATGAGTATTCCCGTTATAGTTCGTTCGGGGAAGGTTAATACAGGCTCTTCGTTAAGCAACTTAAGTTTGGAAAGTCGATCAAATTTGGACCAATACCTTAAACTTACTATACATAGAACTGGCAATATTTCCATTTATGGCGATTTAGTAATCGAATTTATCCCAACTCAGGGCAAGCCAATTAATGCTGGGGGTGTAAACGGAGTAGGGGTTTATACCAATATTGGCCAGCGAAATATTGTAGTTAAACTGAATAATACCACCGGAAAACCATTTACGAACGGAAAGCTGAAAGTGCAATTTGTAAGTAAAGGCGATGCGAAAAGCGTTATTTATGCCGAAGCAGAGCTGGAGCTATAGCTATAGCAACCAAAGTTAGTTCAACAATAAAATACTAAAAATGAAACAACGAAACACAACGAAATGGTTTTTTAAATGGCTGCTATTAGCGGCTACATTTCTTGGTTGTGTTAGCCTTGCTTATGCTCAACCCGATTTACCCCCACGATCGCTAACGGTTATAGCTACGCAGTCAATTCATTTTGGTACACTTTGCGTTGGAGCAACGGGAGGAACAACAACTGTTAGCTGGGATGGCAGCCGATCGTCGACTGGCGATGTTGTGCTTTTAGCCATAGCGCCCACTGCCCAACCAGCCATTTTCGAAGTTACGCTTTGTCAGGGGCGAAACGTTATTATCACTTTTTCGCCTACAACCACTTTAACAAACGGAACCGGAGGTTCGCTTACGCTTAATATTGGCCCAACAGAGCAAGGAGGTAATAATGCCAGCTTTACAACCAACAACGATTGCAACTTTATTACGCCACTTCGAGTAGGCGGTACGCTTGTTATACCTGGTAGTGCTCCTTCAGGAACCTATTCGGGAAGTTTCGATATTACTTTTAATCAGGAGTAGTAATGGCAGCGCTAAATCTCATCGGTAATGTAAAAGTTTACAGGATGCTTTTTATGCGTTTTAGTTTACAGTATTTTTTAAAATGGCTATTGCTGTCAACTTTAAGTTTTGTTTTACCAAATTTAAAAGTTATGGCTCAAGATTCGTACATAAATGAAATTGAGGAGTCGTCGTTAACCTTCGATGGAGTTCCTGTTCTTGTTATTGTCCAGGGAGCCGAAAGTTTTTATGTTGATGCAGTTTATGCCAATAACGATTTGCTTTATGTTAATATCGAAGATTTATTTAAAACACTTAATATTCCTTGTGCTGCTTCCCAAAACGGCAATATACTTAGCGGATTTATTGAAAATGAGAGCCAAAAATATTTGGTCGACTATAACACCCGCGAAATAGCTGTTGGTACTAAAATAGTTAACCCAAAGTATAGGCTAATTAAAGAAAATGGCATGCTTTATTTAGATGCGCAGCTTTTTGCCGAAGCCTTTGGGCTAACACTAACCTTTAACTTTAGGTCGCTTACTATAATACTTAAATCGAATTTCGAACTACCAGTTATTAAGCAACAAAAAATCGATAAGCTGCGAAGTAACGTGCTAAAGCTTAAGGGCGAAGAGGTTGTCGACACAACTGTGCAGCGAAACTATCATCTTTTTAAGTTTGGAACTATTGATTGGTCGGTAGCATCGTACCAAAAATGGAATGAGTCAATCGATAATCGCTTTGGGATTGGCATTGGAACCGAATTTCTTTTTGGTGAGCTAAATGTGGCGGTAAACTACTACGACCGATATAAATTCGATAATAGGCAGCTGTACTACTTGTGGCGCTGGGCCGACAATGAAAAAAAACTAATAAAGCAGGCGCAAGTTGGTAAAATATCGACCCAAACCTTTGCATTTATAAACTCCCCAATTATTGGTGCCACCATTCGAAATTCGCCAACAACAGTTCGAAAAGCCAAAGGGTACTATACTTTAAACGAATATACCGAGCCCAACTGGGATGTGGAACTGTACATAAATAATGTTATGGTCGATTATACAAAGACCGATGCTTCGGGGCTTTATGTTTTTAAAGTTCCCATTGTTTACGGCTACACCACATTAAAAATGAAATTCTATGGGCCATTAGGCGAAGAGCGGACCGAGGAGCGTACCATAAATATGCCATACTCCATTATGCCTACCAACGAATTTGAGTACGGCATTTCGGCAGGGGTGCTGCAAGACAGCGCCATAAGTCGTTTTGGACGAGGCGATTTTAACTACGGAGTTAATAGTTACTTAACCGTTGGAGGAGGGTTCGAGTATTTGTCGTCAATACCCAATGGCGCATTTATTCCGTTTGCCAAGGCAACCATACAGCCGTACAGCAAGCTAACGCTAAATGTTGAATATGCTTATGGCGTTAAAACTCGGGGAGTTTTAAACTTCTACTTTTTAAAGAACGCACTTATCGAATTCGACTACTCAAAATATGTTGAAGGGCAACTTGCCACACGTTTTAACGCTCTCGAAGAGCGAAAGGTTAAACTGTCAATTCCATTTCGAATAAATAGGGTTGTTGGATTTTCGCGAGCCGACTTTGCTCAGTTTGTTTATAAATCGTTTAACTACAACCAGGCAAGCGTAATGTTCTCGGCCTACTACAATCAGTTTAGTGCCAATTCGGCAACGCAGCTAAATTGGGTCGACAGCAGAAAGGCGTACGTAACCTCAAACCTGTCAATGTCATATAGGGCAAATGGGTATGTAATTCGTCCATCGCTTCAGTATAACGTAACTGACAATAAGCTAATGCTGTGGAAAATAGCCTTAGAAAAAAGCATTCCAAGAGGTTTTATCTCGGCTTCGTACGAACGAAATATGATGTTTAGCGATAATTTTATAACCTTAGGTTTTAGGTACGATTTGTCGTTTGCCCGAACCAGCGTTTCGGCTTCGCATAGCAGGGGTAGTATTTACACTTCGCAAAGTGCACAGGGAAGTTTGGCCTTTGGCAGCGGTAACAAGTACGTACATGCCAGCAATAACACTTCGGTAGGGAGAGGTGGAGTTTCGTTGTATCCGTTCCTCGATATAAATGGAAATGGTGTTTTCGACAAGGGTGAGCCAATGGTGAAACTAAGCGCAGTAAGAGTTATGGGCGGCAAGGCCATTTACAGCGAAACCGATTCGATTGTTCGTATTGCTGGGCTTAATCCCTTTGTTAAGTATATTATAACATTAAGCGACAACGATTTAGAAAGCGTAGCTTGGCGATTTAAGCACAAAACCTACGAAGTGCTGGTTGACCCCAACCAGTTTAAGCGAATCGATATTCCAGTGGTTGTAGTTGGCGAATTTAGTGGAGTGGCTTACTTGAATAAAAATAACTCGTTAAATGGAATTGGTCGAATATTAGTAAAATTCTATAAGAAGAACAGTTCAGCAGTGTATGCCGAAACACTTTCGGAATTTGATGGATATATATACTATTTAGGGTTTGAGCATGGGGAATACAGCGCCCGTCTCGATTCGGCTCAGCTAAGCAATTTGGACTATACCGCTAATTCAAAACAAATCGATTTCACCATAAACCCCTCCATGGAAGGCGATATGGTTATGGGTGCCGATTTTGTGTTGAATTATAACAGGTACACCGCGACACCTGCAATTGAATTAGTAGAAAAAGAATTTGCACAAAAGGAAGATAGCATTTTGAAAGAAGCTGCAAAAAGTGATATCGAAGTGTTTAATGTTGAAATCGAAGTGCTTTCTGTTAATAAACCAATTGATATTCAGAAAGATAATCAGTCGACTGGTTTGCCAAATGAGAATGTACAGTTTTGGGGCAAAATATGCAATGAGCCTGGAAAATACTACGTACAGTGCGGTGCATTCAGGAAAAAAAGCAATGCCCTAAGATTGGCACAGTTCATATCGCAAAAAACCGATAAAGCAGTTGGAATATCGGTTATCGATGGGTACTATAAAGTTCAGGTAGGGTGTGTAACCACACGGAAAGAGGCAAACGAAACTAGACTTTTAATGAAAGATTTGCTGGTAAATAAGGATATGTTTTTTATGTCGAGAAAAAGTAAGGATGTTATTAATACCCCTACACCTTAAGGATACAGCATTAGCAATAAATATTTTTTTAAACAAAGCAGATGAAGTATAAAATTCTACATATCACAATCGTAGCAGCACTGATTCTGTTGTTTTCGTCGCATTTTAGTAATGCGGCCATAAGAACAGCTTCCGTTTCGGGTAACTGGAGTAGTACCGCTACTTGGGGGGGAGCATCAGTACCCACCTCGGCCGATGATGTAAGGATTAATGCTGGTATTACCGTTACCGTTAATATCGCAAATGCACAGTGCGCTTCGCTAACATTTTTAAATGTAACATCAAGCAGTACGCTAACAATTAGTGGAACTAATACATTAACAATTACGGGTCTCTTAAATATGCCCCGACCAAGTGCTGGGTTTGTTTGTACAGTAAATGTAAATTCAGGAAATCTCACTACTGGTTCACTTACCATGGCAGCAACCATAACCGATAGGAACGATATTATTAACATTACAACGGGAACATTTACCGTTTTAGGAGCTATAACTACAGGAACCACTGGTTGCCAAATTACGTTTTCCAGTTCTGGAACTTTTAATATGGGTGGTTCGCTGTCGGGTTCGCCAACCTTAACAACTGTTTCGGGTAGCACGGTAAACTATACGGGTTCGGCAGCTCAAACAATTTATCCCATTACCTACAACGGAAACCTTGGCTTATCGGGTGCTGGCACTAAAACCATTGCAACTTCGGCTACCGTTGCTGTTGCCGAAAATTTAGTTAACAGCTCAACGCTGGTTATTTCTGCGGGAACAACAGCAACGGCTACATGGCTGAGAATGGGAGGGAACGTAACCAACAACGTTGGAGCAACTATTAATTCAACAGCTAGTAACACCCGTTTTATTTTTATCTCGAGCAATGCACAAACATTTACAAACAATGGTACAGTTACCGCTCCAGTTGCAAGTTTTGATATTGCTAATACAAACGCATCTGGTTTAACTCTTGCTGGGTCGAATAGCATTGTAATTACTAGGGCAAATCTTTTTTACGGAACAATTTTTAATACGAGTTTACTAACATTGGGAACAGGAGGCACCTCGTCGGTTACAGTACAGCGTGGTGTGGTTGGGGCAACCAATCCTGTTGGGAGTTTTAACAGCGCACCCACATACAATATTGGTTCAGGGGGAATTACGCTAATTTACGACAACGGTTCGGTTGCCTATAGCACAGGTTACGAAGTGCCTGCATCGAATACAATTAATAGTATGGCTATTTACGATGCTCCAGATATTACTTTAAACAGCAACCTTACTATTTTATCGGGTTTAACTTTTGCCGGAGGCACGGGTACACCAACATTCAGAATTGGTGCAAACTTGTTAACAATTAACGGAGCTATAACCTACACAGCAACACCAAATATTTATGGTGGAGCGTCGTCAAATCTTACGCTAAATAGTCAGAATACTTTAATAGCAGTAGCAAATGGACTAAATAATTTTACTGTAAATGCTAACACAACCCTAACAGGTGCAGTTACTGTAAGTGGCACGTTAACATTGTTGAATGGATTTTTGAATAGTAGTAGCTGGTTAACAATGGCTACTGGTTCAACAATTTCCCGATCGTTAGGATACCTTAATTTTGCACCTACATTTGCCGGAACTGTAAATTTGGTTTATACCGGAAGCGCCCCAATTACAACTGGTTTAGAAATGCCTACGGCAATAGGAGTGCTAAACAACTTAACAACAAATACCGGAGGTGTTACTCAGGGCGGAACACCTAGTTCCCCAGTTAATATTTTAACTTATGCATTTAGTAACTTAACAGGTTGGATCGGTAATATTGGTACTGGCAACAATCAATTTTCATCTTCGGCTACTTCAAATGCAGGGGGTACTGCCAACGAATGTATGTATTTATACGGAATCTCTTCAACAACAATCTATTCTGCTTCAATTTATCGGTTGGTTAATACAACTGGCTACTCATCTCTTAATATTAGCTGGAAACAGTTTCTCAATAACTACGACGCAACTACTTACCCATATACAATCAATGTTCAATGCGCTACCTCAGCAGGTGGTCCCTGGACCGATATTTACACCCTATCGCCAACCGGAACTTCGAACATTGGTCCCGAAACCATTATGCTTAACAATTGGGTAACCAATGTTGGAGGCGACTTTTATATAAGGTATTATATTACAGGGTATACCTATGGAATGAATTACTGGTATTTTGACGATTTAGTAATTGAGGGGCAAACCTCTGTAGCCTCAACGGTTACGGTTAATGGAACATTGGATGTTTCGAATGGTAACTACTCAATTTCATCAAATTCGCTAGTGTTAAATGGAGACATTTTGGGCAGTAATTCTATAGTTGGAAGTTCGGCAAGCAATATAGCAGTTGGTGGCAGTGGTTCAAATCTGGTTATTCCTTCCATTACCGATGGCCTAAAAAATTTCACTATTAGTCGTGCCACTGGTGTAACAATGAATACCGATTTAACTGTTATCGGAGTTTTAAATATGCCCCTTGCAAACCCTTCAGCCACAATGGGTAGCCTCAATATGTGGGATGGCACTAATGTAACAACTCTTACTATGGGCGCAAATGCCACCACCATTGGGCTGGGCGACGTTACTGGTGTGGTAAAACGTACCACATTCGTCCCAAATATTTCCTATACGTTTGGAAACCAAAAAACATCTGCAATCTTTCCCGATTGGGGTACTTTACCTACTGAGATAAGTATGAAAATTAGGATTGGAGCAGAACTTGCCTGGCGACCCAGTGCAATAAAACGTGAAATTGAAATAATTCAAACAGGAGGTAGTGGCACTAAAGCCGTTTGTACATTTTTCTATCTCGATTCGGAACTCAATGGAAATGTTGAAGAAGACTTAGTTTTATGGACCAAATATTTTGGTTTGGAGTATGGTCGTTCGGCATACAATACTACTGAAAACTGGGTGGCAATCACAAACGTTAACGTGGGTTTCTTTTCCTCCAGTTTCGATGAAACTAAAAACTTTACCCTCGATGAGCATAGCGATGTATCGACACTAACTTGGAATGGATCAGTTTCGGACTCGTGGACTACCGCTGAAAACTGGACACCAAATGCCGGGCCATCGTCTGACAAAAGTATTATCATTCCAAATGCTACAACTACACCAAACGATCCAATACTACCCAGTTTTACCGAGATAAAAAGCCTTAGAATGGAAGCTAATGCCATTTTAAATTCGGGGCTTGATGCTGAGTTAACCATTAATGGCAGTGGTGGTGCATGGAGTAATTTTGGTGGTACATTTAATCACAGCTCAAGCAATGTAATTTTTACAAATGCCGATGCTACAATGTCGGGAACTACAAACTTTTACAATGTAACCATTGTCGATGCAGGAGGTTTAATACCCGCAAGCGACAACATAATGCGCATAGCCAATGCATTAACTTTGGAAGGAACTGGCGTTTTGCGTGCCGCCTTTTTGAATAATACAATTGAATACAATGGTGCTAATCAAACAGTTATTAATCCCAATGGACTAACACCCGGATACTACAACCTCATTCTAAGTGGTAGCGGAACTAAAACAATGCCTATAACTGCGCTCTCAATTTTAGATAACCTATCTCTCTCTGGAAGCGCTTCGGTTACTGCTGCTGCTGATATTACAGTGGGTGGTAATGCTACATTTGGGCTGGGAACTACATTTAACTTGGGTTCATACAATCACTCATTTGCTGGTAATATTACTAATAATGGTGGAACCATAGCACCAGCAACCAGTACGCTTACGCTAAATGGAAGCGTACAGCAAACAATTACCTCGTCGGGTGGAATCGATTTTTATAACTTAGTTATTACAAATACAACTACCGATATTACCTTGGGCAGTTCAACCAATTGCAGCATTGGAGGCAATTTAACCATTAATACTGGTTCTGTCTTCGATTTGGTTGCCAACAACCTAACTGCAATTACAGGTTCTGTTACCAATTCTGGAACTATTAAAACACAGAGTACTTCTGCAGCACCTGTTCCCGTAGGTAAAACTTGGGGTGGATATTTTGAATATACAGGAACTGGAGCACAAACCATTGTAGCTGGCACATATAATAACCTTGCATTTAGTGGAATTGGTGGCGCAACTGCTGCTGCCAACATTATGGTTGATGGAATCCTTAATTTGTTATCTGCGAACCCTTCGTCAACAAAAGGGATCCTCGATATGGGTTCCAACACATTACTAATGGGATCTTTAGCCACAACAACTGGGCAGGGCGATGTTACAGGTATTGTTAGGAGAACAACCATTTTGCCAAATACAACTTATTCCTTAGGTAATCAGTATACCACGGTTTACTTTCCCGAAGTTGGAACCTTGCCATCAGAAATTAGCTTAAAAATAAGCATTGGAACTGCCCCTGCTTGGAGAGCGGGTGCAGTAAATAGAATTTACGATCTCATTCAAACAGGCGGAAATAGTACCGAGGCATTGTTACAAGCCCATTACCTCGACTCAGAATTAAATGGAAACATAGAGAATACAATTGTTGGCTGGCTATGGAATGCCCCATCAACTATTATTGAACTTGGTAAGTCAAGTTCTAATTCAACTGCCAACTGGGTGTTAATTTCAAACATCAATATTGGTTCCTTTTCATCCAGTTTTGGCGTGAACGAAATTGCATTGGACGAATCGGCAACCCTTGCACTTACTTGGAATGGATCGGTGAGTACCTCTTGGTCAACAGTGGATAACTGGACACCTAATGGTTCACCCTCAGACATTACAGCAGTTACCATCCCCAATGCCAGCACAACCACTTTCGATCCAATTGTACCTTTAATAGCAACATGTGGAACTATGAACATTGAAAGTGGTGGAATTTTAAACACCATGGCTGGGTCAGAATTAACAATTAATGGAGCAGTGGGTTCGTGGTTTAATATGGGTGGAACATTTAACCCCGGTGATGGGGTGGTGATTTTTAGTAATGCCGATGCAACAATGGCTGGATCAACCGATTTTAATAATGTAACCATTGATGTTGGAGCAACCCTAACTCTCGAAGAGAATACTTATGTGGGAATTTTTGGTGCTATAATTAACAATGGCATAATTGGAAAGGTAGATAAAGGTGTAACAATTGTTGAATATAAAGGAGCAGATCAAATTGTAATTGTCCCTAATTCATTGACGAACCGATACCATACACTTATACTCAGTGGTACTGGTACCAAAACAATGCCTAGCTCTGCATTGGAAATTGTCGTAGATTTCTCTATGGCAGGAACAACAATAGCCACTTTGACCAGTTCTATGACCGTTAATGGGAATCTCACCATTGGGAGTGGAAATGATTTACTTGTTTCACCAGTAGGTAATCTAACAGTATCAGGAACTCTAACTAACAATGCAGGCAGTGCAGGTTTTGTGCTGCAATCCGATGCAACCGGAACCGCTGCCCTTATTCACAATACTGATAACGTGCCTGCTACTGTTCAGCGTTACATTACAGGAATTGCAGAGGATTGGCATTTTCTTTCGTCGCCCGTATCAAATCAACCTATTAGCGGATCGTGGTTGCCATCGGGCACTTATGGTAACGGCACTGGTTACGATTTGTACTTATGGAACGAGCCCAATAGCTGCTGGATTTACAATCTCGATGTTACATCGGCCCTTAACTGGAATATGTTCCATCCAGGAGCCAATTTTGAAGTTGGTCGTGGGTACTTGTATTCGGTACAAGCGCTAAACCCAACTAAAGAGTTTTCGGGATATTTGAATAATGGTTCCATCGATTACAGGCTCACAATCGGCAGCACTGATGATGGGCTGAAAGGGTTCAACCTTATTGGCAATCCGTATCCATCATCCATTAATTGGCAAGCAGCTATGGGCTGGACACGGTCAAACTTGGTGGAGAGTGGCGGAGGTTACGATATGTGGATTTGGAACCCAGCGACAAGCAATTACGGTGTAAGTAATTCATTTACTGGAATATCAACAAATGGCATAACGCAGTACATTGCTCCAATGCAGGGATTCTTTGTTCAGGCATTAAGCGACGGACACCTTTTAATGGATAATAATTTACGCACTTTTAATGGAGCCAGCGATTGGCTAAAAAGTAGCATGCAGAATTCCGTTAACATCGGCGTTAGTGTTATATCTGAAGCAGGTTATGGTTCCGACGAAGCTATTATTGGGTTTGGCTACTCTGAAAACGAAAATGGGGCAACAAAACTATTCAGTAGGGTTCCAACCGCTCCAAGCCTATACATGGTTTCGGGTAGCGAGAATTTATCGGTGCGTTACCTTACTAATACCATAGAGAATCCAGCTGTGCCATTACAGTTTACCCCTGGAGCAAATGGGAATTTCACCATTAATTGCAACTTCGATCCATTTAATTTCGAAACTGTAGTGCTCGAAGATCGCAAAACACATAGCTTTCATAACTTAAAAGCAAATAGTGAGTATTCGTTTAGCTCATCAACAGCCGACAATTCAAATCGATTTGTGCTGTACTTTGGGCCAGTAAATAGTAGTTCCGAAGCTGGATTTCCTGCTCAAATTTATACTGCCAATTACCAATTGGTTATCGACCTTACTCTTGTTAGCGGTAATACCGAAACTTATGTTTACGATATTATGGGACGATTACTTTTACACAAAAAGCTACAGGGCGAAACTTTACATAACCTAAACCTAAATGCTCAAACACAAATAGTAGTTGTTACGCTTAAAAACCCTGCTGGGGGTCTTACCCAAAAGGTGTTTTGGAATGGAAATAGGTAGGGCAAGGTGTAGGGACAAAATATCGGTAAAAAAGATAACGCAGCAACACCCTGTCCCGTAGGGACAGCATATCGGTAGACGAAGTTGTACAAACCAGTTCAATTGTCCCGTAGGGACAACATATCGGTAGATGATTTTTACAAACCAATTATACTGTGCCGTTAGATACAGAACATTCCGTACCTAACGGGACAAAAAAGACCGATAACAATTGGGGCTCAGCCGAACGGGGATTTGCGTGAAATAAAAATTTACCGAACTATTGTAATAAAGTATGAAATATGTAACCTTTTCCCATAGTTATATAACTTTTATAGCATTATATAACTGTAAATTTGAGAGTTAATAATTTATTTCACACATGAAAAAGTATGTTAGAATAATATTGCTTTTCATTTTCCCATTTTATTTTAGTTTTTCCCCCATTGGGGCTAACTACAACGGGGCGTTATTTGCCCAAGTCGTCTCTATCAATACAACTGGCGCTGCAGGCAACAACTCTGCAATTCTTGATGTAGACGCAAACAACAAAGGTTTTTTAATTCCGCGAGTGAGTCTTACATCTGCTACAGATGTTATTACTATTACATCACCAGCCATATCGCTACTCATTTACAATACTGCTACTATTGGCACATATCCAAATAATATTATCCCTGGGTTTTATTACTGGGATGGAGCAAAGTGGATTCCTTTAATTGGTCAACCAGCTGTAATAGCATTTGCCGATTTTTATGCACTTATGCCATCTGATAATTCTGCTACGATTGCAGCAGGTTCAGCTATTGCATTTCCTAATGCTGGGCCAACAAGCAGCTCCAGTATTACTGCTATTTCTAACACTCAGTTTCAATTATCCGATATTGGCACTTATATGGTTACTTGGCAAGTAAGCATAAACGAAGCTGGACAGCTTGTTTTAGAACTTAATGGTACCGAGAATCTTGCTACAGTAGTTGGACGTGCCACAGGAACAAGCCAAATAGTAGGCAATAGAATTATTACAACATTGACCTCAAACACTATTTTAAGAGTTGTAAATCCAATAGGAAATCCCACTGTACTTACCGTAACGACAACCGCGGGTGGAGCCAGACCTGCTTCTGCATCACTTGTAATTATGCGTTTAAAGTAAGCTTCATAACTAAAGATTTTTAAGGTTATAATTTTTGTTTGTTTTTATTGCCACGGCCTGGTTATTGAGTCTGTCGAAGTATAGCCCGTGGGATAATGCATCAAGAAATATTGGGCTTCCCGCCTGAACGGAGGGCAGATAGCCCAAAATGGTTGAAAAGTTTGGCTCAAGTCCGTAGCAACTGTTATGATAAAATTTACTATTAAATTTTAAACAGTTTCTAAGCATTACTGATAGTTAGTGTCTGTCTATAAACTCGTCATTGCGAGTTTGGCGTTTTTTGCCAAACGAAGCAATCTATTGTTATTGAAAAGATTGGTTGGTTTCGCCGAACCCTTCAGGTTTCGCAAAGAACGCTCGCAATGACGGGTAATAGTTGACTTTAAAGACAGACTCTAATTAATACAAGTTTTAAAGCTGTTATTAGAACAATAAGAATTATTATGAAACGCAAATACAAATTGCAAAGAAGTACTCATTTTAATATTTCACAAACCATTATTACTTTGGGGTTTGTGTTGGCAATTCTTGTTTCATCGGCATTTGGTCAACAAATTAATATAGGTTCAGGAGCCTACCTTAATATTGCTGGGGCTGCACACATCAATATTAACAATGGCGACTTTGTAAATAATGGTACTTACACAAAAGGGACAGAAACTATTACTTTTTCTGGAAACTCTGCAATAACGATTTCTGGCACTAGCAATACTGATTTTAATAATGTTTCAATTACAAGTACAGGCGGAGTTACCACCCAACTTGGGCAGCTAGTGGCTAATAATTTTACTATAAGTTTAGGCAGCAAGTTCACCATTAACCCTACCAAAGCAGTAATGGTAAGTGGTATTTTAACCAATAGTGCAAGCACAGGCGGTTTGGTTTTAAAGTCCGATGTAACCGGCACCGCATCGCTTATTCACAATACCAACAGCGTACCGGCAACAGTGCAACGATACATTAGTGGCAATGCCGAGGACTGGCATTTTATTTCGCCGCCCGTTTCAAATCAGCCAATAAGCAGCACGTGGCTTCCATCTGGAACTTATGGTAATGGTACTGGCTACGATTTGTACCTTTGGAACGAGCCCAACAGCTGCTGGATTTACAATCTCGATGTTACATCACCCATTAACTGGTCAACAGTTCATACCGAAACCGATTTTGTTGCTGGTAGGGGCTATTTATACTCTGTTCAGGCAGCAAATCCTACAAAAGAATTTGTTGGTAGCTTAAATAATGGATTGTTGAACTTTGGCCTAACCTTTAGCGGTAGCGATATAGTTTTAAAAGGGTTTAACCTTGTTGGCAACCCGTACCCTTCGTCGGTAAACTGGAGTGCTGCTTCGGGTTGGACTCGAACAAATTTAGATGTTAGCGGAGGCGGTTATAACATGTGGATTTGGAATCCTGCTGCAAATAACTATGGTGTATTCAACTCAGCCGATGGCGATGGAGTTGGTACTAATTCGGTAACTCAGTTCATTGCACCTATGCAGGGATTTTTTGTACAAGCCCAAAGTGCTGGAAACCTTGGAATGGATAATAATGTGCGTGTAAACGATGGTGCTAGCTGGTTTAAAAGTTCGAAGTATAATGGCGACAAAAACGAAATGGTTGCATTAACTGTTACATCCGATAATGGCAATGGTTTCGACGAAATACAGCTTGGGTTTGGCTACTCCAAAAACGAAAATGGGGCAACAAAACTATTCAGTAGGGTTCCAACCGCTCCAAGTTTATATATGGTTTCGGGTAGCGATAATTTGTCGGTGGGTTACCTTACTAATACCCAAGAGCATCCTGCAGTGCCAATAAAGTTTACCCCTGGAGCAACTGGCAACTTCACCATTAACTGCAACTTCGATCCATTTAATTTCGAAACTGTTGTGCTTGAAGATCGCAAAACGAATACTTTTCATAATTTAAAAGCAATTAATGAGTATTCGTTTTGCTCAACATCATCCGACGATTCAAATCGCTTTGTGCTGTATTTTGGCCCAGTAAATAGTAATTCCGATACTGGATTTCCTGCTCGTGCTTATACTGCCAATTACCAATTGGTTATCGACCTTTCCTTGGTTAGCGGCGATACCGAAACATATGTTTACGACATTATGGGACGATTGCTTTTACACAAAAAACTTCAAGGTGAAACTTTGCATAACCTAAATCTAAATGCCCAAACACAAACAGTAATAGTTTCGTTTAAAAACCCTGCTGGAGGCCTTAACCAAAAGGTGTTTTGGAATGGAAATAGGTAGCGCAAGGTGTCATTGTCCTGTAAGCCTGCCTACCGCAGGCAGGGACAAAATATCGGTAAAAAAGATAACGCAGCAACACCCTGTCCCGTAGGGACAACATATCGGTAAACGAAGTTGTACAAACCAGTTCAATTGTCCCTAACGAGACAAAAAAAGACCGATATCAACCGGGGCTCAGCCGAACGTGGGCCTA
>DDWL01000066.1 GCA_002345675.1 Bacteroidales bacterium UBA2287 | reverse complement strand
CTACCAACTGAGCTACTTTCGCATTAAATTTAAAAACGTTTTGCTGTTAAAGCGTGGCAAAAATACACCTAATCTCAAAATCTCCCAAATATTTTGCGTTTTTTTTTCATTTTTTTTCACCTAATCTTTACTACCACTAGTTAACATACTGAACGCTAAAACTAAAGGACAATGTTTCCATGCTTTCGTGGAGGGTTCTGCTGGCTCTTGCTACTCGTCATTTCGAGAGCTTGTATTAACTTAAGCCGCGTTTGACGAGGATATATTATCTCATCGATGTAGCCCAACTCCGCAGCCCTGTAGGGATTTGCAAACTCTTCACGGTACTCGTCGATTTTTTGGGTTAACTCGTTTAGGTCGTTTATTTTATTCCGATAAATAATATTTACGGCACCCTCGGGCCCCATAACAGCAATTTCGGCTGTTGGATAGGCAAAATTCACGTCGGCTCCAACATGCTTACTTCCCATTACGCAGTAAGCTCCGCCGTAAGCTTTACGAGTAATTAGAGTTATTTTGGGCACAGTAGCTTCGGAGTATGCATAAAGTAGCTTTGCACCATGCTTTATAATTCCGTTCGATTCCTGGATAAGCCCCGGTAAGAACCCTGGCACATCGACAAACGACACAATGGGAATATTAAACGAGTCGCAGAAGCGAATAAACCTTGCTCCTTTTACCGACGAATCGATATCAAGAACCCCTGCTAAATGGGCAGGCTGATTGGCGACTATGCCAACAGAGCTCCCTCCAAGACGGGCAAAGCCTACAACAATATTTTTTGCAAAAAGAGGATGAACCTCAAGAAAAATGCCATCGTCGACAACCCCAGTTATTAAATCCTTTATATCGTAGGGCTTATTTGGGTCGGCTGGCACAAGTTCCTGAAGGCGTTCGTCGATTCGATCAACAGGATCGATAGTGGGCAATACTGGAGCCTCTTCCATGTTGTTTGAAGGAAGAAAAGCCAGCAATTCTCGAATTTGCATTAACGCCTGCTCATCGCTATCGGCAACAAAATGCGCCACACCACTTTTCGAGTTATGGCTAATGGCTCCGCCAAGTTCCTCCTTAGTAACATCCTCGTGGGTAACAGCTTTTATTACATCGGGCCCCGTAACAAACATGTAGCTTGTATCCTTTACCATAACGATAAAATCGTTAAGGGCAGGCGAGTATACTGCACCCCCAGCGCATGGACCCATAATGCAGGTAATTTGCGGAATAACACCCGACGACCGTACATTATTAAAGAAAATATCGGCATAGCCAGCAAGGCTTTGTACTCCTTCCTGAATTCGAGCGCCACCCGAATCGTTAAGTCCAACAATGGGAGCACCCATTTTAATAGCCATTTGTTGAACCTTTATAATTTTATTGGCATTAGTTCGGCTTAGGGTTCCACCAAAAACGGTGAAATCGAAAGCGTAAACGTAAATGAGTCGGCCTTCGACTTTTCCATAGCCCGAAATAACTCCATCGCCAAAAATTGAATCCTGTTCGGAAGATCGGTTAATGGCAAACTGATCGAGTTCAACAAAAGTACCTGGATCTAAAAGTAGATCGATTCGCTCGCGAGCAGTTTTTTTACCCGCTTCGTGCTGACGCTGAATGCGTGCTTCGCCACCACCTGCAAGCGATCGAGAGATTTTTTCTTCGAAAAGATTGAATTTATCTTCTAGTGTTTTCATTTTCACTCTATTCTATTTCAACCAAGGGTTGATTGCCGTTAATAGCCTGACCTTCTTGAACATATACACGTTTAATAACACCATCGACAGGCGACTTGTACTCGCTCTCCATTTTCATTGCCGAAATAACTATTACCGTATCGCCCTTGCCAACTAAATCGCCCTCCTTAACAGGAATTCGCACAACCTTTCCAGGCATTGGAGTTGTAATCAACTTATCGCCAACACCATCCGAGTCGCCCTTCCGATTTTTCAGGTAACGGCTTTGAGCGTCGATAATTTCAACCTCGTGAGAAGTATAATACGTATTTACAAAGTAGTTTTTAGGGCCATCGCCAGGAATCATTTCGATATTGTACGACTTGCCATTGTGGATGATTGAATAAACGCCCTCTTCAACCATAACAACGTCAACCTCAAAAAGTTTTCCGTCAATATCGATAGTTGCCTTCAATCCATCCTTACTAACAAGGCGAATCGTGGCGGTTCTCTCGCCAATCTTTATGTCTAGTGCCATTCGGGGTTAAATTCGTTGAAGATTTTTTTTCTTTCCGTAGTCCTTCCACTTATCGCCATTACTGCTACGAGTAGCAAGAAAGTCGTTCATGGCAAACTTTTCAATTTTCGAAAGGTAGTCGAGATAAGTTGCAATTATTGCCATATCGACATATTCGACACGATTATGATTTGCCTCCTCGAGAAGCGAGGGTAAGTGACGCTCGATAAAATGGGTATCGTAAATCCCAGAGCGAAACTCGGCATTATCCATAATTCGCTCGAGAAATTTTATAGACGTTTTAATTCCAGTAATTTTAAATTCGTAAAGAGCCCGTTTCATACGATCGATGGCTTCCTCCCTCGTTCTTCCCCAAGCAATTAGTTTGGTAATCAGGGGATCGTAGTACATAGGGATTTCGAAACCTTCGTAAACATAACCATCGGTACGTATACCTAGCCCGTTGGGCTCGCTAACGTGCCTTACAATACCTGGGGAAGGCATAAAATTGTTCGATGGATCTTCGGCCGAAATACGGCACTCAATGGCATGACCATACTGAGAAACCTCCTCTTGCTTAAACGATAACGGAAATCCCGAAGCTATTAGCAGCTGCTCCTTAACCAAGTCGATGCCCGTAACCCTTTCAGTTATTGGGTGTTCAACCTGAAGGCGCGTGTTCATTTCGAGGAAGTAGAAGTTTCGGTTGGCATCGACCAAAAACTCGATTGTGCCAGCACCAACATAATCGACCGCCTTAGCAGCTGCAATGGCTGCTGCCGCCATTTCGTTGCGAAGTTGGGGGGTAATAAAAGGCGAAGGAGTTTCCTCAACAACCTTTTGGTGACGGCGCTGAATGGAGCATTCCCTTTCGAAAAGGTGGGCAACTTTTCCGTGCCTATCGGCAATAATTTGGAATTCGATATGGTGAGGCGATTCGATATACTTTTCGATGTAAACCGTATCGTCGCCAAAGGCCGAAAGTGCTTCGGAGCTGGCAAGCGATACAGCATTGGCAAGGTCTTCGGCTTTACGAACAAGTCGCATTCCCTTACCGCCACCACCAGCCGAGGCTTTAACTATAAGAGGCAATCCAATTTCGTTAAGCACCTTTTGAATGCTTTCGGGGCTATCGACACGCTCCTTTGTTCCCGGAACCACTGGAACCCCGGCATTAATCATTGTTGAACGGGCAGTTATTTTGTCGCCCATTGAGATTATGGCCTGCGGATCGGGACCAATGAAAATAAGCCCAGCATTAATACACTTTTGTGCAAATTCGGCATTTTCGGAAAGAAACCCGTAACCCGGGTGAATGGCATCGGCTCCACACTTTAGAGCAGTTGCAATTATTTTATCGCCATCTAAATAGCTCTCCTTCGATGGAGAAGGGCCAATATGATAAGCCTCGCCAGCATAACGAACATGCTTTGCGGTCCTGTCGGCATCGGAATACACAGCCACAGTGGCAATACCTAATTCGCGGCACGAGCGAATAACCCTAACGGCTATTTCACCACGATTTGCAATCAGAACTTTTTTAATCATAGTTTACCATGTATTTAGTCGAGACAAATGTAAAGCATAATTATCGAATTAGAACAACTGATTAACAAATAAATGTTTTTAAACAGTGTTGTATAGCATATTTATCAACTGCTTCGAAAATTATATATACTTGTATTTCTGTTGTTTAATTATACACGAATTTATTTATCAACATATTTTACAATTTATGACACAAACGTTTACTAAAAACAAAAACCCCTAAAGAGAATTTCTTTAGGGGAACAAATAACTTTAGAAACTGTTTAAGTTCTAAATTGAAAAGATTAGTATGTCAATAGCCAAGCCCCAATAATTATCGTGGCAAGCCTATTGTTCCAATAATTATTAAGGACTCCGGAGTTCATTTTATTTCTTTTTCCTTTCTCCTTGATGAGAAAGGAAACAAAGAATCAAGGAAAAACGAAGCTTCTGCCCGCTCTGACCTATTGCTCGTTTTTCAAGCAAAGAAGGCAAAGCCCCTTTGCTGAAAAACTACTCAATAGTCCATTCACCCAACTGCTGGCTCGCCGTTTTTCCATCCCTCCGCACATCGCTCATTCCGACAATCTTGGTATTTCTAAACCATTTCGCATTGATAATTCTTCAGCCCCTTAATTTCTCATATCATAAGCAAATAACAAAGTTCTTCAAATCTTTATCGTTTGTCTGACGACTATGGATAACTATCGAGGCGTGGGCTATTGAAAAAATCAAAATCAAACCGTTTCTTAAAATATGATTTGAAAATTGGCTACAACCCCGTAATTCGTTTTATGTCGTTAAGCTTATTAAGGGCTTCGATTGGGGTTAAATTATTTACATCGAGCTTTTTAAGTTGCTCCCTAATGCTGGTAAGAACAGGGTCGTCGAGTTGAAAGATACTAAGTTGATAACCCTCACGCTGTTTGCCAATTTCGGCACCAGGGCGCGAAAGTTGCTGGTCGGATGGTTTCTTTTCGAGTTCGGCAAGAATTTCGTTTGCGCGTTTAACAACACTTGCAGGCATACCTGCCATTCGTGCAACATGAATTCCAAAACTGTGTTCGCTTCCGCCAGGAACGAGTTTCCGAAGGAAAATTACCTTATTATCGAGTTCCTTTATTGATACGTTAAAGTTCTTTATGCGGGGAAAAGTAACCGCCATTTCGTTAAGCTCGTGGTAATGGGTGGCAAATAGCGTTTTTGCTTTCCCATGTGCATTTTCGTGAATGTACTCGGCCATTGCCCAAGCAATGGAAATACCGTCGTAGGTTGAAGTGCCGCGGCCAATTTCGTCGAGAAGAATAAGGCTTCGCTCCGAAATATTATTAAGAATGCTAGCCGCTTCCTGCATTTCGACCATAAAAGTCGATTCGCCCAGCGAAATGTTATCGGAAGCACCAACACGTGTAAAAATTTTATCGACTAGCCCAATGGTTGCGTCGCTGGCAGGAACAAACGACCCCATTTGTGCCATAAGCACAATAAGTGCTGTTTGGCGAAGAAGCGCCGATTTTCCCGACATGTTGGGGCCAGTAATAATAATAATTTGCTGACTTGCCGAATCGAGAAGCACATTATTTGCCACATACTCTTGTCCTTGTGGTAGCATTCGCTCAATTACTGGGTGACGACCATTGCGAATGTCGATTACATCGGTGGTATTTACTGATGGTTTGCAGTAATTATTATCCTTAGCACTAAGAGCAAACGACAGTAGGCAATCGATTTGGGCAACTAAACTAGCGTTAAGCTGAATGGATTGGATATATTCTGAAAGGCTAAAAACAATTTGGTCGAACAGTTGCTGTTCAATAACTATAATCTTTTCTTCGGCACCCAAAATTTTCGATTCGTACTCCTTTAATTCTTCGGTAATATAGCGCTCGGCTTGGGTTAGAGTTTGCTTACGAATCCATTCGGGGGGAACCTTGTCCTTATGCGTATTTCGAACTTCGATATAGTAACCAAAAACGTTATTAAAGCTAACCTTTAACGAAGTAATACCTGTACGCTCCGACTCCCTTTGCTGAAGTTCGAGAAGGTAATCCTTTCCCGAACGCATTATAGTTCGCAACTCGTCGAGTTCGGCATTTACACCGTGAGCAATTACGCCACCTTTAGCCACCTGAGTTGGTGCGTCGGCAACTATTTCCTTGTCGATTCGGTCGCGAATGCGCGAGCAAAGATTAATTTGCTCACCAATACGCTGAAGGGTTGGCTCCTTGGCCGACTCGCAAACCTCTTTTACGCTAACCAGCGCAAACAGCGAGTTTTTAAGAGCCACCAGTTCGCGAGGGTTTATGCGACCAACGGCAGCTTTTGAGATAACCCGTTCCATATCGCCAATTCCACGAATTGCTTCGCGAAGCGATTCGTCTGCATCGGGATTTTTAAGGTAAAAATCGACTACATTTTGTCTTTCAGTAATAGGCTTTGTGTCCTTTAGGGGTAACGCCATCCACTTTTTCAGAAGCCTTGCTCCCATTGGCGAAATGGTGCGGTCGATAATTTCAATTAAGGTTTTTGCACCCTCGTTTGGCGAATAGAAAAGTTCGAGATTGCGAACGGTAAACTTATCGAGCCAAACATGCTTATCCTCATCGATGCGAGAAATAGAGGCAATGTGACTTGATTGCTGATGCTGAGTAAGGTCGAGATAGTAGAGCGCAGCCCCAGCAGCAATAATTCCAAAACGAAGGTCGGAAACGCCAAAACCTTTAAGACTTTGAGTTTTAAAATGGCTAACGAGTTTCTCCTTGGCACCATCCTCGTTAAAAGCCCACTCGTCGAGTTTGTAAGTGTAGTATCGGGTTCCAAAATTTTCGATAAATTCCTTATAATGACTGCGCTCAACAAGCACCTCCTTGGGGTTAAAGTTGGTAAGCAACTTATCGATATACTCGTACGAACCTTCGGCGGTGTAAAACTCGCCAGTTGATACATCGAGAAAAGCAATGCCAGCGTAACGCTTATCGATATGCACACAAGCTAAAAAGTTATTCTCTCTACGCTCCAGTACGTTATCGTTAAACGAAACCCCAGGGGTTACAAGTTCGGTAATTCCACGTTTTACAATATTTTTTGTAAGTTTTGGATCCTCGAGCTGCTCACAAATGGCAACCCTTTGCCCTGCCCTAACTAGTTTTGGCAAATATGTATCGAGTGCGTGGTGCGGAAACCCAGCCAATTCGACAAACGATGCAGAACCGTTTGCTCTGCGAGTTAAGGTTATACCTAATATTTCAGCCGCCTTAATGGCGTCGGTGCTAAAGGTTTCGTAGAAATCGCCAACTCGAAAAAGCAGAATTGCATCGGGATGCGAACTCTTAATAGCGTTATACTGCTTCATTAGTGGTGTTTCAACAATATTTTTTTGTGGTGATTCCAATATTTGAATTTATAAAGTTTGTTTTGCTCACAAAAATAGAAATATAGGAAGTTATTTTATTGAAATAACAGCAAAGGATTACAACATAATATTAACAACTGCGTAAAACCCTTTAATAGTATAGGTTTGAGGAGCAATTAATCTTTTAAATAATTAATCCATCAAGCCCATTTATAAACTGTACAGCAATGAAATTAAGAGTTTCATCATTTTAGTTTACTCATTTTTCGTTTATTTTATCTTTTTTATATAAATTGCCCAAAAATACTGCATTATGAACATCCTATCGAATCTGAAATTCAGCGCTAGATTAACACTTGTTGTTTCGGCACTAACCATACTTATGATTTTTGTGTTAGCCTACAAAACATATACGGTACAGGTTCAAAGGATAAAAGACGATGTAGACAAACACATAACTGAACAAACGGCACTTTTGGCCGAATGGATTAGTTCTCAGGATTACTCGGATGAATTACTTTTGACAAATGGGGATCGTATTAAAGGATATTTTTCGAGTAAAACCTTTTTAAAAAGCGGGTACCCATTTTTGGTTAACACCGATGGAAATATTCTTATACACTCAAATAGTTCGAGGTTAGTTGCCGATTCGGACGTTGCAAAGGAGGTTTCGAGAAAAACACTGCTTTCATCCAAATCTATTCAAAACAAGTTTACTGCAGAAAGTTGGTATATTTACTTTAAGCCAGTAAAAAACTCAAGCGCAATAGTTGTTATAGCGGTACCTGAAAAAGATGCAAGGGTTGAAATAGTAAAAAAACAAATAATAATTACTATAACTCCGCTTTTAGTAATGATTTCGTTTATTACGCTTGTTATATTCTTTTCGAGAACAATAACCCTTCCGTTGAAAGATGTTTTAAACCTATCGAAAAAGATTACCGAAGGGAAACTCGAGAATTCATTGGAGTCAGACCATAAAGATGAAATAGAAGACCTTTCGCTTGCCATTAATAGCATGTCGACAAAACTTTCGGAAGTTGTTAGCAGCATAAAGGAAGGAGCATCTGTGGTGTTAGCAACAGGGTCCGAAATTTCAACTTCCTCGCAATCGGTATCGGAAGGGGCAAATCGACAGGCAGCTACTGTTGAGGAACTTGCATCGTCGGTAGAACTTATCGCCCAACGATTTAGGGAGGCTTCGCAAGTTGCACGTAAAACAGGGGAACTTGCAAAACTAACATCGGCCGATCTCGATAGGGTTTCGGTTTCGGCAAACGAGAGCATTGAAGCTATAAGGCAAATTGCAGGTAAAATTGGAGTTATTAGCGAAATATCGTTTCAAACAAACCTTTTAGCCCTAAACGCTGCAGTTGAAGCCGCAAGAGCAGGCGAACATGGCAGAGGCTTTGCTGTTGTTGCATCGGAAGTTCGAAGACTGGCCGAGAGGAGTAAAATAGCCGCTCAGGAAATAAACGAACTGTCGGCAGCAACTGTTAAAGCTACCGAAGAATCGGGGCTTCAAATGCAGGAAGTACTACCATCAATTAAAAAGAGCACCGAACTTATACACGACATTGTTGCCGCAATTATTGACCTTGAGAGTAATATTCAGCAGGTAAACGGGGGTATTCAGCAACTTAATACTGTAACACAAGGAAATGCATCGGCTGCCGAAGAAATGAATGCAACTGCCGAAACGCTTTCGGAGAAGTCGAAGGAATTCGAAGATTTAATGAACTTTTTTAAAATTAAACAATAACAACTCGCCATATGAACTTTCTATATAAAATTAGAATACGAGCTAGAATGAACCTAGTAATTTCGGTTACTGCAGTTGTGTTTGTTATTTTACTAGCGTTTATAGCATATTTATATGAAAGCAGCAGAATAAAGGCTGAAGTTGACTCGCGCTCGCATGCATATATTAGCATACTGTCCGATGTTGTAAGTAATGTAATTGCCAAACATGGCAACAACGAAGACCAGCTTATGAATGCGCTAAAGGAGCAAATTAAGGGAAAAGAGTTTATTGGCTCGGCATACTTCTTTGTAATTAACCCAACCAATGGCTTTGTTGCTCATCCGTTAAGCGTTAACACCGCTATTGACCAATCGAACTTTAATGAGTTCGCCTTAAAAAAGGGTGAAAATGGAAAAGTTCAATTTAATTCGAGCGAAGAGCATGCCGAGAAAGGCGTTTTCTATTTTTATAAAAAAGCAAACAACGACGACAACTACTATGTAGTTGCAAAGGTTTACCTTGTTGAAGCATACTCCGAAATAAAGAAAATGGTTAAAACTATGTTTTGGTTTTCGCCTGTTGTTTTCCTAGTTTTTTTCTTTGTTGTATTAAGGTTTAGCACTTCAATTATAAACCCTCTTAAAAAGTGTGTAAATTTTGCTCAAGAAGTAGCACAAGGAAATTTAACAGCAAAAGTAAACGTTACAACTAAGGATGAAATTGGAGAACTTTCGGAAACCCTTAACATGGTAAGCAAGAAACTTCACGATGTGATTGAGCGAATTGAAATTGGCGCTCAGGAAATATCGTCGGCTAGTGCCGAAATAAGCAATGGGGCACAGCATGTTGCGTCGGGAGCAAGCGAGCAAGCTGCTACTGTTGAAGAGCTTTCGTCGACTATTGAAGAAATTTCGTCGAGTATCGATCAGGCTACAAATGGAGCCATTGATGCCGAAAAGTTAACCAATAGTGTTGCCGACAAAATGCAAGGAATTGGCGAAGCCTCGAGCGACAGCCAAACAGCCGTTCAAAAAATATCGGAGAAGATTAGAATAATAAGCGACATTGCATTCCAAACGAACATTCTTGCGCTAAACGCAGCTGTTGAAGCAGCTCGCGCAGGTGAGCACGGCAAAGGATTTTCGGTTGTTGCTTCGGAGGTACGGAAGTTAGCCGAGCGCAGTAAAATTGCCGCCGACGACATAAGCTACCTTTCGAACCGAACAGTTAAAACTACGCAAGAGTCGAATCGACTACTTCAAAAGTTAATTCCCGATGTTAATCAAACCTCGAAGTTAATACAAGATATTGCTAAGCTTACCTCGGAGCAACTGGCTAATATGGATCAGATTAACATTTCAATTCAGGAGTTAAATCTGGTAAGCCAAGAAAACTCCGTGGCAGCCGAAGAGCTTGCAACAGGTGCCGAGGCACTAAACGAGCAGTCGAAGCAATTTGAAGAATCGATTAACTACTTTAGGCTCGACTAGTTTCGCCCATCGATTTTAAAGAAGCCAACCACATCGTAAATTCTGTCGGCCTGATTAGACAATTGGGTTGTGTTACTTGCCATTGCCTTCGATGTTGAAGCATTTTCGTGCACAATTTGGTTCAATTGCCTTAACGACTCTTTAATTTGTGCTGTAACTTGCTCCTGCTCCTGCCCTGCTGCGGCAATTTCCTGAACCAACTCAACCGTTCGGGTTATATCGGGAAGAACCTTGCTTAACCTTTGGTTAGCCAGTTGAACAACAGTTAAACCCTGTGCCGAAAGGGCAATAATTTCATCGGCAGCAATTCGGCTCTTTTCGGCAAGTTTTCGCACTTCCGAAGCCACCACTGCAAAACCACGACCATGTTCGCCAGCCCTTGCAGCCTCGACGGCTGCATTGAGGGCCAAAATATTGGTTTGAAACGCAATATCGGTAACAATATTTATCATTTCGGAAACGCAGCTCATAAGCATTGATGCTTTATCGGTTGCTTCTCCCCCAACCTTAATTCCTTCCAGTGCTTTTGCGACAATGGCTTCGGTTTCTTTCGATGTTGTTGAGTTTCGCGAAATTGAATCGGCAATTTCGCCCATTGAGGTTGCAATTTCCTGCGACGAGTTGGCCTGAACGCTAACGCCATCGGAAACTGCTTGCGAAGCTTGTTCGAGTTCTTCGCCATTGTCCTTAATTGTTTGGCTACCTTCGGCAATAACCTCAACAATTTCGGAAAGTTTGGTAGCCATAATCTGAAGCGATCGGTAAAGTTGGCCAACCTCATCCTGTCGGCTAAGGTCGTCGTCGGAAATTTTAATTTTAACATTACCCTCCGAAATTGCTTCGGCAACTTGAACTCCAGCCTTAATTCCAGCCGAAACCTGACGAGTAATTATAACCGACACCAAAACAGCCAGAATGGCGGTAAGTAAAAGGAATAGAAGTATTACCTTAATGGTTGCAAAAATAACTTCGCGTAACTCGGTCATTGATACTTTAACAAAATCGGGAATTATAACAGAAATTCGGTTTGAAGCCTCGTCCATTTGCTTAACTAATTCGTTTTGCTTTTGAGCCGAAGCCATAAACTGCGATGTTGCATTTAAATACTTTGTAAACTGCTCATCGAGACTGGCATTGTTAGCATTTAAAAATTCGGAGATACTGCTGTAACTATTGGCATTCCAGCTAACATTATGGTTGCCAACCTCAATCGATTTGTTCGAAACCTGCTCGTCGACAAAGGCTTTAGTAATGCCATACTTAGCATCGGCCCAGCCATTACCCGACTGGTTACTTAAACCCGAAAGAATTTCGTTTCGACACCTGTTAACATCGTTATTAAATTGAAACTTTTGGTTTACAACCATAAATAGTTCACTAAGATTTTCTTTGTAAACCAGCAGGTTAGCTTCAACTATTTTTAGTTTATCGAACTGTTTAAGTACGAAATTTTGCTTTGAAACCAGTAATATATTTAGGTTTTTTTCCGACTCGTTGATGGCTGCAATAGCCTCGTCCTTTTTCACTTCGGATCCGTTACGTATAAACTCGATTAAGGCAAACCTAGCCACATTTTTATGTGTGTCGATATTTCGGGGAATCGTAATGTCGCCAGCAAAGCTCATTCCCCAGAAAAATGTTTTTAAAGTTGCGCCAATAATTGCAGCCGAAAAGAGAATAATGATTATGAAACTAAGCGAGAGTTTCTTTCCAATTGAAATGTCCTTAATTCTCATAAAATTACATTTTAGTGTGGTAAAAATGCCCACGACAATTTTTGGTAATTTTTAGAACAACTATTTAGTTAAACTTAAAAAAAAAGGGTGATATCGATCAGCTATCTATATTCGCATAAAAAGTTAAACAAACACTATTATAAATCTATTTATCAATTATTTACACTATTATTTTTAATTTAAATAATATGATTTTTGAACGGAGAACTATGGACTTGCAACAATAAATTAACTACCTTTAACTCCCTTCGTTTTTAACTAAAAAAACAGGAGTTAGTAAAATGACTAATTCATTATCCAATTTCGATGCCGACCTAACAAGTTGCTCCGTTGAGTTAATTGTTCTATTTAACTGTGATTACGAATGTGTTGGAGCAATTAAAACAGGCAATACAAATGAAACAAACTTAATTTGGCAAAGAGCTACTGGAAAAAGTATTAACACGTTACTCGCCAACAACGATTTGGCTATGTTTAAAAAGCAATTTGAGATTGCAAAAAACACTGGTAGTTCCGAACTATTTAACATTTGCATAAATACCTCTAAAAAAAAGTTCTGCTTAAATGGTCAACTTAAGCAAACCAACATAACCCTTGCCAACGAAAAAGTTATTGCTTGGCATCAGTTTTCCGAAATGCCGCTATTAACGAACGGAAAAAATCATTCTAGCACTGAAATAAAAACAACACAACACAACCAAACAATAAATATTTTCGAAAGCCTTTTCCAGTCGAACACGCTACCATTAATTATTGTAAACCAAAACGATTTAACAATAACTCAGGCCAATTTACAGGCAATCGACTTTTTGGGGATAGAACCTAACAGTATACCACACATAAAACTTTCGGAATTTTCAGTTTTACCTGAAAATCAGTTTAAGGTTACAATCGATAGTTTTATTAACAAAAACTACACAGGACTTGAACTATCAGTAAACACAAAGCATTTGGGGCAAAGAGACGTTGCCTTCCACTACTCGTATGTTAACGACGATAAGCAGCCAAAAATTCTTTTTGCCCTTGTCGACGTTTCGGACCGGAACCATGCAATACGCGAAGTTAGCCAATCGAGAGCAAACCTTTCGGATGAAGTAAAACGACAAACCAACGATTTAATTCGAATAAACAAATCGTTAATTGAGAACATTAAGAAGGGCAAAAAAACCGAGGAGGAACTTCGCCAGTCGGAAGAATTGTTTTTCCGCCTATTTCAATCGAACCCAAACGGCATGATTTTGCGCCACCTCGATACACTGGAGATTTTCGAAGTAAACGAAAGCTTTTTAAAAACCTTCAACTTTAAACAGCGCGAGGTAGTAAATTGCAAAATTGAAGAGTTGAAAATTCATTGTAGTCCAGCTAAATACTCCGAAACCCTTGCCCAACTTCTACAGCAAAAGGTGCTAAAAGATTTGGAAATGCTAATGGCCTCAAAGGAAGGTCATGCAAGGTTTGTACAATACAGCGGCGAGGTTATAACATTGGAAAAAAAGAAGTTTATACTTGAAGTTTACCAAGACATAACAAATTTTCAAATTACTCAGCAAAAGCTAATTGAAAGCGAGGAGCGTTACCGTTCGATGTTTAACAATGCGCTGGTGGGATTTTACCGAACCGAAATTGTATCGGGAATTGTACTCGACTGCAATGTTCAGTACGCCCGAATTTTAGGATATAAAAATCCTTCCGAAATTATTGGCCGCTCCTTAACTTTACACTATTTGAACGAAAACGACAGGGAGGTATTTCTAACTCAACTTAAAAAGAAAAAAATTCTTGTTTACGAGCATTCACTAAAAACAAGTGACGAAAAGAATGTTTGGATTGTTAACTACGCTCAAATTTTTCCTAACTATGGCTTTATCGACGGGGTTGTAATTGACATTACCGACCGAAAGTTAATGGAAGACATGCTTACGTATAGCGAAAACAGGTTTCGAAGCATGATTGAAAACGCTACGGATCTTATTATTATAATTGATTCCCAAGGAATTGGGCTTTACTTTAGTCCATCAATTATGCGCGAACTTGGGTACACAATTAAATCGACGACAAAGGTCAACATTCTCGACTTTTTGAGTAGCGACGACAAACTACTTTTACTTGAGTTACTCGACAAAAAGTTTTACGACAAAAAAACTCTTGAAGTTAAAGTAAAGCATGCCAATGGCACTTTTAGAATTTACGAATTTGTAATAACAAACCTGCTAAGCGAACCTTCTATTAATGGCTATGTTATTAATGCTCGCGACATTACTAACCAAATAAAGGCTCGTAACGAAATTGATATTGCTTTAGCAAAGGAGCAAGAGCTTAACCGTTTAAAAACACAATTTATTGCTACCGTTTCGCACGAATTCAGGACTCCACTAACAAATATTTCGTTAAACATTCAGCTACTCGAAAAGTATTTACACGATCAAAATTTCGAAAATTCAGAGTCGAGCCTAAATCGCATGAGCAATGCCGTTAAACGCCTTGTTGCGCTGCTCAACGAAGTATCGTTAATTAGCAAGGATCAAAGTGGGAGGCTTCAGTTTTTGCCAAGCGAAGTTGATATTTATGATCTATTCGACGAGCTAATCGATCAGCAATCGTATCTTATATTACCTTATGTTGAAGTAAAGGTTAAAAAAGGCAAACGGCAAAATGTACATGTAGACAAAAACTTACTACAGCATATTATTGGAAACCTTATTAGCAATGCCGTTAAGTATTCGCCCCAAAAAACACCAATTACGGTTACCATCTTAAATAAAAGAACCAGCATACTAATGAAGGTTAAGGATATGGGAATTGGAATTCCTGCCGAAGAATTTCAGTACCTTTTCGACCCATACTTTAGGGCATCAAATGTGAGCCAAATTGCTGGCACAGGGCTGGGGCTAAGCATTGTTAAAAAATGTGTCGAATTACATAATGGAACCGTTGAGGTAATTAGCGAACCAACAATGGGAACCGAAATTACCTGCACAATTCCATTGAATTTTAACGAATAGTTTTTCTAACATCTCTGGAATAAATGGAAGACTTAATAAAAATACTGCTAATTGAAGACGACAACGACCTTAGGGAAACGACCAAGGAATTTTTAGTGGTCGAAGGTTTCGATGTTTTCGCCGCTGGCAATGGGGCAACAGGCATTCAGCTTGCCATACAGTACCAACCCAATGCCATTATTTGCGACATAAATATGCCTGGGCTTTCGGGGTACGAAGTTTTTAATATGCTTCAGCAGGTAACAACCACATCGGTAATACCATTTATTTTTCTGTCGGCAAAATCGTCGAAAGAAGACATACTGACTGGATTGCACTTAGGGGCAAACGACTACATTACAAAGCCATTCGAAATGGCACAGCTCCTTGAGGTGATTAATAGACGAATTAGCCACAGTCGGAAAATTATTGAACAGCACGACGAAAAGTTTAATGTTCTCTTTAAGAACACACATACTGGAGCCTTTGTACTAAATCGCGACACATTTGAGTACGTTAACGCATCGTTTACTACGCTTACTGGATACAACCACAACGAGCTAATTGGCAATTCGTTAACAAATATCGTTCATAAGGATTCGCTTGCTCAAATTCTTAAAATTTTAGAGCAATGCAAGGATGGCATTAAAAAAACATTTGAGTTTACGGTAACTACAATTACTAAGGATAAAACTGAAAAAAAATTAAACCTGAAGGGAAGCCAAGCAGTGTTTAAAGGCGAAAACAGAATTATTTGCACAATAAGCGAAGACGACATTACTAAAGACGAAGCAAGTTGTAGTAGTAACAAAAACCAAGCAAACAACAAAGGCAAAGTTCAACCGTTTGTTAAACTATCGGAAAGAGAAATTGAAGTACTAAAACTTGTTTGCCAAGGGTATTCGAACATTGAAATTGCCGATAAACTTTTTTTAAGCGAGCGAACCGTTGAAGGCCATAGAGCACGACTTTTTGGTAAAACCGAAACAAAAAATGCCGTTGCACTAGCCATGTGGGCAGTAAAAAATAGGATTGTCGAAATATGAAACTGTTTAAATTTTGTTTATTTTTATTGCCACGCCACGATAGTTATCGGGGCGTGGCAACTGTTTTAATAAAAATATACTTTTAAAATTTAAACAGTTTATTAGACTTGCTATTTGAAGCTTAACATCTATGGATTTATATTTGTTCGTTTTTTAAAACTTATTTGTAGTAAGGCGAAAACCAGGTAGTTCTACCTAAATTATTAAAAATAAAATAGCAATATCTTTGCGCGCAAATACTAACAACGCTAAAGCACCTGCTTATGCCAACTTATAGAATATTACTGGTTGAAGACATTTACTTTAACCAAATTCTAATGGAATCGCTTTTGGCCGACTGGGGCTACAGTGTTGCTAATGCTCATAATGGAGCAGAAGGACTTGAGGCAATTGAAAAAGAAAACTTCGACCTAATAATTCTCGACCTCATGATGCCAGTTATGGATGGCTACGATTTTCTTAAAAAGAAGAAAGAAAAAAACAATAGTTCGCTTGTGCTTATTGTTTCGGCAAGGCACGACATGGAAAGTATTGAACGCGCCCTTAGCTTTGGAGCCAACGATTACATAACCAAGCCTTTCAACAGTATCGATCTTGAAAATAAAATTAAGTCGCTGCTTAATAGTAAGTAGATCGTTATTTGAAAAAAATTAAGAGTAACTCTATTTCGGGGCTAATTCTTCTAGTATTTAGCAACTGTTTAAGTTTTAATTAATATTTTGATTTTCAATTGCCACGCCCCGATAGTTATCGGGGCGTGGCAATTGTTATAATAAGATTTTCTATTAATATTTAAACAGTTTCTTAGCAACACATAACTAAATTATTAAGTGCCAGTACCCTAAATGTAAAAGGAGTACTGGCACTCTTTTTTTTGGGTGCTGGTAGCTGTAAGTTTGCAATAATATTTATAGCAATCATAAACTATATAGGGCTTTAATTAGCATATAAATGAACCAAAACTATAACCAGCAACTTAAAAAAGGAGGACTAGAAAATGAAAACAAAAATTTTATTCCCAATTTTTCTTATCGGCTTAGCCGTTTTCGCAAATCCAGTTAAAGCACAAGTTGAAAAAATTCAAACAGCGTTTGTTCTTCAGCTTACCCGCCTTGTAGAGTGGTGCCCAATGGGTAAGCAAGGTAACTTTACTATTGGCGTTTTATGCGATAACCCAAAAATACTATCGGAACTAAACTCGCTGCAAGGCAAAAAAGTTATAAACCAAACCATTGAGGTAAAAAAACTTTCGAGCGTAAGCGAAGTGAAATCGGTAAACATTGTTTTTGTTTCGCGCGACAAAATAAGCGACCTCCAGTCGATAATAGCAGCAATAGGAGTTAACTGTACCTTAATTATTGCCGACAAGCCAGGTGCTGCAGGTCAAGGTGCAGCCATTAGTTTTATTGAGGACAATGGTCGAATACATTTTGAAATAAACGCTTCATACGCCGAAAAGCATTCGTTACGAATTAATAACGAATTAGTTAAACTAGCAAAAAGGGTTTTCTAAATTTGAAATTCATTTATAACGAGTGCAATGGTTCAAGCGAACTGTTGCCTTATTTTTTATTTAGAGTTTGTCTATAAACACGTCATTGCGAGCTTGGCGTTTTTTGCCAAACGAAGCAATCCCAGTCTGGCTGAGGCTGTGCCTCAGTCGAATATATCTTAGCAGGCTCTTGCCTGCTTTTCGTGTTACTTTTTTGCCTTTAACAGGCAATGTTCGCAGGCACAGCCTGCTTATAATAGACTGACGGCGGCATTCCCGATATCCCGATAGTTATCGGGAATCGGGAATGCCGCCGAACGTTGTTTAAATGGAACAACTTTGAATTAACTGGGAAGCTAAACAACTATTCACAGAGCGCTCCTATGGAGCTTCGATGCTTTGATAAATATTTACTATAAACATATAGCCCCGCTGGGGCAGGTTAAAACAATTGATAATAGTGTTTTTTAATATTAGCCTGACGGCTATGGATAATTATCGGGAATCGGGGTGGAGCGATTACTCTATAACAAACTGACAAACAGCGTAGAACACGCCACATGTTAGCAAAATGCACCTATCGAATTAGTTGATAATCTTTTATCAATAAATTCGAAGACAGATTCAAACGAATTGCCAGTTTTCTAATCATTTCAACAGTCAATCTACGTTTACGATTAAGGATTTCAGAAACTCTACTTTTTCCACCAATCTCTGGAATCAAGTCTACTTGTTTTAAGTGCATTTCCTCCATTCGTATCTTAATCGCTTCAATCGGGTCTGGTGCATCAATTGGATAATGTTTGTTTTCATAATCGTCAACCATTAATCCAAGTATTTCAAGTTCATCACTTTCTAGCGAACCAAGTTTTGCATCAAAAATCTCTTCCAATCTTTTCAGTGCAACCTTGTAATCTATCTCTGTTTTAATCGGTTTTAGTTCCATAATCACCTTTTTAAATATTGTTAGCATCAATTTTATCATAATCCACATGGGTTCCTATGAATCGTACAAATGCCAATTGTTGTTCAAAATTGAATTTAATCACCAATCTATATGAATTGCCTTTAATATTAAAAACAATCCTGTTGTTTTTTAAAATACTTGCATTTGCATAACTTTTTTTTACATCATTTGGGGTTTTCCAATTCGAACTATAAGCAGTATCATACCAAGTTTTTAAATACTGCTCTGAATCAGGAAATTTCTCCCAAAAATCTCTCAAAGTACTTTTTGCAAATATTCTTTTCATAGTTCACATTCTGGGAACAAAGGTAATTCAAAATTCTCAAATCGAGAACTTAATGCTACAAAATATTTCTTTGGGCATTTTTAATAAAATCCGTACAGCCTCCCATTAGGTAATTACACCTAAAACACTAAAAGGTAATTACACCTAAAAAACTTCTTAAATCAAAAAACCTACTGTGTTATGGGTTTTTGTTTACTTCACATTTTAAAAACTAAGTGCTAGTACTCTAAATTTATGAATGGGTACTGGCACTCTTTTTTTGGGATTAGTATCGCCATAGATTTGTTCAAAGAAATTAATATTAAAAAAATAAAACCCTAAAAACTTTAGAGCAATGAAACTAAAAGAATCAATTTTTAACAGTGTAGTTTTTATAAAAGTATCCCTCTTTATAATAGCATTTCTTTTTACGAACCTCTTGTTTTCGCAAGAAAAGGTAACCCCACAAACAGCATTAAACATATATAAGAATGGCGAAGTTGAATGGATTGGGGAGCACCCAATGCAAACAACGCTACTTGAACACCCCCAATCGTCACACAAACACTATTAAAACGATTTTATCTCTTGCAATTCTTTTAAAAAATTAATTATAAACTAACTAAAACAATAAAGCCATGAAACTAAAGGACATTAAAATCGGAAGTAAGCTTATTGTAAGCTATGTACTTATAGCAATAATAACAGGTTCAGTAGGCTATTTAGGCATTACTAAAATTAATAAAATTGCCGATGCTGATAAAATGCTTTACGAAAAAATGCTTTTACCAACACAGTACTCGGGATCAATTATTTCAGACTTAAATCTGATAAGATTAAACGTTCTTTATGCATTTCATTCAGACAACATTAATGATGTAACTGAGTATAGGCAAAAAATTAATAATTACAACAAAAAAATAAAAAGTAACATTGAGCTTTACGAAAAAGCTTATTTAAGCGATGAGGATAAGAACTTATTTGAAGGATTAACATATGAAATCGACAAGTACATTGAGTTAACCGAAAAATTTTTCATAGCAACTACAGCTGGAAATAGTGAAGAAGCTTCACAACTAATTATAGAATTAAGGGGAATTGGTGTATTGGCTTATAGTAAAGCAGAAAATGTGCTCGACTACAATTCAAAAGCAGGTAAACAAACATCCGAAAGTAATATAAAAGTTGCAAATGCGGCAGTTGTGTTTATGTTAATTTTGGTAATTATTGCTATTGTATTTGCAATAACAATTGGAATTATAATATCGAGAGGAATAACCATTCCTTTGGCCAAGGGAGTTAAGTATGCACAAGATATTGCTGCTGGCAATTTAACTGCAACCCTCGAAGTTGACCAAAAAGACGAGGTTGGCATTTTAGGTAAAGCGCTTCAGCAAATGACCGAAAAGCTAAAAGAGGTAATTAGCAGCGTAATTCTTGGCTCCGACAATATTGCAGCGGCAAGTTTCCAAATGAGTTCGGGTAGCCAGCAAGTATCGCAGGGTGCAAGCGAGCAGGCATCGAGCGCCGAGGAGGTAAGCAGTTCGATGGAGGAAATGGCAGCTAACATTCAGCAAAACACCGACAATGCTCAGGAAGCCGATAAGATTTCGCAAAAAGTATCGGATGGCGTTCAAAAGGTTGGTGCTGCATCGCAGGAGAGTTTAATTTCGATTAAGGATATAGCTGCAAAAATTAATATTATTAACGACATTGCTTTCCAAACCAATATTCTTGCGCTTAACGCAGCCGTTGAAGCAGCCCGCGCAGGCGAACAGGGAAGAGGATTTGCAGTAGTTGCTGCCGAGGTGCGCAAGCTTGCCGAGCGTAGTAAAATTGCAGCCGACGAAATTGTAGCCCTTTCGACCAAGAGCGTAAATGTAACCCAAACCGCTTCGGAACTTATGGCTGGTTTAGTGCCCGAAATTGAGCGTACCGCTAAGTTAGTGCAAGAAATTGCAGCAGCAAGTCTCGAGCAAAGTTCGGGTTCCGACCAGGTAAATACCGCCATTCAGCAGCTAAACCAGGTTACCCAACAAAATGCTGCAGCCAGCGAAGAAATGGCTACCAGCGCCGAGGAGCTAAGCAGCCAAGCCGAACAGCTAAAAGATATAATAAGTTACTTTAGGCTCGACATGGGAAAAACTCAATCCTATAAACAAACCGAGCAGCGCCATTCATCGCTTAAAACTTTTACAAATGGTTCGAATGGTTCAAATGGCCAATCGAATGGTAGTAACGGAGCAAGTAAGGCGAAAAAGCAAGGTAACGGTGTGCATTTACAAATGAGCAATGGTAACGGAAAGAAGCCTGCATTTCAGGAATTTAGCAGCAGTGCAAACGGAAAAAAACATCAGAGTAACGATAGCGAATTCGACAGCTTTTAGGTAACCACCCTTGAGGGTGCATAGTTGAACATTAAATATGCACCCTCAAAAAATATCCCAATGCAAACCTCACCATTAAATTCAAAAGTAATGTTCGACATTAAAAACATAAATGGTGCGTGCAAACGAGTGCTAATAATCGACGACGATGTTGATTTAGTAAACTCACTTAAAGAGCTTATTCAAAGCGAAGGCTTTGAGGTTGACACTGCTTCGGATGGAAACATTGGCATGAAAATGCAAATAATCAAACCCTACAACCTTGTTGTAACCGATATAATTATGCCAACCGAGGATGGACTTGAGGTAATAATGCATATAAAAAAAATGTTTCCACAAACAATGCTAATGGCCATGTCGGGTGGTGGGCTTGTTCATTCAAACGATTACTTACTTATGGCAAAAGAACTTGGAGCATCAACTGTTCTTAGCAAACCCTTCGACATAGGGTTCTTTAAATCGGAGGTTCATAGGCTTGCCAGCAGGTAACATTTTTAAGTTTTAACAACCATTTTAAGTATTAGGAAATGTGCACACTACTCGACACTCATACTTTCGGCAAGAGAAAAGAGCAAAAAATGATTTCGATGCTTGAGTACCTTAAGGCAAAGCTATTTGAAACCGAAAACAATAACGACAACAAAACACAAAACCATGGAAGAGAAAAAGAACAACATAGAGAACTCGTACCTAACGTTTAAAATTGGCGACGAGATTTACGCATCGCACGTTAACTCGGTACTAAATATTATTGAACTGCCCACTATTACAAGGGTTCCGCACTCGCCTTACTACATGAAAGGTATAATGAACCTACGGGGCATGGTGCTTCCAGTTGTTAACACTAAGCTAAAGCTTGGAATGCACGAAACCGAGAGCACCAACAAAACCAGTATTGTTGTTATGGACATTAGAATTGATGAAGAGGTTGTTCACATAGGCATGCTGGTTGACGAGGTTAACGAGGTTTTGGTAATCGACGACAGTCAAATTAAGCCACCTCCCTCAATTGGATCCACCTACAAATCGGCCTTTATTACAGGAATTGTGGATATTGACAATAAAATGATTATGATTATTGACGTTGTTAAGGTGTTTAGCGAACAGGAACTGGTTGAACTAAGTGAAACCAACGAAACTGCTGAGGCGTAAGACTGCGAATTTAATATGAAAAAGCGGCTGACTCATTTGTTACAACCGACCAAAGGGAGCTCGCCGAAGGCAAAAGTCTAACCACAAACCCCGATAACTATCGGGGCACAAAAGTTTTGCACAAAGTTCACAAAGAGTTTTATATGTGTATTGTCTTTGTCCCCGATAAATATCGGGGTTTGTTTTTCTTTGCTCCCGATAGTTATCGGGACTTGTGGTTAATTTTTCTTTTGAGACATCCTTTTTACCAAAATTATCATTTCAAACACATTAAAAAAGAAAAGGAGATAAAGCTATGGCAATTGAAATAATTAAAAAAATGATAACCAATTCGACTTGGATTGACCCCCAAAAACAGGTGGTTTACAAGTTCTCCGAAAACAATCAGCTTTGCATTAACGGAAAAACCAATTTGCAATACTTGGTCAAGAAAAGAAACAAAAAGATTATTCTACAACTAAGTTCAGCGCAAATGTATGTTATTGAATATGTTAACGATTTTATTCTGCATATTTATAGCAGAGAGGAAAAATTCGTGATTACACCTGCCTAACAACCATTCTTTAACCAAATATTTTGAATTATGGGCCTAATAAAATATTACAAGCAAAAACAGAAAATTGATGAGGCTGCTGTATCGGTTAATGAGGAAAGTAAAACCGAGCATCATTTTGTTTTAGATGGACAGGAGTGTATAAATATACCTAACGCCGTAAAGCACAAAAAAATTGAATTAGTTTACGAGAATTCGTTTTTCGAATATTAACAAAATTACAAGACAAATTAAACCCGTCAGTCCGTTTTGAGCAGTCGGACGGGATGACACCCAAAACTTATCTTCTTAACCCGTCTGACCGCTCAAGGCGGTCTGACGGGTTAAACAATTAAACTCGCCTAACCGCTTGGAGCGGTCGGACGGGTTGGTATTAATTAAACCCATTAGATTGCATTAAGCAACCCGATGGGTTTACTTTATTGGCTTTAGCCAACCAACGCATCCCTTATTAACCCGTCAGACCGCTTGGAGCGGTCGGACGGATGATACGCAAAACCTACCTTTTTTTTAAACCCGTCTGACCGCTCAAGACGGTCTGACGGGTTGTATAACACTACGGCGATAAATGCGACACCAAATCAAACAATTCCTTTCGCAGCACTGGTTTCGAAATGTAATGGTCGAAACCTAACTCCAAGTACTTTTGCTTGTCGCCAGCCATTGCGTATGCCGTTAGGGCAACAATTGGAACGTTTACACCCAACGCACGAATGGCCTGAGCCGCTTCAACGCCATTTAGTATGGGCATTTTTATATCCATAAAAATAAGGTTGAATTTAGTACCAGTGCTTACCTGGCTTACTGCTTCCCGACCATTTATTGCAAAGAACAAATTTGCCGAAGTTTCCTCAAAAACTTCCTGCATATAAACAATATTGGCCTCCTCGTCCTCGGCAATAAGAATATTTAAGTTGCTAAAATCATAGTTATCAACTTGGGTTTCGCGTTTCGACCTTTCGCCCCCAATAATTGGATTAAATGGAACTTTAAAGAAAAACGACGCCCCCTTTCCCAGCTGCGATTGAACCCAAATTGTGCCACCAAGCATTTCGACAAATGCTTTAGAAATGGCCAACCCAAGGCCTGTACCACCATACTTTCGCGAATCGGGGTGGTCGGCTTGCCTAAACCTTTCGAAAATTACATGGAAATTTTCGGGCGAAATTCCAATTCCGGTATCGTGAACATAAAACTCAATAAAATCATCGACAACTCTATACCCAATTTTTATTTCTCCATCGTGAGTAAACTTAATGGCGTTACTAACGAGGTTCGAAATAATTTGTCTCAACTTTGCTTCATCCGAAAGGGTTAGGCAGCTCTCGTTGGAGAGTGAGAAGTTAAGCGAAAGTATATTTCCCTTCTTTTTTGCATTGGGCAAAAACAGCGAATGAATGTTTTGAATTAAGTCGTTTATGTGAACCATTCCATTATGTACAACCATTTGACCGGTTTCAACCTTCGAAATATCGAGCACATCGTTTATTACGGTTAAAAGTTGATTACACGATGCATTAAGAACCTCGGTAAAAGTTACCTGCTTCTCCTTGGGTAAATCGGGTCGAAGAAGCATTTCGGAAAATCCAATTATAGCATTCATTGGAGTTCGAATTTCGTGGCTCATGTTTGCCAAAAATGCCGACTTAAGCTTGTCGCTCTCTTCGGCACGTTTTTTAGCCACAGCAAGTTGTGTATTTACTTGCTTAACCCTTTCGTTCGACTCTGTAAGTTCCTCGTTCAATGCTAAGTACTCTTCGTTTTGCTCTTTTAACCTGTTTTCATTAAAGCGAAGTTTGTCATTTATTTCAGTAAGTTCTTCATTAAGAACTAAATACTCTTCATTTTGCTCTTTTAGGCGTTGTTCATTTTGCCTTAGCGTTTCTTCCCAGTGCTTTCGTTCGGTAATGTCCTTATGGGTTCCAAACATTTTTAATGGCTTGCCATCGGCTGTCCATTCGGCAACCTTTCCCCTAACGAGTACCCATACCCAATACCCTGCTTTATGAAGCATGCGTAATTCAATATCATAAAAATCTGTTTCTCGAATAAAATGCTTTTGGATTGCAATATTTGATGCAACAAAATCTTCGGGGTGAGCTAAACTTTCCCACGTTTTTATTGAAATGGGCATAAGTTCGTTAAGCGAGTAGCCAACAATTTCGGTCCACCGCTCATTTACAAAAAGTTCTCCTGTTTCAATATTCCACTCCCAAGTTCCAATATTAGTTGCTTCAATAATACTAGCAAGCCTATACTTTTCGCTTTTAAGCTTAGCTTCCGACTCGTACCTCTCGGTTATGTCTTGCACGTTAGCAATTCGGTATAAAGGGTTTCCATGTCTGTCTTTAACGGCCGTAATGCTTACTAATACGGGGAAAAGGCTACCATCCTTTCGAACATGCCACGACTCGAAAGTATGAAAGCCCTTTTCGAAAGCGGTACGAATATGGTTTGGAACGCTTTCGCGCTCGTTAGGTGCAAATACCGATAAAACAGTTTTGCCAATAAGTTCCTCCTGTGTATAGCCGTACATTCGGGCAAATGCGGGGTTCATTATGTCGAAAAACTGGCTATCGCTTTTTCCAAGAACAATGCCTACGCGAGTCGACTTAAAAATCGTTTCCCAGCGGCGAAGTTCCTCCTCCTTTTTTTTCCGTTCATCAATATCGAAAAGAGTGCCCACATAACCAATCGAATCGCCATCTTCGTCCATTTCGATTTCGAATTTCCCATGTACCCAGCACTGTTTTCCAAGGGGCGAAATAATTTTAAATTCTAAATCGAATGGGTTTCCGTTGTTAATTAGGTTATTAAACGATGTTTCAACATCGTTTTTATCGTCGGCATGAGCAATGTGCGAAACACTTTTTCCAATAGTTTCTTCGGCACTAATGCCTGTAATATCGGACCACCTATCGTTTATAAATATGTACTCGCCCTTTGTGCTAACTTTGCAAATTCCAACTGGCGACGACTGAGCTAGAGAACGAAATAGCCCCTCGCTTTTTCGGAGCGCAGCAACCGACTTTACTTTTACTTCCTGATCGTTTAGTATTTTACCTATTAAAATTGTTGCCAGAGGATAAAACAGAATTATTGAAAAACCTATGTTTTTTAAAACGGCCATTTGCGACTCCCTTGGCAGAAAAGAAGTAAGCAATAACATGGCAATATGAACAAGAATTCCAAAGTTCCATAGAAAGAATGCCGAAATTTTCTTACTCCTCTTTTTACGCCTGTAGTAATAAAAAATACCAATTAAAGCCGAAGCAATAATAACCGAAACACCCATGTATACACCAACTCCACCCTGATAAACCCTAAGTGCAATGGCCATAACCGACGAGATTAAAGCTGCAACTGGGCCAAAAAATAAACCACAAAGACTAATAACAACGGAGCGTCCGTCGAAAACCAAGCCTGGCTGAAAAACAAGTGGATTTAGCATTCCAAGCAGCGCAACAAAACCAAACAAAAGACCCTGAGCCATAGCCCCTCGTTGCGTTGTACTGCTCCACCTATTGTCGATAAAACCCGATATAATGCTTAGCGCAACAAGTGTTGATAGGTTGTATATGAGGTCGATAAAAAACATAGAGTCGAGTATTTTAAGAGAATCTAAAGCAAATAACGATTTTTTTAAGCATAGTCTGTTAATTAGGGGGTTGATTTATGTCATTGAGTCGGAAGACCGAAGACGGAAGTTCGCAGTCGGCAGTCGGCAGTAAGCAGTCTACAGTCGGTCTACAGTCTACAGTCTAAATTCGACAACTGAACCCCGATAGTTATTCATAGCCGTCAGGTTATGGAGGCATTTATCTAATAATCAACATCAATTTGTTGATAAAAAAATATCGATTTAACCAACGAATTCCTTATTAACCCGTCAGACCGCTTGGAGCGGTCGGACGAGATGACACCCAAAACTTGCCTTTTTAACCCGTCTGACCGCTCAAGGCGGTCAGACGGGTTGGTATTGCTCCAAGCGGTCGAACGGGGTAGCGATTGTTATACAAAATACGAAGCAATTAAGCTAAGTAATTCTTGTCGTTTTAGTGGCTTCGACATGTAACTGTCGCAACCTGCCTCGAGGCATTTTGCCTTATCGCCAGCCATTGCATAGGCTGTTAGAGCAATTACTGGAATACTCTTTTTAATGGATTTTATAATTCGTGTAGCTTCAAAACCGTTCATTTCGGGCATTTTAATATCCATTAAAACGAGATCGATTTCCGGATTATTTTCGAACAAACTTACCGCTTCGAGTCCATTGGCTGCATAAATTACTTTTGCATTTGTCTCCTCGAGCCAATTGTTAATTAGCAGATAGTTTGCATGCTCATCTTCGACAAGTATTATTTTTTTTCCACTAAAATCGAACTTTTCAGATATAATGGCATTAACTATTTGCTTTTCTCTTTTGACCAAAACGTATGGAATTGTAAAATAAAATGTTGCACCCTTTTCAAGTTCCGACTCGACCCAGATTTGCCCTCCCATAAGTTCGACAAAAGCCTTCGAAATGGAAAGTCCTAAACCTGTACCGCCAAACTTCCGAGAATCGTCGACCTCAACCTGTCGAAAACGTTCGAATACAATGGAGTGATTCTCGGCGTTAATGCCAATGCCGCTATCCTTAACATAGAATTTAATAAACTGGTTATCTTCAACATAACCCATTTCAATTTCGCCATTGGTGGTAAATTTAATGGAATTGCTTAAAAGGTTATTTATAATTTGGCTTAGCTTAGTTTCGTCGGCAATTACAGTGCAATCGTTATCGGGCAAGTTGCATAAAAGCGAAATTTGATTTCCCTTTTTCTGGGCAATTGCTGAGTAAATGGAGTGCGATTTTTGCAGCAGCTTATTTAAGTCGACCTCGCCTTTATAAAGTTTTACCTGTTTGGTTTCTACTTTAGCAATATCGATAACATCGTTAACAACAGTGAGCAACTGCTGGCAGGCTTCGTTAAGTACGCTGGTAAAAAACTTTTGCTTTTCGTCAGAAAGGGTTGGCTTAAGCAGCACCTCCGAGAAACCAATAATTGCATTCATGGGAGTGCGTATTTCGTGGCTCATATTTGCCAAAAAGGCTGTTTTAAGCATATCGTTTTCCTCGGCTTTTTCGCGAGCAGCAATAAGTTCGGTGTTAATATTACTAATTCGGTTATTACTTTCAACCAGTTCCTCGTTAAGCGCCAAGTACTCTTCGTTTTTTTCCTTTAAAACAAATTCGCTAAGTTTAAGCGCTTCCTGCTCCTTTTTACGTTCGGTAATATCGTGAAAGCCTACTAAACTTGCCCAAATATTACCAGCACTATCGGTTAATGGGCTTCCAAAAATTTCGAGCAAAACCCTATTGCCATTGGGATGCTCAACCTCCAAATCGTCAATATACGAAACAACACCCCTAATGCCCTGAACTATGGGCATTTTGCTGGTTGGGTATGGTTCGTTTGTGCCAGCAATGTATGCTTTATAAACTTCGGCAAGCGAGTCGACATTTGTATCGTTAATTATGCCTCGTCCCATAAGTTTTTTTGCATGCTCGTTGGCAATAAGAGGTTTCCCAGTTTTTGAATCGATCATAAAAATTCCAACAGGCAGGTTGTCGAGCATTGCATTAATTAGCTGATTATTTTGCTCGAGAGCAATTAACGTTTCTTTTCGTTCTGTTATATCCTCCTTAATGGCAATGTAATTTTTTATTTCGCCCTTTTCGTTTTTAACAGGCGAAATAAGCGCCGACTCCCAGTACTCTTCGCCATTCTTTTTCTTATTCAAAATCTCTCCTCGCCAATCGCTTCCGCTTGAAATTGTATTCCACAAATTCTGATAGAATTCGGTATTATGATGTCCCGACTTAAGAATTCGAGGGTTTTGACCAACAGTTTCTTTTAATGAGTAACCTGTAACCTCCGTAAACCGTGGGTTAACATACTCAATTTCGCCCATTGTGTTTGTAATTACAACAATGGCTGGGCTTTGCTCAATGCCCTTCGAAAGTTTGTTAACTTTTTCTTCAGCAAGTTTACGCATAGTAATGTCGGAGAAAACAACTGCAAATTGCCCCTTTTTAGGTGAAAAAGCATTTACATCGAAATACTTACTAAGTTCAGCCGAAAAGTTTTCGTACCTAATAGCCTGCTTCGTTTGAGCTACTTTACCGTAGGTTTCAATCCAGTTGACCTCGATATTTGGCAACACTTCAAGTACCGTTTTCCCAATAAGGTTTGAGGAATTTAACCCTGTAATCTGTTCGAATGCCGGATTAACACTCAGGTATCGGTAGTCGCAAGGATTACTATTTTCGTCGACAATTATTTCGTGAAGGGCAAAGCCTTGGGTCATATTTTCAAATAGCAAGCGGTACTTCTCTTCGCTAGCCTGTAGCTCAAGTTCAGCTTTTTTTCGTTCGTTTATATCGCGTACGCTAAGCACTATGCCATTGACCGAAGGCTCGGCTAAAAAATTTTGACCTACAGCCTCGAGGTAAACCCAGCCCTGGGTTTTATGAATATGGCGATACTGTGAAGTTTGAATTTTTTGTGGATTTGCAAGCAATTCTTGCCAATGCTCCATTACCGATTGTAAATCGTTGGGATGGATAACTTCGTCGATTCGAGTTCCTAATAGTTCCTCAACTTTATACCCAGTAACCCGTTCAACAACAGGGCTAATGTATTTTTGCTTACCCTCGGCGGTTAAAATAGAGATTGTGTCGGACGAGTTTTTAACAAGCAATCGAAATTTCTCCTCGCTTTTGGCAATGGCAATTTCGGCCTGCTTTTGTGTTGTAATATCTCTTACAATAGCTAAGGCTTTATCTTTTCCGTACTTAACCATACGGGCATCGAAATGCGATAGGGTGCCGTTAAGTTCAAGCGAATACGAATAAGTTTGTGCAGTACCCGTTTCAAAAAGTTTATCAATAGCCTCTTGGTTAAGTTTGGCTAAATACTCGGGGAGAACATCGCCAACCCTTTTATGTAAAAAATTTTCGGGTTTTAAAAGAAGTAAATCGGGTCTTGGAGTATGGTAATCGAGAAATTCGCCTTGGCGACTATATACAAACATTAAGTCGGGGTTGGCGGCAACCAGTGCACTTGTTCGAAGGTTGCTTTCGGTAAGCTCGTCCATTATGTTGCGAAGCTCCTCGTTCGACTGGTTTAGCTCCTCGGCTAAGGCTGTGTACTCATCAACTTGCTTCTTAAGTTTTAGCTCGCTTTTTAAAAGGTTTTCCTCGGCATTCTTTTTAAAAGTTATATCTCTTGCCACACCAAACATAATATTTTCGACGGGGTATGGATACGAGTTCCATGAAAGCCATTTTATGGAACCATCTTTACATTTATAGCGGTTTTCGAACTGGTAAATTTCTTCCCCATTAGTTAAAACCGATTTAATATTTAAAGTAGATTCGCGGTCGTCGGGGTGAACAAACTCAATCCACGGCTTAGCCAGCATTTCCTCAGTGCTCCAACCCAATACTTTTGACCAAGAGGGGTTTAAGGTTTTAAAGTAGCCATCGTATCCTGCAATGCAAAGCATATCGAGGGCATGATTAAAAATTCGATCGCTAACTACAAATTGCTGATAATGCTTACTTGAATAAATAACTACTTCATCAACAATTTCATTGAGGGTTAAATTATTTAATTCAAAGACTTCGTTTTTTGAACCTTTTATTAGGTTCTCTATTCTTCTCCGAAGTGCTTCGATACTAGTAATTTCTGATTCCATAAAAGAACATTTCAAAGGTAACGTGTAAATATCAGGCTAAACATCAAACAATCCAATACTTTTCATACTGTTAAATTGGAGAATACGCCTTACCAAATATAGTTTTTTTTCAATTTGCAAAGTCGACTTTTTAACAATACAACTGTTTAAGGTATTAGGAACACAGCTTAAACACAACTACTGCATTCGCCTACTTTTCAACAACTTACAACCTATAAAATGTAATATATTTAATACTATACAAATGGTGATAGAAATCACTCACACAGTATTGCTTGCATATGAGCACTTTACACTTACAAGTTCGATAAAATAATTCTGGGGGATATATATCATCATTATAAACATTTAGCAACCTTTTGCATTTCTTAAATTGTAACCGTTAAAAAACAATCGACTGTTACTAAAATGAGTAATTTTTCAGTATCCATTCATCAGCTTCCAACAGCTTCATTAATAGCATCAATAGCTGGGAGCATTAACGATATAAACAGCATATTTTGCGATCTTCTTGGGTATTCGAAAGCCGAACTAGTTGGTAAAAGTTTCTACAGCTATATTTCCCTTTCCTACAAGGAGAGCTTAGGCAACACGCTTAATCAAAAGCATTCTGGTTTTATTGATCCCATAGACATTGAATTTATAAACAGCAACAACCAGCTCGTTTTTCTCGAACTTCATATTAGCGCTTTAAACCATGAGCACGAAGTAACATTTTTAGTTCAAGCCATTAACCTTAGTAAGCATAAGCAAATAAAAGATGAACTTACCGAGCATAAGCGTTTTCACAATACCCTTTTACATAATTTACCCGGTGTAGTTTATCGCTGCAAAAGCGACAAGAACTGGACCATGGAGTACCTTAGCCATCACTGCTACGACCTTACAGGATATAAACCAGAGGACTTAGTTAACAATAACAAATTGTCGTTTAGCGACTTAATTCATCCTGCGCATCGCGAACGGATTTGGGATAAGTGGCAAAATTTGCTGGTAACCCACGAAGTATTTATCGACGAGTACCCAATAATTACAGCAAACGGAACCGAAAAATGGGTACGGGAACAAGGTCTTGGGATTTTCAACAAATCGAACGAACTTATTGCCCTCGAGGGAATTATTATTGATATTTCGGATCGGAAAAGTGTTGACGAACAGCTGCATTTTCAGGCTTCGCTACTCGACCAAATTGGCGATTTAATAACTGCAACCGATTTAAACGGAAAAATAATTTACGTTAACGACGCCGAAACAAGGCTAACTGGCAAAACAAAGGAGCAGCTCCTTGGCAACATGCCAATTATTTATGGCGAGAACACCGAAAAGGGGGCGTCGCAACTCGAAATACTCCAAAAAACCCTTGCCAATGGCGAATGGCGTGGCGAAGTAATTAACTTTAATAAGAACGGTGAAGAGGTTATACTCGATAGCCGAACCTGGGTGGTTCGCGACGAAAATGGCAAAGCCATTGCCCTTTGTGGCATATCGACCGATATAACAGAGCGAAAAAAAACCGAGGACGCCCTTCGCCAAAGCGAAGAAAAGTTCCGTGGCCTTGTCGACAATGCTTTCGATGGAATTTACCTTATGCGAAATCGACGCTACGAGTATGTTAACAATAGGTTTTCGCAAATAACAGGCTTTAGCCCCGAGCAACTTATGGCCGAAGGGTTCGACTTTAACGCCCTGCTTACCGAAAAGAGCAAGCAAATGGTAGAGCAGCGCTACAAGGACAGGCTCGAGGGAAAGAGTATTCCAAACCAGTACGAACTTCAAATAAGAACCCCACAAGGCCTTACCCGCGAAGTTGAAGTTACCACAGCATCGCTTGGCTTTAAAGGCGATGTTGTTGTGCTCGGCATTATGAGAGACATTACCGAACGGAAGTTAACCCAAATGCTGCTTCAGGAAAACGAGCTTAAGCTTAAAAAACAAAATGAGGAGTATTACGCACTAAATGAGGAACTTATTGAAACCAACAACCGAATTAGAGATATTAACGCAAAACTTCTTACAGCAAATCAACGAGCCGAAGAAAACGACAAGCTGAAATCGGCATTCCTTGCCAATATGAGCCACGAGGTGCGTACACCAATGAACGGCATACTTGGTTTTTCGCAGCTGCTCCTTAATACCGATTTACACGAAGGCGAACGAGGCGAGTACGTTGGCATTATTCAAAATTGCGGCAACCAGCTACTTGCAATTATTAACGACTTAATTGACATATCGAAAATTGAGTCGAACCAAATAACTCTTTCACCATCGGAAATAAACATAAACGAAATACTAAACGAGCAGTTCTTACTATTTAAACCAAAGGCCGATAGCCTTAGGCTTCAACTTTCGTTTTCGATGGAGTTAAGCAATGCACAAAGCCAAATAATTGCCGATGGTACAAGGCTAAGGCAAATACTATCGAACTTACTTGGTAACGCATTTAAGTTTACACAAAAAGGGTTTGTAAACTTTGGGTACTCGCTAAAAGATGGAATGCTGGAGTTTTACGTTGAAGACTCGGGAATTGGGGTACCTCCAAATATGCTCCAGCAAATTTTCGACAGATTTCGGCAGGTTGAAACTGACATTACCCGAATTGCTGGTGGCACAGGGTTGGGTTTGGCAATTTCGAAAGCCCTTGTGAATAAAATGGGAGGAGTAATTAGCGTAAAATCGGAACTAAATGCTGGTTCAACATTTTACTTTACCATACCCTACTCCAAGTCCGACTTTAAAAAGCAAGAAGAAGCAAGGCTTCAAACCAACCCAGCAACAAGCAATAGAAAAATAAAAATTCTGATTGCCGAGGACAACGAAGTAAATTTTTACTACTTAAAGGAACTGCTGCTCGAAGTAAACGCATCGCTAACATGGGTTGTAAATGGTAAAGAGGCTGTTGATTTAGTTCGAGAACAGTCAACCTTCGACATAGTGCTTATGGATATTAAAATGCCCGTAATGGATGGCTACGAGGCAACCCGAGAAATTAAAAAGATTCGAAAGGATTTGCCTGTAATTGCCCAAACGGCTTACGCAATGCGAAGCGATATGGATATGGCTAAAGAAGCTGGTTGCGACGACTACATTTCGAAACCCATAAACCGCGAAGATTTTTTGAATATTATTACAAAATATACGAAGTAAGTGTTTAAACATTGTTTGTAATAATAATTTGACTTTTAAGGGGCTGTAAAGATTTAACCGCAAAGGTCCGATAACTATCGGACGCAAAGATTTACGCAAAGGTCGCAAAGTTCTTTCACCAATCCGTTTAAATTCTTTCACTAATCCGTCAGACCGCTTTGAGCGATCAGACGGATTGGAGGAAATTAAATTTAATGGTTTGCTTTAGGTCGGGGTGAAGGCTATTGGCAACGGGGCATTCCTTGGCTGCCAGTTCAAGGAGCCTTCGCTCCTTTTGGCTATAGCTATTATGCGGAAAAGTTAACTCAACAATTACCTCAACCACCCTACGGGGATTGGTTCCCATAACTTTTGTAACCGAAATTTTTGTTCCGTCAATATCGAATCCATGGGTTTGAGCCGAAATACCCATAATTGTTAGCATACATACACCTAGCGATGTTGCCAGAAGGTCGGTTGGCGAAAAGAACTCGCCCTTTCCCTGATTGTCGACTGGGGCATCGGTAACTATTATATTTCCTGAGCGAACGTGCTCGGCTTCGGTACGAAGCTGTCCGAGGTAAACTATACGGGAGGTTTCCATATGTTATAATTATTACGATTTATTCAACTACTATACAAACGTAAATAATTTGTTATCTAAAGTTGTCTCGCTTCGTTCGACATGAAATGTATTTTAATACATTAAAGACTGAGGGTGTGTTTTGCGCTGGGAATTGGAACTCCGTTCCTATCCCCCCGACACGCTGTATTTTATATTTCGGTCGTTACCTTTTTGGTCGTTCTTCTTAGTCTAAGTGATTTCTGTTTTTTTATTTCTTTATTTTTTTTAAAGAATTCACTTAAAGCTTTTTCTTCAGAACTTGTTAAAGGTTCTTGACTTCCAATAAAATCCACATCCAATTCTTTTTTTCTTGTTTTCATTTTTATTGGTTTTTAAAGTATCTGTCAATAAGCTTAAGCGCAGCTTTCGTTACAATAATCATCAATCTACCGCCAAAGTGAATTGCACCTAATGTTTCTTCGTAGTGTTTAATTAGTTGGCTTTTTGAAATAAAGGCTAAGTTTCCTTCGTGCCCCCTTTGAAAAGAAAGTTTACAGGCAAATGCAACTAAATTCCCTGGTACTCCAGCATACATTTTTGTCTTGCCTTTGTTAAATGGTGCACTTTCAATTAGGTGCATATAAACGTGGTCCGATTTTACTTGCACGCTCAATAATCCTTGAATAACATTCGGATTGTTTACGATAGTCAGTTTAAAAACCTCTCTTTCAGGTTGTTTAAATTCAGTTAGCCAATTAAAAACCCAACCATTTTTCTTTGTGGTCAATTTAAGGTCCTCTCTTGTGACAACAGAAATTTCAGTCGAGAAACTATCACCTGTTACAATGTTTTCAATTGAGTTAGTGAGTTTATCGACAACGAAATCCAACCCTATGTTTTTCTTTTTTGTCATGCTACAAATATACAAAAAAAAAGCTTTAGGATTCCCCAAAAAGGTAATGTCTGCGGGCTCGTATGGCATTGGCTACAACTAAACAAAAGATAATTAATGGCAACACTCAATTAAGTTGAAAAACAACTTTTACTTTGTACTAAACATTTAATTTTAGCCGAAATGTCACAAAGTGCAATCGAGATTGTCTTATACTTGATTTTAGCAAAATGGATTTAGACAACTTTTACAAAGAGAACTTTAGCAGTCTTCGAAATTTCTGTTACCGTTGGACAGGAAATATTGACGATGCAAGCGACATTGCGCACGATTCGTTCATTGAATTACTTAACCAAAGCAAGAAACAAAACCTTGTTACTAATCCTAAAGCATGGGTTTATCGCGTAGCATACAATCGGTGTATAAATCACCATAAATTTAGTAAACGATTTTTCAGAGGAACTAACCTTTCCGAAGTTACAAACGCTATCACTTACGACGAAACAAGTAAGAAAACTCAAAACCAACAAGTTAGGCTGGCAATGCAGCAACTTAACGAAAAGGAAAAAGCACTGGTAATACTTTATAAGCAGGGCTTTTCGTATAAAGAAATGGCACAGGTTTTAAATATGAACTTTACTTCGGTAGGAAAAACATTAACAAGAGCAATTGACAAACTTGCAAAGTGGATTGAGGATGAATACAAGGTGACTTGATGACTTGATGACTTGATGACTTGATAAAGTAAAAAAGAAAAAAATGAAAGTTCAAAAACATAAAGGATGTCCCGACGAATGGCTTATTCAAGCCTTTATCGATGGCGAATTGGAGGGCAACGATAATGTTAGTTTTAAACAACATATACCTAACTGTTCGTATTGCCAAACGAGGGTTGCAAAAAGGAAGCAAATGCTCTCTGATGTATTTACTAAAGTTGACTTAAGCGAAAGTTTTGAGATAAGGAGCAAAGACAATCGAACTTTTAATATTGCCACTTGGACTAGCATTGCAGCTTCGATTCTTATTGCAATTACATTTTCCTTTTATCATTTTCAAGACAAAAGCACTATAACTAGCACTGATGAATGCCAATGGATAACACTAAACAGCAACGAATTCAATCCTCAACTCGAATCGCCTAACAGATTATTACAAATGAGAGTAATTGAAATAGCAGAGGTTACGGAAAAAGGAGGAACACAAACCGTCTACCTTATTAAACAATGTAATAAAAAGTAGAAGAAAACAACAGGATTGGCCAATCCACCAAATACCCTAACTTTTAAAAAACAATAAAATGAAACGAATAATCCAACTAATTGTGGCAATAACTTTTGCCCTGCAGGCAAATGGCCAACCTTTACTCGATATTTACAAAACTGGAACCGTGAATTTAGTTCCCGAAGGGGGATTTGCCCAAGGACAAAACTGGAACGAAATATTTCCCGACTACAGCACCATTGTTCATGGGAATGCAATAGGAAGCTACAAAAGCATTGCAGTTGCCCCCGACGGCAGCACATTTGTAGGAAACTATAGTTCCTATACCATTCAAAAGTTCGATGCTAATGGTAAACTTATTCTCACTTTTGGAAAAAAAGGTAAGGAAGAAGGCGATTTTAAAGAACGACCTACCCTAGGTGGTGTGGTAAATGGCAAGTACGTTTTTACACACGAACATAATGGACAAATTAAACTATTTACCTTGGATGGCAATTATGCTAAAACTCTTAAAGTAGACTACATGCCTCTGAAAGTAATTGCACTTGCTAATAAAATTGCACTTGTAGGACACGTTCCAATGGAAGGAAAGGTACGATACGTTATTACTATAATCGACCCAGAAACTGGAAGTCAGAGTATTATAAAGAAGTACGACAACATTTGGGAACCTAGTCTTGTTGTAAATAAGGTTAGCTATGTTTACTCTTTTACACCCTCATTCACAAGAAGTGAAATAATTATTAGAGCGCTTAGCAATGGTAACATTTTGGTTGGCATTAACACCCAAAAATCTCTTGAAATATACTCACCCGAAGGAAGACTCGTAAATTCATTTAACCTCGACTTTGCCCCGCTTGCCTATCCCGAAGATTTAAAAAAGGAGTTTACTACAAGCCTCGAAAAGAGAGTAGCTGAAAACAAACTTACTAAAGAAGATATTTCCGCTGTTTACAAAAGCGACTTCTTTCCTAAAAACACTCCTTTTTACTATAATATTTTAATTGACTCGGACGATAACATTCTAGTTTTTCGTTTTACAGAGGAAGATGTTGACCACAAGTTCATGGTATACACTTTCGACAGCAAAGGGCAACATACCGCCGAATCGACCCTAAATATTGATGGTTACAACCTTAGCCTGTCGCCACGTTTTAACGAAGTTGCTTTTTATAAAGGAAAAATAATTGGATTACTTACTAAAAAGGATGACTCGAAGCAAGCAGCTAGTCTTATTCGATTTGAATTAAAGGGAAGGTAACTTAAGTTAATTCGTATAGCACTGAACAATAGGTGTAACAATAAAAAGAGGCTGTCTCAAAAGAAAAATTAACCACAAAGCCCACAAAGAAACCACAAAGCCCCACAAAGCCAACACACACATTTACAGTTCTTTGTGAACTTTGTGTAAAACCTTAGTGCCACGATAGTTATCGGGGTTTGTGGTTAAGAGTTTGCCTTCGGCGAGCTCCCTTCTGTCGGTTGTAACTAATGAAACAGCCCCTTTTGATTTAAAATATGAAAAAACCGTAGTCGAAGCGTAATATATTCTTCTTAGACGACTTAGGGATTGGTCGAAACAACAAGCGTTTTAGATGCTAAAATCTTCCCTCCAGAAGCATAATCACGCCCCTCTATTTTTATATTGTAAGAAGTATTTGCCGTTAATTCGTAAATAGTATAAGTGATTGGAATATTGATAAGATCTTGGTAATTTGCAACTTGCACAAGTGGCTCGCCATTTTTCGCAATGTATATACGATACCAACTACATCCCGAAACAGGAATCCAACTTAATGAAACTGAGGTAGTCGTTTTGGTTATACTTAACTCAATGTTACTTAATACTGTTTCTGGCACTGCTGAATCATCCTTCGAACAAGAAGATAATGAAAGCATTAAAACAACTGAAAGAATTAATAATTTTGTTAAACTTTTCATAAAAACTTTTTTTTTGCCAAACCATCTCAAATTGGCAGTTAATAAATAATGGAGTGAGACCGAATTAAACAACTCCATTTTTTAACGGTTACATCCAACTAATTATAGTATGCATTATATAAGAAGAAAGGAGACGAAAAACCTCCTTCCCTCTTACACATCTATTCCTTAATAACATTTTTAACTAACGACTCTCGAATTATTCTTCGCAGCTCCAGCTGTTTGTTTTTAACTTCGCCCCGGGCAACTGGCCGGTACATTTCGCCATACTTGCATTTTGCTGGGCGGAACTTTAAGTTATCCATTGTTCCCGACACATCGACACCTAATTTAATTGGAATTGGGCTATCGACAAGCGAAATGTGGTAGTTGAAACTCATATCCGTATTGTGCCTTCCACCCACAACCGCCTTATACTTATCCATTACAATAAGGAAAGGGTAAATGTCGATTTCATTTTTATAAACTGTAAACTCGGCCGAAAGGCTATCTACTTTATTTTCGGTTTTTTTGTTAAACCGTAAGGTTTTGGCAATTTCGGTAAAGGTTTCCCCATCCATAAGTACTAAATCCTGACCTTTTACTGAGCAAGCCCCGCGAAGGGTCGACTTTTTAAGATTGTAAAGCGAGTCGGTATAGGTTTCCATTGCTAAGTGAAACTCGCCCTTTCCCTTAAATGATCGCAACATGGGCATAATTGAATCGAGTTCGGGAATCATATCCAACAGTTCCTCAATTTCAATATTCATTAAATGGTAATCGAGGCCAAGGAACAAGTGATTCTTACGAGGAGTTCGGTACATGGCAGTTAGCTGCATATTACCCCCAGGCGATGAAAACACCAAATTGTCTAATACCAAAATTCCATCCTTCACCCTAACTTCTCCTTTAACATTGCTTAAAGTATCGTAGCCATAGGTTGCTTTGGCAACATTTGCTCTAAGTCGCAAATCCATTCCCTTTGGCACCATATATGGCCCAGTGGCGGCTGTGTCAACCGAAACGGTATCGCTTCCAAGTCCATTCGTAAGCACCATAAGTTCGAGAATGTCGGTGGTATTGCTGGTAAAGTTAAAGTCGCCACGCAGTAACGAATCGTTTCGGAAGTGAGATAGAATATTGCTAAGAGTACCTGTTAAGCTAAAGTCCGATTTATCGATTACCAGCTTACTATCCTTAATATTAAACACCTCGGGGGTAAAGTCGAGCTTAATGGAAGGAATTTCGAGGGGGTGTTTCAAATCGGCCATTCCAATTACGCCCTTTTCCATATCTAAAAATCCAGTTGCCTTCCACTTTAAAAATATGTCGGTTTGGGTGGTATCGTTAACAACATTCGAATTCATTTTTAGCTTGTTAACGTTAACCGAATTTAGCCCCATTTTAATGCTAATTGCTTCGCCTGAGTATGCGAGTTTAACTTCGGGTTGAGTTTCGGGATTAACAATGTTTACATCCATTCGTATGTTGTTCATGCGAACCGACTCGCTACCCATTTGCGACTCGAAGCTTATTCCAATGTACTTTAGTATTACTTCCGACAACAGGCTACTCCCCTTTTTCGACACTAACGATAGCTGCCCGTTGGGTCTGAATGCGGTAACTTTTATTGTATCCATTCGAGCTGTTAGCGAATCGAGGTCGTAAACACAGTACACATTGGGAATGCCAACAGCGTTCATTACATCCGAAGTTTCAACGGTAAAGCGTGCATCCTTCATTCGGGCAAAAGTGCCGTCGAGCATGCTTGCAGTAAGCTCGGGCGAATTAACTTTCATGTATAAGTACTTCGAATTTTCTGATGTTGGCTTTGGATTTGGCAAGGCAAAATCGACATCGGCATATTTTGTTACAAGCCTCATGCTATCGTAGGTTGCATCGAAATTCGAAAGCGTAACAGATCCCGAAATCTTCATTTTGTCCAATAGCATATTGTCAACATGCGACATTTTAAATGCCGACTTAACATTTCCAACAACTTTGCCCTGCACCTTTATGTTCATATCCGAAGGTATAAAAGACTTGAACTCTGCAATTACTAAGTTAGCATCGGTATTTAAGTCGATGTACATATCGGAAAAAAGATTCCTAATTACACCTCGGGTTGTAAACGACGACTTGGGCGTATTTGCGCTAAAGCTATTAATTCGGAAATAGGTTATTGCATCGTTATTTAAATCGGAGTTAAACTCGAAGCTGCCTTTTGCTTTGCTAAGTGGAATTGGAAATTCACTGTACAAAATATCCCCATTCTTTAAATCGAACTTAATGTTCATTAACGGCATTGATGTATCGGTGTAATCGCCTTTTACTGTACCTGTCGACGACATAATACCCTCGGCCTTCAATCCCTCGAAGTACGACTGAAACGAAGGAGGAACCAGCGCCAGCATATCGGGAATGGAAAACGAATTAGTACTATAACTAATATCGGTTATCATCTTCTTGTTAATAGTGTCATTTTCAACTGACCCGTCAACCTCAAATTCGATGCTGTTGAACGATGCTTCGGCATTAGCAAGTTTAATAAGTTGACTTGCCAAATTGACCTGAAGAGGCATATTCATTGAAATTGCAACAGCATTAAGATACTGCTCGCCATCAAAACTTACCGAAACTACCGACTCGCTAACTTTAATAAGCGCATCGAAAATATCGGATTTTAGGTAACCTGAGAATTGAGCGGTTAAATTGTCGATTTTTGCATTAAGCTTTAGCTGCTGGTCAACGTACGTGAGCGAAACATTTTTAAACTCAACGTTTTTAATATCTATAAATTTAAAAGGCACCGACTCTGTGGTATCGACAGGAGCGACTGTATCGGTAGTAACAATATCGAAATTTGTACGACCAAGGCTATCGATAAAGGCATTCGCCACACCATTATGCAACTGCAAATCGGTTAGTACAAGTTCGTTGCGTTTCCAAAACGCCATTACATCGAAAATACCAACTAGCTGCTCGGCAGCTACTAAAGTGTCGGATGGCGCACTGTATACCGGATTTACAAGCGCAAAGCGGTTAACTTTAAGGCCAAAGTTTGGGAATGTGCTAAAAAATGTAAGCTCCACTTCGCCAATTTCGTACTGACAAGTAATATAATTAGCAGCCTGCTTACGAACAATTGGGGTTAGCCTATCGGGAGTAAAAACAATCCAAACAACTATGCTAACAGCTATAAGTAAAACCAAAAGTATTATCGAAAATACAATTGCTACCCTTTTAATTATCTTTTTCATAAGCGAAACCTATTTACTTGAAAATTTAAGAAACTAGTTCAATTTTGTTTATCTGTTTGCCACGGGCTTTAGCCCAAATATGACTGAAAAGTTTGGCTAAAGCCATATCTTTTCAATTTTAATTCCACGGGCTAAAGCCCGTGGCAACTGTTATAATAAAAATAATTGTTGAAATTTTACAACTTTTTAAACACCTATTATTGCAATAGATATTGACAACTTGCCAATATGTTAAAACAAAATATACTAATTAGTTTTTGTAAACGAGTGAGTTACCGAAAAACTATCTCTATACTTTAAAGTAGTTGCAGTTAACTCGGTTATTTTGTAAACTTTAGGTACAACTGTAACTTCCCCTATATTAATATGCGTTAGCTCCGACATTTCGAGAGTCCAGGTGAAATCTTGAGCTTCTTCCTCTGTTACATCATCGGCTGTGTCCCATGTGTAACCCGTATGGTCGGCATTATACCTAAAGTTTACGGTTCCCGACCTCCATTTACCAATTAGCAATGCCTCGTCGAACGATTCTTCCTTTTCGCAAGAGGTAAAAAAGAACGACAGGGTTAAGCCTGCAACTAAAAGAAAAAGTATTTTTTTCATATGAATAAGAATTTTAAGAAATCAGATCGATACAACTTTCTAGCCAAAAATAAAGAACATCTAGTAACTGCAAAAATAGCTTATATGGAAATAACACAACCATAATTACTGCTGAATCCTTAAAAAAACAAATTTTACTCGGTTAATAGTTGCACCTAGGTGAGTTTTAGAAATAGAAAAGCAAAGTTAAAAGCCACTCGAATATTGATGGCACCAATTTCAAATGGCTTTAAAAATGAATAAAAACAAACCTTAAATCGAAAATCCTAACACTAAAATATCGTCCATTTGGCTAATTTCGGGGGCTGGTTGCCCTTCGTTTTTCCTCCAGTTCTCGATGGTAGTATCGAGAATTTCCTTTTGCTCGCAAAATGGCTTGCTGTGAATAGAAACCAAGAGTTCACGCAAATTTTTTCGCATAAACTTACGATTTGTTGGGCCACCCATTTGGTCCTGATAGCCATCGGAGAAAAGATACACGCAATCGCCTTTTTTTAGTTGAATGGTTTCGGGGGTAAAATCATCCATTACTACGTGAAGCCCAACAGGCATACGGTTTGCTTTAAGTTCAAAAACCTCATCGCCCGATATAACTACGGCAGGATTATAGGCTCCCGAAAAAGTCATAATCTTTGTATCGAGGTCGATAACGCAAAGCGCCATATCCATTCCGTCCTTTGTTGTACCCTCGTAGTTGCCCTGTTTAAGTGAAGAAATTACATTGCTTCGCATTTGCCCAAGAATAGCTTCGGGCATATCGTTTTTTTGCTCCTTAATAATTTTGTTCATAAAGCTAATGCCCAGCATGCTCATAAACGCTCCCGGAACCCCATGGCCAGTACAGTCGGCTGCTGCAACAACAAGTTTATTATCGCTTTTGCCAATCCAGTAAAAATCGCCGCTAACAATGTCGCGGGGTTTATAAAGTACAAAGCTGTCGGTAGTGTTCTCGCTTAAAATATTTAAGCCAGGCAGTATGGCCTGTTGAATTCGTCGGGCATAAGTAATGCTCGCTGTTATCTCCTCCTTTTGCTCTTCGATATGCTCCTTTTGCGCTACCACCTCGGCAGTGCGCTCCTTAACAACCTGTTCGAGGTGCTCTTTCTCCTTCTTTAACTTTTGTTCGCGGTAGCGAATGTAAAACACAAGGGTAACAAAGAAAGTAAGCACGCACGAAATTAAGAACCAAATGGTTTTCCAAAAGGGTGGTGAAATGGTAAAGTGATACTCAAGTGGCTCCGACCAGTTAACACCGTCAGCGCTTGAACTAACCATAAAGGTGTAGTTCCCATCGCTTAAACCCGGATATGTTACGCTACTGTTTTGGCTTACTGGCGACCAGTTTTTTTCATCGGGTACAAGCTTATGGCGAAACCGAACCCTTTCGGGGTTTTTAAGAAAAATTCCATCGAAATCGAAAGTAACGTGATTCTGGTAATATCGTAAAAACAGCTCCTGAGGAACGTTAAACCACTCCGAAATTTTGTCCCCCTTTTCCTTCCAATTAACAGCTTCGAAAGACAATCGAATTCCTGTTATTTGAACCAATGGGGACTGTGTAAGGGTATCCTCCAATTCGGGCTGGTAACTGGTTAATCCATTTACCGTTCCAAACCAAACACGATTTTGCAAATCGCTACAAATGGCATTTAAGTTAGTTTCGCTAAACTTAAAACCATTGGTTTTATCGTACGAAACAACTTTTTTAGGAACTAATAAATTTTGGTCGAAGAATACTTTATTAAAACCAAGAGTTGTTCCAACAATTAGCGTAGTATCGTTGTAAAAGAGCAACGAGTTAACCGTTTTCGAGTTTAACTCTTTACTTAAAAATGGTGTAATTGTGTCGGCTTTTGTATTGTACCTGTAAATACCGTTGGACGTACCAATATAAAGCTGATTAAGTTTATCGACGGCCAGCGCATGAATGCGTAAATCGGACAGGCCTTCAACCTCATCGAAGTCGCGGTAATTACCCGAAACTGGGTGAAAACGAACCAGTCCACCCATGGTTCCCATCCAAATATTATCCTTTAAATCGGAAATAACCGTTTGCACTTCGGGGTGAATTAAGCCATTTTCTTCGGAAATGGTAAAAATTTTATCACCTCTAATCTCGTTATAACCAACGTCGGTACCAGCGTAAATGGACCCAAACTTATTCCAAAAAACGACGTTTATATAGTCGCTGGCCAACCCATCGAACTCCTTTATGTACTTAAATGCACCATTTTTATAAACTGCTACTCCATTGCCACGAGTGCCGGCAAGCAGCGTTCCTTCGCTATCGAAATCGATTGACACAACATGAGCGCCAGTAAAACCTGACGATTGGCCAAAATACTGCGCATTTAGTTTACTATTATTAACCCAAACCTTGGCAAGCCCTTTTCCGTCGCCACCAACCCAAAGCGAGTTATCGGCTCCATTTTTTACTGACAGAACTTGAGTCCCCGGCAAACCATCGGTTGTGGAGTAGTGAACCAAGTGAAAACCCTGAAAAAGCGATAATCCGTTCATTGAACCTAACCAAAGGTTTCGGTTTTTATCGCGCGAAATGCTGAGGATTAGGTTTCCGGGCAGGCCATTTTTGGTTGTAATGTTTTGCATTGCTCCACTATGCCAGCGGTAAAGTCCGTTCTCGTTCGAGCCAAACCAAACGCCATTAGCGCCATCGCAGTATACATCCCAAATTCGGGGGTCGGCAATACCCTTTTTCTCGTTAAATGGGACTATAGTGTATTTTCCTTTGCTTTTTTTAAGCTGAAATGCTCCCGCATCGAGAGTTCCAAACCAAAGGTTTCCTTCAGAATCGATATCGACACTTGAGATTAAATTACTTGGAAGTGCTACAGAATCTTCGAGGTTATAAATAGTTGGCTCATTGCCCTTGAAGGTTACCATATTTACTCCGCCAACCATTGCCAACCAAGTTTTTCCTGCGGAATCGTGCTGAATATCGAGTACAAAATCGGCAGTAAGGTCATTATTGCTGCTTATGTTCGAAATTGAAATGGAATCGCCGGAGGTTGAAATAATATTTACACCAAAGTCGTTGGTAGCTGCCCAAATTCTTCCCTTCGAGTCGATGGTTAACTTAGTAATGGCCGAGCCTTTAAGACCCTGTTCCGAAGTAATTTGCGACCAATCTTCTCCATTAAAAACCCCAATTCCCTTATCGGTTCCAACCCAAAGGTTGCCGTTGGGAACTTCGATAATGCTTCGCACAATGTTTCCGGGTAAACCCGAACTTCGGTCGAAAACAGTAAACTGCGCTCCATTAAAGCGAGCAACTCCGCTTTCGGTTCCAATCCACAAGTAACCACGAGAATCGTTACAAGTTGAAAACACCGTCGACTGCGGCAGTCCTTGCTCGAGGCTGTAGTTGGTAAAGTTATAAAGTTGACAATATAATGGGAGTGCATAAGCAAAACTCAATAAGAAAATTGCAATAATTAGAAGCCGCTTCACAAGCTTTTAGGGATTTTGTTTTTTAATAAAAATAAACTGTCCGCCTTCGTCGCCAGTGTTTACAATTGGGCTAAAGCCAGGAGTTTGGTTCGAGTTATTAATTACAGCCACTTTTAGGTCGTTATACAGTTGACTGGCATCGAAAAACTGATTCTGATTATTGGTTAACGATTTTAGCAAATAGTAGGTAAACACCGAGTGACCATCCTTGCCACCATCCATAACAGGCTCAATGCCTCCCGAAGTTAAAGCGGTTCGCGAAGGTTTGGAGTAAATTTGGTTGTAGTACTTAAAGGAGTTTTCGTAGGGAATAGTTAGCGTTTTTCCTCTAAAAATATCGCCACTAAAGCAAGCGTCGGCAATAAGGAATGTATGCTTCGACTTAATACCGCTAAGAAAAGCCTGAATATCGGTATTTGAAATTAAAGCTGAAATTGAACTGCTGGTGGCATCAAATGGTACCCAGAAACCTTTTTGTAAACTTTCGTTATAGTCGCCATGCCCCGAGTAAAAAATAAGCAGATTATCGTTTTCGCGAACATTAGCCATAAGCCATTCGTACTCCTTAAGAATATTGGCACGGGTTGCCTGTTCGTTAAAAAGAGTTCGAACTGTATGAAATTCGTAGCGATTGGTAAGCTGAGTTGCAACAGCCTTGGCATCGTTAACGGCGTTACGCAGGGGTTTCCAGTCGCCTGAGTACTTATCAATGCCAATAATTAGCGCAAAGTAGCGGCCAATCGAAACCTCCTGAATGGCCTTTGCAGCCTTAAGTCCTTTGAGAGGATCGTTGCTACCGCGGTAAAGCGAGTACTCTTCAACATTTTGAACATCGGCAAGTTGAACCTGTTTATTCAGTTCAATTGAGAATAATTTAACCGAATCGCCTTCAAAATGAGCCCCTTCGGCTTTAAGTTGAACAGAAAAATTGGCAAGTTCAATACCCTTGTTGATGTAAAAAAGCAGCTCCAAATCCTTTTGTTCGCCTGCTTTAAGCTGAAGATTCGATTCGCTTTCGAGAAGAAGAACATTGGAGGGTAAATTGTATAAAAGTTTAATGTTATTAGCATCGTCGGTCGAAGTGTTGCTAACCGTAAAGTTCAACTTTACCGATTCGCCAGATGCTATTGCCCCAGACTTTGACGAGAAGGCTTCGTTGGCAATCATAATTGTTGGCAATTTTGCGCCACTCGACGACGACAGCTGCCAAACCTTTAGGTAATCGATTTGCACCGACGAGCGCTCGGCCACCTGAAAGCCTATGCCATTTCCAAAAAATGGCTCGAAGGGCATTGTATGAACCAACTTTTGGTTTAAAAAGAAGTAGTACTTTGCTCCTACTTTGCGAACAGTTAGCGTATTATAGGTGTAGTTATTAATGAGTTTAGTAGGTGTAACTGGCACAAAATCGGTGAACGTTCCATTAATAAACTTGTCGATTGTGTACTGGCCTTGCCCGTTAAAAAAGAAGTCGAATTGCTTTTGCTCAATAACCGACTTACCCCACTGCAAACCGTTGAATTTGTTCTGAATTCCCTTGTCGAGTCGAATTTTTAGCTCAATTTCAAAATCCTTGGCTTGGTCAATATAAACCTCTTTAAAATCCTCCTTAGGAACATCCTCGAACGACTGGAAAAAAAGCGTTCCATCCTGAAGGTTTTGAAACCAAACATTTTCCTTAATTCCTAAGTACCAGCTGTTTTTATTGTCGGAAAATTCGTCGGAAAAAAGAACTACCCTATTGCATTCGGGAAATGCATTGTAAATTTCGGGAATTGTTGGCGTTTGGCCCTGAACGAGGCTTGACTGGAAGGTTGCAATTGCAACGAACGCAAAAAGAATGTAAAGGTTTAAATTTTTCATTTTAAAAAATTTTGATTGCTAAAAAAAGAGCCATTTATGGTATAGCAAAGAACACTATGTTTTCACGTTTTATCTTTATCAATTCGTACAAATAGGCAATTTAAACTGACAAAAAAGGTATCGATATGAAGTATCGATTGGAAAATGCAATTGACTAATCATTAAACATAACAACAATTTAAGTTTACTTACTTGCTGTTATTCTGCCAGTTGACATTTAAGCGAATTTCAAAAGATCTTGTCTTTTTAATGCGTTGCACATTAAAGCGAACTTTACTATATTAGCTAAGCATTTTGAATTTGTATTTGTTATCGATTTTCTTTTTTATGGCTTCAAATCTTCATTTTTTAACCAACGCCCTTTTTACTGTTGTATGTATTGTAATGGGAACTTCGTTCCTTTCGTTTCCCATACCTAAAAAAGAAGGTTTAAGCAGCTACCGAATCTCCTTAAAAGTACTTGCAATTACATACTTCACATTGGGGTTACTAACCATTGCAGTACTTGCCTTTAACCTTGCCGACAACTCGCGCGAATACTTTACGTTTATTAGTGTTTTTATATCTTCAACACAGGCTCTTCTTTTTACCTTTACATTAATTACACTTATAAATCCAACCTTTGTTAAACTCAATAATGTACTAGCACACCTTCTTCCTTATATATTTTTCAGTTTACTCTATTCTGTTTCAGTTTCACTTTATGGCGACCCAAAACTTACCTCAATTAGTTTAGTTTGGGTGCATATAAGCAATCCAACCATTTGGGTTAGGCTGCTTTTTTTAGGGTATTACTTTTTCCAGCTAATTTACTACACCTACCTTTTTTTAAGAGAGGTTCGCCAGTACAACAAAGAAATTCTCGATTACTTTTCCGAAGTATTTCAGCTTAAGTTGAAATGGGTACAAATTGCCTTTTTCTCGGCATTGGCTGTTGGAATCACTGCAATGATTTCGAACTTTTTACCAATGCAGTACGATTGGATTGTTATTCTCTTTTATTCGTTATTTTATTTTGGTTTTGCTCAAGAGTATATAAAATATAACAAGGCATTTAATATTATTGAGCCCGCTATTTCTACTAATTCCCAAGACAATTCAACACCTCAGGTAATTCGTACTAAAACCGATTGGCAACTTTACAAGCAGCAAATTGAGGCAAACAGATTTTACTGCCAGACAGGGATTAACATTGAAGAATTAGCTCAAAAACTACAAATTGGTCGCACTACCCTTTCGAACCTAATTAACCGCGAAGAGGGAGTCAATTTTAACACCTGGATAAATATGCTCCGCATAAAGGAGGCTAAGCATCTTCTAAAAAACAATCCCGAATACAGCCTAGTTACCATTTCCGAAATGGTAGGCTTTACCGAACAATCGAACTTTAGCCGTCAATTTAAGCAAATAACTGGCGAAACGCCTTTGGTTTGGCGAAAGACATATAATTCAGTTGAAGTCTGATTTTATTGAATTTTTCCTTCATATTTAATTAGCATTTTTTACTTACCGCCCATATAGTCCGGAACTTATAGCCCTTCAAATTGGTTTATTTTTAATTTACCTAATAAAACCCTTAACAAACAATTATATATGTAAATATTAAAGATAATCCATTTTTATCAGCTATTTTTGGATTTGCTTTCCTATATTGTCTGCTTTATTAGTATTATATTTCCAATTTTGTTATATATTTGAATTATAAATCGAAATTCAATGCTTAAAACTAGAATCTTATACGAAACACTGGAAGCACATCTCGAAAAAAAAGCGTTCACTATTTTAACAGGTGCTCGCCAAACGGGCAAAACCAGCATTTTAAAACTATTACATAACCACTTAGTTTCAAAGAATAGAAAAGTGGTTACATTAACACTTGAAGACAGCCAACTATGTGATACACTAGACCAACAGCCCGAAAATTTGTTTAATTATACCGATATCCCTAAACAGGTTTCGTATGGCGAAACATTAAGTGTCGATGAAAAATTGTATGTTTTAATTGATGAAATACAATACTTAAAAAACCCATCCAATTTTTTAAAACTACTTTACGACACCTACGCTGATTCTCTTAAATTGGTGGTAACAGGGAGTAGTGCCTTTTATTTAGACCGAAATTTTACCGACTCACTAGCAGGTCGTAAGCAATTATTTTGGCTTAAGACATTAAATTTTGAAGAATTTCTTCATTTTAACAACGCCAATTACTTAGCTGACGAACTACTTAGGCTAAGAAGAACGCCCGAAACCATTTCGCCTAAAAATGCCGAACTGCGAATAATGTTTAACGAATACCTAACCTATGGAGGTTACCCCGCCGTTGTTTTGCAACAAGAAACGAAGGATAAAATAGCAATGCTAGCCGACATTAAGAATGCATACATTAAGCGCGACATTCACGAATCGAATATAAATAACGAAGCTGCTTTCATGAACTTAATGAGGCTTCTAGCAGCACAATGCGGTTCTCTGGCAAACCGTAATGAACTATCGAAATTATTAAAAATTGACAATAAAACGGTGGACAATTACTTGTATGTACTACAAAAGTGCTTCCACATTGAACTGCTGCGCCCATTTACTGGCAACATTAGGAAAGAAATTACCAAAATGCCAAAAGTATACTTTTACGATTTGGGCTTACGTAATAGTTTGCTAAACCGCTTTGAACCCATCCACAATCGCGACGACAAAGGTGTAATTGCCGAAAATTACTTATTCCAAAGACTTGCTGAGCAATACGAACCCGACCGACTCAACTTTTGGCGTACAATTGACAATCACGAGGTAGATTTTGTTGTTAGCGATGAGTACCAAAAAGGGAAGGCTTATGAAATAAAATATAATACAGCAATTTTAAAACCTAAGAAGTACGCCCTTTTTACCGAAAACCTGCCAAACTACCCCCTTTATTACGTAAGTGCTGTTGAGCAACCTAATGCGTTAGATTTAATTAGAATTTAACTCAAAACGATAATATTATTAAAGCACATATCGCAAACCTTAAAGTAAAACGTGAAATAGCAATTATGCTATACAAGAACTTTAGCCCTAATTTAAGCAAATAACTGGCGAAACGCCTTTGGTTTGGCATAAGAATCAGGCTACACTTTAAGTCCCTCCCCTATCACTTTTAATCTTTGTTTTTGTCGATTCGTACATGAGATTGTATGGATTGATAATGGTTGCTGCTTTCATACAAATACTTTTGTGTGTTAGACATAACTCTTACACTCTAAACTGTAACACTATGATTTCCAATTCTATTGCCCGCCTAACAGCTGCTATCCTTTTAATTTTAGTCCAATTTTCAGCTTTTGCCCAAACCTATACATTAACACCTATTAATGGGACTTTTACTCCCATTGTAAGTGGCACTAATGTACCTGCAATTCAGGTTCATCATAATGAAGGAGCAGTAAGCAGTCCTATAAACATTGGCTTCAATTTTAATTTCGGTGGAAATACTTTTACCCAAGTTGAAGCATCAACATCATATGGTCTTAAGTTTTTAGGGTGGGAAGGTTTATGTGAAAATGCACCACGTATTGCACCTTTACAACATGAATTAAGTGGCGTTGGAGGCTTTGCTAATTATAAAACAACCGGAACAGCCCCAAACCGTGTATTCACATTCGAATGGCTATACTGGCGCTGGGGCTACTATGCTACTGCAGCAGGCCTTTCATTTCAGGTAAAATTGCATGAAACAACTAACCGCATTGAAATGGTTTACCGACAAGAGGCGGGTGCCATTAATTTGCAAAACAGCGATGGCAATTCGTTTTCAGCCAGAATTTATATATATCCTGGCGATGATGTTGGCTATATGTTAAGCGATGGAGGAATAAATCCAACATTATATATTGTAAGTGAAGAAACCCCAATGCCAACAATAAATGTTACAAGCAAACCCGCAACAGGTCAAACCTATCAGTTCAATTTAGTAATAAAGCCCGAACCTACCAATCATGTCACTAATTTTACCGTTGCAAACAAGCCCGATAGTATTGCATTAAGTTGGGCAGATGCCATAGGTACAACAATACCAGATGGTTATTTGATAGTAGTTTCGAATACCAACTCATTTATTGAACCCGTTGATGGTGTAAACACCGTTGATGACATTGACTTATCCGATGGTTTTGGCATGGTTAAAGTTTCACATAGCGTTCAATTTTATGAAAACTGGGCAAATATCATTGGGTCTACTACATATTATGTACGCATTTATCCGTATTCAAATCGTGGAGCTGTTATCGATTATAAAACCACTGCCCCTATTCCGCAGATAGAAAAATATATCTTAAAACCTCAACCGGTAAATCATGTTAGTAATTTCAGTATCGATATAAATGGCGGAAACTATTTGTTAACATGGAATGAAAATAACACTGGCGCTGATGGTTATCTATTAATAGCATCAACAACAAATACTTTCCCAACAATAATTAACGGAACCGAGTTTGTTACCGACTCTGACTTGAGCGATGGCATTGGTGCGGTGAAAGTTCCGATAGGTACAACTTCGTATAGTTCATGGACAAACATTAACACTTTTTTGCCCTACTACTTTAAAATAATACCTTACTCAAATAGTGGTACCGAAATAATATATAACCAAACCCTACCCATTCCTCAAGTACAATTACTACCAAAACCTACCCAACATGCAACAAATTTCACGGCCACTTCAGCATTATGTAATATAATTCTAAATTGGTCTGATGCAGCAACAAATCCTGCACCCGATGGATATCTTATAATCGCATCCAGCAGCACAATAACTGCCCCAGTTGATGGGATCGACATTATTGAAGATAAAAACTTATCGGATGGATTGGGTGCTATTAAAATTGCTAAAAGTCAACAAACATTTAGTGAATGGGTGGGAATGGTATCGGGTACTACCTATCAATTTGCACTTTATCCATACACCAATAGTGGTACAAATATTCTTTACAAAACCGATGGTACAGTACCTAATGCAAGTTCTTCGATTACTGTATTACCCGAACCTATAAAGCATGCCACCAATTTTACAGTTGGTAATATAGGTACAATATCTCTTAACTGGGAAGATGCCTATAGGGCTCCTGGCAACCAAATTAACAACGCCTTAAACTTTGATGGATTAAATGATTATGTAGATTTAGGATCAATGGCTCCTTCTGGAAATTTCACATCTGGCTTTTCGTACATGGGATGGATTAAATGGAGTAGTTTTAACTCATGGTCGCGTTTGTTCGATTTTGGAACAGGACAAGGGGTAAATAACATCTTAATAGCGAGTAACGGTACAACAAACACCTTAACATTTGCAAATTATATAGGAACAGTTCCTTACCAGTTTAACTCAACAAGCACGGTTCCTGTAGATAAATGGGTACATATTTCGGCCACAATTTCGAACACCGGAGTTGGCAAATTATATATTAATGGAGTTTTATCCGGCTCTATGAGCAACATGCAAATACCAGCCAATATTGCTCGAAACAAATGTTATTTAGGACGAAGTAATTGGGCAGCTGATGCCTATTTTAATGGATCGATGGACGAAGTAAGCATTTGGAGCAAGGAGCTTACTGCAACTGAGATTAATACCTATATGAGTATTCCTCCAGCGGGCAACGAGACCGGACTTTATGCTTGTTATGATTTTAACAGGGGCATTGCCGGTGGTAATAATACAGGCATAACCACATTGCCTGATGGTACCGCCAATGCTAAAAATGGAACTTTAACTAATTTCACCTTAACCGCCGCTTCATCAAACTGGGTAAGTTCCTTACAGGAACCCACAGGGTATTTAATACAAGCTTGTCGATTCTCCTTTAGTGATATTCCTTATGATTCCAACCCAGTAACTCAAGATAACGATTTAAGTGATGGGTGTGCAACTATTTATGTTGATTATGGGACTAAAAATTATTCTGGATTTACGGGCATTGAAGGTTCTAATACCTATTTCTTCAAAATTTGGCCCTTTACCAATTTCGGAAATTACATTGATTACAAAACTGACGGAACAATACCTTCCGCTTCGTTAAGCTATTTAAAACCAGCCCCCATTACCCAAGTAACTAATTTTAGTGTAAGCGAAAATAACCGCAACATTGAATTAAATTGGACCGATGCCAGTCCCGTTTCATTAGGTAATGCTATAGCACTCGATGGTACAAACGATTATATTGCTGTTCCGGCACTAGGCACTAATTTAAACGAATTTACCATTGAAACATGGATAAATTCCAATGCATTTTCCACGGGTTTAAATGGGGTTTTCAATACCGATTCATGGGTTGATGGCAGCATACACTATCAATTTGATAACGGGCATTTAAAATTAACTATTAATGGAGGAAGTGAATGTTTACCTTCATTTGTTTTTCAACCTAATCAATGGTATCATACCGCGTTAACATATAGCACAGTTTCGGGCAAGGCCATTTTTTACGTTAATGGCGAGGTTATTCAATCGTTTAATTTAGGGGTTTTAAAAGCAGTTAATTTAACAGCCTCAAGAATTGGTGGATGGGCTGGCGATTCACGTTACTTTAATGGCAAAATGGACGAATACCGCATTTGGGACAAAGTGCGCACCCAGACTGAGATTGCTGCCAATATGTACAATGAATTGTCAGTATCGGAAACAGGATTGTTAGTTTACTATAAATTCAATCAAGGCAATGCCTATAACAACAATAGCGGAATTACAACAATTACCGATAATAGCAGTAACAATAAAAACGGAACATTAGTAAATTCGGATTTATTTGGCTCAACCTCTAACTGGGTGCGTTTTGTTGCCGATGCGCCAGATGGATATTGTATTATTGCATCCCAAAGCAGCTCAATTACTGCCCCTGTTAATGGCACAATGCCCCAACTTGACTTAGACCTTTCCGATGGTACGGGATTTATTAGTATTCCACAGGGATTACAAACCCTTTCCGCTTGGCGGAATAGTGAAGTTTTCGACAAATGGTATTTTCATATTTACCCTTACAACAATAGTGGTTCAAATATTTTGTACAATAACCATTTACCAATTGTATTAGATAGTATAAGCACGCCGCATTATCTGTTTTATAAGGATAAAAATTTCCCCCCAACCGCTAATATGAAAGAAAGCATGGCGCTTTGGGGCGATTACGACAATAATGGCTTTCTCGATTTTTTAAATACTGGCATTGTTGATGATTGGGGAACAATGCAAACCAAACTTTTCAAAAACAATGGAGATAAGACATTCACATTTCAGACATCTTTTGGAAACCTTCAGGGCACAATAGCATGGGCCGATTACGACAACGATAATGATTTAGATTTTGTTGTAAGCGGTTCAAATGGAAGCACTCTAGAAACCAAGATTTATAGAAATAATGGCTCGTCTTTTTCGGCACAAAGTATTCCAATAATAGGAGTTGAAAAGGGTGCATTAGATTGGGGCGATTACAACAACGATGGTTTTAATGACCTTATTATAACAGGGCTTGACAATACAGGCAATTTAGTACTAAAAATATATACCAATAATGGCAATAATACCTTTAGCGAGTTAACACACCCAACCATTGAAGGCATTGCAAATGGAGTGGTTAAATGGGGTGATTACGACAACGATGGATTTCTAGATTTTATATTAACCGGGGGGCAATTTTACCCCACTCAAGGCAACAAAACAAAGATTTACAAAAACAATGGCAACAATACCTTCACCGAACAAACAACTATTATACTCCCCACACTAATAAACAGTTATGCTACATGGGGCGATTACGACAACGATGGTGATTTGGATTTACTACTTGGTGGCATCATTGAGTCGAGTGTTGTTAATTTTTCCGCGGTTTACCGAAATGATGGAAACAACACCTTTACCAAACAAACTGCTATAGAGTTAAAAAAATCAGACAGATACAATGCTTTTGAATGGGTAGATTATGATAACGATGGATATTTAGATATTTTTCAGTTTGTTGATATAATGGAAGTATGGGATGATAATTGGGAGAATATTATTGTTCAACCGGAATCCAACACCCAAATTTATCGCAACAATAAAGACGGAAGCTTTTCACGTATTTTAACCGACACAACAGCCTACATTGGGGGCAACATGTCGTTTGGCGACTTTGATAACGACTACGACCTTGATATGTTAGTTACCAGTAAAGCCGATGATGTATTGGTAACCCATTTATACATTAATAATGATCGTAGTCAAAACACCCCACCAACAACACCTACCGGTTTAAAGGCTACTCAAAAAGCCGATAAAGTATATTTTACATGGAATAGATCAACCGACAACACTACACCAAAAAATGTTATTAGTTACAATATTCGTATTGGCTCATCATCTGGTGGCAGTAATATAATTTCAGCTCAGGCTTTAGCAAATGGTACACTTTTACTTCCTAGCAAGGGAAATGTAGGGATTGATACGGTTTTTAGTATGCCTTTACCCTTAGGTACTTACTATTGGAGCGTGCAGGCCATTGACAATTCTTATACACCAAGTAATTTTGCTACCGAACAAATCATTACACGTATCGAATTACCGGCAAGCAACTTAAGTGCCGAAATTCGCTCGGCCAATTCACTCTTGCTACGTTGGGATAATGGAAGCTACGGGAATAGGGTAGTATTTTGCAAACATGCAAATACCGGAATTGCTAGTCCGGCAAATAACGAATACTACACTGCCGACCCCTACTATGGTAACGGCGAGCAAATAGCTACTACGGGCTGGTACTGCATATTCAATGGAAGAGCCGACAGCACTATGGTTTATGGCTTAAACCCTAATTATGGCTATATGTTCCATGTAATTGAATACCGCGAGGTATCAAGCAGCCCTGTTTATAGTACCCAATCTGCTTTTGGCAACCCTGGTCTTTTTGGCGTGGCTAAATTTATGGAGCAGCCAAGTTCTATTACAGGAATAACTAAAAATCTTTCACATGCCACTACCTCATGGGTTGATGTTAATAACGACGGGTATCTTGATCTTTATATGGCTGGCGCGGGTGAAAAAGACCCAGATTCGGGTTATGATTTTAATGAGTCTTTATTATATATTAACAATGGGGACAATACTTTTTCACCACAAACAATATTCAATTATGTCGATATTTATACGAAAATTACAAACGCCATATGGGGTGACTACAATAATGATGGTTATAAAGATGCTTTGGTCTCATATAGTTGGTTAAATACTTCAATTTACCCTCATGAAACTGAGTATTTCATTAAAGTATATAAAAATGTAAATGGTAATAATTTCGAAGAACAGAATATTACAAATCTCTCACCTGTTGAATTAGACAATGCTAAATGGGCCGATTATAATAATGATGGTTACCTGGATATTATAATTACGGGAAAGGATACTATTATTGGCGACAACAATGGTTATTATACCAAATTATTTAAAAACAATAGTGGAAGTAGCTTTAGCGAAGTAGCGATTGAGTTACCTGTTGGCAATGCCATTGAATGGGGCGATTTAAATAACGATGGTGATTTGGATTTAGTAATATCGGGAAATTATACTACTAAAATATACCTTAATGAAGGCAATACTTTTACAGAACAAACACAAATAGAGTTGGCACAGCTAAACCGTTCATATGTAAATCTTGCCGATTTTAATAAAGATGGTTTTATTGACATATTATTATTTGGACAATCCATTGAAGGTTCCTCTGTGGTAAAATTATATCGAAATAATGGCGATATATCTTTTACTGAGGAATCAACCGGAATAATTTCCCCATTATTTGATGGTACTGTTGTTCTGGGCGACTATGACAACGATGGTTATATCGATATACTGGCATCTGGTTATAAGAGTTATTTTGATTGGTTAGAATTTGAAACCCCCTATTCAAAGCTTTATAAAAACACCAGCTATAATAACAACAATGAAATAAGCTTTGAAGAGGTTAATCAAACAGGCTTGATTGGTTCCGGCATTAGTGCATCCGCATTTGGCGATTATAATAATGATGGAGATTTAGATTATGTAATTACAGGTAAAAACGGTCAAGTTGTTTATACTAAATTATATACCAATAATACTATTATGCGCGCTGGTAGTTTTGAACCTAACAATACAGCCATTGCCCCAACTAACCTTAAAAAAGAACCTCTTCGTGGAGGGGTGCTCATAAGTTGGGATGGCGTTTCAACCGACGAAACCCCCATAACCACCATGAGTTACAACATAAGGGTTGGAACTTCGAAAGACAGTTTAAATCTATACGCACCCCATTTTGTTAATTCAGTAGGTTTTAAAAAACGTACAGTTCCCCAAATGGGCAATACCGGCTTAAACGACTTTTACAAAATTTTCAATTTGCCCGATTTAGATGATGGTAAATATTACTACTGGCAAGTGCAAGCTGTAGATGGAGGGTACAAAGGAGGCCAATGGTCTAGGATTGATTCGTTGCAAATAAAACCAGTTCAAGCCTTTTTTACTGCCGATACGGTTTGTTTGGGCAATGCAACTCAATTTACCGATAATTCGGTGGCTTACGATGGAATTGTTGCCTGGCAATGGAATTTTGGCGATAACTCATCGTTTAATACAGATCAGAATCCACAACATGTTTATCAAAATTCTGGCGAATTCTTAGTTCGGCTTGTTGCTACAAATAACTCGGGTAAAACTGACACTATTTTTAATACAGTTAAAGTAAAACCCATTCCAAATGTAACATTCAATGTAAGCGATGTTTGCTCAGGTTTAGCCGCAACTATTATTGTTACTCCTCCTACCAATGGCTTAGTCGTTGAAACTTGGCTATGGAATTTTGGCGACAACCAAACTTCAAACTATGGATCCCCAGACAGTCACATTTACCCATCAATAGGAAATTACACAATAACATTAAACGCAACTGCAAATAACGGATGCACGGCAGTAAAAAGCCAAAATGTTGTTATTACCACTACTCCTAACACCAACCTAACGCTCGAGTATGGAAGTAACAGTTTTTGCCTAGGCGATAGCGTAATTTATTCTGTTCCTTATAACGAAAATTACAGCTACGCATGGCAACGCGATGGGGAGGTTGTCCACAGAACAAATACCATTAAAATTAAATCCGTTTCGGCCAATTATAAGGTAATTGTTACCAATAACCTTTCCTCCATGTGTTGGGCCGAATCGGAAGTAAAAACAGTAACAGTAAATGAATCACCAGGAATTCCAGCCATAAGTTACGACGAACAATCTACCACTTTCTGCGCTGGCGAAAGCATTACGCTGAGTACTAACGTAGTGGCCGACAGCTACACTTGGCTTCGAGGAACTACCGATTATGCAACTGGCTCGAACAGCTTAGTAGCCACCGAATCGGGTAATTACAGCTTACGAGTTGGAAAAACGTATGCAAATAACGTAAATTGCTATGCCACTTCAACCGATGTGGTTTCGGTAACTCGAAATCCGCTGCCTATCCTATCATCGTTTAGCCACGGCGAAACTAATGTTTGTAGGGGCACTAGCGTAAATTTCACAGCAAGTTCTATTTCAAATCCATACTTCCAGTGGTATCGAAACAATGAAGCCATTGAAAATGCAACTTCCAATAGCTACTCTGCAACACAAAGCGGCAGCTATAAAATTCAGCTAATTAATACAAGTAACAGTTGCAATATTTTTAGCCAGCCTATCGATGTAGTTGTTAACGATACGCCAGACACACCAACAATCGACCCCCCAACTTCAACAAACTTTTGCGAAGGCAACAGCATTTTGTTAAAAACCAGTCAATCTAATGTGTTAACCTACCAATGGCTTTTGGGTAACAATATCATTGGCACCAATAGCAATCAACTGGTTGCAACCGAAAGTGGTAACTATAGGGTAAAGGTAGAAAATAGCGCTTTGTGTAGCGCAACCTCTCCCGCAGTTGCTTTAACAAGAAACCCGCTTCCTTCAATATCATCATTTAATTACGGCGAAACCAATGTTTGTAGCGGAACTAGTGTAAACTTCTCAGTAAATTCTAATTCAAATCCATACTTCCAATGGTATCGAAACAATGAAGCCATTGAAAATGCAACTTCCAATAGCTACTCTGCAACACAAAGCGGCAGCTATAAAATTCAGTTAACCAATACTAATAATATCTGCAATATTTTTAGTCAAACTGTACAGGTAACCATTAATGAACTCCCAAGTAAGCCTACAATTTCAGAAGCTACAAATAATACCCATTTCTGTTTTGGAACCAAAGTTGAGCTGCTTGTAACGAATGAGGTTCCAGAATTAAACTACCAATGGAAGCGTTCGGGAATAAGCATTAATGGGGCAACTTCGCCAATTTATGCAGGTAAACTAATTGCTGGCGACTATAATGTTGAAGCAAGAGCGGGAGGATGTGCTAACGAATCGGACATTTTAACCCTTACAACAAAACCAGCTCCGGCCAAGCCAACACTTAACGCCCGTGGACCAAATGTTTGGATTCTTGGCTGTAGCAATATTGCTGCAACCGACTACCGCTGGTTCTACAACAATCAACTAATTGTTGGAGCAAAAGCGCACCAGTACGTTGCAAACCGAAACTACGGCGATTACTATGTAGAAATTAACGAGGGTAGTGAGTGCTACTCGGCCAGCAATATTGTTAACATTGCCGCACCATCGCTCAACTTTGCGGCTAGTTACATAACAAATAGCGAAGTTGCTGCATATCCAAACCCAACTATAAATTCAACTTACATTTCTTTCGATAAACTGCAGCTTGAAAAAATTGAGGTTGAAATTCTCGATGCTTTAGGAAAAGTATTCGCAAAATTCGAAATTGAAAACACAAACGGATTTACTGTCGAGCTTGCCGATAAGCCAAGCGGGGTTTACTACTGCAGAATTAAATACCTCGACAGCGTTGTAGTTAAAAAAATTGTAAAACTGTAATAGCCTAAATACTAGTATGAATACACTTAAAATACGCACTTTCAGCTTCGCGCTAGTGCTGGTGATAGTTTCAATGGGGAGCTCAGTATTCTCCAGCGAAATTTCGGATAAACAAAAGGCTATTATTTACAACGAAGCCATAAAAGTACTTAGCAACTACGAACAGCTCACCAACCAAATGGCCGAAATTATGGACAATGCTGATGAACTCAACAAGGTTAGCCAAAGACTTATCGACCAATTTGTTAGCCGCAAGGCTATTATTTTCAACGATCTCGACCCTTCGTATAAACTTAGCGAAGCTTACGAGTTGGAAACCTACGTGGCCAATATGCTACTTTGGTATCCCGACGGAATGAAAATAGCCCTCGACTTTAAAAACCTAAAAGCTGGTAATATTATTTCGCATGGCAACGATATTTTTACCGTTGACATTATGACGCAGAAGAGCATTAATGGTAACTACATTAACCGCCAGCAAAACAGCAACACCGAGGAACTCCTTTTTCGTATAGCATTCTTTCAAAAGGGGAATAGCTTCGAAAACTACAAAATTGCTGGTGTACGAAGTAGTAAAAAGGCAAACCTATCGTACGATTCGAAAATGCTGGCCGAAGTAAAAAGTGTGGAATTCTCCGAAAAAGAGATGCAGCTTGTTAAGGATCAAACGCGCTACCTGCTAAACGACTACATTAACTTCCTTAATCTTATATCAGACCCAAAGGAGAGTGGCGAGGACAAGTCGTACTACCGCATTTCGTTTATGGGACTTTTTAAGGATTCGACCCTAAAGGTGGCAAACGATATTGAACCCGATCCACAAAACCGATGGGTTAGCGTGGCCGATTACCAGCAAAATATCGAAACTTCGTACCCCGAGGGTATCCGAAACATTGGAATGAATATCGACTCGGCTCAGTACGGCAAGGTTATTCCCGAAGGGAACGAAAAGTATTACATAAACGGGTATATCGACAAGTTTTTTTCGGGCAAGTATATGGGCAAAACCATCCATCGCGACAACTCAAAGTACGACTTTAAGGTTTCGTTCGAGCGCTCCGAGAATACATTTAAAAACTTTAAACTTACCAGTATCGACAAGTTTGGTGTTAACCTTTACAACAATCAATCGGCAAGTACTTCAATTGAACTTCCACAAAAATCGATTACTTCACTGAAAAGAAAGGGTTTATACATTGGATTCGCAATATCAGGTGGGGTTTCGAGTTACAGCGACCAAAACTTAATGAGTAGCTCATTACTTTCGTGGAATCAAAGTGGCAAAAATGCACTTAACGCCGAAGCACTGGCCACATGGTACTTTCACAATCGTGCTGGTTTAACATTTGGTCTAGGCTACAGTAGCTTTAGCGCAAATGCTTCGCTATATGGCAACTTTCGAAGCACCGAGTACTTTGCCGATGTAAACGAAGAACTTTACCTAAAGAATGTTGCAGCAGCTTACGACTCGCTACTAAGCTTCGGTTATCTTTCGGTACCCATCACCTTTACATTTCATAGCAACAGCAATCCCGAAAAGTGGGGCATTTTTGTTGAAGCAGGCTTAGTTGCCTCCTTTAATATAAACTCAGCCTATGCTACTTCAGGCAATTTTGCTACTTCGGGCTACTACGAGCAGTACCCTATTGGATTACAAACTATTAGCGCTCCTGAATTTGGCTTTATTACCCGTAGCACAATCGACAGTAATGGAAAAAGTAACGCAGCGGGAGTTCTTTTTTCTGCAAGAACGGCAATTGGAATTAGCTGGCCAATAAACTATTTTACAACTCTGTATTTTGGGCCCGAAGTTACATGGGGATTAACTAGCCTTTCGAATACAAAAGATTATACAGATGCTTTTGGGGTTACATCGGCTGCAAAAAAGGTTGCGGTTTCAAAATATGGTGTTAAGTTTGGAGTGAACTACAAGTTTTAATATAATAACATTCAATTATATGAATATGAAACACTTACTTACTTTAGTCTTTATTGGTTTTTTCATTTCAAATTATGCTCAAGAACCACTAAAAACTGCTGCAAGCAGCAAAGAGGCTAAAATAGTTGATGAAATTGACCTTTCCGATTCCGACATTGAAATTTTTAAAGAGCAAACCAAGCAAAAGGTTGAAGAGTTTCAGCAGCACATTGTAACCATTGGCAGCAAGGATCAACCAGCCGAAAGGCGCAGCATGGCCGAAAAAGAAGCATTGAAACTATTCTTCAAAGGTGCCGAAATGCAAACATCGGTTATTATGCCCGACGGTTCGGTTAACATTCAATCGCGTACAATGGAAAAATACCTTGCGCGCCTTAAATCGCTTCCATATACCACAGTGGTTATTAAGTTTTACGACCTGGTTTACATTTCGAGCTTTACAAAGGGTCCCGATGGGCGCTACTACTCGTCGGCCACTGTTATACAGGAATTTACAGGTTTTACTGGCGACAATTTGGTGTATAAAGATGTAACCAAAAAGGAAATCGAAATTGTAATCGACCTAGTTGAGGACAAGTTCTTTAACGAGAAAAAATGGAGGGTTTTCCTTGGCAACATTAAGGCTACCGAAACTAAAAAGGTTTAATTCAGAGTCTGTTTAAATTTTATTTTTACAATAGCCACGTCCTAATATTTATCGGGGCGTGGGTTTTTGCTACACTAATTATTACTAATAAAAACTTAAACAATTTCTCAATGAGTCGAGCAATTTTTCTTTTCTTTGGTTTAATTCTCTTAGCAATAAGTTTAAATTTAAATGCTCAAAAGAGTTTTAATGTAAGCGCGTCTCTTCGAACGCCTGCCGAATACCACCTTCAGGTGAAGCAGTTTGGCGAGTTTGTCGACAGGTTCAACTACAAAACCGACTGGAAAGGAAACTCCATTTCAGACGAGTTTGCACAAAAAATTCCACGTGCAAACTATATATTCTACCTCTTTAATTCAGAGGATGAACGGCTAACAAACCCAAACGATTCATCCTATAGGGTTTTGTGCAGCGAATTTATTGCCTTTATCGATGAGCCCAACAACTCAAAAACAATTACCCTGTTTAGCGAGCAGGTTAAGGCTTACACCATTGTTAACTTTATGTATTTTGGCAAACCCCAAAAGGCTAAAGTGGAGCTAACTCCCGAAGTACTTCACGATCGCTCGGCAAAGTGGGTTATTAGCAGTGTTGAAACCGACTGCTTTGCAGCAATTGGCGACAGCTTACGAACTCATTTTATTGCACCCAACAGTCACGAAACCAGCTTTATAAATACAAAAAAAATTAATGGGCAAACCAACCCAATCTATTACTTTTCAACTACGTTGGCAACCAATTCTACAATGCTGTTTTTAACCGAAGCGGCAAAAAATCGAATAAAAATTCAAACCATCGAAAATGTAGTGTACTATATTTCATTTCCGGGTTGGAAAATAACTGTCGAAGAGTTTAACCGAACAACCACCAACTCAGGTTGGCTAATAAGCAATATTGAAAAGATGAGTTTGAAGAATTAAAAAAACTACAAAGTCTTACAAGTATTCTTTCGAACATCTTGTAACCTACTTCTTTTCAAGAATCATTCTAATTTCCGACATACTTTTTATAAGCTGTTCACAGTCCCTCTCATTCAGCGTTGAAAGAAGTCCTTCGATTTGAACATTGGAGGCTTGGTTGAGTTTTTCAAACTCTTTCTGTCCAAACTCAGTAATGGATATCCTCACAGATCTCCCATCTTTGGGCGATTTCGTTTTTATAATAATATTCCTTTTTTCCAAGCTAGCTACAATTCTGCTTAAATAGCTTTTATCAATATTCAACAATGCAACAATTTCCGACGGCATAATTCCATCTTTATTATTGGCAGCATGCATTACACGCACTTCAATAAGCGAGAAATTACTTTTTAAGTAACTTTTATTTAGGATCCCCATAAACACTGTGTAAATCCTATTAAAAGCCCTTACCTCTTCAATGGTTTGTTTTTTCATGCAGTAAAAATATAAATTTTAGTTGACATTGTCAACTATTTATTTTACTTTTACACAAAATATTAAAAGCCACATTTATGTCATACGTAATAAGAAATGCAAAACCCGAGGAATTTAAAGCGACTGGCGAGCTTATGATTCAGGTGTATTCACAATTAGATGGTTTTCCAAAACCAAGCGAGCAACCTCTGTATTACAAAATGCTCGAAAATATTGGCGACTTCCCTAATAAGCCAGATACAGAACTGCTAGTAGCAGTTTCAATTGAGGGAAAAATAAATGGAGCTGTGGTTTACTTTGGCGACATGCAATTCTATGGCTCTGGAGGAACAGCAACAAAAGAGAAAAACGCTGCGGGATTCAGGCTGTTGGCAGTAAATTATGACGCTAGAGGATTGGGTCTTGGAAAACTTTTAACACTAACATGCATTGAAAAAGCCAAAAAGAAGAAACTTGGGCAAGTTATTATTCATACAACAAAAGCAATGCAGACGGCATGGATGATGTACGAAATAATAGGTTTTAAAAGATCCGAAGATCTTGATTTTATGCAAGCAGAACTTCCTGTTTTTTGGGTTTAGGCTAAAGTTTTAAATAATGAAAAAAACAATTAAAATCATATTCTGCGTAAACCTACGAGATTTGCGAGAAATAGAAAAAGCAACAAATTGCCACCCTGAAATATAGACGATTAAAAAAACTGGCATGTTTTATAAGTGCTCTCTCAAATACCTTTCATTTCCCATATCAACTACACTTCAATAAAATATCGTTTCTTTGCAAAAAATAAATTTAGTAGCTATGAAAGGGCAAAACAGAAGCGATGTTAAAGTTGGTAGCAAAGTGAGCATTGTAATTAAAGAGAATCAAGTATCGGGAAGTACTACCGAAGGTATTGTTCAGGACATTCTTACCAAAAGTTTATACCACCCCCACGGTATAAAAGTGCGACTTACAACTGGTGAAGTTGGAAGGGTTAAAGCAGTTAAATAGGTAATAGTTACTATTAATGAAAACCGTATCGCTAAAAGAACTTAAATCGGAGCTTAATACTTTGCAATCACAACAGGTAATAGAGTTGTGTGTTAAATTAGCCAAATACAAAAAGGAAAACAAAGAGTTACTTACCTACCTTTTATTCGAATCGTACGACGAACAGCTATACGTAAAAGAGGTTAAGAACCAAGTAGATGAACTCTTTGGCGATGTGAATAAAAACAATTTATACCTTGCAAAAAAAACGCTTCGCAAAATTCTTCGAACAGTTAATAAGTACATTAAATATTCGGGGTCGAAGCAAACCGAACTTGATTTACTCATATATTTCTGCTCAAAATTACGAAGAACTGAATTGCCCTTGCACACAAACACAGCCCTTGGCAATATTTATGCAAGGCAAATACAGAGAATTAAAAAAGCAATGACAAACCTTCATGAGGACTTGCAGTACGACTACCTTGAGGAATTAAAGCCTTTGCTGTAAAACATTTGAACAGTTGCTATGCCTCAATAGTATCCCAAATCGTCAGGTTAAATTTAAAATGTAATATTTTCAACTTGCCCCAGCGGGGCCTTCTGTTTATAGTAGATATTTATCAAAGCATCAAAGCTCCATAGGAGCGCTCTGTGAATGATTGTTAAGCTTCTCTATCGGCCGAAGTGATGGCACGTAGGCAGGGCTGAGTTTGCAAACTCGTGTGTCATATTAACAGTGCGCTCCTATGGAGCTCTTGGTTAATAATCGTAATTGTTTCTATAAACAGTTAGCTACACCGTAGCTAAAATAAGCATTACTTTTTTATCACCAAATTGATGTTGAATACCAGATAAATGCTTCTTAGACCGAAGGCTATGGATAGTTATTGACAGCTATGAAACAAACAAAATACAAACAGTCTCTGGTAGGCAGAGAGTAATTGATACCTTATTTTGCTCCAATTGTTTTCAGGTAAAGCTGCTCAACTTTTTCGCGAGCCCAAGGGGTTTTCCGAAGGAATGTTAGGCTCGACTTAATACTGGGATTACTTTTAAAGCAGTTTATATTGATAATACTCGCCAACTCTTCCCATCCAAAAAGGTTTACCAAATGAGTTAAAATCATTTCCAACGTTTTGCCATGAAGGGGGTTATTTGCTTGTTCTTTACTCATATTTGGTTTACTATTAATTTAACCTCAGTTCGATTTAAAGAAGAATATTGAGTAGAGACACTGAAATTCATTTCGTTTTTGCTGATTTTGCATTAATGCAAAATCAGTAACCCTCTGTGCCCCGATTCCCGATTCCCGATAACTATCGGGATATCGGGATATCGGGGTCTGTGCCCCCGATAACTATCGGGGCTCAAAATCAATTAACATCATATTGGTAAATTCGAATCGTATTAAAACATTCATTTTGTAAAATGCAAAACACAAAACCTCTGTGTTAAACTTATGTCGAACTCACGTTAATTTAATGCAACTTTTGCCTACTAATTTAAACAAAAAAAGAAAGGAAGCCCAAAAGCTTCCTTTCTTAAAATATATTACTACCAAACTAAAGAATTCCTTGATCGAGCATAGCGTTGGCAACCTTCATAAAACCAGCAATGTTGGCACCTTTTACGTAATCAACATAACCATCGGCACCTTTACCGTACTGAACGCAAGCATTGTGAATGCTAACCATAATTTGGTGAAGTTTTGCATCAACCTCTTCGCTAGTCCAGTTAAGTTTCATGCTGTTCTGAGTCATTTCGAGACCCGAAGTAGCTACGCCACCAGCGTTCGAAGCTTTACCTGGAGCAAAAAGAACTTTGTTCTTGTGGAAAATAGCAATAGCTTCGGGAGTTGAAGGCATATTAGCACCTTCGCTAACGCAAATACAACCGTTGCTTACTAGTTTTTGAGCATCGGTTCCATCGAGTTCGTTTTGAGTTGCACAAGGAAGAGCAACATCGCACTTAACTTCCCAAGGACGTTTGCCAGCGTGGAATGTAGAACCAGCAAATTTCTTAGCGTAAGGCTCAACTACGTCGTTGTTCGAAGCGCGAAGTTCGAGCATATAAGCAATCTTCTCAGCATTTAAGCCAGCAGGATCGTGAACATAACCATCGGGACCCGAAAGGGTAACTACTTTACCACCAAGTTCAACAACTTTTAGAGCAGCGCCCCAAGAAACGTTACCAAAACCCGAAATGGTAACAACTTTACCTTTAAAGTCGGTACCTTTAGTTCTAAGCATTTCTTGTGCAAAGTAAACGTTACCAAAACCGGTAGCCTCGGGACGAATTAACGAACCACCCCAGTTACGACCTTTACCTGTAAGAACTCCTGTGTGCTCGCTAGCAAGTTTTTTGTACATACCGTACATAAAACCAATTTCGCGACCACCAACACCTATGTCACCAGCAGGCACGTCGGTTTCTGGACCAATAATCTTCCACAATTCAAGCATAAATGCTTGGCAGAAACGCATAATTTCAGCATCGCTACGGCCTTTAGGATTGAAATCGGAACCTCCTTTTCCACCACCCATAGGTAGTGTGGTAAGGCTGTTTTTGAAAATTTGCTCGAAACCTAAGAATTTAAGAATCGAAAGGTTTACGCTTGGGTGGAAACGAAGACCACCTTTGTATGGGCCAATTGCGTTGTTGTACTGAACGCGGTAACCAAGGTTTACATGAACTTTACCTTCATCGTCAACCCAAGGCACTTTAAAAGTTAAAATTCTGTCGGGCTCAACAATGCGCTCAACAATACCTGCTGATTCGAACTGGGGATTCTTGTTGTAAATCTCTTCAATCGACTCAAGAACTTCGTGCACTGCCTGTAGGTACTCTTTTTCACCTGGGTGCTTTTTGTCGAGTTCAGCCATTAATTTTTTTACATCCATGATCGGTACTAGTTTTTAAGTGTTTGTAACTATCTGGAAAATTGAATTAGTAAAGGGAAAAACTCCCTTTGAATTTGTGTGTAAATTTCTACTTAAAAATTGAATTTACAAAGGAAATAAGCTTTGATTAAATATGATTTTAAACAGGTTTAATGCCCTTAAATTTAATTCTAAAAAAAATAAATTAAGTGCATACTACTGATTACATGACACATACATATATGCCGCTTAATTAAAAAGATTTCTAATCAAAACAATCGACTTCGAGCGAATTCCTATACTGTATGCTAGCACCTGGTTTAAACACGGCTCCTTTGCTGTTCTTTCCATCAATTTGAATGGTTAAGGGTTCGCTAAAACTAACGCATCGAATGTGGTTGGTTTCGAAAAGTGCTGGCAGTGAGTTTAAAAATTCCACATCGAAAACGCCATCGCCCATGTAAGGATTTACTGTAAAGTACCCAACCCTAAACGCTGTTAAATTCTGAAAGAAATGGGTTCCCTGACTGGGATCTACCTTAAAGTCGTCGAGCCCTGATTCCACAATAACTCTTGCCTCGGATATTTGCGACCATTTAATGGGAATACCTAACCACGGATCGCTGCTTCCCCAACGGCCTGGCCCAACTAAAACATAGTTGCGCTTAGCGCAAAGAAAACGGGTGTTAATGTCTTCAACCTCTAAAGCAATTTGCTGTGTATTTGCCGAATTAAACTTGCTGGGTAAAACGTAAACAACATCCTTAATTCCCTCAATACAACCCTGTCCGAGTGCCGAGTTTGAGAATATTAGCGTGTCCTTTTCGTCAACTTTCTCCCAAGGAATATCATCAAACTTCTCTGCCTCAACAATGGGGCGAATTTGCAAGAAGTTGAAAATTTTAGGTGAATTCTTATCTCCATTTAAATTTACAGCAAACTCAATTTCAACGGGAGTATTCATCTCTTTTTGGCCAAGCTCGAGTAAATCGCGAATAATATCGGCCAATGGAAACTGGTTATGCCGAAGTATACTTGAAAAAGTAACCAGTTTTTTCCCGCCCTCGTGATACCCATCGAGAAGTGCATGCGAGTGGTAATCGAATGTTGATGCTACGAAGTGAAAATCAGAGTTCCCCTCGGCCACATTCATTTCTAATTTCACAATGTTTACGCCATCGTCGGTTGAAGGTGTAAAGCGCTCGGGGTTCATATCGAGAGCATAAAACGACTTTTGCGATTGCTTAAGCGCCAAATCGGGTTGCGAAAGTTGTAGCACTTTCTTTGGGTACTTTGGCGAAAACCTAAGCGATACTCCGCCATCGACAATCAGTTTACCTAATCCATAGCCAATGGTGGCAATACCATCCTCGGGCTTTTCGGAGCCAATTGGGTAAAAGTTTATTGAGCGGGCTACGCCCGAAAGGGTTGGATTAAAGTAATTCCCATGCTGAGTTCCGCATACTTCTTGCAGCAAAATGCCCATCTTTTCCTCGTCAATAACATTGCTTGTAGCAGCCATATACGCTTTGCTTGCACGATAAAAAACCGATGCATATACGCTCTTAATTGCTAGGCAAAGCATGCGGTGCATGGTTTCTTTATCGTCAACATTAGGCACCATATAGGTTGAATAAATGCCTGCAAATGGCTGGTAGTGGGAATCCTCAAGCTTACTCGACGAGCGAACGGCAATGGGCGATTTCATTACTGAAATTACGGTCCACAGACTTTCCGTAAGTTGTTCGGGTAGTTTAGCCAGCACAAATCGGTCGAGAATTTCATTATCGGAACTATCGGATGTGCCAATTTTGTAGAGTTTATTGGTTTCCATAAACTCATCGAAAAACTCGGTACTTATTACTACCGTTCTTGGTATGACAATATTTACGCTTGGGTATTTAAGTAGAAACTGAGTTCGCTTAATTATGGTATTTATAAATGCCAAGCCACGAGCTTTTCCACCAATGGACCCCTCGCCTATTCGGGTAAAGTACGAGTACTCGTCGAACTTACTCCTGTCGAACTGTGCAATTATACCCTTTCCTTTGCTTTCGCGGTACGATGCAATGGAATTTACAATGAAGTTACGAACCTCGGTAAGGTTTTCGAAATCGTGAAGCGAAATTGGTTTAAATAGCTGCGCTATTGAAAACAGCGCTCTGGCGTTTAGCCACTTCGAAATGTGGTTACGCTGCGAGTGGTACTCCAACGAATCGTCGGGAACCTCCTGTAACCTAAGCTGCAGTTCCGACAAATCGGCTGCACGCGAAATTTCCTTTCCCGTTTTGGGATTTAGGAATACAAAGTCGCCAAAGCCAAAGTTTTTCGAAACGTACTCGCGAAGCTCAATGGCAAAAGTTTTCGAGTACTTGCTTATAAAACCAACGCCAAGCCTTTCGGCATGTATACTATTGCTTAAATCGGAGCTTTGAAGAATTACAGGAAGATTTGAGTCGTCGGCACGAACCATTTCGCAAAGTTTTACGCCCATGAGTTGCTGGTGGTCGCGCTTATTGTTCTGCTTAAAGCTTGTGTCGGTAATAATGCCTAAAACATTGTTTTTGTACTTTTCGTAAAGTGCTAATGCCTCATCGTAGTTGGTGGCAAGTAGAATTTTTGGGCGACCTCGCATACGCATTACTCGCCTATGCTCGTTAAGCGCTTCGTGCATAAAGCTTCGCGCTTGCTGTACCACTATTTTATATAGTGCAGGTAGAACTGTTGAGTAATTCCTAACCGAATCCTCAACGAGAATAATGGTCTGAACCCCAACATCCAAAATATCGTGCGGGGCGTTCATTTTATCCTCAATAAGCTTAATAATTGCCAAAAGCAAATCGGCATTACCCATCCAGCTAAAAATATAGTCGATTGCCGAAAGGTCCTCTTTTTCCAACCTAATTGAAACCTCGCGCGAAAAGTGCGTTAGCACAACAAGCGGCACATTGGGAAGGCGTTTTTTAAGCTGTTTAGCAAGGTCGAATGTGTCGATATCGCCAACATTAAGCATTGAAATTATTAGGTCGATTTTTTCGCCGCTCTGAATTGCCTCAAGCGCCTCGCGAGCCGAATGTACCTGTATAAACGATGGCGGGTAGCGCAAGCTAAGCGAAACGTACTCGTTAAAAATTTGCTCGTCAATTCGCCCATCCTCCTCAAGCATAAAGGCGTCGTAGTGGCTACAAACCAGTAACACCCTGTATATTCGCTTTTGCATAAGGCTTTCGAAGGCGGTATCGCTAAAATCGAGGCTAATTGCCCTGCTGTATTCCGAGTCGCTTTGCATTATATTACGTTGAAAAAGTTGAGTAATAAACAATGCTATAAATATAATGAATTCCTAAGAACAGCGAAAGGGTGATTTTTGCTGAAAAGGCATTTAAAAAACCGTTGTCCCGTTAGGGACAAAATATGGGTAGGGATGCTAGGTAAACCAAATTTGCTGTGCCGTTAGGTACAGAACATACCGTACCTAACGGCACGGTATTCTTATTCTTTATTTTAGTTCTACCGATATTGTGTCCCTATCGGGACAAAGTACCAAACAAAAAAAATCTAATACGTTATGCATAGTCACGGGGTGACTTTGAGTCACCCCGTGACTATAAATTTATACCAAAAATTCACCAAACCCAGAGGGTTTGAATGTTTATAGAAATTTGATTGGTTAAGGTATTCGACCCCAGCTGGGGTCGTACAATTTCTAATGGCAATTAATTTCTATAAACAGTTGATGCCGCTGGCATCTATCTTTTTTTTTAAATAGTCACGGGGTGACTTTGAGTCACCCCGTGACTATAAAATACTTTTACTCAACTACAACTTTCCCTGTTGCCAAAGCGTTTTTACCCGACTTCACGGTATAAAAATATATTCCTTTGGGCTGGTTGCTTAAATCGACGCTCATTTTTTCGCTGGTTATTTTCGATGTGTAAACAATTTGGCCCAATACATTAGAGCAAGTTAACTGAGCGTTCAATGCTTCACTCGAAAAAACGGTAAAGGCTCCATTGTTTGGGTTAGGGTAAATTGCAACCTCAGCAGTCAATAGGTTGCTATTTATTCCAACAGAACAGTTTTCGCTAAAACTTGCTACAGGGTCAATGTTTGACCAGTTTGTATTTGACCAATCAGCATCATCTACTTGTATACAGGTAAGGTTTGGGTTGTTGTAAGCCTCAAAAGCTGTAAAAATATTATTATTTCCATTTTGCACATCTAGACTGGTTAACTGATTACTATAACAGTATAATTCAGTAAGTGCGGTATTAGCCGAAACATCCAAACTGGTTATTTGATTTTCGTAACAATATAAAGATTTAAGAGCCGCATTAACCGAAATATCCAAACTGGTTAGTTGATTGCTGTAACACCTCAATATTGAAAGAGCAGTGCAAGTCGAAACATCCAAACTGGTTAATTGATTGTTATAACAATACAACCTAATAAGTGAAACATTAGCCAAAATATCCAAACTGTTTAGTTGATTGTTTCCACAGTATAAATATTTAAGAGCAGTATTAGCGGAAACGTTTAAACTAGTTAGTTGATTGTTTCTACAAGATAATGAAGTAAGAGCTATATTATCAGAAACATCCAAACTGGTAAATTGATTGTCAGAACATAGAAGTTCAGTAAGATTCGAATTGGCAGAAACATCCAAACTTGTAAGTTGACATGTGGAACACCACAAATAAATAAGATCAGTATTTGATGAAACATCCAAACTGGTTAATTGATTATTGTCACACAACAAACTAATAAGTGCAGTATTCGCTGAAACATCAAAACTGGATAGTTGATTGTCAGAACACCGCAAAGAAGTTAGAACAGTATTTTTTGATACATCCAAACTTGTTAACTGATTGTAGCCACAGGATAACTCGTTTAGTGCTGTATTTTTTGATACATCCAAACTTGTTAACTGATTTGAGTGACAGTACAAAGAAGTAAGTGCAGTATTAGCGGAAACATCTAAACTAGTTAGTTGATTGAAATCACAGGTTAAAGAAATTAGTGCAGTATTTGTCAAAACATCTAAACTGCTAAGTTGATTAGATAAACAGCTCAAATTGGTGAGAAAAATATTAGCTGAAACATCCAAACTAGTTATTTGATTTAGATCGCAAATCAAGTAAATTAAATAAGTATTTGATAAAACATCCAAACTGGTTAACTGATTGTTGTCACACCGTAAAGTAGTAAGATAAGTATTAGATGATACATCCAAACTGGTTAGCAGATTTGAGTAACAGTATAAATTAGTAAGAGCTGTAAATGCCTCAACTCCTGTTAGGTCAGCAATCCCTTTACTACCAACATTAATTCCACCGGTATATGCTTCAGCTTCTGAAACCTGTATTTCGCCATCGCCATTGGTGTTTATTGCCGAGTTGCCAACTAGTGCAGCCTTAAAGTTAGCATCGGGAATGTTCACATTTTGTGCATTTGCCATATTGCTAAAGCCAAAAAGGGCGATCGCAGCTATAAGAATCGACTTTTTTAGTAACTCTTTTTTCATGTTTTCAATTTATAAGTGTTTGTATTCTTAATGAATGGTTTAAGTTTTTCGTTTTTAAAAACTGTTAATTAGTAAAGTAACTGCAAATATAAAACTTATAAAATAGTCACGGGGTGACTCAAAGTCACCCCGTGACTGTAAATGAATATTGAAAATTCACCAAACCCAGAGGGTTTGAATGTTTATAAAACTTATTTGGTTAAGATATCCGACCCCAGCTGGGGTCGGACAATTTATTTAAGAGAATTATTTCTATAAACATTTGATGCCGCTGGCATCATGCATTAGTCAAAATAGTCACGGGGTGACTTTGAGTCACCCCGTGACTATAAGTAAATCGGCTTGCTACTCAACTATAACTTTCCCTGTTGCCAAAACATTTTTGCCCGCTTGCACGGTATAAAAATACATTCCTTTGGGTTGGTTGCTTATGTCGACGCTCGTTTTTTCGTTGGTTACTGTCGATGTGTAAACAATTTCGCCAAGCACATTAGTGCAAGTTAGCTGAGCATTTAATGCTTCACTCGAAAAAACGGTAAAGGTTCCACTATTGGGGTTAGGGTAAATTGCAACCTCAGCAGTTATTAAGTTGTTATCAATTCCAACAGCACAGTTTTCACTAAAACTTGCTACAGGGTCAATGTTTGTCCAGTTTGTATTTGACCAATCAGCATCATCTACTTGAATACAAGTTAAGTTAGGGTTATTTATAGCACTAAATGTTGTAAAATTCGAATTATTTCCATTTTGAACATTTAAACTCATTAATAGATTATCGTTACACTTCAGTTTTTTAAGATTGGGATTAAGGCTAATATCTAAATAGGTTAGTTTATTTAAGTCGCACTCCAATTCTTTAAGAGCAGCATTAGCAGAAACATCCAAACTATTAAATTGATTAGCAATACAAAGTAAATATTCAAGGGCAGTATTAGAAGAAACATTTAAACTGGTTAATGGATTGACAGAACACATTAAATACTTTAGGTTAGTGTTTGTAGAAACGTCTAATTCTGTTAGATGATTCCAGCCGCATTGCAAATTAGTGAGAGCAGTATTATTTGAAACGTCCAAACTAGTTAGATTACTCCAAATACAAGTCAAACTAGTTAGGGCTGTATTTTCTGAAACATTCAAACTTGATATATTAGTAAAATGAGCACCTAAATTAGTAAGCGCTTTATTTGCTGAAACATCTAAACTGGTTAATTGATATTCTCCAACACACTCAAAAGAAGTTATGGATTTAAACACCTCAAGACCAGTCAAATCAGCAACCGCTAAATTAAAAAGATTAATTTCACCAGTAAACGCTTTGGCCTCGTAGCAATGTATTAAATCATCACCATTTAAATTAATAGATTCATTGTTTAATAAATAGTTTTTGAAAATGGCATCGGGGATATTAACAGTACACGAACAATCTTCGCTAAAACTTGCGCCTTCGTCAATATCTGTCCAATTAGTAATTGACCAAGCCGCATTATCAACTTGTATACAGGCAAGATCAGGGTTGTTGGATGCATTAAAACTAGTAAAATTGATATTATTTCCATTTTGAACATTTAAACTGGTTAGCTGATTGTTTTCACAGTATAGTTCAATAAGAGCCATATTTGCTGAAACGTCTAAGTTTGTTAACTGATTATAACTGCAAACAAGACTTGGGAGGTTAGTAAATGCCTCTATCCCTGTTAAATTAGATATATTAAGATTATTTATTTCAAGCCCCCCAGTATATGCTTCGGCTTCTGAAACCTGAATATCGTTATCCCCATTGGTGTTAATTGACAAATCATTTACAAGGGCGGCTTTAAAGTTAGCATCGGGAATGCTTACTACGGGAGGCAAAATACATTCTTCACTAAAAAATGCTATTTCATCAATATAAAGCCAATTAATTGTTGACCACTCGGCATCGTCAACCTCAATACAAGTTAGATTAGGATTTAAAAAAGCATAAAACAATTCGAAATTTGTATTATTCCCATTTTTCACATTCAATCTACTCAAAGAAGGATTCTGTATACAATTCAAAATTACAAGTGAAGTATTATCTGAAACATCTAAACTTATTAAAGTGTTTCCCTCACAAAGCAAACTTGTAAGTGCAATATTGGTTGAAACATCTAAATTTAACAATGAATTATTTGAACATTGTAAATCTGAGAGGAGGGTGCAGTTATTAACATTCAAATTTGATAATTGACTGTTATTACAAATTAATTTTGTAAGTGCAGTACAACCTGAAACATCTAAACTTTCTAATGGACTACCAGAGCATTTCAATTCTGAAAGAGCTATATTAGAGGAAACATCTAAACTTGTCAAGAGGGGACTTGAAGAACAATCTAAAAAAACAAGAGATGTATTAGCCGAAACACTTAAGCTCGTTAAGTAATTAAGCGAACAATTCAAAGAGGTAAGAGATGTAAATGCTTCTATTCCGGTTAAGTCTGTAATTTCCATGTCGACAACAGAAATTCCACCTGAATACACCTCTGCTTCCGTAACCTGTATTTCGCCATCACCATTGGTGTTTATTGCCGAATTACCCACTAGTGCTGCCTTAAAAATAGCATCGGGAATGTTCACATTTTGTGCATTTGCCATATTGCTAAAGCCCAAAAGGGCGACCGCAGCAATAATAACCGACTTTTTTAGTGACTCTTTTTTCATGTTTTCAATTTATAAGGGCTTGTATTTTAATGGTTTAAATTTTGCATTTTTAAAACCTTTTAATTAGTAAAGTAGCTGCAAATATAAAACTTTTAAAATAGTCACGGGGTGACTTTGAGTCACCCCGTGACTAACGTTTTACTCAATTATCTCCTTTATTGGCGTTCCAGTTGCTCCGTTTGGCCAGCTTGTGCCAATTAGCGTTGCAATTGTTGGGGCAATGTCGGACATGTTAATAGGAGTTAATATTTGGCGGCGTTTCATTTTCCAGCCGTACCAAATTAATGGTACGTGAGTGTCGTAGTTATAGGGAGAGCCTGCCGAGGTAATGGAGCCATTTCGTTCAACCCAGCCGGGTTCGAGGTTTATAATTATGTCGCCGGAACGGCGCTGATTATAGCTATTCTGAAATTTCTGAAACAAGCCGCTTGTAAAATTACTCGATTGTAGCGTTTGTGCCGTAACCGCATTGGCTACTCCTGTAAACTGAAGCATAAAATTAGCAACTCGCTGCTGGAATGCATCGATGGGAATATTCGAATCCTCTATTAGCCTTTGGTTTAAGTATATTTGTTTTTCGTGGTATCCGCTCACCCAGTTTCCTGTACCATAAACTACATTTAAGTAGCTTCCGAGTAAAACCATAGCCTGACGAGGCTCGAAGTAGCCTCCGGGAACTTTCGTTTTTTCTAAATGCTCGGGTGTTGCTGCCACGCCCTGGTCGGAGGTAAGTATAAGCAAGTAGTTATGGCGACCAATTTCGGTATTTAGGAATGCAATAAAATGAGCCAGTTCGGCGTCGAGGCGAAGGTATGTATCCTCAACTTCAATAGAATGGGGACCATTTTTAAGTCCTATAACTTTGTTTGGTGTGAATGTTATTGTAAGAAAGTCGGTATGCTCATCCTTGCCCAATCCTTCGCCAATAATAGCTGCTATGGCAAAATCTTTGGTTAAATTATTTCCAAATGGGTTTTCGAGTAGCGGCGTGTAGTCCTTGGTTTGCTTTTTAGCCGAAACAAGACCCTGAAACATTCTTTTTAGCTTTTCGCCAATGCGTTTTTTTGCCTGTGGCTCTTTTATCATTGCAGTATCGGCTTCGGCGTAACGGTTTACTGGATTCAGTAAACTCCAATCGCGGTTTAGGTATAAATCGGCAAAGCCTTTGGTGTTAAACGTATCGGCCCATGCAGGTAAAACCTGCATATAGTGGCTACTACTAATAAACTTACCTCGCTCCGAGTCGAACCAAAAAGCGCCATTGGCATTATGTCCGCTCGACAAAATTGCCGAGGCTGCCTCCATCGAAACACCTACAACTTTTGAGCGGGCATCGAACGAGCGCAGCTCATCGCCCAGTGTACTTGTCACCAAATTTTTGGGAGAAAATTTCCCTGCAAAAAAACTACCCCCAACGGTAGTCATTTTGTCATCGGCAAGTGCATCAACCTCAAGGTTATTGGAGCGAGAGTACCATTTATTCGACACAATGCCATGAACACTTGGGTTTGTTCCTGTTGCTATTGTTGCCAACCCGGGCATCGACTGGGTAAGTATGTAGTTATAGCGAGCATTTCGGCACGAAGCGCCATCGGCAACCAGCATATTAAACCCTTCGGCGCCAAACTTATCGGAGTAGCGATGCAGGTAATCGAACCGCATTTGGCTAACCACAATTTGCACAATTAGCTTAGGCCTTTCCGAAGGAATATTCATATGGCTCTGCGCTTTTACAAGCGAAGCGCAGCAAAGGATGGTTACAAAAACCACGGTAATTCTATTTCTCATAGTATGTTGGTAAAAAAAACGGGGAACAAAAAGTTCCCCGCAAAAATATTAAAAACATTGGTATTTCAGGAGCTAGAAAGTTCCGTTGTATAAAACTTTCTTAACAGCTAAATTGCCATTAACAGTAACTTTAACAAAGTACACTCCACTAGGAATATTTTCCGAAACATTCCATGTATAAGTTTTAACACCAGAATTTTCGAATTTATCGGATAGTGTTAATACCTTTTGACCTGTTATACTGTAAATTTCAACAATTACTTTCGACGGAACAACAACATTTAATGCCACATTAAGGTGACTGGTAAATGGCAATGGCCATGTATTTAACTCGAAAACACTTCCCGAGATAACTGGAGTAGAGACGGATGAAAGCACCATATTAACATTAACTGATTGATTAGAGCTAACGCCAATGTTGCCGTTTACTGCATTGTAGCCTTCGGCTACCACAGAGTAGTTATATGAGCCTTGTGGTAAACCTGAAAATGTGGTAGAACCATCGGCCAAAGTTGTTTTTTGATTTCCATTTAAAGTAACTAAAGCTCCGCTGATTGGCTCGCTGTTATACTTCACATTAAATGTTAAAGTATAGGTTACAGCTCCCGATGTTAACGAAACAGCCTTGTTCACATTGGTATAAAGCACATCTAATTCTCCGTTTGCCGAGTCAAATCCAGTTTTCGAAACCGAATATGCTTTCCCATTTCCACGTAAAACATTTGTGAATGTTGCTACCCCCGATGCATTTGTGGTTTGCTGAGTGCTATTAAACGATATTAATGCTCCGCTTTCTGCAATACTATTAGAGGTTACTGTGAAAGTAACATTTTGGTACGACTGGGGGAAAATAATATTATCGACCCAAGCACAGTCGCTACCACTTACCTGATTTCCATCTTTGCTATACTCCCACTTAAATGTATGGCTACCAGTTGTTACTGCGTATGAAACCTCAGCCCAATCCTGATTGCCGCTCCACGAGCCTTTTTGAGTTCCATCAATATAAAACTTTAAAAAATCATAACCGCTCTCCGACGAGACCTTGCGATAAAACGAAATGCTTCCAGCCGTGGCAATATTTAGCGTTATTTGCATTGAAGTTTGCGAACTATTGCCAATGGGTGCCGATTTCATGCTGTAGTTGCCATCGTACGAAACTGTATTGTCGCGGGTCCAGTTACCACCAGTATATGTAAATCCAGCGGGGATATTCGACTCAAAACTTTCGGCATTGCTTTCGGATAGAGTAAAATTAACAACATTATTGCTCAAAGTAACTGTTTCTTCCTGTATGTATGAAAAATATCCACTCTTCGAAGCCTTTATTTGGTAAGTGTTTTCGTAAACTGCAGGGAAAGTGTAAGTTCCATTTGCTGCTGTATAAACTGGCTCAACTGAAGAACCAATAAGTTCAACTTTTACTCCCTGAATTGGGGTTCCCAATCCGTTTAGCGTTACTGTTCCAGATAGGGTTGTTTGAACCAACTCAACCAAAACAACATTTTTAACCACACTCGAAGTGTAATTTGCTATTACAATAGAGTGATTTTTAGAAATGTGTCCCTCTGCGCTATATGTAACATTGTACGTTCCCGGAGCAATCATTCGGTAATAGTTTCCATGAGTTGGATTTGTAACAACATGCGAATTGTCCTTGTCGTGCCCAACAATTGTTACTGTAGCATTTAATGGTAGTCCGCTTGTATTTGTAACAGTTCCGTAGAAGCCCTTATATATTAGCTCCATGTAAGTTAGTATAGCTTCGCGGTTGTAGTTCCAATGGGCAATAAGATTTTCGGAAGCAATTAACTTAGTATCCGAAACCTCAAGGGTTATTTCACGACAGTGATGCCAGTAGTTAAAGTAGTCCTGTCGACCGCCCTCAACAACGTACCAGTCGCCACCATGAGTTACTCCATTACTTTGTCCAGTAAAATATCCCGAAGGGCTATTGGACTGAGCCAAATCGGCGTACTGGCGAGCCACGGTGTACCACCAGTTGTTGTCGGGATGAGGATTTTGACTACTGGTCCAAGTATCCCAGGGGTAGTTGGCAAGTTCAATGCCTCCATGAAAGTTTGCCGAAAGCACAAAGTGCTTGCTGCTAGCATAGTTCATCATGGCAACGGTTTCGGGTTGCCAACTATAGCCATCGGGATGATCGCCACCTTTAGGATCGGGAAAATTGCGGTTTATATCGACACCGTTGCCATTCGACCTTGTTGAGCCACTAACTGTATGATTACCTGAATTGTAAGTTCCGTCGGGATTTGCATTGGGGTTAATGTAAATGGCCATGCTATTTACCATGGCAGCAACTCGTGAATCGGTGGCATAGTTGGCAAGTAAATAGTCAATTAAGCGTAGCATCATGTAGTAACCTGTAGCTTCGTCGCCATGCATAGTACTTGAGTAGAAAAACTCGGGTTCCGCCTCATCAACCAAAACGTTATCGGAAATTTTTATAACATAGAGTTTTCGCCCATCAACAGTAGTTCCTATCGAATCGAGTTTGCATAGTGTAGGGTAGTCCTGCTCCCACTTTTTCATCATGCCCCTATAAACTTCGTAGGTTGGGTAACGATCCCACGAGGCCATTTGAGCAATGGTAGTTGCCATGGTAAGAGACTTTGCCAAAGATGAAGGGTGCGAAAGCATCTCAACATTGTAGCCAAGCGACTTAAATTTCTCTAGTTCCTTGGGGTTAGCATAGGCGTAAACCGTTGATCCTTCGATTTTATCGATTGATACGGCTTTGGTAACAATTGTGTTAATCTTTTCTTTATTTTCTTCGGAGAATTTAAAGTAGTACTCCTGCCCAAGCAGTAGGCGTGGAGAAACTAAAAGGGTTAACAATACTAAAAAAGAAACGAAACTTTTCATGTGGTTATAAAAGATATTAGTTATGGTGAAACAATAGGGTTAAAAGTGCGCTAAAGGTAGAAAGTATAAAAAGTAATATCCCAACGTTTCATCCTTATTTTTACGAACGGAAATAAAAAAGTTGCCGAAAAGGGCATAAAAAAAGTCCGAAAATTGCTTTTCGGACTTTTTAAACGATTACAAGTAAACAAATTACAACCTATTGACTTTAAACATTAAACCTAATGTGAAGTATATCGCCATCCTCAACAATGTAGTTTTTGCCCTCAATATAGAATTTGCCTTTTTCCTTACACGCTTGCTCGGAGCCAAGGGTCATAAAGTCGTTATACTTCATTACTTCGGAACGAATAAAACCTCGCTCCAAGTCGCTATGAATTACGCCTGCTGCCTGTGGGGCTGTCATCCCTTTTTTAATTGTCCAAGCTCTATTCTCCTTTTGACCAATGGTGAAAAACGTTTCTAAGTTAAGCAGCGAATAGGCAGCACGAATTAGCTTATTAACGCCGGGTTCGAGCAAACCTACCTCCTTTAAAAACTCCATTCGGTCGTTTTCATCCTCAAGTTCGGCAATTTCCGACTCGAGTTTACCTGCAATAACAAGAATTTCGGTGTTCTCGTTTTTAAAAAACTCCCTAACCTTTTCAACGTACTTATTGCCGTTTATTGCCGATTTCTCGTCAACATTGCAAACATAAATAATAGGCTTGGTCGACAGTAGAAACAGGTCGGCCACATGCTTTTTATCGTCGTCGCTAACCGGTGCCGAAATGGCATTTTTAAAATCCTCTAAATGATTTTTATACGCAGTTAGCACTTCAATAATATGCTTTGCATCCTTATCGCCAGTTTTAATAAGCTTTTCCTGACGCGAAATTTTCTTCTCAACCGATTCTAAGTCCTTAACCTGAAGTTCGAAGTTAACGGTTTCGATATCGCGAATGGGATCGACACTGCCGTCGATATGTGGAAGGTTGGGGTCGTCGAAACAGCGAACAACGTGAACCAGCGCATCACAGTTGCGAATATCGGCAAGAAACTGATTTGCCCCCTTATCGCTTCGCCCTGAACTTTTTGTTAAACCTGGAATATCGACTATTTCGACTGTAGCATGCACGCTTCGGTCGGTTGGCTGAAACCTCTGAAGTTCCTTCAGTCGCTCGTCGGGAACATTAATTATACTTAGGTTGGTTTTGCTGCCGTACGAAAAACCACTAGCCTCGGCCTTGGTACTCGACATACAGTTGTAAATGGTGGTTTTACCCACATTGGTAATACCAATAATTCCGCATTGTAAAGCCATCTCTTATATTTTTTTATTTCGAAGTGCAAAAGTAGGGGTTTGAGTTGAGATTATAACCTTACCCTAGTATTTTTCGTGAAGAATAAACTGAAAAGGGGGTTCGACAATACTGAAGAGTTACTTTGATATCCCAGTGATTTTCATTACTTAAAGCGTGTTATATACAATATTACATCCATGCAGAGAACATTGAAATTTCCCAATTCAACATAAGATATAAAAGTAAAAACTCTTTAAAATAATGCATTTATAATGTGCAATTTATGACATGTAGTTATAACGCAACAACACCGAATCGCCGTTTGATAAATACTATTTAATAATTACTACAAAATCCTCGTATGGAAAAAAGTCCACTTTTCGATAATAGTAAACATTCTCCTCTATTCTATCGGGAGCATACGAAACGCTATCGATTGAAACAGATCTGTCGGTTGTTAACGTATACTCGGCAAACTGCAATGGGCGATTCCAATACTGGGTCGACCTTAGAATATAAACATTCTCTTTGCCTGTTTTTTGGGAGTACGAAATATTTACTCGAATAGTATCGGCCGACGCAATGAAAAGTTTAAAAACAGCCCCGCTCTCCTTCAAGGTAAAATTGATATTGCGGCTGTACGATAAATTAAAAACTCGCTTAAACTCAACCGAACTGGCTCCTTTGGCAAAAGGGTAAAAAATAGTTTGATTTATATCGTTAGGCGAAATATTAACAAACGTGTAAATACCATTTACCGAGAATCGCGAGGAATCAATTGCGAAATCGATTTTCTCTCCAACAAACTGCAATTTTTCTTGCGCAGCAATTGTAAGGGGAAATAGCAAAGTGAGTAAATATAAAAACTTACTCATTTGTTACTACTATTTTTTTCGTTTTCACCAACTTTCCATCGACCCAAACCGAAACTAACACAAAACCGCTGTGGTTTGAAAGGTCAATTTCACCTTTGGTATTTTGAACTACCTCTTCCTTAATCAATTTCCCTTCAATTGTGGTACATGTAATAACAACATTCGACGACTTTACGGGTAGGTCAATCTCGTAATTTAACCTCCCATTTCTGCCTATAGGATTGGGATATAATTTAATAGGATCATTAATTATTTCGGTATTCACATTGGTTAAAAGTTCACCCTGAAGGTAAATATCCCTATATATAACCGAATCGGGTTCAACTACATACGACACTGGAGTAATATTCACAATGTTTGAAATGTAACTTCCTTTGGCATAGTATATATTAGAAAAAGTATTTGGTTTCGAACAGACTCTGGCATTATAATTTCCATTTTCGTCAGTTTCAAAGTTGAAGTCGACATTAAATAAACGATTCGATACAGAGTTTAAATTTATATCGTAAATGGTTCCGCTCATTGTTCCACAAACACCAATGGTATCATTTTCAAACTCAATTGTTGGCGATTTATCCTTAACATAACCATGCCATAACCTCGCAATCGACTGACCACTTCGGGGATAAGAAATAACTGCACCAGAAACATTTCCGAAAATTAAAACATCCTCAAGATACTCTCCTTCCCATAAGTACCATCTTATTTTTATAGTATCGCCCGCAGCATAAATGGGGAAATCAACATCGAGGCTATCCTGTGTAATAACAAACAACAAATTATTGCCTTCAAAATCTAAATTTTGCAACTTAACTTCATTTCGTGGCGAAATGAGAAAAGCGCTATCAATGGGAATACTCACCTCATCATCTCTATAATAATGAAATTCGAGCTTCCAAACCCCTGGGCTTTCAAAATATAGTTCCGAAATTTCGATGGTAGGCGCCATAATAGGGTTTGCGTTAAGCGAAAGTCCAAACAGCCCTAGAGCAAATAGCAATAGTAAATTTTTCATAGTTTTACTTTTTAATAATAATCAGTTACTTAACTCATTTATGTATCAAATTTACTTTAAAAAAAATAATTAACAATGCTTTTGGTGATATAATCCTCACTTCATCGCTGCATAATTTCAATACAATCTTCACCTAAACTTCAACGTAGAACTAAAACAACAATTACTCATTTCTCTGACATATTGATATTTAATGAAATTATTACACTTTTTTCAACCCATAATGTTATATTTCTCCCCTTAGTTCGTCTTAGGAATATATGAGCAACGAATTCGACATACATATTTTGGCAATAAAGGATAAAGCCTTTCGGTTTGCGCTAAAAATTCTTAGCAATAGGCACGAAGACGCTCAGGATGTTGTTCAGGATTTATTCGAAAAACTTTGGGAAATAAGGGAAAGCTTGAGTAAGTACGATAACCTCGAAGCCGTTTCGATGAAAATGATAAAAAACTTATGCCTCGACAGGCTTAAGCATGAAAAGATGAAGGTTCAAAAACACAGCAACCTTTTACTCGATAAGGATTTGCAAATAACCGAACCCAATTTCGACAAAACAAACGCCACCGAAATAGTTAAAAGGCTAATTGACCAGCTACCCGAAAAGCAAAAAATGATAATTCACCTTCGTGACGTTGAAGGGTATGAATTTAACGAAATTGCCAAAACGTTGGATATTGACATTAATGCCGTTCGAATGAACCTGTCGCGAGGACGAAAAGCAGTGAAGGAGCAACTTTTAAAAACTATGAACTATGGACTATAACGAAATAGCAACACTACTCGACAAGTACTTTGAGGGCAACACTTCGCTTGCCGAAGAAAAAATACTGAAGGAGTACTTTACTCAAACCCAAAACGTTGCACCTGAACTTTTGTATGCCAAGGATATGTTTGCACACTTCGAAAAGGAACTGAATGTTAAATACGTAAAACCCACTGATACAAAGGGAAGAATATTGAACATTAAGAACTTTATTCGCCTGTCGAGCATAGCAGCAAGCATTGTGGTTTTACTTGGAATTGCGTTTTTGCTTACCCAAAAACCTTCCGAAGAAATTGTTTACGCATACATAAACGGCAAGCCAATTACCAACAAGGACTTGGCAATGCTTCAAACTAAGAAAGCGCTTTTTTTAATTTCCGATAATTTAAACCAAGGTACCAAGGAGCTACACCAAATTTCGAAATTCAACGAAATTGAACAACAAATAACTAAAACAAAATAACAATGAAAACAATTGCATTCATAATACTTATAGCTCTTCCTGTTTTTGCAAATGCACAGGAATCGCAGCTTAATAGTTTCTTCGAAAAGTACTCGGGCAAAGATGGATACACATCGGTTTACATAACCAAGTACATGTTCGAACTCTTTACAAAAATCGACGCTGAGAAAAAGGATAAAGACCTCGACGAGGTACTTACAAAGTTGAAATCGATAAAAATTTTAACCATCGACTCTGTTACAAACCTTAAAACCAACCTCAAGTTTGGAAAAGAACTACTCACGGTTTTGCCAAAGAATATTTACAAGGAACTTATGATTGTGAAGGATGGCCGCCAAACCATTACGTTTATGATTAGAGAAGATGGCTCGAAAATTTCGGAATTTGTTATGACAGTCGACGGATTGGCCAGCCCAGTACTTATTTACCTCGAAGGCGATATAAACCTCAAGCATATTTCGAAACTCTCAAAATCGATGAAGATTGATGGCTTTGAGCATCTCGAAAAAATTGATGAAAAGAAATAGCAAATCAACTAAACTCAAATACAATGAGAACCTTACTAACAACCTTGCTGCTTCAACTAATTATTTGCAGTTTCACTATGGGACAAAGCAGCTACTCACAATTCTTCGACAAGAATAAGAATATTAAAGGAGTTGAAAGTTTCACCATTTCCACCTCGCTATTTCGGTTTTTTTTAGATAGCGACGAACAGGAACTAAAGGACATGCTTAAGAAACTTGATGAAGTAAGTTTCTTAATTGCCGATGCGGCATCACCTACACTTGCCATCGAACTCGAAAAAACGTTACCCGAAAAGGAGTATAAGGAGTTAATGGTTATAAAAAATGGAACTTCAACTGTTCGGTTTAAAGCAAAGGAGAAAAGCAACAAAGTCGACGAGGTTGTAATGATTGTTACCGAGCCAAACTCGCTTGTTGTAATGTGCATAAAATGCAACATTACCTTTAACGAAGCTAAAGCACTTGCCAGTTCGGTAAACGTGAACCAAACGGTAAGTTTTAAGCAGTAATCCTATTTAAAAACAGAAATGCAAAGGGCAACCAACTAGGGTTGCCCTTTTAAATTTTATAATTGCAATAAAACCAACCTACTTAACAACAAACCACGCTATTTCTGAAACGTTGGCTGTTTCATATTATTACTGATTAATTACTGCAAATACTTTCTGAGAATCTTCGGCTCCATTTTCATCCATAACCTTTAATTTATTCCAACCAACATTGAAAATAACAGCCATTTTATGTTCGTTTTCAGTAGTTCCTAAATAACAATTATCGAGATACCAATACACCTTCTTCCCAGAACCAATATAACCTAGTTTACAAACAACGGGTTGAATTTTACCGTCAAAGTCTCGAGGCAAGAAAAGCATTGCTTCCATGTTTGGATAAATAATCTTTATTGAGTTCTCAATTTTATATGCTGGGCATTTTGGGTAATGACTAGCAATTTTTGAAATATATTGCCCTTTTTCCCTTAAATAATAGGCTATATCGGGAGGGTAAATTGTTACAGACTTTTTTACACTACCAACAATGTGCCAACACTTCGAGCAACTCTGATACATTTCATCTTTCGAAAAAAACTTAAATTGATGATAATCGCAAGCAGCCAAAGGCTTTGCCCCATAAGGAATTTCCACTACTTCGGTTTCGGCACAAGCTTCGGTTGCTCTAAAGCCCGATAGCTTGCAAATTAATTGTTGCTTAAAATCAATATCGTTCTTTTCGAACCATTGCTTTGGGTTTTGCAATGGCAATACTTGTAACACATCAAAAAGTATTGGTCCCGCCGAAGCTGCTCCGCTTAAATTTTTATTGCTTGCACCATTAAAATTGCCAACCCATACTGCAATTGTATACTCGGGATTTACCCCAACAGCCCATGCATCCTTGTGCCCATAACTTGTACCCGTTTTCCATGCAAAGGGTCTTGAACTACTAAATCGTGCCCAAAAGTACTCAGCATCGGGTCGTTTTAAATCTTTGAGCATTTCAAGTGTTAAAAAACAACTACCAGCGCTAATTAATTGCTCCGACTGACTGTTTTTTTCGTCCTTTAACAAATAGTTTGCCCTAAAAACCCCATCATTTGCCAAGCCCCTGTAAAGGGTAACCATATCCCACATACTCACCTCTGATCCACCAATAATTAATGGCAATCCATATTCATCAGCATTACGAAAAAGTGTGGTTACTCCTGCGGCTTTTAAGAAACTGTAGAACTGAAATATACCATATGAATTTAGCAACCTCACAGCAGGTATATTAAGCGACTGCACTAATGCTTCCTTTGCACTTACAACACCTTGGTACTCTCTATTAGCATTTTTGGGAGAAAAACCTTCAAAATAGGTAGGTAAATCACGTATTAAACTGTTTGGAATAATTAAACCCTCATCAATACTCAACGCATATAAAAAAGGCTTTAACAAAGACCCACTCGACCGAGGTGCCAATACCCCATCAACTTGCCCCCCATGGTTAAAGTCGAAAAAGTTTGGAGAGCCCACATAAGCTTTAACAGCACCTGTTTTGGTTTCGGCGACTATAATAGCAAGATTATTAATGCCATATGCAGCATAAATTTGAGCGTAGCGTACCGCAATTTGATTACACTGTTTTTGAAGTAACTCATTTACAGTTGTAGCAAGTACGGTTTTTGATTGGTACTTATTTTTAAGTTGACGCGCTAAGTGTGGAGCAGTAGACTCGAATGCAAGAAACTGATCGGGAATAAGTTCTAGTTTTGCAAGCTGATATGTTTGCTCTTCAATTTCTCCTTTTTCAAATAATTTCTTCAATAAACCATCTCGTTTCTCCTTTAAGAACGAAGAGGTTTTTGATGGGTAAATAAGACCAGGTGCATTTGGAAGAACTGCCAAGGTAGCTGCTTCGCTCCAAGTAAGTGAATTAGCATCTTTTCCAAAAAATTTATAAGAGGCTGTTTTGTATCCAACTACATTTCCTCCATAGGGAGCATGAGTTAAATACAGCTTCAGTAGGCTATCCTTTGAAAAGTAAAGATTTAGCTTTATTGCGAAAAAAGTCTCTTTTAGTTTGTTTAAATAGGTACGCTTTTTTGGCTCACTCATCCTAGCCAATTGCATGTGAATAGTGCTTGCCCCGCTTGTAATTTTATTTTGTTTAGCATTTTGATAAACTGCCCTAATAATTGCTTTAAAGTCGACTCCAATGTGACTGTAAAAGCCTTCATCCTCATAAGTAATTGCAGCAATTTTTAGTTTATCAGGCAATTCTGCCGTGTCGGGAGCAAAGTGCCATTGCTCATTGCTATTAGTAAAAGCATTTAACAAACTACCGTTATCCGACAAAACAATAGTGCTGTAATTTTGCTCAAACAAAGGGCTTTTGGGAGGTACTGCAAAGTAAATAATTACAATGGACAGCAAGAATAATGCTGTCCATTGTAGCTTAGTTAACCTAATTAAATGCTTCCACATAAACCTTTTTGCCCTCAGTGGTAGCTTTATAGTCGTTGTTGTACATGGCTTCGAGCAAAGTGCCTGGCAGCCAAAACTCGCCTGCAGAAACACAATTAAGTTTTACAACAAAATCGAGGGTTTCATCTCTAGTGAGATTAAAAAACCACATTATACGATCGTCCCGAATATCCAAGTATTTTTCTTTATTTAAATTCCAACTACGAGCCCAATCGGGTAGTAATGTGCTATTTATTCGAGTATTCTCTACTTGCCAACCCGAAGGTATAACCTGTACAAGTGCAAGTTCAGAAACGTTGCTTAATTGACTGGTATTTTTAACACTAAACTTCCCAAAGAAAGTTGCTCCCTGCTTAAGATTTTGAGGATTTATTGAATTCCCACTTTCGTCGAGCCAAGAAACTTTTAAACTAAGGTTTTTCTGTAAGGCCACGCTCTGATCTTTAAGAGGAACACCATTCCACGACAGGGTTGCATATACCTGGTCAACATTTGAATTGCTAGAAAGCGAAATTTGAATATTACTATTAAAATTATCTTTTATTGGAATAGTGACTCTCCCATTCTGGTTAAATTCAATCTTATTTCCATTTGCTAAAGTAACCGTACCATTTACTATTTGCCCCTTTGCCGCCGACACTCCAATAGTTTCAAAGTACTTACCCAAGGCTAAAAGCATATAGGCTGAAGTTTGCGTACTAAAATACTCTCGACTCGATAAAGCTGCTGAAATATTTTTTGCTGCAAGTTCTGCTTTTTCCTTTTCACCAATTATTGTTGCACAGTAAAGCACTATAGCATTATCTCTTTCTTTCGAACTAAAATCGTACGAGAAAGGATCGTATACTTTTGTAGATGTTCCGACATTCGATAAAATTTGATCTCGCACATTTTCGGCTCCTGCTAGATGGTATGCTGCTGCTAGCATCCACTTCTCAGCAATACTCATATTAGATAATTCATTCTCCATAAGCAAGTTCATTTCAGCCAATGGTTGCTGACCTGCCAATGAAAGAATAAAGGTTCGATTAACGCGAGTTGTTAAGTACCCCAAATTCTGACGCGATGCGTTCTTCAACCCATTTACTGCATTGTTATATAAGAAATCGGGAATAGAATAACCTAATTTTTTTGCCTCAACAAGAAAATGCGAAGCATAATTTGTACCCCATTCAGAGGCTTCGGTGTTTCCGGGCCAATAGGCAAAACCGCCCCCATTTACCATAAATTGTTGAAGTCTTAAAATTCCTTCATTAATATTTCTATCAATTTCTTTTGCTTCATCATCTCTAAAATACCCCATTCGCTTAAGCATTAACTGAGGAAAAACTGCTGAAGTGGTTTGCTCAACGCACCCATATGGGTATGAAATTAGCCACTTTAAACGATGATCGAAATCCATGTTTGGAAAAAGATTTATATCAAGTGTTGCATTATTAGTGCCGTTAAGACCTATTGCAGGGACATTCATGCTAATAGTTTTACCCTTTTCCAATTTCTCGGTTGCTTTATCGTAAATGCGTAAAGATGTAGGGATAACTTTTATATCGGTTTCACTTTGAACTTGTATATCGCCCGAAACGCCTTTAATAATAATTTTTGCTTGGCCTACGGCTTCCTTAACCCTAACTTTAAAACTAATATCGCCCTCGCTTTTTTGACTAAAATCGACAGTTGCATTCGACTTTCCAATAATTTCTAATGAGCCCTCTGTTGCAATCGTAAATTGAGAAACTTTAACCTTTGGGTTGATTTTAAACAAGGCTATTGGAATAATAAATTCATCGCCTGGGTTTAGCACCCTCGGAATACTTGGTTGCATTATAATATCGGAGCGAACAGGAACTGTTTTTTCGGCATTCCCATAACTACCCTTATCGGTACCTACTACCATAACTCGAACAGCGCCATTGTAGTTTGGCATCTGAAACTTAACAGTAGCATTTCCTCTTTCATCGGTAAACAGTGGCCCTTTAAACATGCTCACTGGCTTAAATCGCTTTTTCCCATCGATTGGATCGAGCTGAGATTCTCTGTAATCCATGTCGTCAGAGCCCCCAATTGAGAATGTTTGAAAAACGTCTCCTTTATTCGCACTAATTACGTGAGAGAAAACATCGTATGTATTAACAAACAAACCAATTTTTTTATAAAACTCGTTCCAAGGGCGAGGCGTTTGAAATTGAGTTAAACTTAGCAAACCTTCATCTACTACAGCAATAGTAAACTGCACTCGTTTTTTGCTTTGGGTACTAATTTTTACTTCAAAATTTTGGTTAGGCACAAGGTTATCTAAGGTTTCAATATTGAAATTAATTTTTGTATCAGCGTCTTCAATCATTAAAGGCAAAATGCCAAACATTCGAATTGGCCTATCGTTAATAGTTTGGTTGTGTGGTTGAATTACCGACACTGTTACGTAGGCATTTGGTAGCATACTCTTTTTAAGCGGAATATCGATAATTAACTCATTTTCGCTACTCTTGCTTGGATCGACCCAAAACCAATTGAGCATTTCATGTCCCTTTTCAATAGTAACTAAAATACTACCATGTTTTGGATTTGGTAGTTTTATCTTGGCCGTTTCCGATGAATTATATACAGATTTATCGGACATAAGCGCAAGTGTTCCCTCATTTAAATCGCCACCAGGAGCACTACCATACTGATATGCACTAAAAAACATCGAAGCACTATGTCCATTCCCGCCATCAATTACTTCAATTAAATACTCCCCATTTTCTGCGGGGTTAAATGATATAAAACTTACCCCTTCGCTTAAACTAGCATTACCCTCAACTTCTAGGTATGTTTGGCTATCTTCTTTGTATTTAAGCTGAAAATTTCGCCGATTATTATACTGATACCACCACCACTTATCGTTTCGATAAATACGATACTTAACTTGTTTCCCAGAAACTTTATTACCATTAGCATCAATAAGAACAATTGGAAACTTCGCTTCTTCTCCTGTTTTAAAGTAGCCATAACCACTAGGATCTTTAATCCCAACATAATTAGGGTAAACGTGCATATTTACGACATTCCATCCTTCATTTGTTTGGCCTCCTTTTTCAATTACTTTTCCAATTATTTTTACTTTAAGAGCCGAAGGCACATTTCCCAACGATGGAATTATCCAATTTCCAGTGAATTTCCCCTCTGCATTCAAATCAATTTTTACTACGCTTTGAGTAAAGGGCTTAAAATCGACGTCGGCTCTACTAAAAAAGAACTCAGAATATTTTGGGAAAGTCATTTGTATTGGATGAACTTCGGCACTCACCTCTGCCTTTAGGTTTGCTGCAGGTGCTCCAAACAAATAATTTGCATTTAGTTCAAATTCAACACTTTTATCTGTCCAAATAATTTCTTTTTTCAATGGCTTAACCAACACTTTAAGTTGCTCTGCAACAACAGTTTCAATTTTTATATTTTTATTAAACCATGATCCCCCTGTATTTATATTTACATTATAATTCCCAGTTGGTGCATTTTCTTCGGTATTAAACTTAAAGGTGTAAAAACCATCGGTTCCCGAAACTAAAGTTTGAGAATATATTGTGTTGTACTGTGGGTCGTTCACATTTATTGAAACTGGATGATTTAACGGGTATGTATTATCAGCATTTTTTACCATTACACTTAAATGTATTGAATCGCCAGGACGATAAACGCCTCTTTCTGTATAAATGTAAGCCCGAGTATCGTTTCTTTCGCCTCTAACACCACCTACGTCGAAGCCAGAATTACTCCATTTCATTTCGTTTTGATTAAGCACAGTAACCTGTTTTCCTTCTTCAGCTATCACATAATAGAAATAATTCGACCCAAACGAAGCAACGCCCTGATTGTCTGTATTGGCAGTTCGGCGAACATCGCCATCGTAATCGAGTAAAGACACTTTAACAGACGAGCGAGGGTTTCCTGTAACTATATCGGTTACAAACACCTTAATGCTTGAGTCGGAACTTTTTACTGTTAAGCCAAGGTTACTTAAAAAGAGAGGTTTATAAACCTGCCCCTTTTCGTATATGTAATCCAAAACATTGCCTGTAACTGGCAAACTTACATCTTCGGGGGTAAAATTTATACGCATTAAAAATAGCCCATCATCGTACTTACTAAACAACTCCGATAAATCAAACTCGTTAAGTAACCACTCGTTCTGCTTGCTTCCTAATTCAATCGTCTGACTTTTAACAATCACTCCTACTGCGCTTGCATAGCTATCGTTAAAAGTTGTATTACGAGTTTTAGTACTTTTTAATTGAGCCGACTGTATAAATGTTCCAATTTTATTTGTGTAAACTTTTTTAACCTCAAGGTGAACTCGTTTAAGATTCGTTGTGTAAAATTGAACTTTCTTTTGATTCGATGTTGGTAATATAATTCCATCGGAAGCAAACTCGAGTTGGGGTGCAATGTCGGAAAACTTAATATCCTTCGTTGTTTCATCAGTAGTTTTAGTACCCCAACGACTTCGAACTCCCTTTTGAACTATAACTTGATACTTTGCACCAAACTTAAAATCACCATCAAGAATTGCGGATTTGCCTAACTTTTTAACTTCAAATTTAACCTGAGGAACTACGCTAAACAAGCCATCAATATTCTGTTCAATATCAAGTTCATCGGAAAAGTTAACCCTAATTCTTGGACTTCGACCTGCCTCGTCGGTTCTAAAATCCAATGGGACCATCTTTTGTAAAGGGGTAACTATAAAATTTTCAGAATAATCGGATTCAAGTTCCAATTGTTTTTTATCTATTTGAAAAGTAAACTCCTGATTATTGTCTGCACGAACAATATCGGAACTTGTAAAAATAAAGTTGCGGTCATCAACTTTACTCCACGACAATGAAACTGAACTTGAAGACTTTACTCTCGAAGACTTTTGAACCGTTTCAAGTTCTGCTTTTTCAGTAAACGAAAGGGTTCCTCTATACACTAAAACTTTTGGATCGTCTCTTCGTTTAAGTTCAACAATCCCATTAAAACTTGCTATATCACGTCCAAGCACGTAAAATTTGAATTCTAAATTTTCGAGATTAATCTCTTTAAATCTTGAGGATAGTTTTTGTAAATTTAGAGTTCCTTCAAAGTTTGATCGAGTAGGAAACGGTTTATCAGGCAAAAACTGTAAAACAGTACGACTAACCCATACCGCTTTTCCCTTTATATTTGGAGAAAAATTGAAAACATCTTTTGGTGAACTATCAACCTCATTCTCCTGTATAATAGGGTTATTAAACATTACCTGTATTTTATCATCAAAATGAATTTCCCCACTGGTAACATAGCTTATTTCTTTTGCTAAGCTTTCCGAATAAATAGATTTGAGTTCATTCTGATCTAACTTCTTTTTGTTGCTGCTACACGAATAAATTACAACTGCAAGTAACAATAGAGCAACATTGCTCATTTTAAATGTAGGTTTCAGATACATACTTATGGATTTTATTGTTTAAGACGTCTAAAGTAATAAAATATTGATTCTATGCTTAACATAGCCAATGAATAAAAAAATTAAGAATGAAAAAATTAATTAAAGTATCATCAACGATTATCTATAATCACATACAATTCATAGGTCTTATTAAGAATGAAACAAGAGAAGCTAAACCCTCCCTAAAAAGTTGCCCTTCCCCATCAGTTACTTTTCAACAAAAATGGTTACCTTTGACCCTTATTTTTGCTTATAAAACTCACAAACATATAAATGGCTAACATAGAACACCTTAAAACAGTTGCCGCTCAGGTTAGGCGCGACGTTATTCGAATGGTTTACGCTCCCTCCAGCGGTCACCCCGGTGCCGCGCTTGGTTGCTCCGACTTTTTTACTGCACTTTACTTCGACGTGCTTCGCCACAATCCAAAGGCCTTTACAATGGATGGCAAAACCGAAGACCTGTTCTTCCTTTCCAACGGACACCTTTCGGCTGTTTGGTACAGCGCACTTGCCCGTAGTGGCTATTTTCCAATTAAGGAACTGGCAACTTTTCGCTTTATAAACTCGAGGCTTCAGGGTCACCCTGCAACCGCTGAGCATTTAGAAGGAATTCGCATTGCTTCGGGATCGTTAGGCCAAGGCCTATCGGTTGCTTGCGGTGCTGCACTGGCAAAAAAACTTAATGGCGACAGCCACTTGGTATTCACACTTCATGGCGACGGCGAGCTACAAGAGGGTCAAATTTGGGAAGCCGCCCTATTTGCTGCCGCCAAAAAAATCGACAATCTTATTATTACAATCGACTATAACGGGCAACAAATCGACGGTCCAGTTGACGAGATCATTTCGCTCGGAAACCTAAGAGCAAAGTGGGAATCGTTTGGCTGGCATGTTCTCGAAATGAACGGCAACGACATGGCCGACACCATTCGTGGCCTTAACGAGGCCAAAAACGCTACAGGCAAAGGAAAACCTGTTGCAATTATTATGAAAACTGAAATGGGAATGGGTGTCGACTTTATGGTTGGAACCCACAAGTGGCACGGAAAAGCGCCAGGTAAAGAGGAATTCGAAAAAGCTATGGCTCAACTTCCCGAAACGCTTGGCGATTACTAAACAAAACGACTTATACATTAATAAATATACACCATGACAAACATTGTGGTTATTGCGCACGACGCAAAGAAAGCCGAATTAGTGAAGTTTTTAAAGGAACGCCAGGATTGGCTTCGCGGAATTAACCTTTTAGCAACAGGTCGTACCGCCGAATTTATCGAATCGCAGGGTATTTCATGCAAACACCTAAGCCCTGGACAATCGGGTGGGTACATTCAAATTACTGAAATGATTCGCAAAGGCGAAATTGACATTGTAATATTTCTACGCGACCATGTGGTTGTGCAACAACACCACGACGACATTCGCAATTTGCTTGAAACATGCAATACTCAAAACATTCCGCTAGCTACAAACTATGCAACTGCCGAGCTGGTAATTTTAGGCTTAATTAAAAAGGAAGCCTCACAGCGATTAAAGGGAATTTAAATAGAATTTACACTAAAGTCGAACCCAAAGGTCAACTCAATATAACAATGAATAAGTACGTAAACTCTGGAAGTAAAGACACCCGATCGGGATTTGGAGAAGCTCTCTACGAACTCGGACAAACTAATCCCAATGTGGTAGCCCTATGCGCCGACCTAATTGGCTCGCTTAAAATGGAAAAGTTCGTAAAGGATTTCCCTGAGCGTTTTATACAAACCGGAATTGCCGAGGCTAACATGATTGGCGTATCGGCTGGCCTTACAATTGGTGGTAAAATTCCTTTCGCTGGCACATTTGCATCGTTTGCCACAGGCAGGGTTTACGACCAAATTCGCCAGAGCCTTGCATACTCAAACAAGAACGTAAAAATTGCTGCATCGCATGCAGGCCTTACCCTTGGCGAAGATGGCGCAACTCATCAAATGCTCGAAGATTTAGGAATGATGAAAATGCTACCCAACATGACCGTTATAAATCCTTGCGATTTCAACCAAACCAAAGCAGCAACGCTTGCTTCGGCAAAACATGTTGGTCCAGTTTACCTTCGCTTTGGCCGCCCAGTAGTGCCAAACTTCACCCCTGCCAATCAGGAATTTGTAATAGGTAAGGCTGTTTTACTTCAGGAAGGAAAAGACGTTTCGATTTTCGCAACCGGTCACCTTGTTTGGAAAGCCCTCGAAGCTGCCGAAATTCTTGAAAAATCGGGCATATCGGCCGAGGTAATAAACATTCACACCATTAAACCTCTCGACAACGAGGCTATTCTGCGTTCCGCAGCTAAAACCCGTTGCGTTGTTTCGGCCGAGGAGCACATGATGAACGGTGGTTTGGGCGACAGCATAGCTCAGGTTCTTGCACGTTTTAACCCAACTCCTATGGAAATGGTTGCCGTTAACGACACCTTTGGCGAAAGCGGTAAACCCGAGGAACTGCTCACAAAATATGGTGTCGACACTTCAAATATTGTTGAAGCTGCCCTAAAGGTAATTTCTCGTAAAAAATAGTAGAACACTGAGTAATTAAATGACTAACATGAGCGATAAGGAGCTGCTCGACATGTTTCGTGCAAACGAAACCCGAAGCTACGCTTTTAACCTTATTGTTCGTAAGTATCAGGAACGTATTTACTGGCACATTCGTAAAATTGTTATTAGCCACGACGACGCCGACGATGTAATTCAAAATACGTTTCTTAAAGTTTGGACTGGCCTCGATGGCTTCCGTGAAGATTCGCAGCTTTTTACTTGGCTTTACCGAATTGCCACAAACGAGTCGCTAACGTTTCTTAAAAAGAAGAAGACAAAGTTTCTCGTTCCCCTCGACGATGTTGAGCAGCAGCTGAGCCGCACACTAGAATCAGATGCACATGTCGACGGAGAAGCAATTCAAATTAAGCTACAAAAGGCCATTCTTACGCTTCCCGATAAGCAGAAGCTGGTTTTCAACTTAAAGTACTTTGAAGAGATGAAGTATGAAGATATGTCGGAAATTCTGGGCACCTCGGTAGGTGCACTCAAGGCCTCATATCACCATGCAGTCAAAAAGATTGAGAAATACATGGAAAGCGATTAAACCTTTTAACCGCTTTCCCATCATATTTTTGTAACGATTATATTAGAGATGAAGGATTTTACAAACAACGAAGAGTTAAATTTTAAAGTGGACAAAAAACTCCCTTTTAGCGCACCCGATGGATATTTCGATACGCTACCTGGCCGTATACAGGATTTGTGTGTTAGCTCACAAAAGCAAAAACCATTTGCCATATTTGTACAAACTGTTCGAACTCAACTTGCTCTTGCAGCAGGGTTTGCAGCTTTTGTGGTTTTAGCCTATGCTGGGTACTTCTATATCCAAACAACACCTACTCAACGCGAACTGTCGAAAAACGACTACATCGAAGTTGTGTCGAAGCGAATTTCCGATTTCGACGAAGGTCAACTTGTTGAGGCTTCGGGAGTGAGCGCAAACCTCGACTCCATTAAGCCGGATAAAAACGACCAAATTATCCAGTACCTTCTCGAGGAAAATATCGACTATGTTACTTTAATGGAGCAAATGCCACGCTAACGCTTTACCAACCAAACAATTAAGCATGCTAAATCGACTACTGTTATATACAGCGCTTTTACTTTTCCCTTTAGTTGCCTTGCAATCTACATCACAGGCTCAAACCAGGGAGAGCGATCGCGACGATCAAATAAAATCGCAGAAAATTGCTTTTTTTACCGAGAAGTTGAGCTTAACCCCCGAGGAAGCTCAAAAATTTTGGCCAGTTTACAACGACTACTGGAAACGTAAAAATAAAATTATTGAAGATCGCAAAGTGCTAATGAAGCAGTGCAGCGACAATCTCGACAAATTCACTGCCGTTGAAGTTGAAAAATATGCAGACCAATACATAAACTCTCATAAACTCGAATCGGATTTACTCGATGAGTTTAACCAAAAATTTAAAAAGGTTTTACCAGTCGAAAAGGTCATGAAGCTTTACTTTGCCGACCACGAGTTTAAAACCTATTTGCTTCAGCAAATTCGAAATTCAGCAAAAAAAGAGGAGTAGAAAAATCTACTCCTCTTTTTTCATCCGCTTGTGCGGATTCTTTACCCCAAGCGGGCGGGGTAAACTCAGTGGGGTTTGCTGTATAGCGGATTACTTATCATCATAATGTCTCCAAAGGCTTAAGACTTGAACGGTTACAATATCTTCTTGAATAGTGTAAACAAGTCGGTGCTTTTGATTTATTCTACGAGAATATTTTCCGGAAAGTCCATACTTTAGCAATTCTATCTGACCTGTTCCTTGAATGGGGTTCTCTTTGATTTCGTTAAGAAGTTTAGCTATCTTTTTAAGCACGGCTTTATCACCAGCCTTTTTATGTTTTTCTATGTCAGCTAAGGCTACTTTGGTAAAATCAAGAATATAACTCATATCCCCAGTAAATCGTTTATTTCTTCAGAACTTGAAATACTTTTCACCTCACCATTTCTTGCTTGTTCTGCACTGAGTTTTATTTTCTTAACCATTTCAGCGTTAAAATAAACATCATCTTCATTAACAGGAGTTAAGGCATAAGCTTTATTTGAGCCACGCTGAACAATGATTTGCTCTCCTTTATCGGCCTTTTCAAAATAACTCTTTTGATTTTGCCTAAATTCTCTACTGCTTATTACTAACATCGCTTTTCGTTTTTGTGTGTACAAACATGGTACAAACATACTGCTTTTTACGTTTATTTCCTCATTTTGTTCGATTTCAAAAAATGATATTTCTCCAGTTCACAGTTTGTCCGAGGTTGCGCCTCAGCCAAAATATCTTAGCAGGCTGTGTTTAAAACCTATTTGCTTCAGCAAATTCGAAATTCAGCAAAAAAAGAGGAGTAGAAAAAATCTACTCCTCTTTTATTTGAAAAAATAAATTCTCTAAAAATTCCACTCCTTCACAAAACAGAGCGACTTATCCATCATTTCGTACATAACCACATCTTCCTGAATAAAAGGAACCGTTTTTCGGTAATCACTTAAAAGATTTTCGAGGTATGGCGATGTTTTTGCTGGACGACGAAACTCAACAGCCTGTGCTGCGTTTAGTAGCTCAACCGAAAATATTCGCTCAACATTATCAACCACTCTTAGCAACTTAGTTGCTCCGTTGGCGCCCATACTCACATGATCCTCTTGCCCATTCGACGAAACAATACTGTCGACCGAAGCGGGTGTGCATAGTTGCTTGTTCTGACTAACCATTGCTGCTGCGGCATACTGTGGTATCATAAGCCCTGAGTTAAGCCCAGGATTGGCAACCAAAAACTCGGGCAATCCTCGTAATCCGTATATTAACTGCGAAACTCTTCGCTCCGAAATATTACCAAGTTCGGCGAGGGCAATAGCCAAAAAGTCGAACGAAAGGGCAAGTGGCTGTCCGTGGAAATTACCACCTGAAATTATTAAGTCCTCATCGGGCCAAATGGTGGGATTGTCGGTAACCGAATTAATTTCGGTAAGTAGCACGCTGGCTACGTAATTAATGGCATCCTTCGATGCGCCATGAACCTGAGGCATGCAGCGGAACGAGTACGGATCCTGCACATGCTTTTTGGGGCGTGAAATTAGTTCGCTTCCTTCAAGCATTCTACGAAGGTTTTCGGCTGTTTCAATTTGACCTTTGTGTGGCCTTACGGCTTGAATATTTTTATGGAAAGGATCAATACGGCCATCGAATGCCTCGAGCGATAGTGCGCCAATGGCATCGGCCATTTTTACTACTCTAAATGTTCGAACCATTGCAAGAACGCCATGCGCACTCATAAACTGAGTACCATTGAGCAGGGCCAAACCTTCCTTCGATTTCAGTTCAATTGGCTTCCAGCCAAATTCTTTTAACACATCGGCAGCCTTGCGTTTAACTCCCTTGTAGCGAACTTCGCCCATGCCAATTAATGGTAGAAATAGGTTTGAAAGAGGTGCTAAATCGCCCGAAGCACCAAGCGAACCTCGATCGTAAACAATTGGCAAAACTTCGTTATTGTAAAAGTCGATAATTCGCTGTACAGTTAACACTTGAACCCCTGAATTACCAAACGATAAGGCATGCGCTTTAAGCAGAAGCATTAGCTTCACAATTTCGGGAACAACCTCGTCGCCGGTGCTGCATGCATGCGACATTACAAGATTATTTTGAAGCTGCGACAGCTCATTGCGAGAAATAGTGCGATTACAAAGCGACCCAAAACCGGTTGTTATGCCGTAAATGGGCTTATCCTCGTTCTCCATTTTTTTGTCGAGGTACTCGCGGCAGTGCGAAATTCGCTTAACGGCTTCATCCGAAAGTTTAAGCTGGAAAGAACCGTGAATCATTTTATCGAGCAACTCAAAGGTTAATGGCTCAGGCGATATGAAATGGGTGTTCGTCATAATTATAGTAGGGGAAAGTTAAGATTTCTGTATTTTTTTGTTTGTAAATCGGTGAACCATAAAGCCTAGCAATCCACCTAAAATTGTTGTCATTGCAAAAATTGGAATAAGCGATTGGGGTTCTTTCGAGCCAATAAGAATTGCTGAGGGGAATAGAACAAGAAAAGCCATTAGAATCCCTTTAAAAATTGGTAGAACTTTTATTTCAACTACCGAAATTAGAAAGCCTACAATAACCCACATTGAGAATGCCGAAAGGTTTGCATCCCAAGTTAAGTTCATCATTATCATAGGAATTACATCGACAACACCAGCGATTGCACCTAGCAAAATACCTATCAATGGCTTCTTCATAAAAATTACTTTAAGTGTTCAACAAGTTCTTCAATCTTTATGGTTTCCTGATTTCCCGAAACCATATCCTTAACCGACGCAATCCCTGCCTGCATTTCGGCTTCGCCAACAATTACAACAAAGGCAATATTCTTTTTATTCGCATAGTCGAATTGCTTCTTCATTTTGGCTGCATCGGGGTACAGTTCCGCTGAAATTCCAGAACTCCTTAGCTGCTGAAGAATGGGAAGGCAAAAAGCCGCCTCGCGGCTACCAAAGTTCGCAAACATTACGCGACTCGACGAGAGTAAACTCTCGGGAAATGCGCCTAAATGCAACATTACATCGTAAATACGGTCGGCACCAAACGAAACGCCCACACCCGAAACATTTTTAAGTCCAAAAATGCCGGTTAAATCGTCGTAGCGACCACCTCCGCAAATGCTGCCCATTTCCATGTCGTTGGCTTTCACCTCAAAAATTGCTCCGGTGTAGTAGTTCAACCCACGGGCAAGCGACAGGTCGAGTTCAACCTTTGTCTTTAAACCTTGAAGAGGTTGAAGTGAGTCGAAAATTTGCTGCATTTCGTCAATACCCTTCATCCCTGTAACCGATGCGGCCAAAACGTTGCGCAGCTTCTGAAGTTTTTCGGTATTGCTTCCACTTAAAGTAATAATGGGTTGAAGCATATCGATTGCCTTAGCCGAAACACCTTTTTCGGACAGTTCCTTATTAACTGCGTCGAGTCCAATTTTGTCAATTTTATCAATGGCAACGGTTATGTCGATTAGTCGTTCGCTTTCACCAACAACTTCGGCCATGCCACTTAGTATTTTACGATTGTTAATTTTTATGGTTGAATTAACTCCAAGTTTACCAAACACATCGTTAATAATGAGAACCAGTTCAATTTCGTTAAGAAGCGAATCGGAGCCAATTACATCAACATCGCACTGGTAAAACTCGCGGTAACGGCCCTTTTGCGGTCTGTCGGCTCGCCAAACGGGTTGAATTTGGTACCGTTTAAAGGGAAATGTAATTTCGTTTTGGTACTGAACCACAAAACGGGCAAAGGGAACGGTAAGATCGTATCGCAAACCCTTTTCGCACATTTTAACCGAAAGCGAATTTAAATTTTCGCTATTAACATCGTTAGGGTTTACACCCTTTAAAAAGTCGCCTGAGTTAAGAACCTTAAAAAGCAGTTTATCGCCCTCTTCACCGTACTTCCCAAGAAGCGTTGTGAGGTTTTCCATTGCTGGAGTTTCGATTGGCTGGTAGCCATAGGCTTTAAAAACCGATTTTATGGTATCGAAAATAAAGTTTCGCCTCGACATTTCAACAGGTGAAAAGTCGCGTGTGCCTTTGGGTATGGTGGGTTTGTTTTGAGACATTTTTTTACTTTTTAATCAATCGGTTGCAAAGATAGAAATAATTTGAGTGAACAGATAGCTAAACTAATATCACTTGGAATCTAAATAATCCCATATCAAGAATACATTAACTTATGGATTCAACATATTGAACTTTGCGTATTACAATACTTCGCTGCTCTGCAGCTTTAATCGCTAGCTATTCTCATTAGCTACATAAATTACGCTGCGCTGCAGCTTTTATTGGCTTGCTTTGCGTTTATGCCAATGCATTAGTATCCATCAACTTATTTCGTTCTTGTTTTTTAAAAGCAATTAGTTTCTAGCAATATGCAGAATCAAATTCAAAATAAAATATAAGGCGCATAGCGCCGAAATATTTGTAATTTTATCGTATTGAACAATTACGTTTAGGTGCAGCGCACCGAGACATAACGATTAAAAAGACCTTGTATATTTGAATAAACAACTAACACAAAATCGAATGGCAAATACTTACACTAAATTTTATTGCCACCTAGTTTTCTCCCCAAAAAACAAGGAGGCCTTAATAAAAAGAGCATGGAAAACCGATTTAGAAAAGTACATCACTGGCATTGTTCAGGGTAATGGGCACAAGATGCTCGCCATTGGCTGCATGTCCGACCATATTCATATTTTTATCGGCTATAACGTTAATCAGTTAATTCCCGATTTGGTTGAGAATATAAAAACCTCTAGCAATGCTTGGATTAAAAAAAACAAACTTTCAAACTTTAAATTTGAGTGGCAAAGGGGATATGGAGCATTTTCACATTCCCGTTCACAACTTAACGATGCTGTTAAATATATTATGAATCAGGAAGTACACCATCGTAAAAAATCATTTAAGGAAGAATATCTTGAGATACTTAAAAAGAATGATATCAACTACAACAATGATTATTTATTCGAATTCTTTAGTAATGAAATCCCTTGGGAATAATATCCTGAGAATTGCTGCATTGTCTAAAGTACTTCCTAAATCTTTTCTACTATAAAATAATGGGACTGCTTGAAAAGTATTTTAAAGTTCCTAAAAATCGAACATTTGAAATTTTGCTCCAATAAGTGAGCAAATAAAAAAAGGGCGTCTAGTACTTTTTAGACCACCCCTTTTATTGCATTCAATTTCATTCGAATTATTCCACCAATTTTCTGTACTTAATTCTATGTGGAGCATCGTCGCCAAGGCGCTTACGACGGTTCTCTTCGTAATCGGTATATCCACCTTCGAAGAAGTACACCTGCGAGTTGCCCTCGAATGCCAATATGTGAGTGGCAATACGGTCGAGGAACCAACGGTCGTGACTAATTACCACGGCGCATCCGGCAAAGTTATCGAGACCCTCTTCGAGTGCACGAAGCGTGTTAATATCAATATCGTTGGTTGGCTCATCGAGAAGAATTACGTTACCCTCCTCTTTAAGCGCAAGCGCTAAGTGAAGCCTGTTACGTTCGCCACCCGAAAGCATATTGCACATTTTCTCTTGGTCGGCACCCGAAAAATTGAAACGTCCTACATAGGCACGTGCGTTAACAGGCTTGCCGCCTATCATTATATGGTCGGCTCCACCCGAAATTACTTCGAAAACGGTTTTATCGGGCATAATTGCTCGGTGCTGCTGATCGACATAGGAAATTTTTACAGTCTCTCCAACTTTAAAGTCGCCCTTATCGGCCTGTTCCATGCCCATAATCAACCTAAAAAGAGTTGTTTTACCGGCTCCGTTGGGTCCAATAATTCCAACAATTCCGTTTGGTGGTAGTTTGAACTCTAAGCCTTCGAAAAGCAACTTTTCTCCATAAGCCTTAGCAACCGAATTGGCTTCAATAACCAAATCGCCAAGGCGAGGACCGTTGGGAATGAAAATTTCCAATTTATCCTCTTTCTGTTTAACATCTTCGTTTAGCAACTTGTCGTATGCCGACAAGCGAGCCTTTCCTTTTGCCTGACGGGCTTTGGGCGCCATACGAACCCACTCAAGTTCTCGCTCTAGGGTTTTACGACGCTTGCTTTCTTGCTTCTCCTCCATGGCTAAGCGGTTCGACTTTTGCTCAAGCCACGAGGTGTAATTCCCTTTCCATGGAATACCCTCTCCCCTGTCGAGTTCAAGAATCCAACCTGCAACATTGTCGAGAAAGTAACGGTCGTGTGTAACTGCAATTACAGTTCCTGGGTATTTTTGAAGATGCATTTCGAGCCATTGTACCGACTCGGCATCGAGGTGGTTGGTAGGCTCGTCGAGCAGTAGCACATCGGGCTGCTTTAAAAGCAATCGACAAAGGGCAACCCTACGGCGTTCGCCACCCGAAAGCACATTAACCATTGCATCAGAATCGGGACAGCGAAGGGCGTCCATGGCGCGCTCGAGCTTCGAGTCGAGGTTCCAGCCATCGAGGTGCTCAATTTTTTCGGTAAGTTCGCCCTGACGGTCAATGAGTTTATTCATCTGGTCGTCGCTCATGGGCTCAGCAAATTTAGCATTAAGTTCTTCGTACTCACGGAGCAAGTCAACAACCTCTTGAGCACCCTCTTCGACAATTTGCCTTACGGTTTTTGTATCGTCGAGGTGAGGCTCCTGCTCAAGATACCCAACAGTGTAACCCGGTGAAAAAACAACTTCGCCTTGGAACGACTTCTCAATTCCAGCAATAATTTTCATTAGGGTCGATTTTCCCGATCCGTTTAAACCAAGGATACCAATTTTTGCCCCATAGAAAAAGGACAAGTAAATGTTATTCAGAACTTTTTTGTGGGGTGGAAAAGTTTTAGTAACCCCCACCATTGAAAAAATAATCTTTTCGTCGGCCATTAGCTTATATATTTAGCAATTATTGATTAGTTGGAATAGTATGCTTACAAAAAGCACAAAAGTATAAAAAAGGGTCAATAAAGCATAGGGTAAATGTTGTTAAGGGGGTCAAATAGTTAACAACCCAAAAAATGCCACAAATCCATCAATAAAAACAAACACCTAAGTTAAACTAACCAAAAACCAACTACCTATGAAACAATTATTTATTATTGCATATATTGCAATTTGTACAACAAAGTTGTATTCGCAATGCGCTAATCCTGAAAACATTTACACGTTTACCTACAATGAGAAAACCTACGAGGTTGTAAAAGAGAAAAAAAATTGGGTTGCATCAGCAGCTTGTGCTGTAGAAAGAGGCGGGCATTTAGTTGAAATAAACAATGTAAATGAGCAGAATGCTATTTACGATGCCATAATTAATGGCGCAGGAGTACAACCCAATTACACACAAATTGCTAACGGTGGCAACATTGCGTATGTTTGGATTGGTGCAACCGATCAAGCAGCAGAAGGTGTATGGCTGTGGGATGGAAACAACAACGGCGAGGGCATACATTTTTGGTCGGGGCAAGGTGCAAATGGCACTAACAATGGTGAAACCATTGGCAATGCCTACACTAACTGGGGCGGTACAGGCAATGGTACGGCTAACGAACCCGACAACTGGTCGGGACAAAACCATGCTGCCATTGGACTTCAGAATTGGCCAGCAAGTACGGGCCATTTAGGTTCAGCGGGGGAATGGAATGACATAATTGGATCGAGCCAACTTTACTTTGTAATTGAAGGCAGTACTATATCGAGTGCTCATGTTAACACTCCACTTGAGAGGTTAACATTGTACCCTAACCCTACCTCGGGAATAGTTAAAGTTTCAATTGACTATTGTTTGGCAGAAGTGTTTGACATAACAGGAATCCTGCTAAAGCAGTTTTCAAGTAACGAAACAATCGATTTGTCGAATTTAGCAAAAAGCACATACTTTATTCGAGTAACAAACAAGGTTTATTCAGAAACCAAAAAAGTGGTTTTACAATAAAAAAACTAACATAATTTGGTAACATAAGCTTGTGATTTTTTGGAAAAGCAGTATAAAAAAGAACTCCCAAACCTCTACGTAAAGGTTTGGGAGTAAAAATTAGACGTAATGCTAACTATTACTTTAACTTCTTTAAATCCTTCGCTTTAAATCCATCATCCTTTAGTTTAGGGTTAATGGTGTGATAGTCGAAATAGTAAAACAGATCGTCGCCAGCACCAAGAAGCATTTTATAGCAACGAGCCTGAAGGCGAGTACCTTCGGGGCCTACTTTATGCAAAAACACAACATTTGTGTTTCGCTCAGCAATGGCTTTTTCGATATCGTCGGCGGTAACAATTTTAACATTATGTGGATATGCCTTTCGCAAATCGGTAAGACTGCGAACTCCTTTATCTAAGTCTTTTTCGAGAACCCAAAGTTCCTTTGCCTTAACCGACTTGGCATTTTTATTATAGTGCTTAAAAATGTTCCCCTTAATAAGTTTTGGGTTCTCGTTAAGCATTTTTATATGGTTTTGTGCAAAGCGAATTAAACTTTCGAGTTTGTAAGTATAGCTATCCTCTGGAACTGTAGAGTAACTTAATGGTATTGAGCAAATGTCGGGCAAATCGGTGTGCTTTTTAACTCCAGCACCCAGCACAACACTAAGAAAATTGTAAGTTGCTTCCAACTTATCCTTACTGAACTTAACCTGAAGTAATACCAAAAACGACTTCGAAATATCGTTGCGCATTTCATCGAATTCCTTTGCCGAAATAAAAGCGTATGGAGTAATTTTCCACGAACGCTCAACGGCTTCGCGTATTTTAATGTTGTATTCGGACATGGGATTGTTTTCGAGTACAACGTAAGTTGTTGTTCCCAAAAAAGTTTTTATGTCCTCATGGCGCGCCACATAACGATCGGCAAATACCGAAACTGAAATTGCTGCCAAGCAAATTAATAAAAGTGTCTTTTTCATTTGAGGTTGAATTTGTTTGTGGTTTATAATGAATAGATTATTAGCAATATAAGTAATTGAATTAAAAATTAAATTCGTTTGAAAACAGATTTAAATTTATTAATCACCATAGTTTCACATGCAAATTTAATGTAAACTGAAGTAAAAAAAAAGCGATTATCACTTTTCATCAAGAGTATAAAAAACAAAACATTTTAATTCACAAAATGCCCTTTCGTTAAACACTATATCTCAATCAAATAAATAGCTTTCAGGGAAAACCGATGTGAATATCGGATACATACTTGCTGTAATATGTCATTTATTAGCTAAATTGCGGTTTGTTTTGGTGGAAATATAAACAAATTAGCACATACTATTTTTAATGAAACTAGTTGAATCTAAGGATTTTAAAAAAGCAGCTGGGCTTAACACTATTGGGGGTGAAAGCATAGCAAAGCTGCTTATGTACATACTAAAGATTAGCAAAATAAATAGGATGTACACCGAAGTAGCTAATTGCGAAGGGCCAGAGTTTCTCGATGCTCTTCTTAAAAAGCTTGAAATTAAGTATGAAGTTAACCCCGAGGATATAAAACGAATTCCCAAAGAGGGTCCTTTTATCGTTGTTTCGAACCATCCCTATGGAGGAATTGATGGGATTATTCTTCTGAAAATTCTTTTAGAAGCCAGACCCGACTTTAAGGTTCTTGCTAATTTTCTATTAAGGCGAATAGAACCTGTGAAAGACTACATTTTCCCAGTCGATCCATTCGAAGGTTCGAATCAAACATCGGGCAGTTTAGTAGGGCTAAAAACCTCTATTGCCCATCTTAGAGAAGGCAAGCCGCTTGGCATTTTCCCTGCCGGAGAGGTATCGACTTACTACAACACCGAGGCACCAGGTGTTGCCGACAGGCAATGGAGCGACTCAATAGTTAAATTTATTAAAAAATCGAACGTACCTGTAGTTCCCATTTACTTTCAAGGAACCAACAGTAAACTTTTTCACGTACTCGGGCTACTTCACCCTATGCTTCGTACAGCTAAACTCCCTTCGGAGCTACTTAACAAGAAAAACAAAACCATTAAAGTTCGAGTTGGGTATCCTATAACTGTTCAGGAACAGAACGAGTTTACCGACGTTGCTAGGTATGGTCGTTTTATTCGCCTAAAAACCTACGCTCTTGGCTCGTCGATTGAGGTGAAAAAATTCTTCAACTACCGCTTAAAATCGGAAGTAAAAGCCGAAGAAATTATTGGACCAGTTGCTCCCGAACTTATTAATGCTGAGGTTGAAACCGTTATTGAAAAACACCTTCTATTTAAAAGCAAAAACTTTTGCGTTATTTGTGCCCCATCGGTCGAAATACCGAACATTATGACCGAACTTGGTCGCCTTCGCGAAATTACGTTTCGTGAAGTTGGCGAAGGTACAAACCGTAAAATCGATATCGACGAGTTCGACCTTTACTACAACCAGCTCTTTATTTGGGACGAGGAAGCCAAAACAATTGTTGGCGCATACCGAGCAGGAAAAGGGAAAGAAATTATAGATAGGTATGGAAAAAAAGGTTTTTATATCGAAAGCCTTTTTAAAATCGACAACGGGTTTAACCCCATTCTAGAGCAAAGTATTGAACTAGGCCGCTCGTTTATTATTAAGGAGTACCAGAAAAAACCTCTCCCCCTATTTTTACTTTGGAAAGGAATTCTCTACTTCCTAATTAAAAACCCCGAGTACCGTTACCTTATTGGTCCGGTAAGCATTTCGAGCAACTTCTCGAACTACTCAAAGGGAATTATAATAAACTTTATGAAGGCGAATTACTACGACAATGAATTTTCACGCTACATTCAGCCTCGAAATAATTTCAAAGTTCCTGTAAGCAAAGACGATACCGAGGTTATTTTTGAAAACTGCAACGACATTGGCAAACTCGACAAGTTTATTCAGGACATTGAACCCGACGAGTTCCGCATGCCTGTTCTACTTAAAAAGTACATTAAACTTAACGGCCGAATAATTGGCTTTAATGTCGATCCAAAATTCAACAATGCACTCGACGGGCTGCTTATACTCGACCTTTTTCAGGTGCCAATTGAGGTAATTACCTCCTTGTCGAAAGAAATAAACGACAAAACCATACTGGAACGATTTAACCTTTCCGATTACACTTTCGAATCGGAGGAAAAACGGAACTAAGCAGGCTATTATCAACTTTAAAATATAGGGTTGAACAAAAATTTAAAATTTTGTTCAACCTTTTTCATTTTCAACTGTTTAACTTAGCATGAAAATAATTAATCATTTGGTGTAAATTTAAACAGTCTAAACTATGAAAACGAAATCAATTCTATTAACACTCGGTGCAGCAATGCTAATTTTCAGTAGCTGTATGCAAGGACCTAAAGGCGAAAAAGCGAGAACTGGTGATGAACTTTCAATTACATCAACCGAAGGAACTGAATTTGCCGTAAATATTAGCTCAACACAAATTGAATGGCTTGGCTCAAAGCCTGGAGGAACGCACAATGGCACATTTCCAATTCAGCAAGGAACGCTTAATTTAAATAGCAATAAAATTATTGGAGGACAAATAGTTATTGACATGAATGCCCTTACGGTTAAGGATATTGAAGATGTAAAAACCAACCAAATGCTGGTTGGGCATTTAAAGTCGCCCGATTTTTTTGCAACCGACTCGTTTCCAACTGCAAAATTCGAAATTGCTAAAGTAACAACCCTCGACCAAGCCAAAGACATTGAAGGCATAATGGTTACGCATAACATTGAAGGCAACTTAACCCTCCGAGGAATTACTCGCAGCGTTACGTTTCCTGCCGAAATTAAAATTAGCGAATCATCCGTTTGGGCTAAATCGCCAAAATTTGTTATAAACCGCACAAACTGGAAAGCAAATTATGGTTCACCTTCAATTTTTGCCGACCTTAAAGACAAGTTTATTCACGACGAAGTTGCCCTTAACATTACGCTAACCGCAGAAAAGAAATAGCACACCTATTATTTTACACCTTTAAAAGCTCAATTTAACCAATTGGGCTTTTTCATTTTCACATTACTTCTACAAGTATTATTAAACTAAAACTGATTAGCGAAATCGAATTGTTTAGTCAATTCAAAACCCATTTTCTAAACCACACTCTAAATGAAGGCATTAATTTCAATAACTGCTCTTTTAGTTTTCACACTTCTTGGCTGCAAACAAAGCAGGCCATTATCGCACGAAGAGTTGCTTAAAAAGGCTAAGGTACTCCACAGTAAAATGGTAACTATCGACACGCACACCGATACGCCATTGGCGTTTCTTCGACCAGGTTTCGACTTTGGGGGAAACGGCAATGCTAAAAGCAGCAAGGTAAACCTCCAAAAAATGGAGCAAGGAGGACTCGATGCGGCATTCTTTGCTGTATTTATTAGCCAAGATGAATTAACTCCCGAAAAGTATACACATGCAAACGCCTACGCTTTACAAATTTTCGATGCTGTACACAAAGAGGTTAGTCGCCATTCAAACCGATCGGAAATAGCTCTTTTAGCCTCGGATGCCGCCAAAATAAAAGGCGAGAATAAACGTGCCATATATATTGGTGTCGAAAATGGCTACCCCATTGGCAACAACTTATCGCTAATTGAAAAGTATTTCAATAATGGGGCTCGCTACCTAACTCTCTGCCATACCCGAAACAACCAAATTTGCGACTCGTCAACCGACCCCGAAGGCTATATACATAATGGCCTTAGCCAATTTGGCTTCGAGGTTGTTAAGGAACTAAACAGACTTGGAATGCTAATCGATGTTAGTCATATTTCCGACAAAGCAGTTACCGACTGCATTGCAGCGTCGGCAGTGCCTGTATTTGCTTCGCATAGCAATGTTCGTTCGCTGCGCGACATACCTCGCAACCTTAGCGATACTTTAATAAAAGCAATTGCAAAATCGGGTGGCGTAATTCAACTTTGCCTTTTAAGCGACTACATTAAAACACCAACACCTTACCCAACTCGCGATAGCGCCCGACAAGTGCTTAGAGTTAAGTATCGTAATTACCAAAACCTTCCACCCGAAGTACGCCAAGAGGCATTAAATGCGTGGTACGAACTCGACGAGAAATTCCCTCCCGTTTTGGCTACAGTTTCCGATGCCGTTGACCATATTGACCATATGGTAAAAATTACCGGAATTAATCACGTAGGAATTGGCAGCGATTTCGACGGAGGTGGTGGTATTAGCGGCTGTATCGATGCAAGCGAAATGACTAACATTACCGTTGAACTGTTAAAAAGGGGTTACTCCGATGACGATATTGCTAAAATCTGGGGGCTAAACTTCTTAAAAGTTTTAACAAAAGCCGAAGAGTATGCTGCAAAAATGAAAGCAAACTAATTCTACTAAAAGCCTCAGTTACCTCACACATCACTATTTGCACACCAATATGTAATAGGCAAATATTTAATAGCGTTAAGCCATACATTTGTTGTAAATTTGCCAACTGCAAACCCAAGCAAGCATAACCTACTGTTTGCCCTAAGAAACAATGCTATGGTAATACGTTCTGCCACATTTATTACAAGCAGTTCAAAAATTGAACAATGCCCCAACCCAAAGTTGCCCGAATACGCATTTATTGGTCGGTCAAATGTTGGAAAGTCGTCGCTTATTAACATGCTTACAGGCATTAAAGCATTGGCAAAGGTGTCGGGAACACCAGGAAAAACGCAGCTTATTAATCACTTTGTAATTAACGAAACCTGGTACTTAGTCGATTTACCTGGGTATGGTTACGCAAAAACATCGCGAAGCAATAGAGCCTCTTTCTCCGAAATGATTAAAAGATACATTTCGAATCGCGAAAACTTACACTGTTTATTTGTGCTAATCGACTCCCGCTTAGACCCACAAGAAATCGACATCGAATTTGTTAACTGGGTTGGTGCTAGCCAAGTACCCTTATGCTTAGTTTTTACAAAAACCGACAAAATAAGTTCGAATGCCCTTAGCAGCACCATGGCAAAGTTTAGCAAAGAGATGCTTAAAACGTGGGAAGTACTGCCAAAAATGCTTACATGTTCGGCAGTTAGCCGAACTGGAAGGACTGAGATTCTAAGCTATATCGACGAAATAAATAGAACTGGAGATACCTTGGAGTAGCCAATTTATTTTTTCTACTAAATCAAAAGTTTATTCTTTTTTGTTCTTAGCCTTTCACGTTTTTTAAACTACATTTGCAGGCAAATTTTTAGCTATGAACAACAAAAACTGCATCAAGTTTTTTTCAGGCCGCAACTCGCGCTACCTAGCCGAAAAAATGGCAACAAGTTTTGGAACCACCCTGGGAAAAACAACCGTAACATGCTTTAGCGACGGAGAGTTTCAACCTTCATTCGACGAATCGGTTCGGGGTTCCACAGTATTTATTATTCAATCTACGTTTCCACCAACCGACAATATTTTCGAACTTCTTTTAATGATTGATGCGGCACACAGAGCCTCGGCATACAAAGTAGTTGCTGTTATTCCATACTTTGGCTGGGCTCGGCAAGATCGAAAGGACAAACCTCGAGTATCTATTGGTGCAAAATTGGTGGCAAACCTTTTAAGCGCAGCTAAGGTCGACCGGATTATGACCATGGACCTGCATGCCGATCAAATTCAAGGGTTCTTCGATGTTCCCGTTGACCATTTGTACGCTTCGTCGATTTTTGTTCCCTACATAAAAAGCCTAAATCTCGAAAACATTGCAATTGCTGCACCCGACATGGGAGGCGCTAAGCGCGCTAACGCATACGCTCGCTTTCTCGATGCTTCGCTTATAATTTGCTATAAAAATCGTGAAAAGGCTAATGAAGTTGGCTTTATTAAAGCCATTGGCGATATTAAAGGAAAAAATATTCTCATTCTCGACGACATGATCGACACTGCAGGAACCATAACAACTGCCGCCGATATGATGATGAATGATGGCGCCCTTAGCGTTCGTGCTTTTGCAACCCACCCAGTTCTTTCGGGACCTGCATACGACAGAATAGCTAATTCACTAATTACCGAAGTTGTTGTAACTGACACTATTCCTCTTCGAACAGACAAGGATACCAGTAAAATTAAAGTGATTTCGGTTGCCGATCTCTTTGCCGATGTTATTCACAAAGTGTATAATTTCGAATCGATTAGCAATAAGTTTATTATATAGCATCGTTTTCCGTTCTTAAAAAATATTCATATATTTGCACCCCTAAATATTCCCCTCGGCAAAAAGTAATGGCGCGATGGGGGGCTGACAAAAGTGAGGGGCAGCCCTGAGTAACGTCAATTATTAATAATATAATTTCAAAAAATGAAAACATTTGAATTAAACGGTACGCTAAAGTCCGAAACAGGAAAAAAGTACGCAAAACAAATTAGAAGGAAAGCGATTATTCCTGCAATTATTTATGGTGGTAAAGAAAACGTAATGATTTCGATTATTGAGGCAGACCTTCGCCACTTACTTTACACTCCTAGCGTTTACCTTGTTAACCTTAACATTGAAGGGAAAAAGTACACTTGCACACTAAAAGAAGTTCAGTACCACCCAGTATCGGACAAACCATTACACCTCGACTTTATTGAAGTTCACAACGACAAAAACGTTACAATTGCTATTCCTGTTGAAATAACTGGAGTTGCCGAAGGGGTTAAAATTGGTGGTCAGTTAAACGTTATACTTCGCAAACTTAAAGTTTCGGCCTTACCTAAGCACCTTCCCGACACTCTTAAAATTGACGTAACTAAACTTGAAATTGGACAAAGTATACTTGTTGGCGATTTAAATTACCCCAACGTAACCATCCTCGATCCTAAGAGCACTGTTGTTGTTGGCGTTAGAATGACAAGGGCTGCTCGTGGTGCTGCTCAAGCAGCAGCTGAGGCTGTAAAGAAATAAGTTTAACCATTAACCCTAAGCAATCGTGAAATACCTGATTGCAGGACTTGGGAACATTGGCGCCGAATACGCCAATACTCGTCATAATATAGGTTTTAACGTATTGGACGCGCTGGCTCAGGCGTCCAATGCTGTTTTTAGCAGCAAGCGGTACGGCTTTGTTGCCGAAATAAAGCATAAAGGGCGAATATACGTTCTCCTAAAGCCCTCAACATATATGAATTTAAGCGGCAAGGCTGTTTTATACTGGCTTAATACCGAAAAAATACCCATCGAAAATCTTCTTGTGGTTGTCGACGATATTGCCTTACCTCTTGGCACACTTAGGCTTAGGCTAAAAGGAAATGATGGCGGGCACAATGGACTAAAAAGCATAAACGAGTTGCTCGAAACAACCGATTATGCTCGCCTAAGGTTTGGCATTGGAAACGACTACCCAAAAGGACACCAGGTTGACCATGTGTTAGGCGAATGGACAGAGGATGAGCAAAAACAAATTCCGGATCGGCTACTAATAGCCAAAGACATTATACTAAGTGTTGGCGCCATTGGCTTGGAACGAACAATGAGCCTGTACAACAAGAAGTAACAATCAACGAAACGTATGGAACAGCTAAAAGCAGAACGAGTTGATAAATGGCTTTGGAACGTTAGAGTATTTAAAACCCGAAGCCTTGCCATTGATGCTTGCAAAAAAGGGCGAGTAAAAGTAAATGGCTTGGAGGCTAAACCTGCTAAAGAAGTAAAAGTAGGCGACAGTATTTTAGTCCGAAAACCCCCTATTAACTTTTCGTATACTGTTTTAGCTTTTCCAAAAAACAGGATTGGCGCAAAACTTTTACCCGAGTACGTTGTAAATACTACTCCCGAAGACGAACTTCGAAAACTCGAAGCTGGCTTTCTCGCATTTCAAGGATTTCGCGATCAGGGAACGGGTCGCCCAACTAAAAAGGAGCGAAGAACTCTTGACGAAATAAGGGATTTAGCTTTCGACGACTGGGAATACTCGTGGGACGAAGATTCTGAAAAATAGAACAGTAAAAATCGCATACTTCTTGCTAAACAAAAGCAAAAAGGCGCATTAGGTTATAATGTGCAAGAGTTTGCCTTTCCAAAAAGCCAGTACCTATTTCGAGCAATTAAATCGTAAAGCCAGTCCCTTATAAAACGGGGAACTACTTTTGCTAACACGAAAATTCGAAAAAATCCCCCCAATGCCTTAATGGCATAAATAATTGCATTTGATTTAACCAGAACGATTCCTACGGTTGAAATTACAACAACTGTATTAGGCGCAATGCTTTCAATTATGGGCAAAACAGGTAACTCGGGGTATAAAAATAATCGCTGAAAAGGAATAAAGGTAAGTCGGTTACCCTTATCGGCTTGTCGTAAAATGCTTACCGAAAAGTTGCAGAGTTGGCAATTGCCATCAAAAATCACTATGGGCTTTACTACATCAAACTTACCGAGGGCTAAGTTCATAGCAATCTAAAATTTCGGCAATGTAAAACCTATGAAAATCGCGCTGAGGGTATACTTCATCCTCAATGCTACTATTTAAAAAATTTGCAGGATCAATATCGTCTGCATATAACTTTTTACATTCAATTACTAAGCGAGCCTGGTTAAATGCGATTCCTTTTGCTGGAGTTAAAACTGGGGTTAATCCTGTTTCCTTTGGCTTATCGAAGTCGCGACCCGACTTGGAACCACAAAAATTCAGTGCGTCCCTATGGTTGTCGCCAAAAAAGGACAGGGTAAATACTTGACTATTCTCCACAAAGCTATAGGTATGTCGCTGTGGCCGAATATATATTGTTGCAACTGGTTTACGCCAAAGTACACCAAAACCACCCCACGAAGCAGTCATGGTATTAAAAGCCTCAGGTTTACCAGCTGTAATAAGCATCCATTCTGAATTTAGCATTTTTAAAAGATTCCCCTTTAAGCTATAGGGGTTTACTGTTCTAAAATTCTCTAGTTCATTCATCATTTCTGCATTTTAATTATTAAACAATTAAGTTTAAAGCAATGTTCGGTTTTTAGTGGCAAAAAAAAGGGGCAACCTGCCCCTTTATAACTATTCAAAAAGAATTAGTAGTAATCGTATGAATATTTATACAAAACCCTAAACTTATATGGCGCATAGTAGGAGTCGACTTCGAGGGGGTTCCCATTTTTATCGTAACTCGATTGCTTGTGGGAAAACTCATTGGGGTCGCCTTCACTCCATCGCTCTTCCATTAAATTGCCTTTAGTATCGTGCTTGTAGGTTGACTGAGTAAACTTAGTTCCATCGGGATTTTCTTGAAGAATCTCAATTAAAATTCCTTGATTACTGTATTTAAAGTATTGCTTCTTTACAAGGTTACCAGTGTAGTACTCAATTTCCTCGGTTAAATATCCATTACTGCCATATGCCGAAACAATTCGTTTAAGTTCTTTACCCTTCGAGTCGAAACGAATTTCCTCGAGCAAGTTTCCCTTGTCGTCATTTTTTCGTTTAATACTCGAAGTTAACTTATTATCTCCGTCGGTAATTGTAATATTCTGATACCCCCCTTCGTACGCATAATCCCACTTTTCGAGCACTTTATTTGAAGCGCTGTATGTTACAATGCCCTTAGGTTTATTATCGGGGTGATACTCGTAAACTACCCTACTTTGGGTTTGTCCATCGAAGCGAACTTCAAGCGATTTATTTCCTTTTGAGTCGTATAAATAGGTTTGCTTGTTAGCTATTTCAATTTCGGGACGGTTAAGCTTTTGGTAAAGCACATACTCAATACGCTGATTTTTATCGTTGTACTTGTAAAGCACTTTCGACGAAATGTCCCCGTTGGCCTTATAGTTAATAATTTCAATAGGATTTCCCTTTTTGTCGTACTTTGTTTCGGAGGCCTTATACCCTTTAGGGTTTGGCTTATCTTGAGCATAACGATGCGACCATTGCGTAATTTGCTTTACTTTGTTTGAAACAATACGCTTTCGATCTAACTCCTCGTTTTTTGTTTGAGCAAAAATTAACGTTGCTGGAATAGCCAAGGAACAGAAAAGAAAAAATAGTTTTTTCATAAAATCACATTTTCCGGTACAATTCATTTTCAAAAAGAGCATAACAAAAATAGTTCCTAATTTTAAAGAACAATAATATTTAGGAAAAAAAACTAGAAAACGCTATTCTTCGTCGGGCTCTTTATCGACTTTTAGCGAAATTGATGCCACAAGCAAAAAGAAATGCCTGCTGTGATCGTAAGGAGCAAAATGGTAGAATAGCTTTCGACCCGATTTGCGAGCAATGTCAATTAAACCCAAGCCTGCCCCACCCTTTTCGTTAAGAGAGCCATCCATCATTTGCTTCAGAAAGAGTTGCTTTAGCTGCTTTTTATCGGAAGAATTAAGTAGAACTATACGTTCCTCGAGCGCTTTCATTTTCTCGTTATTAACGAGATTGCCCGTCATTACATAGAAAGAGTCTTTATTATAGCCTACAACAAAAAGCCCATTTCCAATTTGCTTGTCGTCCTTATCGTAATCGTCGGAGTGCTTGGTAATATTTTGGAGGCACTCAATCATTATATGAAATACCTTTTTGCGAATATTTGTAGGAATGTTGTTCTCGGCAATTTTACGGTTTGCCATAAAAGCAAACGAACGCATTATTTGGTGGTTCATTTCGCCCTTATAAATGAGAGGAAAACCACTTGACGCCAAATCGCTGGACAGAGTTGACTTTATAAAGTATAAAACATTATCCATTAAACACAATATATTTTAGCCCAGTACTCTGCCCTTGTGCACTTGGAATTATTGATTGCATTATTTGTCTATTTGATAATTTACATTAATACGCTCTTAAAACAACGACTAAAAGCATTAAGTTCAAAAACTAATTTCGATTATAAAATTATAGAAAAAAAATGATATTCAACAAAATTAATTTACAAATATCTTTTTTTTGTACACCAACAATAGATAATTCGAAAGAAGCATGGCGTTAAGTAACACATATTACGCATTACCAATTACAAATTCCAATTTAATTCATTTAGTATTTAGTATTTTTTTTTCACTAATAAGGCATGCTGACTAGTTAAAACTAAAGCTTAATTAAAAATGAATTACTCTTTCCTTTCTGGAATATTGACTTCGATAAAAACAGACTCTCGTTTTGGCACTAAAGTAAAATTAGCTATTTCGGCAGGAATTAGAACTAACTCGCCCTTTTTAATACTAACGGTTGAATTGCCATCGCTTACGATTGTTCCAATGCCTTCGATGCAAATTATAATTACAAACGAATCTATTTCTGACTCATACAAATCGAAATTAACCTCCTTGTCAACTACCCACCTACTTACATTAAAGTATGGACATTCGATTAAACGTTGTTTTACATTAAGGTTCTCGGGTATTCGCTGCAAACCCTGGGCCTGCAACTCAAAATCGATTGCCTGCAAGGCAAGTTCCTGATGCAATTCGCGGGGGTTGCCATTCGAATCGGTTCGCCCCCAGTCGTAAATTCGGTAAGTAATGTCGGACGATTGCTGTACCTCTAGCAGTAAAACTCCCTTTCCAATTGCATGAATCGTTCCTGCTGGAATATAAAAAAAATCGCCTTTTGCTACTTTATACGACTTTAACACCGATGAAACGGTGTCGTTTTTTATGTGCGAAGCAAACTCTAACCTATTTACAGGCTTAGTAAAACCTACAATAATTTCCGAATCGGGCTCTGCCTCCATAACGTACCACATTTCGTTTTTTCCAAACGAATCGGATTGCTCCTGAGCCATTTCATCGTTAGGGTGTACCTGTACCGAAAGCGCTTGTGCCGAATCGATAAACTTAATAAGTAAAGGGAACTTATCGCCATATGCTTCATAAACCGACTCCCCCAACAGGTCGCTCATGTATATTTCGGCTATTTCGGCAAGGGTATTGCCCTTAAGAAATCCGTTGGTCACAACCGATTCACTTTTTTCAACAGCCGAAAGATCCCAACTTTCGCCAAAATGCTGCTCGGTATTTGGATACTTTTTTCCTAGAAGGCTTCCTAATCTGCAGCCCCCCCAAAGCCGTTCCTTAAGAATTGGCTTAAACTTTAATGGGTATAACATGAAAAATGATTTATATTATCGATTCGTATTCAAACGTGCTGCCTTACTTTTTAAAAAGATTTGTACCTTAGCACCTGCAAAAACAGAACACAAAAGTAACGCTTTTTAAATAAAATTACTGATGCTAGTAATTGGAATTGCCGGCGGTACCGGCTCGGGAAAAACCACCGTTGTAAAACGAATTTTAGACAGCCTTCCTGTTGGCGAGGTAGTTGTAATTCCGCAGGACTCGTACTATCGAGACAATTCGCACCTACCTCTCGAAGAACGACTCGAAATGAACTTCGACCACCCTTCGTCAATTGAATTTGAACTACTTACCGAACATGTTGGTCAATTAAAAAAAGGGGAATCCATTGAACAGCCCATTTATTCCTATCTCACCTGTACTCGGGCCAAAGAAACCATCACCATTCTTCCCCGTCATGTAATAATTGTTGAGGGAATTCTTATTCTTACAAATCCTGAGCTTAGGGAACTAATGGATATAAAAATATTTGTTGATGCCGATGCCGACGACCGCCTTAGCCGTGTAATTACCCGCGATATTGTTGAACGTGGACGTTCGGTTGCTAAGGTTCTCGACCGTTACGAAAAAACGGTTAAACCTATGCACCTTCAGTTTATTGAGCCAACAAAACGCTATGCCGACATTATTGTACCTCAGGGAGGAAATAATTCGGTTGCCATAACCATTCTCTCATCAATAGTTGAGAAAAACCTACAGAAGCATCGCCAATAGCAAAACTAACTGCCCCACTACTATGCAGAACGAAATTAAAATAGAGAATATCCTTTTCCTCGATATTGAAACCGTTCCACAACAACCGGAATACAACCAACTAACCGAAAAGGCAAAGGAGTTTTGGGATAAAAAGGCATCAAGCCTTACAAAGGAGAGCCAAACGCCCGAGGAACTTTACGGTAAAGCCGGAATTTATGCCGAATTCGGAAGAATTATTTGCATTTCGGTTGGCATAGTTATTCATCGTGAAGTAGGGTTAGGCTTTAGGGTAAAGTCGTTTTATGGCCACGACGAAAAGGAACTACTTACCAATTTTGCAACAATGCTCACTCGCTTTACAGCGAAAAGCCAAACATACCTATGTGCCCACAATGGAAAGGAATTCGATTTTCCATACATTTCGCGCCGAATGCTAATAAATGGGGTCAATTTGCCTAAATGCCTTCAAACTGCAGGCATGAAACCTTGGGAGGTTTCATTTCTCGACACATTGGAATTATGGAAGTTCGGCGACTACAAGCACTATACTTCGCTTAACCTTTTGGCATACATTTTCGACATTCCAACCCCAAAAGACGACATTGATGGCAGTCAGGTTGCCGATGTTTACTACAACGAGCAAAACCTTGAGCGCATAGTTACCTACTGCGAAAAGGACGTGCTTACCGTTGCGCAGCTATTGCTTAGGTACAGAAATTTGCCAATTATTGAAGCTGCAAATATTGAAAAGGCAATGGATTAACCCCCTAAGGGTTTACATTAGTGCGTTGATATTTTTATTCGCCTGATTGTTATGATTATGCACAACAACTGTACGTATTAGTTATTGTTTTGTAATTAAGTAAATGCGTCTTTGCTCCCGATAGCTATCGGGCTCTGCGTGAAATAAAAATTTACCGAAGCGTTGGGTTTGCTAATCAGCAAAAAATCCGGAAACCAACTTAACAAACAGCTGTGGTTGCTCGGCATGTAACCAGTGGCCTGCATTAGGCACTTCAACAACTTTATAATTATTGAATTGCGAGGGCAATTGCTCAACGCAACGCGCTGAAAGGTAGTCGGAGTTTTCGCCTTTTACGAATAGCGTTGGGGTTTCGATTTTCACTTTCGAATTTGGGTCGAAAGCAAAATCCATAATGCTTTCAATATTTTCGGCAATAGCATTTACATTTAGCTGCCAGAAGTAGCAACCCGTTCGGCTTCGTTTTAAATTCTTTAAAAGAAACTGACGCACCCTAACATTTGGCACGTAGGTGCTTAAGAAATCGTCGGCCTCTTGTCTTGTTTGAACCAAATGCAACGGTAGCGACTTTAGTCCATCGATAATTGCTGAATGTTCTCCTATAATTTTTTCGCTTCCGCACTTGTACCCAAAGGGTGAAATATCGACAGCAACTAATTTTTTAACAGCATTTGGGCTCATGCTCGTTAACCTCATGGCAACCTTGCCGCCCATTGAGTGGCCAATTAAGTAGAACTTTTCGAGTTTTAATTCGGCAACTAAGTCCAACACATCCTGCGCCATTAGCGCATAGGTTACCTCGTTGGCAAATGGGCTTCGCCCATGGTTTCGTAAATCGACAAGAATTACCCTAAACTTTGGTGCTAATTCCTTTGCAATGCTAATCCAATTGTCGGACGAACCATACAACCCATGAAGAATTATCAATGGGAAACCAGCACCTTGTTCTGTAAAGTAGAGTTTCACTACTTCAATTTTAGCTCACGAAGGTACATTTGAATTGTATTCTCGAGCCCTAAGTAAAGGGCGTCGGCAATTAGCGCATGGCCAATGGAAACCTCGGCAAGCCAAGGAATTTTGGAGATAAAGAAATTCAGGTTTTCAAGGTTTAAGTCGTGGCCTGCATTCACCTCCATGCCCAAATCGCGAGCAATTATGGCCGATGCGATGTAGTCGTTTATAGCTGCATCCCTATTTATTGCATAATTTTCGGCATAGGGTTCGGTGTAAAGTTCAATCCTATCGGTTCCCGTTTTGGCAGCATACTCAACCATTTCGACAATTGGGTCGACAAAAATTGAAGTTCGAATTCCCTTTTCCCTAAACATCGACACAACATTTTTTAGGTAATCGCTGTTTTTAATTGTATTCCAACCTGCATTCGATGTAATGGCATCGTGAGCATCGGGGACAAGCGTAACCTGATGAGGCTTAACCTCTAAAACTAAGTTAATGAACGAATCGGTAGGATTACCCTCAATGTTGAACTCAGTGGTTATAAAAGGGCGAATTTCGTGCACGTCGCTGTAGCGAATATGGCGCTCGTCGGGACGTGGATGAACGGTTATACCTTGCGCTCCAAAGCGCTCGCAGTCCATTGCCGCTTTAAAAACATTGGGAATATTTCCACCTCGAGCATTTCGGAGAGTTGCAATTTTGTTTATATTTACGCTTAAACGGGTCATCGCTTCCTCTTTTTAGGTTATTTTTGCACAAAGGTAATTTTTAAAATAAAACCATTCAACCAAAATGATAGCAAAAGAATTGATTTCGGAAGTTATCCCAGCGCTTAAGACCTCCGACACGGGGCTTACCGCTCTTAACTGGATGGAAGTATTTAAGGTTACCCATTTACCCATAGTTAACGATAGGGAGTTTCTTGGGCTTGTATCGGAAACCGATATTTACGACCTTAATCTTCCCGAGGAGCCACTTGGAAATCATCAACTATCGCTTTTTCGCCCCTATGGCATTGAAGGGCAGCACCTTTTCGAAATAATCGAACTTGCTTCTTCACTTAAATTATCGCTGGTTCCAATTCTCGATTTTCAAAAAAATTACCTTGGGGTAATTACCATTACCGATTTGCTACACTACTTTGCCGACATTTCGGCGCTTAAAAACGCAGGCGGAATTATTGTGCTCGAAATTAACCGAAACGACTACTCCCTTTCGCAGGTGGCACAAATAGTTGAGGGCAACGATGCCAAAATTTTAAGCTCGTTTATTACCTCCTACCCCGACTCGGTGAAGCTAGAGCTGACTTTAAAACTAAACGTAATTGACGTAACCTCAATAAACCAAACATTCTCGAGGTATGGCTACACTATACTAAGTTCGTACATGAAGCACGACGAGCAGGAAGACTTACTTGAAGAACGACTCGACAACTTATTTAAATTCTTAAGCATTTAATGGCATTGATTTACCAATTAAAAAAATGCCTTCTAAATAAATTGAACGGCAAAAGTAAACGAGTTGAAATAGTTAAGCCTAATAAGCAAAAAGAAAAATCTGTTTCATTTCTGTTTACTTTACTAATCCTTAGTTTTTCAACAGAATTAATTGCTGCTGAATTTTCGGGGAAAGTAGTTTCATCTGTTATAATTGAAGGAAATAAAATTACAAGCAATAAAGTTATTGAAAGGGAGCTAACCTTTACAATTGGCGACACAATTGGGGTTGACGAAATTGATGCCCACAGCACAAAAAGTAGGCAAAACCTATATAACACATCGCTTTTTAATTTTGTAACGCTAACCCCAACTACAACCGACAGTACAGTAACATGGAAAATAGAAGTTGACGAGCGCTGGTACGTTTGGCCGTTCCCAATACTCGAATACTCCGACCGCAACCTTAGCGTTTTTTTAAAGGATGCCAGATTTAATAAACTTAACATTGGCACTTATGTTAAAGTTGATAATTTCAGGGGAATGAAGGAACAGCTTAAGGTTCGTCTTATTTATGGATACAGAAACCAAATTGGCCTTTCGTATTCAACACTTTATATTGATAAGGCAAAAAAACACGGACTAAGCCTATGGTCGTACTACGCAACAAATAACGAAATTGCCTTTAACTCGTTCGAAAACAAGCCCGCTTACTATAAACTTGCCGAAGGTCGCGTTAGAAGCACTATTTATTTCGATATTTCTTATACCTATAGGCCAAAACTTTACATGTGGCAAAGTTTTTCGGCAGGGTTTATAAATTCACATGTATCCGACTCAGTTGTTCGCCTTAACCCAAACTACTTCGGCAATGGGAACAACCATCTTTCGCTTTGCCATGTAAGATACGAAATGGCATACGACACAAGAAACTTCAGACTCTTTCCGCTTTCGGGTTACTACTTCTATTTTCAGCTTGCCCGAATTGGAATTCTACCATCCGATAATTTTTCGTACTGGCATATCGAAACATCTGTTAGAAAATACACTCGTCTCTTTAACCGAACCTACCTAGCACTCGACTTAATTGGGAAGGCAAACTCCAAAAACAGCTTACCTTACTCGCAAAGCGAAGCGTTAGGTTACGAAAACTACATTCGAGGTTACGAGTACTATACTGGGCACAGCTCTGCATTTATGCAAAACAAAAATGCGCTGCTATTCGAAGTTCTCCCAACAAAAGCATTTAAATTACCATTTATTCCTCCGGGGCGATTTAAAAAGGCTCATTTAGCCATATTTTTAAGCATTTTTGCCGACACAGGGTACGCCATAAAAAACGGATCAACACCTACAGCAAACCATATGGAAGGACAATTCTTAACAGGAACTGGAGCTGGAATAAATTTTCTGGCATACTACGATGTAATTTTCAGAATTGAATACTCTCGTAACAAATTTGGTGAGGATGGAATTTTTTTCCACTTTGGCACTCCTTTTTTAAAAAACTAAACACCCATAACATGATTGTAGCCATTTACGGAAATACAATAGAAAAGGCACACTTCGACGATATTTTACATCTTATTAAGGTGTTTGAGGGTTATAATGCAAAGCTCTCAATTTATGCTCCTTTCTACGAATTTCTATGCAGCTACCTAGGCTTTAAACCTAAAGTCGAATCGACTTTTCGTTATCCAAACGACATTAAATGCAAAGCCTCTCTTATGCTATGCATTGGTGGCGACGGCACCTTGCTCGACTCAATTTCATTTGTTCAGGACTCGGGGATTCCTATTGCAGGCATTAACTTTGGAAGGCTTGGTTTTTTAGCTCGCATTCCAATTAGCAGCATTAAAACAGCTGTTGACCAACTACTAAGTGGCAGGTTTACTACCGAAAAACGAACAGTAATTAAATCGACACTCGAAGGAAATCCGCTAAGCGAATTTCCTTACGCCCTAAACGATTTAACCATTCAAAAGCGAGGCACATCAATGATAAACATAAACGCTTTTATTGATGAAGAGTTTGTATGCAACTACTGGTCCGACGGGATAATCATCTCAACACCAACGGGTTCAACGGCATACTCGTTAAGCGTAGGAGGACCAATTGTTAGTCCAAATTCCGAAACCTTTATTATATCGCCAATAGCACCTCACAACCTTACTATACGGCCTTTGGTTTTCCCCGAAAAATCGAAGTTAAGGCTTGAGGTTAATACTCGTGGTAACCAAATACTTTTTTCGCTCGACTCACGTTCTGTGGTTATTCCTTCGCCAACAATGCTTACAGTTGAAAAAGCAAACTTTTGCATAAATGTTGTATGCCTCGAAGGCGAAACATACTATACTACACTTCGTAATAAATTAATGTGGGGAATCGACAGCAGAAGCATAAACACCTAAAACATTGTTTATATTCTACTTAACCTCTGATAATATTTCTAAAATGAATGATTTTATTTTTTTATCGCTTTACATTCATTACTTTTTTTACTTTTGTATAATAAACATATTGTTAATATAGGCATACGAATCATGCTAAAATGGCTTAGCCTACTTATAATACTTACCGTTTCGTCGGTTAATTACGCTTGGTCGCAAGTGTGGCGTAAAACGCCAATTGAGGTTTTCGGAGGATTATCTGGGCTTCATTACTTTGGCGACATTGGAGGAACAGCCGATGCATCGAACCTAATGGGGCTTAAGGATATAAAAATCAGTTCGATGCGACCAGGAATAATCGTTGGTGCTCGCTATCGCATATCGAAACCTTTTCAGGTTAAAGCATACTACTCAACAGGTTTTCTTGCCCAAACCGACAAAGGTTCGCGCAACGAACGAAGGAATTTTGCATTTTTCACCTACACAAACGAAGTTTCTGTTTTAGCCGAATACTACTTTTTGCCCGAAAGCGACGAAAATTACTTTTACAGTATTATGCAGGTTCGTGGCGGTCTTAGGCACTTTAAACGACCATGGAGTGCTTACGTTTCGCTTGGCGCTGGCGCATTAAACTATTACGTTTCGGCTATGGAAAATTTAATTGGAAGCAATCGGTTTATTGGCAATAAGCACTTTACAATGGTAATTCCAGTTGGTATTGGTGTTAAGTATGCCATTTACCCTCGTATTTCAGTTGGTGCTGAGCTTGGAGCAAAATATACATTATCGGATTATATCGATGGTTATACAAGCATATACTCTCAACACAACGACCTCTTTTACACCTTTGTAATTAAGGCTAACTTCAAACTAAACTATCAAGTTAAACGAAACATTGGTGTTCCACGTAAAAAGAAATTCTTTTTCTTCTAATTAAATGAAGTTTATCTCAACCTTACTTTTCGCAATACTCCTCAGTGCTAGTTGGGCACAGGAACGAAATGATATTGGCATTTCGTTTGGGTCGTCGAATTACATTGGCGATTTAAATCCTTCTTTATCATTTGATAATGCTCAGCCTTCATTTGGCATACTTCTAAGGCATAACGCTTCTAATTACTACTCGCTTAGAGTTTCCGCTTCAATGGCAGGGCTCAACTCGTCAATCAGCAACACGAATTCGTATTTACCAGGCAGCCAAACTGCATTTGCTAAAATGCTCTACGAGGGAGAGTTCGTTGCCGAAATTGGGTTTCTTCCGTTTAATACAAAAATAAAACCATCGATGAATTTTAGCCCTTACGTTATTGCAGGAATAGGGGCTGCTTCGGTTGATGGCAAAATTTTTCCCCACGTTCCGTTAGGAATTGGAGCCAAATACTCGTTTCGCAATAGGCTTTCGCTAGCTCTCGAACTGCGGCTTCACAAAACTGCCAATGACCTTATAGACAATTACTCCAATGTTTCGGCAACAAGGTCAACAGTTCACAATAACGATTGGTTTACCTTTACTGGGTTAATGCTTTCGTACCGAATTTATAACGAAAAAGGGCTTTGCCCAGTTTACCGATAACAAGCATAAAATGTCGCTTTTAACCCAAATTGACAAAACACGAATACCTTCGCACGTTGCCGTAATTATGGATGGTAATGGACGCTGGGCCAAGGAGAAAGGAATGCCAAGAGTTTACGGGCATCAGAATGGAGCAAAAGCAGTAAGGGCTACCACTGAGGCAGCTGCCGAACTTGGGATAAAGTATATTACTCTTTATGCCTTTAGCACCGAGAACTGGAACAGACCTAAACTCGAAATTGAAGCGTTAATGACCCTTCTCGTTTCAACAATTGAAAGTGAGACAAAAACGCTAATTAACAACAATATTCGATTAAAAATTATTGGCGACATTAACAGTTTACCAAAGTCAGTTCAAACAAAAATTCTCGACCTCGAAAACAAGACTAAAGATTTCACTGGACTAACAATGGTAGTTGCGTTAAGCTACAGTTCGAAATGGGAAATAACCGAAGCTGTAAAAAAAATTGCCCAAGACGCAATAAGCGGTAAAATTATACCAACCGATATAAACCCAACAACCATCGACAGTTACCTTAGCACATCAGGAATGCCCGAACCCGAACTTCTAATTCGAACAAGTGGCGAATTCCGACTTAGCAACTTTCTGCTTTGGCAGTCGGCCTACACCGAGCTTTACTTTACCAATACGCTGTGGCCCGATTTTGGAAAGGAGGACCTTTACAAAGCCATTATCGACTACCAAAAACGTGAGCGTCGATTTGGGAAAACTGGTGACCAGCAATAATTTTTATATAATTTAGCTTGTTACTAACAAACTCCTTCGCTAAATTTGCCCGTTAATTATTACAGCACAATTAATTATTTGTATAATTTATAGTTAATTGAGTCGTTCTCTAAAAATTACATACTTCCAAAAAATAGCTCATGATTAAGCGCTTCATTTCAATTTCAACCTTGTTGTTCTCCTTTGTATTATCGCCTTTTGCACAAACAACAACCTTCTCGTACAGTAATCCCGAAGAATTCTGCATAAAAGAAATAAATATTACAGGCATTAAATTCCTCGACCCCAACGTAATAATATCACTAAGTAGTTTAAACGTTGGAGACACAATAAGCATTCCTGGCGAAGATATTACACGAGCTATAAAAAAATTATGGACTCAGGGACTCTTTTCCGATATTAACATTAGCGCGTCAAAAGTTGAAGAAAAAGATGTGTACCTTGAAATATTTCTTCAAGAACTACCCCGAATAAGTGGTCTCGACATTACAGGCGTTAAAAAATCGGAAGTAAAGGAAATTAAAGAGCTAATATCGTTAAGGTTAGGAAGCCAGGCAACCGAAAATATTCTCGAGAATTCGACAAGGCTAATAAAAAAGCACTACCGAAGCAAAAGCTACCTAAACACTAAAGTGGATATTATTCAGCAAAACGACACCATGATATCAAATGGCGTAAAACTCACCTTTGATATTGACAAAAAGAATAAAGTACGAATAAAGGAAATTACATTTACAGGAAACTCCGAAATTGCCGATAGAAAACTAAGAAAAGCCCTTAAAAACACCAAGCGTAGAGATTGGAACATATTTAAATCGTCGAAGTTTATTGAAACTGATTTTGAAGATGATAAGGCTAAACTTATTGAATACTATAACGAGAAGGGTTATCGCGATGCAAAAGTACTTAGCGACTCTATTTACGTTGTAAACGAAAAACGCATTGGTATTAATATTAAGGTTAGCGAAGGGCGAAAGTATTACTATCGCAATATTGCTTGGGTTGGAAACACAAAAATTCCCGACGAAGCATTAAACGATATTCTTGGCATAAGCATAGGCGATGTTTACGATAAAACGCTACTCGAGAAAAGGTTATTTATCGACGAGAACTCAATTTCAACCATTTACATGGACGACGGCTACCTTTTCTTCCAACTTGAGCCAACCGAAATTCGTGCCGAAAACGACTCTATTGATATTGAAATGCGAATTTATGAAGGAGAGCAAGCAACAATAAATAAAATTTTTATTGTTGGCAATACCAAAACTCACGAACATGTAATTCGCCGTGAACTTTACTCAAAGCCTGGCGATTTATTCAGCAAAACAAACATAACCCGATCCATAAGGGAAATGGCCAACATGGGTCACTTCGATCCCGAAAAACTTGATGTTAAACCCCTCCCAAATCCTTCGGACGGAACTGTTGACCTTAAGTTTATTGTTGAAGAGAAGGCAAACGACCAGCTCGAAATATCGGGAGGATGGGGTGGCAACATGTTTGTAGGCACACTTGGAGTTCGCTTTTCGAACTTTGCTATTGGCCGAGTATTTCAGCGTAAAGCTTGGAGGCCAGTTCCAACAGGCGACAGCCAAACCCTTAGCTTGCGCGCACAAACCAACGGACAACAGTATAAGGCGTTTAGCGTAACCTTTGTTGAGCCTTGGTTAGGGGGCAAAAAACCCACAAACTTCTCTGTATCGCTATACCATACTGTTCAGGATAGAAGCAAATGGATTTACCAATCGAGCGAACAGTATATGAAAGTTAGCGGAGGAGGTGTAGGTTTAGGTACACGATTAAAATGGCCCGACGATTATTTTACAATTAACAGCGAAGTTGCAATTCAAAACTATAACCTAAAAGATTGGGAAGGTTTTCTTGTTAAAACAGGAAACTCAAATAACTTTAGCTTTAAATTAACCTTAGCTCGAAGCTCAATTAGCCAACCCATTTACCCACGAAGTGGATCGAATTTTATGATTTCGCTCCAACTTACACCACCATACTCTTCAATTAACGGGAAAGACCACACTAACAGTACTAACGATGTTAAATACAACTGGATTGAGTACCATAAATGGTCGTCGAAAATTCAATGGTTCCAAGCAATTTACAAGGATTTAGTGCTTCATACTAACTTTCAGTTTGGTTTACTTGGATACTACAACCCAACCATTGGCTATTCTCCATTTGAAGGTTTCGACCTAGGAGGTGATGGTATGTCGGGGTATAACTTATATGGCCGCGAAACAATTGGACTTAGAGGCTACAATAATGGATCGCTTACTCCTACTACATTTAGTGGCGTTAAACAGGCCAACGTATACAACAAGTACACAATGGAATTGCGTTATCCTTTAAGTTTACAGCCACAAGCCGCAATTTACCTTTTAGTTTTTGCCGAAGCAGGCAATGCTTGGTACGACCTAAAAAGTTTTCAACCATTCAACATTCACAGATCGCTTGGAGTTGGAGCACGCTTTTTCCTACCAATGATTGGAATGCTTGGTGTTGACTGGGGTTATGGTCTCGACCCAGTTCCTGGTTTAGCGAAAGCGCACAAGGGACAGTTTCACTTCCAAATAGGAATGCCATTTTAACGCTTTTTAAAGGTATACAATCTTTCCTTTGGCAAGGTTGTTGAAAATGTAGGCAATGTCAAACAAAATAAGGATAAACTTGAAAAACTTTGAATTATGAAAAAACTACTTTTTATATCACTATTCCTTCTTATTGCGCTAACCAGCTTTAGCCAAAAGTTTGCATTTGTCGATACCGACTATATTCTTAAAAAAATACCATCGTACCGTTCGGCACAAGAGCAACTCGACAAGCAAGCAGCAGTATACCAAAAGGAAGTTGAGGAAAAGTATGCCGAAATCGACAAACTTTTTAAAACATTCGAAGCCGAAAAAGTTCTTCTTACCGAAGAGATGAAGACTAAACGAGAAGACGAAATAATTGCAATGGAAAAAAGCGCTAAAGATCTTCAAATGAAATACTTTGGTCGCGAAGGAATGCTCTTTAAAAAAAGGGAAGAACTTGTTAAACCAATTCAGGACCAAGTTTACAACACCGTTAAAGAAATTGCAACCGAAGGTGGCTATGCCATTATTTTCGACTCGGCGTCTTCGTCAAACATGCTATACACAAACCCTCGTTACGACAAGAGCGACGAAGTGCTTCAGAAACTTGGATACAACTAAAATATTTTTATTTTTGCATCCTATTTTAATTCGAAACCTAATTAAATTTCAAATAACATGACAAAAACATTTTTAAAAATCACACTAGTTGTAGGCTTTATTGTTTTAACTGGAAGTGCATTCGCTCAAAAATTTGGCCATATTAATGTTCAAGAACTTATTAGCCTTATGCCCGAGCGCGATAGCGCCGAAGCTAAACTAAAGGCTTATGGCACAGACCTTAGCGAACAAATTGAGCAATTACAGGTTGAGTACAACAATAAAGTTCAAAACTACATTCAAAAGAAAGATTCGTTTACACCTGCAATTCGCGAAATGCGCGAAAAGGAAATTGGCGAATTAGAGCAACGCATTCAGGAATTCCAGCAAACTGCTCAACAAGATTTTCAACGCATGCAAGGCGAGGTTATGAGACCTATTATTGAAAAAGCCGACGGTGCCATTAAAAAAGTAGGAAAAGCCAATGGCTTTATTTACATTTTCGACATTAGCACTGGTACTGTTGCCTATTTTTCGGATGCAAGCACCGATGTTATGCCTTTAGTAAAAAAAGAACTTAACATTAAAAAATAGTTAACTACTAAAACTCAGCAGCTCAATTACCATTGGTAGTTGAGCTGTTTTCTTATAAATAAAGCTGTAAAATGATTGGCATATTCGACTCGGGTGTAGGTGGACTATCGGTTCTTTCGGAACTGGTTAAGGTTTTACCTTCTCAGTCGTTTATTTACTTTGCCGACAACGCCAACTGCCCATACGGTTCGAAAAGCCACGTTGAAATAGTTAGGCTCTCGGAACAAATTACCAAGTTTTTAGTAACCAAAGGATGTAATTTAATAGTTGTTGCCTGCAATACAGCTACAGCAGCAGCTATTGACCATTTAAGGGAAAACTACTCAATACCTTTTGTGGGAATGGAGCCAGCCGTAAAACCTGCTGCGCTAAACACAAAAACAAACTCCATTGGCGTACTTGCCACTGCAGGTACATTTAATGGCCGCCTTTACCGCGAAACCTCTAGCAAATATGCCACAGGCATAAATGTAAACTACCAAATTGGCGAGGGATTGGTTGAACTTGTTGAGCAGGGCAAATCGAACTCACTCGAAGCAAAGGAATTGCTAATGAAGTTTATTTCGCCAATGCTAGCTGAGGGGATTGACCATATTGTACTTGGCTGCACTCATTACCCCTTTTTTACTCCTCTACTTAAGGAACTTCTACCTCAACATGTTACTATTGTAAACCCTGCGCCTGCAGTTGCCCAGCAAGCTGTTCGAATACTAGAGCAAATGGGCGAACCAAAGCAAATTTCGGAACCTTCGATAGAATTTTATGCGAGTGACAAAATTGATGTATTAAGGAGACTTGCGGAAGAAATTGAAGAACCAAACATTTCTTTTCGCAGACATACTTTCATTGGGAATATTAAATTATCTGATAATTAAAAGAAAAAAATTACTCCTCTTTATACCACCCACTGTACATTAAGTAGCTACGGGCAATGCGCTCGATCATATTTCGCGCTTTATCGGGGTCGACCTTTTTAACGAACTTAGCAGGACTTCCCGCATAAAGGCAACCTGCCTCAACAATGGTATTATTTAGCACCACCGAATTAGCAGCAATAATTGCCCCCTCGCCTACAACAGCGTTGTCGAGAACCACAGCTCCTATTCCAACCAACGATCCCTTTTTTAGTGTTGCGCCGTGAATACATGCATTATGTGCAATGGTAACATCATCCTCGATAATGCTTACCGATTTTTGGTAGGTAGTGTGGATTACAGCATTATCTTGCACGTTAACCCTGTTACCAATCCTTATGGAATTAACGTCGCCCCTAAGAACGGCTCCGTACCAAATGCTACAGTCGTTGCCCATTTCAACGTCGCCAATAATTACAGCTGTTTCGGCCAAAAATGTGTTTTCACCAATTTTGGGTTCAATGCCCCTTAGTTTTCGAATAAGTGCCATGTTTTTTCCTGCAAAGTTAATCGTATGCTAAAACAAGGCAACAATAAAATAGTTAAAAGCAAACTTGCCCTTTCCGAAAACGTTTTAACACTAAAATATATCTTAAAAAAAATGTTGTAAAAAATGACGAATATTAGTTTTCCCTTATATAAAAAAGCTAATTTTGCCCCTATTAAAGCGAAAAAATAAATTAAACAATTATTTGATCACATGTGATAATGCATATAGGGTAGCGCGCTATTTTGTATGCATTATATTTTTTACGTAACCCGTAAAATAACAAAACTAACAAAGGTAACTATGGATAAACAAAAGCAGGTAATTGAACTTGACGAGGTTGTAGTCCGGTTTTCAGGAGACTCCGGCGATGGTATGCAGCTTACCGGCACTCTCTTCTCCGATGCATCGGCACTTTTTGGCAATGGTGTAAACACCTTTCCCGACTACCCTTCCGAAATACGTGCTCCTCAAGGAACAATTGGTGGTGTTTCGGGATTTCAGGTTCATATTGGGAACAAAAAGGTTAATACCCCTGGCGACTACTGCGATGTTTTGGTAGCAATGAACCCTGCAGCCCTTAAGGCAAATGCAAAATGGGTTAAACTTGGAGGTACAATAATTGTTGACGACGACACCTTTAACGAGAAAGGGCTTCAACGTGCAGGTTTTAAAACCGACGATCCAATTGCTGAACTCAAACTTGAAGACTACAAGGTAATATTTTCGCCAATTACCAACCTTACAAAAGAAAGTTTAAAGGAAACCGACCTCGATAACAAGAGTATTGTTCGCAGTAAAAACATGTTTGCCCTAGGCATGGTTTACTACATGTTTAACCGTCCCCTAAATTTCACCGACCACTTTTTCGAAGTAAAGTTTAAGTCGAAACCACGAGTTGTTGAAGCCAACAAAAAGGTTTTACGCGATGGCTTTAACTATGCATCGAACATACAGGCAATTGCCAATACCTACCAAATTCCAGCGGCAACTAACACACCAAAAGGGTTATACCGAAATATAAACGGAAATACTGCTACTGCTTGGGGCTTTATTGCTGCCTCCGAGAAAGCAAAACTTCCTCTTTTCTGTGGCTCCTACCCCATTACTCCTGCAACCGAAATTTTAATTGAATTGGCAAAACGCAAGGATCTTGGAGTTAAAACCCTTCAGGTTGAAGATGAGATTGCAGGTATTTGTACTGCAATTGGTGCTGCGTACGCAGGAAATTTTGCTGTAACAACAACATCGGGGCCTGGTCTTTCGCTAAAATCGGAAGCAATTGGGTTAGCTGTTATGACCGAACTCCCACTCGTTATAGTTAACGTTCAGCGAGGTGGCCCATCGACTGGGTTACCTACAAAAACTGAGCAAAGCGACTTGTACCAAGCACTTTACGGTCGCAATGGCGAATGCCCTTTGGTTATAATTGCTGCAAGTACTCCAAGCAATTGCTTCGATTACGCTTTTATTTCCTCAAAAATTGCTCTTGAGCACATGACTCCCGTTTTGCTACTTACCGATGGTTACATAGCAAACGGAACCGAACCATGGCTTATTCCCAGCATGAAAGATTTCCCTGAAATAGTTGCACCCATTGTACCAGAAGGTACTGAAGGCTACCTCACTTACGAACGCGATCCAAAACGACTAAACCGTCGATGGGCATTCCCTGGCAAAAAAGGCCTTGAGCATCGAGTTGGCGGATTGGAAAAGGACTTTATTAAAGGAACTGTTTCGCACGACCCAATGAATCACCAAAAAATGGTTGACATTAGGGAAGCCAAAGTGCAAAAGGTTAAGGAGTTCATTCCAAAGCAAGATGTTGTTGGTAACGATGAAGGCGACCTTTTAGTAATTGGATGGGGCGGAACATACGGGCATTTGCTCACAGCCGTTCAAGAAATGATTGACGAAGGAAAAAAAGTTTCCCTTTGCCACTTCAACTACATAAGTCCATTACCTAGCAATGTTCGCGACATTTTTAAGCGTTACAAAAAAATAGTTGTATGCGAACTCAACATGGGACAATTTGTAAATTACCTACGAATGAACTTTCAAGAGTTTAACTACTTGCAATTCAATAAAGTTCAAGGGTTACCATTTACAGTTGTTGAACTAAAAGAAAAATTCAATCAAATTTTGGAGGCCAAATAGTCATGGGAAAATATAATTACACTCCACAGGATTTTAAAAGCGATCAGGAAGTACGCTGGTGCCCCGGTTGTGGCGACCATGCAGTGCTTAGTTCGGTACACAAGGCATTACCCGAGATATCGGAAATTCTCGACTATAGCCGCGAGCGTTACGTTTTTGTATCGGGCATTGGTTGCTCAAGCCGCTTTCCATACTACATGAACACCTATGGTTTTCACGGAATTCACGGAAGAGCCGCTGCTTTAGCCACAGGCATAAAGGTAGCAAACCCAAAGCTTAGCGTTTGGCAAATTACTGGCGATGGCGATGCACTTGCCATTGGGGGAAACCACTTTATTCATGCAATACGCAGGAATATCGACATTAACATAATGCTTTTCAATAACGAAATTTACGGATTAACAAAAGGTCAGTACAGCCCAACTTCGAAACTTGGTGCAGTAACAAAAACTTCGCCCTTTGGAACCGTAGAGCATCCATTCCGTCCAGGCGAATTAGTTATTGGTGCACAGGGAACATTCTTTGCCAGATCTTTAGATGTTGAAGTAAAATTAACCTCCGAAATTCTTATTGAAGCAGCCAAGCATGATGGCACATCGGTTGTTGAAATTCTACAAAACTGTGTTATTTACAACGACCGCACACACGCATCGATTGTAGACCGTGAGTTTCGCGACGACAGGGTAGTTGTTCTTCGCCATGGAGAGAAAATGGTTTTTGGTAAAGAAAAGAATAAAGGACTTGTTCTCGACGGTTTAAGTATTAAAGCGGTTACAATTGGCGAAAACGGCTACACCATGGACGACATTATGGTTCACGATGCATACGAATCGAATCCAGGTGTTCATATGATGCTTGTTAACATGAGCTACCCAGAACTTCCAGTTGCTCTTGGCGTTATTCGCAAGGTAAAGCATTCGACCTACGACGACAATGTTCGCGATCAAGTTATTGAAATTCAAAAAAATGCAAAAATCAAGAGCGTTGACGATTTACTTCACAGCGGCGAAATTTACGAAGTGAAATAGATAAAGTAATTTATTGTATTGAAAAGAAGGAGAGGCGCTTACCTCTCCTTCTTTAATTTAAAAATCCCTACTTAACAGAGCCAACTAGTTGTTCGAGCAAATTGGGGTCGTCCTCAATAACATTACCAACCACAACCATCGATGCTCCAGCCATTTTAGCATTTCGAACCTGAGAAGGAGTTCTTAGTCCACCACCAATAATAATAGGTAAATTTATATTCGCCCTAACCTGCTCAATAGTGCTAAACGAAATGGGATTCACAGCACCACTCCCAGCCTCGAGGTAAATAGTTTTCAAGCCTAATTGCTCCCCAGCAACTGCAGTAGCAACTGCAATATCGGTCTTATTTGCAGGTATTGGATTTGTGTTGCTCATGTACTGAACCGAAGTTGAAATGCCACCATCGATTAGCATATATCCCGTTGGAATTACCTCAATTTGGCTAGCCTTAATTTGCATGGCAACCTGAACATGATTTCCAATTAAAAATTCGGCATTTCGACCAGAAATAAGCGAAAGCAAAAGAATTGCATCGGCAGTTGAACAAAACTGTAACGAGTTACCGGGAAACAGAACCAAAGGTAATGTGCAACTACTTTTAATGGCAATTGCAGTTTCGTCAATTTTATTGCGAAGTAAACTACCCCCTAACAAAATAAGGTCGACACCAGCACGCTGGGCTCTAGTCCCTATATCTTTGGCCTGACTGGCAGTATATTTATCGGGATCGACAAGAAGTGCAAATAGGCAATTTTTATCTTTTGCACTTAAAAGCAGCGGGTAAACCATGTTAAAATGTAATTGATTTAGGATTGAAACACACCCATACCACGTTGAAAGAACCAAGATAGTTATAGTTTAGCACAAAATGCTGAACATTCCCGCCAAGTTTAATTGTTGCTTCAAGCGTTCCGCTTTCATTTATTACATCAATACGCTGCAGGTTCATATCAACACCGCCTAAACCTTCCATTCCAGGTAGTTTATAAAGCGCCTCTTTGGCGCTCCAAATGAGGGCAAGACGTTTATTGTCGGCTGGATCGACCCACCTTTTTTCTTTTTCGGACAGGTACTTATTGGCTACATGCGAAAAAGGGCGAGAGTACGACTCAACATCGATGCCTACATATAAACTTGGGCTAACAATTACAGCAACTAATGGGTACGAATGGCTTATCGAGAGGTGAGCCTTAGAGTTCGCCAAAAAAGGTCTTCGTGTTGGATGATATTTTACAAGACTATCGTAACCAAATTCTTTTATAAGTGTTCGAGCGCAAAGCCACTCCAGCCGCCTACGCGAATGCGTAATTCTTTCTAATCCTGGAAAATAAGTACCCCCAANNGCTGTTCGTTTTCTTCAACCCGCCACAAACCCATGGTGTAACTATCGTATCTATTTAACTCAACAAGCGCCATAGAATTTTTAGTTTTTCCACCTAACCGTTTCCATTAGCTTTATTACATCTTCACCAAAGAAGTCGACTGCAGGAGCAAGCGAATCTTTATTAGGTGTTACCGAAAAATAAAGTGCGCCCCTTAAGAAATGCTTTACCGAGTCGGTAACATAAAACTGATACGAACTTGCGGCATTGCCCTTAACTTGATAAAGGAGACCATAAACCCTGTTTTCAGAATCCGAGTATACAGTTTGACTTATTGCATCGGCTTTGCCTGCATGCTTATAGGTTAACTTATAGGTGTCTTCAACAAGCGAGTCGAGTCGACCCTGAGCTTCCTTATAGCTAATGTGAATTCGAGCCTTATAGGATGGAAAGTATACATTAACCCAATACTTCTCGGCAAGCCTACTTTTATCGGGCTCAATTGAAGCATAAACTGGATAGCTAAAAGTGTAAGGAAAATCGTTGCTAAGTTGCCGATAATCCTTTTCTGGAAAACCAATTCTATAGTAGCCCCTTGGTTTAGGTACACTATCGCTCGAACATGAGAACAAAAAAAAGCATGTAATACCCAGCAGAATTATAAATAATAAAACTTTATAAAGATTGTTCACAGCAATTGAGTTTAAAAAGTGGGCTATGTAATTGTTACCTTAACTCGTTTAATCCTTTTATTATCAACCGAATCGATTATATATTTGAACTGCTTATAAATTATTATATCGTTTTTTGCAGGAATATACCCTTTAATTTCGAGAATGAGCCCCGCAATAGTTTCGGCGTCGCCCCTTACGTCATCGAAAATGGTATCGCTAACGCCAATAATTCGGCAAAAGTCGTTAAGCAGTATTTTTCCTTCGAAGAAGTAGTTGTTTTCATCAATTTTATTGTAGAGCGAAACATCATCGTCCGACTCGTCCGATATTTCGCCAACTATTTCTTCCAAAATATCTTCGAGCGAAACAATACCGCAAGTTCCTCCATACTCGTCGACAACTATGGCCATGTGTATACGGCTCGACTGAAACTCGGAAAGCAAACCGCTAATTTTTTTGCTTTCGGGTACAAAGTAGGGTTCTCGAATAAGTGTCTGCCACTCAAACTCGTCGTGTTTATCGATATGCGGCAAAAGATCTTTTACGTATAAAACACCCTTAACGTCATCGAAAGACTGGTCGTACACAGGAATTCGGCTGTAGCCCGACTCGACAACGAGAGCCTTTAACTTATTAAAGTTTGTTGACAGGTCAACCGAAACTACATCGAGACGAGGTTTCATAATCTCTTTTACATCGGTATGCCCAAAAGTTGCAATACCTTTCAGAATCTTTTTCTCCTCGGGTTGATGTCCCGAAGTAATGTCGAGCGCATGGCTTAAATCGTCAATCGACAACCTACGCCGCGGAGCAAGCCTTCGGCTAACCGATGCTGTTGAACGCACAAGCAAAAACGATAACGGAGAAAAAAGAACTGTGATAGCATAAAGCGGCATAACAACTAACCTTGAAAAAGACAAAGGTTTTGCCGTTGCTAAAATTTTTGGCATTATTTCTCCAAACAAGAGCAGTAATGCAGTAATAACTATAACTTGAACAAAAAAGCCCAACAAGGGCACTTGACTAAAATCGAAAATAGAAGTAGTTATAAACGTGGCGATTATAATAATGCCTACGTTCACTAAATTATTAGTAATGAGAATCGATGCTAAGAGTTTCTCTGGCTTATCTAACAACCTCATTATGTAATGGCTCTGCTTATCCTTACGGTCAATAATTTTTCGTAAATCGTTAGGAGTAAGCGAAAAAAAAGAGGCCTCCGACCCAGAAATCATGGCCGAAAAAAACAATAAAATTACCAGAACAATCAGTCCTATTGCAACCTCAATCGTTAAAGGTGATACTACAACACTAAAATAAATTGTGGAAATTATTTCGTTAAATGAGCTTGGCTCCAAGGTTATTTGCTTTAATAATACAATTAATTAAAATGGTAAATCGTCAGTTGGCTCTGGCATTGGAGGCTCAGCGTCTTGAGTTGCTGGTGCCGAGCTACTACCCCCTTGCTCCTTGTACGAGCCTCCTTCGGTTGTACTTGGGCCCAGAAAACGAAAGTTCAAGCACTGAATTTCAGTAAAATACCGTTTGGTTCCGGTTTCCTTTTCTTCGTACGAAGTGGTACGGAGTTTACCTTCGATGTAAAGTAGTTTTCCCGACTTAACATATTTTTCTACTGTTTCGGCCTGTCCTCGCCAAACAACAATATTATGCCATTCGGTTTGGGTTTGCCTTTGGCCGTTTTTATCTACGTATGTTTCGTTGGTAGCAAGTGGAAAACGGGCAACAGTAACACCGCCTTCTAAATGACGAACCTCTGGGTCTTTCCCAACATTCCCAATAAGAATAACTTTATTTACACTCATAATAGTTTGCTTTAAGGTTAAGATTGTAAAGATACAAATTTACGTAAAAAAACGAAGCTAATATCCACCTTCGTTTATAGCAAAGCAAAGCCCTATAAATAGAAACTTACAAGTACTCGCCTAAAGGTTCGGCTGCCAAATAGTTATCGATTACTACTGGAACCGAAAAGTCGCCAACATTATTTGTGCTAACAAAGCTATATGTTCGAAACGCCCACTGCGAAAGTCTGCTCGCTGTTAACGTAACAAACATAATATTAAGTGTTTGATGGCTTAACTTATGTGTAATTACAGGTGATACTTTATTTATATAGACTCCCGATTTACCAAATATTTTTCGCCAAAGAGTTGAATTCTGAAATGATTCAAGGCTTTTTTGATCGTCAACCTCGATTAGTGGAAACTCGTAAAGCGAATGCCAGATATCTTTAGCTGTTCTTTTCGACATTAGTATTGAATCCTTATATTTAACTATTAAGTAAACAAAAAACCTGCTTCGCACAGCTCCTTTCATAACTTTTACAGGCAAACTTTCAATAGTGTTATTGCGATAAGCGTAGCAAACCGAATTAAATGGGCACGTCACACAATTTGGTTTACGTGGGGTACATTGCAATGCTCCAAAGTCGAGAAGTGCCTGATTAAACTGAGCAGGGTTGTCCTTATCCATTACTTCGTAAACAATGTCGTTAAACTCTTTCTTACCAGTCGCTGATGCAGTAGAGGCAAACACACCAAAAATTCGAGCCACAATACGGTACACATTGCCATCGATTGCCGGAACGGCCAGTCCAAAAGCAAACGAAGCAATTGCACCAGCGGAATATGGACCTATACCTGGAATTTCGAGTAAACTATCGTAGGTTTTTGGCAACTCGCCATTCGAATTGGTCATAAGCCAAACAGCTGCTTTTTGAAGGTTACGAGCCCTTGTATAGTAACCAAGGCCTTGCCAAACCTTTAAAACCTTGTCCTCTTTGGCCAAAGCCAAAGAGGTAATTGTTGGAAATTCATTTAAAAATCGATAGTAATACCCAATTCCTTGAGCAACTCTGGTTTGCTGCAAAATAACCTCCGACACCCAAATATGATAGGGATTTGTTATGTCGCGCCAAGGTAAATCGCGCTTGTTAACTGAGTACCACCCACGAAGCAATTTCTTAAAATCCATTAAATCAATTTTTAATAAAAAAATTTATTGCAAAATAATAGCATCGAATTTTATTTCTATACATAATTCTGTTATATTTGCAGTCCGAAATTAATGATTTAACCATAATTTATTGATAATTAAAGTATTTTAAAAATGACAAAGGCAGATATCATAAACGAAATTTCCAAAAACACTGGAATTGAAAAGGTAACTGTTCAAAGAACTGTTGAAGCCTTCATGGAAACCGTTAAGGACTCTTTAGTAAAAGAGAAGAATGTGTACCTTAGAGGTTTTGGTAGTTTTATCGTAAAGAAACGCGCAAAGAAAACTGCTCGTAATATTTCGAAAAACACCACTATCATCATTCCAGAACACTTTATTCCTTCATTTAAACCTGCAAAAACCTTCGTAACAAAGGTTAAATCGCACGTTAAGAAGTAATTACCTACCTGTAAAAAATTAAAGTCATGCCAAGCGGAAAAAAAAGAAAAAGGCATAAAATGGCTACCCACAAACGGAAAAAACGTTTGCGGAAGAATCGCCATAAAAAGAAGAAATAGCACTGTAATACTCGTTGTTGCAGTAATACTCTCACCTACGGCCAACCTAAGGAACGTCATAGTTCTTTAGGTTGGTGTGTTTAATACTACCTTACCGTTAACTCTTAAATTTTAGTTAAGTGAATACCGAGTTTATTATCGATGTACGAGCATCTGAAGTTGCCATTGCACTCCTTGAGAACAAGCAGTTAGTGGAGCTTAACAAGGAAAAAAGCAACGTACAGTTCTCGGTTGGCGACATCTACCTTGGTAAGGTTAAAAAAATTATGCCGGGGCTCAACGCGGCATTTGTCGATGTAGGTTACGAAAAGGATGCATTCCTTCACTACCTCGACCTTGGGCCTCAGTTTCAATCGTTCAACAAGTACCTTCAACTTGCCCTTTCAAAAAAGGGTCGGCCGCACCCCATTTCGAAAATTAAGCTCGAACCCGAAATTGAAAAAGATGGGCTAATTAGCTCCATACTAACTCCCGGGCAAACCATTCTGGTTCAAATTGCCAAGGAACCAATTTCGACAAAAGGGCCAAGGCTTAGTGCCGAAATATCGATTGCTGGCCGAAACATAGTTCTCCTTCCTTTCTCCGACAAGGTTTCGATTTCCCAAAAAATCTCTTCGGTTGAAGAAAAGAAACGCTTAAAAAGATTAATGGAGAGCATTATGCCCAAAAATTTTGGGGTAATTGTTCGTACTGCTGCTGAAGGAAAAAAAGTTGCCATACTCGATGCCGAGCTGCGCAACCTTATTAAAAAGTGGGATGCCACTTTCGACAAAATTAAAGCATCGACTGTTCCTGGCCTTATTGTTAGTGAACTTAAGCGTACTTCGGCAATTCTGCGCGACATGCTAAATGTTTCGTTCAATAATATTTACGTAAACGACGAAATTATTTACAACGACGTTAAGGAGTACATTAACACCATTGCTCCTGAAAAGGAGAAGATTGTAAAACTTTTCTCGGGAAATGTACCCATTTTCGAGAACTTTGGAATTGACAAGCAGATTAAGTCGCTGTTTGGGAAAACGGTTTCGTTTAAAAGCGGAGCTTACCTTATTGTTGAGCATACCGAAGCCCTTCACGTTATCGATGTTAACAGTGGAAACCGCTCGAAAGCCGCTGCCGACCAGGAAACAAATGCCCTTGAAGTTAATTTAGCAGCAATTGACGAAATTGCTCGTCAGCTTCGATTAAGGGATATGGGCGGAATTATTGTTGTCGACTTTATCGACATGCACTCAAACGAAAACCGCCAACTTGTTTACGACAAGATGAAGGACTTGATGGCGCGCGATAAGTCGAAGCATAACATTCTTCCCTTAAGCAAATTTGGGCTAATGCAAATTACCCGTCAGCGGGTACGCCCCGAAATGCACATCGAAACAATGGAGAAATGCCCAACCTGCAAAGGAAGTGGCGAAGTAAGTCCAACACTTATTTTCGACGAGCAAATTGAAAATAAATTGGCATTTTTAGTGAATGAAAAGGATTTTAAAAAACTAATCCTAAAGGTGCACCCTTACATTGCAGCCTACATTCATAAAGGATTTATAAGTAAGAGATTTAAATGGGCATGGCACTATAAGTGCAATTTAAAAGTTGTTGCCATGTCGTCGTATAATTTTCTCGACTTTAAATTTTTCGACAAAGACGATACCGAGATAGAATAGTCGCCAACCTAAATCCCGCCTCAGTGCGGGATTTTTTTTACCACCCCTTTACCATTTACCTAAAAGGATTTAGTATTTTTGGCCGAACCATTTAGGCCTTTAAACGTTTACAATTTCCTAACGAACAACTTAACTTTTAAATAATACGAAAATGAGAAAAACTTTTGCCCTTATTTCGTTTTACATGCTAATGGTTAGCGGGGTATCCTTTGCGCAAATTGAAGATCCAGTTAGCTGGCAGGTAACTTCGAAGCAAGTAAGCGACAAGCAGTACGAAATTACTTTTAACGCTACAATTGAAAAGGACTGGCACTTATACTCCACCGTTCTTCCTGTAGGTGGGCCACTACCAACCGTTTTCATTTTTAACGAGTCGACCGATTTTACCAAAACAAAGGAAGTACAAGAGATTGGTAAATTGAAAAAGGTGATGGACGATGTTTTCAACATTGAGGTAAGCTACTATGCAAACAACGTTAAGTTTGTCCAACTTGTCAACTTAGGAACTAATGTTACAGGCACAAATATTAGCGGAAAAATTGAGTATCAGGCGTGTTACGAAGACAAGTGCATTTTTCTGGAAAAAGATTTTGCCGTAACGGTTGGCGAAACTACAATTGCAGAAATTAAGGTTGAAGCACAGCAACAACCTGCTGCCAAATCAAGTGATGGCTCATCTCTCCTCGGATTCTTTTTTATTGCTTTTATTGCTGGCTTGGCGGGACTTTTAACTCCTTGCGTTTTCCCCATGATTCCAATGACTGTTTCGTTCTTTTTAAACAAGCAAAAAAATAGGTTTAATGCAATTGTAAATGCCTTTGTATTTGGAATTAGCATTGTGGCCATTTACACATCGATTGGCCTTTTAGTATCGCTTACCAGCTTAGGCGCCGATTTTGCCAACAATATAGTTTCGCACTGGCTAACAAATCTGATATTCTTTTCGCTTTTCCTTGCTTTTGCCGCTTCGTTCTTTGGCCTATTCGAAATTATGCTACCCAGCAGCATATCGACAAAAACCGACAGCAAGGCTGAAAAGGGAGGATTTATTGGCTCATTCTTTATGGCACTTACCCTTGTTATTGTAAGCCTTTCGTGCGTTGGCCCAATTGTAGGAGCAATTTTAGTAGAAGCAGCAGCAGGATTAGGAACAAAACCAATTATTGGAATGCTCGGATTTTCGCTTGCCTTTGCAATTCCCTTTACCATTTTTGCCATTTTCCCATCGTTACTAAAGAATTTACCAAAATCGGGCGGATGGTTAAACTCCGTAAAAGTTGTTCTTGGATTTGTTGTTCTTGCCTTCAGCTTAAAATTCCTTTCGGCTGTCGACAGCGCATACCACCTAAACATTTTAACCCGCGATGTTTTCCTTTCGATTTGGATTGCCATTTTCGTTTTAATGGGAATGTACCTACTTGGTAAAATTAGGTTTAAGCACGACTCCGATCCTAAGCCAGTTGGCTTTTTCAGAATGATGCTTGCACTTGCTTCGATAACCTTTGCAATTTATTTGGTTCCTGGACTTTTTGGAGCTCAACTTCAAGGGTTGGCAGGCATTCTTCCGTCGAAAACCACTCAGCAATTCGACCTCGAAAAGGTTAACCATGCTGCACCTGCGGCAAGTATTCCAAGTACGCTTTGCGAAGCACCAAAGTACGCCGACATACTACATCTTCCACACGGGCTTGAAGGTTACTTCGAGTACAATCAGGCATTAACTTGCGCAAAGAAGCAAAACAAGCCGCTTTTTATCGACTTTGTTGGGCATGCATGCGCAAACTGCAAGGTTATGGAGCAGAAGGTTTGGAGCGACCCACGTGTACTCGAGAAACTTCGTAATGAGTTTGTAATTGTAGCCCTTTACGTTGACGAACGCACGGAACTTCCCGAAAGCGAGCAGTACGTTTCGGCAGTTGATGGAAAGAAAAAAACAACAATTGGAAAGCGAAATTCGGACTTTCAGATTTCTCGCTTTAAAATGAACGGACAGCCTTACTACGTGCTACTTGGCAATAACGAAGAGGTTTTAACCGAACCCTTCAACTTTAATACTAACGTCGATGAGTTTTTAGCATTTCTCGATAAAGGGATTGAGGCTTTTAAGAATATGAAGTAAAGGACTCCCTTAGTCTTTAACCGCAAAGAGCGCAGAGTTATTGTTTGCGTACTTTGCGGTTATTTTTTTAGAATTTCCCTAATTCCTTTTATTTACAATAGTTCATTAATTAATCGCAAACAATTGAATATCAACGCAAATTACTGTAATTATCTTGTTTTATATTAATTTGACAATCAATTCATTGCGCCTTTGCTCCCGATAGTTATCGGGATTTGCGTGAAGCAGAATTTAGCGTAGTATTGTTATTTAAATAGATTATCCAAAACCGAACCGCAAGAGCTATAACCAAAGGATAAACTTCCCAAGGTAAAGCCTGAGGAATTAATGGCCAAGCCAAAAGGGTTACCACAAGCAGCGCCAAGTTTATTGCGCTGTACCACCTAGTCCAACTGGAAAGTTGTCGTATCGATAGAATTAATATAAAAAGTAAGTACAGCGGATTTGCCCATAACACATTGAAGTTTACCACAAAAACCTTATGGTCGGTAAAGAACCATAGAAAAACCAGGACAACTCCCAGCACTCCTACCGAGCCAAACAGAATCCTGTCGAACCAGTACGAAACACTTTTGTTTTTGTAATTTCTATAGGAAATTGCTAAAGCAACTAAAAGAATTACTAAAAAAACCATTAAAGGCTCGTTTAGGCTCCCTTCGTTCGTAATGGGTTTCCCTTCGAGCAAAACAACAGGCTCCTTTGCAAATTTGCTTACTGAATTATCGCCCTTAAAATGTGCATTTTGAAAAGCCGTGAGCATGTGGTTTGGTAAAAACATGTAGTCCCAGGGTTCTGCAATTCTGTCGGATGGCAAGCCGAGCGCCAAATTAATTCCGAAACGTGCCCAAGGCTGCTGCTTTAAAAGAGGCATAAGCAGCTCCCTAAAACTTTTATTGGATTCGAGAGTGCTATAGTTAAACTCAATTGTCCTTGGAATTCCCTCAACAAAAACATTACGAATGCGGGTAGCACAGTTATCGTAGAAAAAATCGTACAGGTAGTAACGGTTTTCGGGTTTGTAATTAGCAAATAACGAATCGAGTAGAAACTGCTTTTCGGATCCTGTAATATTGAGTTCCTGTTCGTAAATCCAACGATTCTCCTCGGCATAGCCTAAATAAAAATTTTGAAAATACGACACCGAGAGGATATAGTTTAACCTACCCATTACAAAATTTGAGTAGAAATTTGGGTCCGAAAAATCGAACGTTCCATAGTTAAACACAATATCGACCTTTGCAACCGGGTCGGAAACCCGAATGGCGCTGTGCCCAAACACCGAGTATAGCTCGTCGCCAGGCGAACAAGTAAGCATGCTTACCTTGGCGCTATCGGAAAGCACTAGTGATTGTGAGGTTGCGCTAAAACCAAACAAAAGCGAAATAAATAGAAGGAGGCTAAATGGAAGCGGTTTTTTAAAATTCGAACTGTTCATAATGCTATAAATTATGGTAATAGGCAGTAAAGGTAAAAGGAAATAAAGCAATGCAGTTTACAAAGGTGTAAAGTTTTTCTAAATTTGTCGTAAATACTAACGATATGAACACCACCCCAGCCTGCATAGGCGGAGAGTTCCGCGAACTTGCTACAACATACGAAGTTGTTAGTCCAATAAATAGCCAAATAATTGCCAAGTGTTCGCTAGCTGGCAATAAGGAACTCGAAGAGGCAATTGCTGCCGCACAAGCTGTTGAAGACGAAATGGCTCAAATACCCTCGTACAAAAAGCAAGAAATTTTACTCGGAATTGTGGCTGGACTAACAGCCGAACGCGAAGAACTAGCCAAAATTCTTTGCCTTGAAGCAGGAAAACCGCTTAAGTATGCTTCAGGTGAAATTGACAGAACAATTCAAACGTTTCGCGTTGCAGCCGAGGAATGTAAAAGGTTACCTGCCGAATACATACAACTCGACTGGACACCGGCTGGCGAAGGGAAAGAGGGAATTGTAAAACATTTCCCAATAGGAATAGTTGCCGGCATTGCCCCTTTTAACTTTCCAATGAACTTGGTTGCCCATAAGGTTGCTCCTGCCATTGCAGCTGGTTGCCCAATAATTCTGAAGCCCGCTCGAAGCACTCCCCTATCGGCACTTTCGCTTGCGCGAATTGCTTACAAAGCAGGATTGCCTGAAGGTGCATTTTCTGTTTTGCCAATGGATCGAACTGCAGGCAACCAACTCGTAACCGACCCACGATTTGCATTACTTACATTTACCGGTTCGCCACAAGTAGGTTGGAAAATGAAAGAACAGGCAGGAAAAAAGAGAGTTGTGCTCGAACTTGGGGGAAATGCAGGTGTGGCAGTTTCGGAATCGGCAAACATTTCGCTTGCTGCTGCCAAGTGCGTAGTGGGCGCATTTGCATACTCGGGACAGGTTTGCATTCACACACAGCGCATACTCGTTCACAAGTCGGTTTTCGACATGTTTACAAGCGAATTTATTTCGCTTACGAAAAAACTTAAAGTTGGCGACCCACTCGATATAAATACCGATTTCTCGGTAATGATTGATGCCCAAAATGCCGAAAGGGTTGAGGAATGGATTAACGAAGCTGTTGCCGATGGAGCTAAAGTACTTTCGGGAGGGAACAGAACAGGGAACATGGTTGAGCCAACCATACTAACCAATACAAAGCCACAAATGAAGGTTTGTGCCCTCGAAGTGTTTGGACCAGTTGTAAGTATTGAAACCTTTGATGAATTTTCCTCGGCCATTTCGCTAATTAACAATTCGGAGTATGGCCTGCAAGCAGGAGTTTTTACCAACAGCCTCGACGAGCAGAACTTCGCCTTTAACCACTTAAAGGTGGGAGGTGTAATAATTAACGATGTTCCAACGTTTAGGGTCGACCATATGCCGTACGGCGGTGTAAAAAATTCAGGGTTTGGTCGAGAAGGAGTTCGATATGCCATGCTCGACATGCTTGAGCCTAAGCTGCTTGTGAGGAATTACAAGTAATACAAGAAAAGTGATTGTTTTAAAACAGGCCGAAAATTCAAAAAACGGGTATAAAAATACTTTTCAATTATTACCTTTGCGTGCATTAGAATAATAAATTTAAAAACGTTTTCCCTTAAATGTGGCTCGAATACTTAATTAAAGGCATTCTCATTGGACTTTTTGCATCGATACCCCTTGGACCAATAGGCGTTATTTGCATACAGCGTACATTAAACAAAAGCAGACTTAGTGGCTTTATTAGTGGGATGGGGGCTGCTGCCTCGGATACAATTTTTGCAGCAGTTGCCAGCTTTAGTTTGACAATAATTATTGCATTTATTGAGGATAAACGAGAAATATTTCAGTTTGTAGGTGGTGTAATTGTCGTTCTTTTGGGGGTTAAAATTTTTTACACAAACCCCGTAAAACAGCTTCGAAGGCATAAAAGAAAAAAGAACAGTTTGCTCGAAGACTTCCTTTCTGTTTTGCTCATTACATCAACAAATCCCTTAGCCATTTTCCTATTTATCGCTCTTTTTGCATCTTTTGGTGTTGTTTCGGAAGAAACCACGTGGGATCTCTCGCTAATTACCCTTAGCGGTGTAACTCTTGGAGCTGTACTATGGTGGTATATACTCACATCGACAGTAAACCACTTTAGAAAACAGTTTAGGCTAAAGCAACTTTGGTGGGTCAATAAAATTTCAGGAGGAGTTATAATCGCCCTGGGTGCTATTGCCCTTATTGGTGTTGCTAAAATCCTGTTTTTCTAACTTTTTTCACTTTTTCGAGCGAACAGTGGAATTCGAAACGTTATTCTCCTTTTTTTTACTATATTTAGCTTTAATATCGAAGGGAAACTATTTACAAAAAACAGCTCTCGATTAATTGTAAAAACCTTAAAACCAGATAGGTCATGAATCTGACCAATAATTTAATTAGTTTTTTCTCGTTTAAGTTTGTCTCCGATAACGACAAGGATTCCTTCAATCGATTTCTTGCAGTCACTGTTTCAAGCCTATCTTTAATAGTATACTTTTTCATCCAAGCTACAATTGCCTTTTTCGACGATTCAATAATATCCACTGCATTTTTTGTATCGGCAACCTTAGTTTTAACAATCAACATGTTACTGCTAATTGGCCGTAAACAAATTCCATTTCATGGTGGAATTTTAATTATAGTTGCTGGTTTAGGTTTCCTTTTTTCGCTTTCAACCCAATCGGGAGGACTTGTAAGCAGCTTAATTATTGCACTTTTCCCCCTTATGGCAATTCAAATTTCGGGGTATAACCGAGGAGCCACCATTTCTATTCTATTCCTTCTGCTTTCGGCAATTGTGCTTTTTCTAACAGTCGAGGAACTCGCGAGCACAAGCATTGTATCGAAGCTTATTTTCATTTTAGCATATATTCTAATTCTTCTGTTCGCATATCTTCTCGAAATTGTAAAGATACGGGCAATTCAAGATTCAGAAAAACAGCTACTTGAGCATAAAAGCCAACTAAAACTTAAAGAGGAGTTTATAGCAAATCTTTCGCACCAAATACGCACTCCCCTTAACAACATTATGGTTATTTCGAGTATTTTAGAAACAACCAATGTTGACGAAAGGCAGCGCGATATGCTCGACACTATTCAGGCATCGACAAATAATTTGGTTACCGTAGTTAACTCTATGGCAAACATTTCCGATATCGACATTAAAGAGCGCAGCATACTAAATATTCCTTTCAATTTAAGCAATACAATTAGCAGCACCATTCGACTTTTTTCTACTCAAAATTCGAGTAGTACAGTTTTCAATTTAAAAGTTGACGAATCGGCACCAAAAATGCTAAGCGGCGATCCCGTTAAGTTAAAGCAGGTTTTCCTTAATATTATTGAAAACATACTAAAGAATAAGAGTAGTGGAAAAACCATTATCGATATTCGAATTAGTAAAGCAAAGGATGGAATATCGAACGTTGAGCTACTTTTCGACATAAAAAGTAATAGCCCTATTTTACTACCTGTAAACGAAAAGCATAGCCACTACATAACCAACGAAACATCATACTCATCGGCTTCGACTCAAATATACATTGAACTTCTCGACCTAACTATTACTCAAAAGTTAATTGAGAACAACGGAGGAAAGCTGAGTATTTCGCTTACTGCCGAAAACGCATCGTTTGCATTCCCATACACGTTTAACAAGTTTGATCCAACCGACCTTGAAAAGGTTGAAGTAATAACAGGAACTCCTGCTGAAAAAACTCAAAGAGAACAAACATACTCGAAAGTCGACCTCGAAAATGCGAACATTTTGTTAGTTGAAGACAATCTTATTAACCAGAAAATTGTTGTTCTTAGTTTAAAAAAATTAGTTAAGAACATTGAAATTGCCAACAATGGCAAAGAAGCTCTCGATAAATTTGGCGTCAGCAGGTTCGATTTAATTCTTATGGACATTCAAATGCCCATAATGAATGGCATTGTAACCACTAAAAAAATAAGGGAAATTGAAGCTAGTTCCAACTCACATACTCCCATAATTGCCATTACAGCAAACGCCCTTTTGGGCGATAAAGAAGAGTGCCTATCGGCTGGGATGGACGACTATATTAGCAAGCCCTTTCAAATTGAAGTGCTTATTCAAAAAATGAAAAGCCTTTTGAAGTCTTCGTAAGAAATTTAACAAATACTTTTTTAAAAAGATTTTGGCATAAAAAAATAAGCTAACCGTGGTTAGCTTATTTTTTTATGAATACTACAGAATAACTAATTTCTTAAAACATAACTCACATACAACATCTTCCGATTTAAAAACTTATTATACGTAGGAGTACCAATAGTTGCCGCAAAATTTCTGCACAGTTCATGCAGCAACCTTGGGGCTATTTTTCTTATAAGTTGTTCCCTGTGGGGCGTTGCAAGTTCGAGTGCTTCAACAACATTAGCCGTTATATCCGTTTTAGTTTCAATTCGAAGGTTACTATTTACCAGCTGCCGCTCAAGTTCTTCAATCTTATCGAAATTTCTAAAATCGGTAAAAAGAAAGTATCCTCCTGGCTTAAGCACCCGCGAAACTTCATTAAAAAACAGGTCGACTTGTGGGTAGCGATGCGAAGATTCGACATTTAAAACAACATCGAAGGAGTTATCGGGAAATGGAAGCGCCTGAGCATTTGCCTGTTGAAAACTAATGTTATCGAACTTATAGTGTTGCTTACAAAACTGAATGGCCTTGCCATTTAAATCGACACCAACAGCCGTTTTGGGCAAAAGGTGGTTTCTAACATAGGATAGCCCTCCTCCTCGCCCACAGCCTACTTCGAGTATGTCCTTTCCTGATAAATCGACTGGAGAAGCCGTATGATGGTATAACTGAATTGAATATCGATTCTTCTCGTCAATTTCGTTTTCTATTATTTTTTTGCTTTTGTCGGAGTACCCAAAATTCATAAAAATAACCTCTGCATTTTTATCAATTGCGCTTATGTACCAGTACCATGCTTTAAAAAAAAGACCTCTAAATTTTCTAATCATAATTTGGTTCGAATAAAAGGGGGTTAATCTGGTGTTTTTTAAATATCAAAAACGAAATACATTTTAGTATAAAACGATTGAAGATGCCTGGAAAAGCCATCTTTAAATTTTGGGCAAAGATGGAAAAATAAATTGATTTAAATAATATTTTGAAAAACTGTGCAGCAAAAAAACAATGCTAAAGTCCAATTAACATCAGCAAAACTTAGTAAAACATTATTTAAACAACTATTTAAATTGCTCATTTACAAATTGCCGCAACAAGTTAAATTTGATCGAAAAGGACTAAGAATAAAATTTAAAATAATTTTGATTTTGTTTAATGCTTAAAACTTTGCAATTGCTTGGATAGGTTACACTAAAGGGTTCTCGACTATTAAAATTACTGCCATTTAAACTAAAATGCGACTTACTTTCAACATTCCCAAACGGACTGAATTCAGTAAGTTGAATAGAATTACTATCAACTATTACTTCGTACCACGATCCATACCCTTCGCCACTTAGCCATTGCGCACTACTGTGAACATTAGAGTGCCTTTTAGGCATTGGTGCAGTTTCATTTAGCCATTTTAAATCGGTTGCCCATTCCCTATAATTAGGACGTATAACACTTGTGTTTTGGGCAGTTTCAGTAAGTTTATAAACCGACAATCGTTTTTTGCCAGCTCGAACATTAGTTAACGGCGTAGGGGTAAATGGAATTAAAAACATTAACGGGAATAGCTGCTTTATTTTTGGTTTTCCTGCCTTAATAACTGCACTTACAAATCGAGAGCAATTTGAGCCCCCTTTTACAAATGGGCCATAGGGTAAAAACTCTTTGCTCTGCAACTCTTTAGTTTTGCTTAATGAACTATTAAAATCGATTTGAAACTGAGAAGAGTAAAGCGTGCCATCGCCATGACACGACTTATTAGACTGTAATTCAACAAGAATTTCACTAATATTATTTATGTAGTTTAGGTCTTCAGAAAAAGTTGGGATTGCTTTTACCTCGAGTTCGTGGTCAGTTTCGGCGCTACGAATTCGGCCATAGTTAAATGGTGAATGATAGCGCCCAAAATCGAAGTACAAACACTTACCCGATGTCTTTTCGATTAGCAGCACTGCAGCATGACCAGCTTGATAGTAGTAATCCTTATTAATTCCCAAAAACCTCATTATCCCGTCGTACCAAGAATTTGGTTGCTTACAAAAAGTGTCGGGCCAGGCCAGTGCAACTGCGATTCCAGTGTGTTTTAGTGTGAACCTATTCATTTATGTTGCTCTCAACCTGGTTAGCAATACTCATGAAATTTTGAAAGAATTGCTCTACGTCTTCTTTCTGCATGTCGCCATTTGAAACTACCAACCTTATTGCAAGCGTTTCACCAATATACCCATAGTTTACAATGCTTTCCCCGCTTTTTCGAAGGTTTTCGCGAATAGTAAGGTTGAATTTATTTAAATCGACATTGACCTTGGGCACATACCTAAAACAAATGTTGAGCGATTGCCTTGGAACAAGAAGTTCGAGTTTTGGCGTTTGCTTAACTATCTCTTCGGCATGGGTTGCCATTGCCATTAAATTCTCAACTCGTTTAGCATACCCTTCCTTGCCATAGCACTTCCACGAAAACCAAAGTTTAACTGCATCGGCACGGCGGCCACACTGAATAGACTTTTCGCCTAAATCCTCTTCGACACTATTACTGTGATATAAATAATCGGTGTTGGCTCCAACAATATTGTGATGAAGCGTTCCTGCTTGCTTTACAAGTATTACTGAGCAAATTAGTGGAATATTCATTACTTTATGCGCATCCCATGTAAAGGAATCGGCATGCTCGAGCCCCATAAAAAAGTGCCTGTATTTCGGGCTAAGAATTAGCGACCCACCAAAAGCACCATCTACATGAAACCAAACGTTGTACTTTTGGCAAATGGAAACCATTTTGTTAATTGGATCGAATGCCCCAAGCATTGTTGTACCGCAGGTTGCAGCAACAAAAAAAGGTGTTTCTCCCTTGTTAATGCTTGCTTCTAATGCTCTTTCGAGTTCTGATGGAATCATTCGGCCTTGGCTGTCGGCTTTTACTTTTACCACATTTTCGGTTCCAATTCCAAGCAAGTTGGCGGCAGTATCGAATGAGTAATGTGCTTGCTCGTTTACAAATGCCTTAAGTTTTAAATTCCCATCAACACCAGAGATTCGCCCTTCGGGAAAAATTCGATTACGGGCGCTAAACATTGCAATTAAGTTAGAATTGCTTCCCCCTGTAAGAAAAATTCCATCGCCATTTTCGTAACCTGTATAAGTGTTCATTAGCCTAATGAGCTCGCGCTCAATTTCAGTTGCAACAGGCGCCGCTTCGAATGTGGCCATTGTGGTATTAGATGAAGCGGCTACCATTTCGCCAAAAAATGCAGGGAAATTAAAACCCGAAAATAGCTGATTCAAAAACTGTTTACTGCCTGTATTAACGCTAAGTTCAAGGTATTTTTTAGCATATTCGACAAGACTCGCTAAATCTTCGCCATTTTCTGAAATTTGAAGATTAATTTGCTGGCTTATTTCAGACGGACTATAATATTTTACTACATCTCCCCTATTTTGTTTGGGACTTGAAACGTAGTTCTCTATTACTTGAAAAAAATCGTTAAAGGAGGGAATGCTTTTACTCATAGTTATAATCTCATTTATAAATTTTTGTGAAGCTGCTTTTTAAAAGAAAAAAATCACCAACTGCTAGGCAAATGGTGAATTAAAACAATATAAATAACAGTTTATCTCAATGGTTTTTAGCATTGTAATTTAAAACAAGCAACTCAAATCGGGCTTAATGCCTATAATTAAAATATCGTCAACCTGCTCATGGTTTCCGCACCACTCGTCAATACTTTCTTTTAGCTGTTTTTGTTGCTCAGCAAGTGGAAGCCTATGAATGCTTAGTAACAAGTGCCTAAACCTACGAAACTTAAACTTCTTACCCTCAGGTCCACCAAACTGGTCAACATAACCATCGGTAAAAATGTAAATCATATCGTCGGGCTCAACGGTAATAAAGTGGCTCGAAAACTGGTTGTCCTCATTTTCGTTTCCCATACCTACTGAGTACCTGTCGCCTTTAACCTCAATAATTTTATTGTCGCGTATTAAGTACAAACTGGTAAAGGCTCCAGCAAACTGAATAATATTATTCTCCTTGTCCAAAACGCAAAATGAAACATCCATTCCATCCTTTACAATAACCGACTCGTCGCCAACGCCTTTACCAAATGTATCATTAACACCGCTGTGTAGGCGATTTAAAATTTCGGCAGCATCGTTAATGCCCTGCACATTTGTAATATTACGTAGCAGTTCAACTCCAATTATCGACATAAAAGCGCCAGGAACTCCGTGCCCAGTACAATCGACTGCTGCTACAAAAATTTTATTGTTGGTTTCGTTAATCCAGTAAAAATCGCCGCTAACAATATCCTTGGGCATGTATAAAACAAACGAACTTGGCAAAATATTCTGAAAGTGATTAAACGAAGGCATAATAGCTTCCTGAATTCTTTTGGCGTAGTTAATACTGTCAGTAATGCTTTTGTTTTTCACTACCAATTCCTCTTTCTGGTTTTCAACCTCGGCCATTGCAATCTCGCGTTCTTTAAGGAGTTTATTTGTACGCCTTATAACCTTAGTTCGAATCCTTGTTGATATAACTAGCGCAAGGATGAATAGCCCCCAATATAAACCTATAGCCAGTCGGCTTTTCCAAAAAATAGTCTTTCGTACTATTTTAATCGACACTCCTTCCTCGTTCCAAACCTTGTCGTTATTTGTTCCTTTAACAGTAAAAACGTAGGTACCCTCGCTTAAATTCGAAAAACTTGCAGTTCGTCTATTGCCTACATTTATCCATTCGCCCTCGAGCCCTTCCATTTTGTACATATACATATTACGCTCGGGTTTTGTATAATCGAGTGCGGCAAATTCAATATTAATCATGCTAAAATTCCCACTTACTACAATCTCGCCAAGGCCTTCAACGTGAATATATTCGCTTCCTTTCGACCCAATAACTTGAACATTTGTAATTGCAATCTTTGGGATTTTAGTGTTTGCAACTATTGACTTGGGTGTAAAAACGTTTAGCCCATCAACACCTCCAAAGAAAAGGTATCCCCTATCGGACTTACAACTAGCACCAAGGTTAAACTCGTTACCTTGTAAACCATCGGCAATACTATACGCTGAAATAATATCTGTATCGTGGTTAAGCATTGCCAATCCCCAGTTGGAGCTAACCCAAATATTGCCATCCAGGTCTTCCTCAATGGCATTTATTAAATTATTAGGCAATCCTTGCTGTTCCGAATAAAACTTAAAAATATTGCTACTTGGATTATACTTGTGAAGGCCAGCATTTGTGCCAACCCATAATTCTCCTTTGGATGAAAACAGTAGCGACAACACATCGTTCGAAGCAAGGGCAGCACTGTGATATCGTTGCGGTTTTAAAAACCGCTTTATTTCGAAACTTTCCGAATTAATTCGGTTTAGCCCGTTAAAAGTTCCTACCCAAACAAAACCATCGTTATCGAATGCTATTGCCTGTATTTCGTTTGATGTAATTGTCGTTTCGTCGTTTATTGAATTATGAAAAGCCTTAAGTTTCGAACCATCTAAAACATAAAGCCCCATGCGAGTTCCAATCCAAAACCTACCTTTTTTATCTTCTTTTAAGGAGTATATTCTATTCTCAACAAAGTGTTTACGATGCTCTATTAAACCTTTTACAATAAAATAATCGGAAAAGGAATTAGTTTTTGGGTTCCAAATTTCGATTCCACTTCGCGAGCCAATTAAAATTTCGCCCTTGGATGTTTTTGTAATAACATGAATGTAATCGTTAGCTATCTCCTTAGGGCTCTCGGTCGAATATTTATGGTTCTCGCCAGTTGCCATGTTATATCTATGCAGCCCTGCGCCCCATGTACCAACCCAAACCCATTCATTACTATCGGAAAAAACCGATGCAATAATGTTATTCGAAAAAATATTTTCGCCATAAACGGTTTTGCTCAACAGCGAAAATTTTGGCTCCTTTAAATCCCACTTAAGTAGTCCCGAAAAAGTTCCCACCCATAACACTTGCGATATGTCTTCACACATCGATGAAAACGATGTAGCATAAAGCCTCCTATCGTTAATAAAGAGGGAGAGTAGTGGGCTAAAGGTTTCGGTTTCTCTATTAAATGTACATAAACCATTTTCAGTTCCAATCCACACTGTTTTTTTCGAGTCTTCAAAAATAAAGTTCACTGTTGAATTGGGTAAACTGCCTTCTACGTTTGGCTTATGAACGTATCGTAAAAAATTATCGGCTTCCCTATTATACCTATTTAAACCAAACTCAGTAGCAATCCAAAGGGTTTGTTCCGAATCCTCAAAAACATGCTTAATTCTATTATTGCTTATTGTGGTTGAGACAAGAGGGTCGTGTGAATAGCGCTTGTACATTCCTAAATTTCTATCAAATTTCATTAGGCCATCCTTTGTCCCAACCCAAAGAGCATTTGTGAAATCTTCGAAAATAACAAAATCGTTATTTTGCGTTGAAGCGCTAAAAAAATCGGTAAAATGTGGATATCGAGCAAAGGTTTCGGTTTGCGAATCGAACCTATCCATCGACTCAAGGGTCTTAACCCATAGCGCCCCCTTTTTGTCCTCGTAAACGTAGTAAATCATGCTGGAACTAAGGGTCGAAATATCCTTAGGGTCATGATAGTAATTTTTAAAAACTCCTCTGTTTCTAACATAGCAACTAAGCCCATCGCGTGTTCCAGCCCAAATATTCCCATTGCTATCCTCGCATAGCGAAACAACGTAACTATTTGCTAATGAATTAGTGTCTAGAGGTTGATTTCGAAACACTTTAAAGTCGTAGCCATCGTACCTATTTAACCCATCTTGAGTGCCTATCCATAAAAACCCATACGAGTCTTGCAGAATACAATTTACTGCGGTTTGCGACAACCCTTCGTCAATTCCAAATTGCTCCAATTGCAATACCCTACCTGTTGCATAAAGCCCCGATATAGTGCTGTATACAAACAAGATAAGCAGTGCAATTTTTTGAAATAGTCGAATTGTCATGGTTTAGCCAAATTAGCAAAAAAAGCAATGCAATACTACAAAAATGGTGAAACCATGGCTTCATTTCCAATTTTTATACCTAAAAGTGCTTTCGATGGCGATGGAATAAATGCTCCAAGCCCTAGTTTACTCCACTTTTCATCAACAGCGGCTATGGTTTCTTCGCTGCTTACCACCACGTTTGGCCATTGCCGAGGGAACTTATCCGACTCGTAGCACTTTCGTGTACCATCAACTACCAAACAAGGAATTTTCTTCCCATCAATTGTAACAAAAGAGCAATCGCGAAGAGTATCGGTATTACCTGCTGCATACCATGCTACTAACGATAAGTTAGCTATATCGACATCGGCATCAACAAAGAGCATAATTTTGGGAATCCATCCATTTAATTTTTTAACTACCGACTGAGCACATGCCTTTGCATAAAAACCGCCTTTTTTATTTACACCTACAATAAGTAATGGGTAACCCTGCCGAACAAGTTCAAAGTTAAATCGAATGGCACCATCAATATTTACTCCTTGAATTTCATCAATAAGCGAAGATTCAAATTTTTTATAAGAATATGATTCTCCAATTTCTCTGGATGTTTTTTTAGTGAAATCGAGCAAAATTTTTCCTCCAAAAGCAAATGTATTCGAGGAGTGATCGAGTATATCGAGAGGTCCCTTGCTAATCAACACATCATTTATTGGGTCGAAGTTTAATGCCATAGCCTTTAGCACTTCAACTGGATTTTTCACATCCACATCGCTATTGACAACAACCATAACTTTATTAAACATCATTTGGCCTGCACCCCAAAGCGCTTGTGCCACCTTATACGCTTGCCCTGGGTAGCTTTTATGAATGCTCACAATTGCAATATTGTGCGCAACACCCTCCTCAGGAAGATTCATGTCGTTGATTTCGGGAACCAATGCAAACCTTATTGGTGCTAAAAAAATGCGCTCTGTCACCTTAGCCAAGTAGGCATCCTCCATTGGCGGAACGCCAACAATAGTTGCTGGATATATTGCTCCCCTTCGGTGGGTAATACAGGTTACCTCAAACTTTGGGAACCAGTCGGCTAATGAATAAAAGCCAGTGTGATCGCCAAAAGGGCCTTCCCAAACCAAGCTCTCCTTAGGATTTACATATCCCTCAATTATAAAATCAGCATCGTAAGGCACTTCAATGTCAACCGTAATGCACTTTACGAGTTTCACTCTTTTTTTTCGTAGAAATCCAGCAAGAATGTACTCGTCTATATTATCGGGTAAAGGGGCTGTTGCAGCATAGGTATAAGCCGGATCGCCACCTATGGCGACAGCAATTGGCATCATTTCCCCATTTTTTTTATACTCTTCAAAATGTCGGGCTCCCGTTTTGTGCATGTGCCAGTGCATTCCGGTTACATTTTCACCAAAAACTTGCATGCGGTACATCCCTACATTTCTCAATTTGGTTTTAGGATCGAGGGTATTAACCATTGGAAGCGTAATAAATCTTCCCCCATCGTGTGGCCAACACTTTAAAATTGGGAGTTTACTAAGGCTGGGCTTCATATCAACAACCTCTTGGCACTCGCCTCGTCCATTAACCGATTTTGGCAACCACTTTGCCATTTGCCTTAACTTTGGCAGCATTTTTATTTTCTGTAAAAAATTCTCCTTGGGCAAAGTTAATGTTTGTACTAAATTCGAAATTTGAGCCGATGCATCGTCGGGGCTTTTAATCCCTAAGGCTAATGCAACCCTCTCGTTCGAACCAAATGCATTGGTAAGTACGGGAAAATTAGTTCCATTATTTTCAAACAGAATGGCCTTGCCACCACCAGGTTGCTTCGACATTCTATCGGTTATTTCGGTAATTTCGTATACTGGATCGACAAAATCCTTAACTCTCAATAGCATACCAGCACGATCGAGTTCGTCGACAAATTGTGATAAATTCCTGTAAGGCATCAATTCCTTTTTTTAACAGTTTAGAAAAACTGCGTCAATATACAAAAAAACGGGTACTCCAAAAGGAATACCCGTTTTAAGAAATCTATTGAGAGTTACACTAACTTACTTTCTCAAGTATTTAAAGTCCATACCTAAGTATCTTGCGCTGTCACCAAGCATCTCTTCAATTCGTATAAGCTGATTATACTTTGCAATTCTATCGGAGCGTGATGCAGAACCTGTTTTTATAAGCCCTGTATTTAGTGCTACTGCAAGGTGAGCAATTGTCGAATCTTCGGTTTCGCCCGAGCGGTGGCTCATTACGGAAGTCATCGAGTTAATGTCGGCCATGCGAACGGCATTAATAGTTTCTGTTAAAGTACCAATTTGGTTAACTTTAATTAGAATGCTGTTTGCGGCTTTCTCATCAATTCCGCGTTTAAGCCTTTTTACGTTAGTTACAAATAAATCGTCGCCAACAAGCTGTATTTTATCGCCAAGTGCCTTCATCATTAACTTCCAGCCATCCCAATCATCCTCAGCCATTCCGTCTTCGATTGAAATAATTGGATACTTACTAACCCAACCCTTCCAGTAGTCAACCATTTGCGAAGGGGTTAACTTTTCTCCAGTCGATTTATGTAGATGATACACATTTTCTTCAGGAATATAGTACTCCGAAGAGGCTGGATCTAATGCAATAAAAATATCTTCCCCAGGTCTGTAACCAGCTTTTTCAATTGCTTGAAGAATTACAGTAATTGCCTCTTCGTTCGATTTAAGGCTCGGAGCAAAGCCACCCTCGTCGCCAACATTAGTCGAGTAACCATTCTTCTTCAACACCGACCGTAGGTTATGAAAAACCTCGGCGCCCATACGAATTGCATCCGAAAAATTTGTTGCCTTAACTGGCATAATCATAAACTCCTGAAAATCGATGCTATTATCTGCATGCGAGCCGCCATTAATAATATTCATCATAGGAATTGGCAACGTACAAGCATTAACTCCTCCAATGTACCTATATAAAGGCTGCCCAGTTGCCTGTGCAGCAGCATGAGCAACTGCTAGGGAAACACCAAGAATTGCATTTGCACCAAGGTTGGCTTTATTTTCGGTACCATCAAGTTTAATAAGCGCATTGTCAATTTCTTGCTGCTCGAGCACGTGCATTCCTGTAAGCTCTTCGGCTATGGTAGTGTTTACATTCTCAACAGCACGAAGAACTCCCTTTCCCATGTAACGGCTATTGTCGCCATCGCGAAGTTCAACGGCCTCATGAATACCTGTTGAAGCACCACTTGGAACTGCAGCGCGACCAAAATAGCCACTTTGTGTTAACACATCAACTTCTATGGTTGGGTTTCCTCTCGAATCGAGAATTTGACGTGCATGAATGTTTGCAATTTGTCCCATATCAAAAATATTAAGTTAATAATTACACCTGTATAAAAATAGCTAAAAAAGGGGATTAAGCATACGCCCATCCCCTTTCAGTAATTAAATAAGATTAATTATGCGTTTTCTTCTGTAGTTGGTGTTTCTTCCGCCGGTTTCTGTTTAGCAACCTTTGGTTTTACCTCAGCAGTAGTTTCTGCTTTTGCCTTTGAAGCCCCCCTACGAGTACGCTTAGCTTGTCCCGAATCTTTCTTATCGGTTACATACGTAGTGTTGTAATCAACAAGTTCAATAAAGCACATTTCTGCGTTATCGCCAATTCTAGTTCCAGTTTTTAATATCCTAGTGTATCCACCAGGACGAGTTGCCACCTTAGTTGCAACATCGCGGAATAGTTCGGACACCGCATGCTTATCCTTTAAGTATGCAAAAACTGTACGACGCGAGTGTGTTGTATCCTCTTTACTTTTTGTAATAAGGGGTTCAACATATACTCTTAAAGCCTTGGCTTTCGCCAAGGTTGTGGTAATGCGTTTATGCATAATTAACGATGCTGCCATGTTGGCAAGCATAGCTTTACGGTGAGAGCTTGTGCGTCCTAAATGGTTGAATTTCTTATTATGTCTCATCGCAATTATTCCTTGTCTAGTTTATATTTTGTTATATCCATCCCAAAGGATAGATTCATAGTTTGTAGCAAATCTTCAAGCTCAGTTAACGACTTTTTACCAAAGTTTCTGAATTTTAACAAGTCGTTTTTATTAAAGCTAACAAGTTCACCAAGCGTGTCTACATCAGCTGCCTTAAGGCAGTTAAGGGCACGTACCGACAAATCGAGATCTACCAATCTAGTTTTTAGAAGTTGACGCATATGCAATACTTCTTCGTCAAATTCTTCCGAAGAATACTTGTCGTCTGCATCAAGAGTTATCTTTTCGTCAGAGAATAGCATGAAGTGATGAATCAAAATCTTAGCTGCTTCTTTCAATGCTTCCTTAGGATGGATGCTACCATCGGTTTGAATTTCGAAAATTAACTTTTCGTAGTCAGTTTTCTGCTCAACCCTAAAGTTTTCAACATCGTACTTCACATTCTTTATAGGAGTGTGAATTGAGTCGATTGCAATAACACCAAATTCAGCATCTTCGGGCTTGTTCTCCTCTGCAGGCACATATCCCCTTCCCTTTCTTATGGCAACTTGAAATTCAAATTTAACATCAGGTTCCATTCGACAAATAACAAGTTCAGGGTTAAGAACCTTAAACCCAGTTAAAAAATTCGAAAGAAATCCTGCTTTGAATTCATTTTGCCCAGAGACAGTAATATTAACTTTCTCTTCGTCAATTCCTTCAGTAATTCGTTTTAGGCGAATTTGCTTAAGATTGAGAATAATCTCGGGTACATCTTCCATTACACCTTTAATACTGGAGAACTCGTGGTCAACTCCTGATATTTTTATAGAGGTTATGGAGTATCCTTCAAGCGATGACAGAAGAATTCTGCGCAACGCATTGCCTACAGTTATCCCATAGCCAGGTTCCAATGGTCGAAACTCAAATTTACCGAGGGTTTCGGTAGAGTCGAGCATTATTACCTTATCGGGTTTTTGAAATGCCAGAATAGCCATTCGGTTAGTTTTTACTTTGAGTAAAGTTCAACAATAAGTTGCTCTTTGATATTTTCAGGAATATCTGAGCGTTCTGGATTATTCAGGTATTTACCTGTGTAGGAATCTTTTTCCCACTCTAGCCACGAATACTTTGTGTGGCGATTAGTTGAAAGCGCATCTGATACAACTTCTAACGACTTAGATTTCTCTCTAACGCTTACTAAATCGCCTGGTTTAACTGTAAACGAAGGAATATTAACAACCTTACCATTTACAGCAATGTGTCTATGGCCAACAAGCTGACGGGCTGCTGCTCTTGTAGGAGCGATTCCTAAGCGGAAAACTACGTTATCTAAGCGTGCTTCAAGAAGCTGTAAAAGGGTTTCCCCTGTAATACCTTTCATTCGAGAAGCCTTTTTGAAAAGGTTTTCGAACTGACGTTCTAGTACACCGTATGTGAATTTAGCTTTTTGTTTCTCCATTAGCTGAGTTCCATACTCGGATACTTTTTTACGTTTTTTATTTACACCATGCATTCCAGGAGGGTAGTTCTTTTTTTCAAAAGCTCTATCTGGCCCAAAAATGGGTTCCCCGAATTTCCTTGCAATTTTGGTGGTTGGTCCGGTATATCTTGCCATTCCTATAATTATTATTATTACTGTAAAAATTTGCTATCGCAATAACTATACCCTGCGCCTTTTTGGAGGACGACAGCCATTATGTGGCATTGGGGTAACATCAACTATTTCGGTAACTTCGAGCCCAACTGAATTTATGGTTCTAATAGCCGATTCACGTCCAGCGCCTGGTCCTTTTACAAAAACCTTCACTTTTCTAACGCCTAAATCGAAAGCTACCTTTGCACAATCCGAAGCAGCGGTTTGTGCTGCATAGGGAGTGTTTTTCTTCGACCCTTTAAATCCTTTTTTCCCGGCCGACGACCATGATATAACCTGACCAGTGGTATTGGTTATGGTTACAATGATGTTGTTGAACGACGAATGGATGTGAGCCTGTCCTACAGGTTCAATTTTAACTATCCTTTTCTTAACAGTTCCTGGTTTCTTAGCCATATCATTTCAACTATTTGGTTGCTTTCTTCTTGTTGGCAACAGTTTTTTTCCTTCCCTTGCGGGTTCGTGCATTATTCTTAGTGCTCTGACCCCTTACAGGTAAGCCTAAGCGGTGACGAATGCCTCTGTAGCATCCGATGTCCATTAAGCGTTTAATGCTTAACTGAACCGATGATCTAAGTTCACCTTCAACTTTGAAACTTTCGTTTAGAATGCTTCGAATTAAGGTAATCTGTTCATCATTCCAATCTTTTACCTTTACATTGAGGTCAACGCCAGCCTTTTCGAGAATTTGGCGAGAACTGCTGCGGCCTATTCCATATATATAGGTTAGGGCAATTTCTCCTCTTTTATTTTTAGGTAAATCAACACCTACGATACGTGCCATATTATTTCCTTAAAAAAATTAGGGTACAAAATTAATAAATTATCCTTGGCGTTGTTTAAATTTTGGATTTTTTTTGTTAATCACATACAACCGCCCTTTGCGTTTCACGATTTTGCAATCTTCGCTGCGTTTCTTTATTGATGCTCTTACTTTCATGGCAACTCTTATTATCAATTAGTTACTTGTATCGAAACGAAATTCTTCCTTTGGTTAAATCGTATGGCGACATTTCAACACGAACCTTATCGCCAGGTAAAATTTTTATGTAGTGCATTCGCATTTTGCCCGAAATATGAGCAGTAATTACGTGCCCATTATCTAATTCTACCCTAAACATTGCGTTCGATAGGGCCTCAATAATGGTTCCGTCTTTTTCTATGGCAGCTTGTTTAGCCATTATACTTACAAATATTAATTGTTTAACTTCTGCACTTCAATATGGCTGAAGGTTGAAATAACTTCTGGGGTTCCTTTTCGAACAATAACCGTTAGCTCAAAGTGAGCCGAGGGCTTCCCATCAATGGTTTTAATAGTCCAACCATCCTTAGCCTGATATACCTGTCTGCCGCCCATATTAATCATGGGTTCAATGCAGATTGCCATTCCTTCGTATAAAAGTGGCCCCTTACCTCGTTGTCCGTAGTTTGGAACCTCTGGCTTTTCATGCATTTTTTTCCCTAACCCATGCCCTACTAGTTCTCGTACTACAGAAAAACCATTCGACTCAGCATGGTTTTGTACTGCCTGCGAAATATCACCAACTCGTAAACCCTGAACCGATTTCTCGATGCCGCGGTAAAGGCTTTCAAGGGTTACAGCTAGTAACTTTTTGGTTTCAGGTGAAATTTCGCCAACAGCAAATGTGTAGGCTGAATCGCCATAAAAACCATGCAAAATTGTTCCACAGTCAATTGATACTATGTCGCCTTCTTGCAAAGAATAGCTAGACGGAATACCATGTACTACTTGGTCGTTTACTGAAGTACAAAGCGTATTTGGGTATCCATTAAATCCGAGAAACCCAGGTACCGCGCCATGATCACGAATAAACGCTTCAGCAATACTATCGAGTTTTAAGGTTGAAACCCCTGGCTTTACCCACTTACCGAGTTCGGCTAGTGTTAAAGATACTAACTGGGCATTTTGCCTTAAAAACTCAATTTCTTCTTCCGTTTTAACTAAATGCATTTCTAAAAAGAACTTTTCGGGACAAATAAGCGTTATGCTCCTGTCCTACCTTTTAACCTGCCCGATTTCATCAGCCCATCGTAATGCCTCATAAGGAGGTAACTTTCTATTTGCTGTAATGTATCGAGTACAACTCCAACAAGAATTAGAAGCGATGTGCCACCAAAAAACTGTGCAAACTGATTATTAACACCCATCATCATAGCAAAAGCAGGAAGAATAGCAATTAATGCTAAGAAAATAGAGCCAGGTAGAATTATTCTCGACATAATTGTATCAAGAAACTCAACCGTTTTTCTACCAGGTTTTACACCAGGTATAAAACCTCCATTTTTCTTCATATCCTCTGCCATTTGATTTGGATTAATTGTAACAGCAGTATAAAAGTAGGTAAAAGCAATAATTAACAATGCGAATACAAAGTTGTACCAAAAACCAGTGAAATCAGCAAAGGCAGCCGCTATTGCATTGGTGGTTTCTGTATTAAAACTTGCAAACATCATTGGTATAAACATTAGAGCTTGAGCAAAAATAATTGGCATTACACCAGCAGCATTAACCTTTAATGGTATGTACTGCCTAACGCCACCATACTGTTTGTTGCCCACAATACGCTTAGCATACTGCACTGGAATCTTTCTAGTTCCCTGCACTAAAAGAATACTAAACATAAAAACGACAAACAGAATAATTATTTCTACTAAGAACATAACCAATCCTCCAGCTAACTCATCAACCCTCGAGCCAAACTCGGCTGTAACAGCAAAAGGTAAGCGTGCAATTATACCTACCATAATGATAAGCGAAATGCCATTCCCAATCCCCTTGTCGGTAATTTTTTCACCAAGCCACATGATGAACATAGTGCCGGCCATTAGGATGATGGTAGAAGATACGGTGAAGAAGAAGCCGCTTAAAGCAAATGCTTCTGCTGGAAGCTGGGCGTGTAAATTTGCTAGGTAAGTTGGTGCTTGAAGCACTAATATAACTAGGGTTAAGTAGCGAGTAATCTGATTGATTTTTCTACGTCCACTTTCCCCTTCTTTCTGCAATCGTTGAAAGTATGGAATTGCCATACCTAGTAGTTGAACTACAATTGATGCAGAAATGTATGGCATTATACCTAATGCAAATACCGATGCGTTACTAAACGCACCTCCCGAAAACATATCGAGCAATCCCATAATACCCTCAGACGTTTGATCTTTCAGGTTTGCGAGCATCGAGGGATCGATACCAGGTAGTACAATAAAACTACCTAGACGATAAATTAATAGAATACCAAGAGTATAGAAGATTCGCTTTCGCAAATCTTCTATCTTGTAAATATTCTTGAGTGTTTCAAAAAAAGCTTTCATCAAATTAAAGTTTTACGGCTGTTCCCTTCGCTGCTTCAATAGCCTCAATTGCTTTAGCTGAAAATGCATGAACTGTAACATCTACCTTTGCAGTTAGTGCTCCGTTGCCCAATATTTTCACTAAATCGTTCTTCGATGCATATCCTGCATCAACAAGTGTCTGAACGTCAATTGTGGTTACTCCGTGCTTCTCGGCCAGTGTTTGTAAAACGCTTATATTAATCGCTTTATATTCTACTCGGAATCTATTTTTGAATCCGAATTTTGGGAGGCGACGCTGTAAAGGCATTTGTCCTCCTTCAAATCCTATTTTAGAGGAGTATCCAGAGCGCGATTTAGCGCCCTTATGTCCTCTTGTCGATGTTCCGCCATGACCTGATCCCTGTCCACGACCTATACGTTTTTCGTGGTGGGTCGATCCTGATGCGGGTCGTAAGTTACTTAATTCCATATCGTAATGATTGCTTATTATGGGTTATCAATCACTGTTGTTCAATTTTCACAAGGTGTCTAACCTTTTCAACCATACCAAGAATAGTTGGTGTGGTTTCAAACTCAACAGTTTGGTGCATTTTACGAAGCCCTAGGTGATCTAGTGTGTCGCGTTGCCTCTTGGTTGATCCGATTCGGCTCTTTACTTGTGTAATCTTAAGTTTTGCCATAGTTCCTAGGTCTCTATCCGTTAAACACTTTCTTGAGTTCAATTCCACGAAGGGTAGCAATTGTATAAGGATCGCGCAGTTCAAGAAGCGCATTAATTGTTGCCTTCACAAGGTTATGAGGATTTGAAGAGCCTTTCGATTTGGCCAAAACGTCGGTAATACCAACGCTCTCAAGTACGGCGCGCATTGCACCTCCTGCTTTTACTCCTGTTCCATGCGATGCTGGCTTAAGAAATACATTGGCACCCCCAAATTTTGCTATTTGCTCATGAGGAATTGTACCCTTATGTATGGGTACTTTAACCAAGTTCTTCTTTGCGTCCTCAATCCCTTTCGAGATTGCTGAAGTTACTTCGCTTGCTTTTCCCAAGCCGTAACCTACAATTCCATTCTCGTTACCTACAACTACTATAGCCGAGAAGCTGAACGTTCTACCTCCTTTGGTAACCTTAGTTACTCGTTGAATGGCTACCAACCTGTCCTTGAGTTCAAGGTCGGCGGTTTTTACTTTACGTATGCTTGCGTTTGTTGACATAGTGTTCTAGAATTTTAGTCCACCTTCTCTTGCTGCATCGGCCAATGCTTTAACTCTACCATGATATAGGAACCCATTACGGTCGAAAACCACCATGGTTATTCCTTTTTCAATAGCATTTTTAGCAGCTAGCTTACCTACAAGTTGGGCTTGTTCGATTTTTGTTATTTTCTCTTTCTCAGCAATTTCCTTAACCTTAGACGAGGCTGAAGCCAAGGTAATTCCGTTCACATCGTCAACAACCTGAACGTATATCTGCTTGTTGCTCCTGAATACGGTTAGTCTAGGTCTTTCCGATGTTCCAGAAATCCTTTTACGTATTCTCATTTTTATACGGAGCCTTCTCTCTTGTTTTTTAAAAGACATATTCCTACAGTTTTTTCAGGTTATGAATTAGCTGATTTGCCAGATTTTTTCCTGACAACTTCGCCAACAAAGCGAATACCTTTACCTTTGTATGGTTCGGGTTTCCTTATCGAACGTATTTTTGCTGCTACCATACCCAATAGTTGCCTATCGAGACTTTTCAGGGTAATAATGGGGTTGCTTCTACGTTCCGTTTTAGCTTCCACCTTTACCTCTTTGGGCATTAAAAAGTGGATATCGTGCGAGAAGCCGAGGCTTAACTCAAGCACTTGGCCTTTTGCTTCCGCTTTGTAGCCAACACCTACTAACTCTTGCTCTAAAGTCCAACCCGTTGAAACCCCAATAACCATATTGTTAATTAGGGAACGGTATAGACCGTGCAAGGAACGGTGGCGCTTGTGGTCTGTTGGCCTGGTGACGACAACAGAATCTCCCTCAACCTTAACGGTAATGTCGGGGTCAACTTTTTGAGTTAACTCACCTAGAGGGCCTTTAACGCTTACCACATTATCTGCGCCTACTTTAACGCTTACACCTTGTGGTAAGTTTACAGGTTTATTTCCGATCCTAGACATTTCTTAATGTAAGTTAAAGATTAATAAACATAACAAAGCACTTCACCGCCAATATTGTTAGCGCGTGCTTCTTTATCGGTAACTACACCTTGCGATGTAGAAATAACAGCAATTCCTAAGCCGTTAAGAACACGTGGAAGTTCGTCAACATTAACGTACTTCCTTAAGCCGGGACGGCTAATGCGTTCAATATGCTTAATTGCATTGCGCTTGCTTTCAGCATTGTATTTAAGCGCAATTTTAATCATTCCTTGCTTTCCGCCATCCTCAATCTTATAGTTAAGAATATAGCCTTTTTCGAAAAGAATACGGGTTATATCTTTTTTAATATTTGAGGCAGGAATTTCAACGATCCTATGGTTTGCCATAATGGCATTCCGAATGCGTGTTAGGTAATCTGAAATTGGATCTGTTAACATCTTCTTAGTTTATTTAAATGTTTACCAGCTTGCTTTTTTAACACCAGGAATTAATCCTTTGGATGCCATTTCTCTGAAAGTGATACGGCTAATTCCAAACTGACGCATAAAACCACGGGGTCTTCCAGTTAGCGAGCATCGATTCCTCATACGAATGGGGTTCGAGTTGCGGGGTAATTTCTGTAGTGCATCCCAATCGCCTTCGGCTTTGAGTTTAGTGCGTTTCTCAGCAAATTTTTCGACTAATTTGGCGCGTTTAACCTCGCGGGCTTTCATTGATTCTTTTGCCATACCCTTAGTTCTTTTTTACGTTTTTAAAAGGAATACCAAATTCTCGAAGTAGCGAAAATGCTTCTTCATCATTATCAGAGGAAGTAACAAATGTTATTTCCATTCCTAAAATTTTATTAATCTTATCGATATCAATTTCAGGAAAGATAATGTGTTCTTGGATACCAAGTGTATAGTTTCCGCGTCCATCAAGTCTATCATTAACACCTTTAAAATCACGAATTCGTGGAAGTGTAATGTTTATAAGTCTTTCAAGAAACTCATACATTCTCTCGCGACGAAGGGTTACTTTAATACCAATTGGCATATCGCGACGAAGTTTGAAGTTCGAAATGTCTTTACGAGACATTGTTTGAATCGCTTTTTGACCAGTAATGGTTGAAAGTTCATCTTGTGCTGTCTCAATCAGTTTTTTATCAGCAACTGCTTGTCCAACTCCTTGATTAACTACAATTTTTTGTAGCCGTGGAACTTGCATAACACTCTTATATCCAAACTCTTTCTGAAGAGCAGGTACGATTTCTTTATCGTACTTGGTTTTTAGATTCGGAACGTATTTCATTACTTAATTTCCTCCCCTGATTTTTTAGCGTATCGAACTAACTTTCCCTTCTCACTTAACCTGCGCCCTATTCGGGTAGGTTTTCCACTGGCGGGATCGACCAGTTGTAGGTTTGAGATATGGATGGGGGCCTCTTTCTTAACTATTCCACCCTGTGGGTGTTTAGCGTTTGGTTTTGTGTGCTTCGAAATCAAGTTAACGCCTTCAACAATGGCGCGTTCCTTGCTAACTATCACTTCTAAAACCTTACCTTGCTGCCCTTTGTACTCGCCTGCATTAACGAATACCATATCCCCCTTCTTAATGTGCAATTTCTTATTCATTGCAATTCAATTTTATCGGATTATAGTACTTCTGGAGCAAGGGATACAATTTTCATGTAGCTATCGCGAAGTTCGCGAGCAACTGGGCCAAAGATACGAGTACCTCTTATTTCACCCTGGTTGTTTAGTAGTACACAGGCATTATCGTCGAACCTAATGTAACTTCCGTCGGGACGACGGAGCTCTTTCGATGTTCGAACAACAACTGCCTTTGAAACAGTTCCCTTTTTCATTTCCCCACCGGGGATTGCGCTCTTAACGGTAACAACTATTTTATCACCAATTCGAGCGTAGCGTCGCCCGGTTCCTCCAAGTACGCGGATGCAAAGAACTTCTTTGGCTCCGCTGTTGTCGGCTACTAATAAACGGCTTTCTTGTTGTATCATGGCTACCTAGCTCTTTCGATGATTTCTACTAACCTCCAACGCTTGGTTTTACTCAAGGGTCGGGTTTCCATTATAAGAACAGTATCACCAATACTACAAGTATCGTTCTCGTCGTGTGCGTAGAACTTGGTGGTACGGTTCACGAATTTTCCGTAAATGGGATGCTTAACTTTTCGTTTAACGGCGACAACAATTGACTTTTGCATCTTATTGCTCACCACCACCCCAATTCTTTCTTTTCTGAGATTTCGTGTATTTTCCATTGTAAATGGCTCTTTACTATTTCGTGTTCAGTGTACGCTCGGCAAGAATAGTCTTCATCCGAGCAATGTCCTTTCGTGTTTCAACAATCTTCATGGGATTGTCGAGAGGCGAAATGGCGTGATTCATTTTCAACTTCATAATCTGAGTTTCCAACGCTTCAATACGCTCTGCTATCTCCTTTTCGGTAAGTTCTCTGATTTCTGCTGGTTTCATCTCTCAACTATATTGAAGTTTCAACAAAATCGCGACGCACAATAAACTTAGTGCTTACGGGTAGTTTCTGTGCGGCTAAGCGTAGTGCCTCTTTAGCCACTTCGTATGGTACTCCTTCGGCCTCGATAATAATACGACCAGGAGTAACTGGGGCAACAAATCCCTCGGGTGCACCTTTACCTTTACCCATACGTACTTCGGCGGGTTTTTTGGTTATAGGCTTATCGGGGAAAATTCGAATCCAAATCTGACCTTCACGTTTCATGTAACGGGTCACGGCCTGACGGGCAGCTTCAATCTGACGACCAGTTATCCACTTGGTTTCCAGACATTTTATGCCAAAGGAGCCGAATGCCAATTGGTTTCCGCGTGTGGCGTTACCCTTCATGCGGCCCTTTTGTTGCCTCCTAAACTTTGTTTTCTTTGGCTGTAACATTTCCTATGTGTCCTTTAGTACTGTTAACTACTTCTTTTTCTTACGGAATCCTGCGTTGCGTGGTTTTTGGTTTCCGGGTTGAGGTGCACTTGCGGCGCTAACCCCTACGTTTGGCGATAAATCGCGCTTTCCGTAAACTTCTCCAACACAAATCCAAACCTTAATGCCTATTAAGCCTACTTTTGTTAGGGCTTCGCCTAATGCGTAGTCAATATCGGCACGAAAGGTGTGCAAAGGTATCCGTCCATCTTTATAGGTTTCGGAGCGTGCCATTTCGGCGCCACCTAAGCGGCCTGAAATTTGAACCTTAATGCCCTCTGCTCCCATTCTCATGGTAGAGGCAATTGACATTTTGATAGCTCGGCGAAACGAAATACGGCCTTCAATTTGACGGGCAATATTACTAGCCACAATAGCAGCATCGATTTCGGGACGTTTTACCTCAAAGATGTTTATTTGTACATCTTTTCCGGTTACATTCTTAAGTTCCTCTTTAAGCTTATCAACTTCCTGTCCTCCTTTTCCAATAATAATACCTGGACGAGCAGTATGAACAGTAACTGTGATAAGTTTAAGCGTACGCTCAATCACTATTTTAGAAACGCTAGCCTTTGAAAGACGTGCGTTAAGGTACTCGCGGATTTTGCTGTCCTCAAGAATTTTCTGAGCATAACGGTTTCCACCGTACCAGTTGGAATCCCATCCTTTTATAATTCCAAGTCTATTGGAAATTGGATTAACTTTATTTCCCATCTAGCTCTTTGTGTTTTGAGTATCGTTACTAACTGCTCTATCTACAACTACGGTTACGTGGTTCGAATGCTTGCGGATACGGTGAGCGCGTCCCTGTGGAGCCGTACGAATACGTTTTAGGGATTTGCCTTGATCCACGAAGATTTCCTTCACATACAGGTTGGCATCCTCGATGCGTACGCCTTCGTTTTTAGCTTGCCAGTTGGCAACTGCTGAAAGGAGCAGTTTATGTACTCTAACGGCAGCTTCCTTAGGAGTGAAGCGGAGGATATCAATCGCTTTGTTTACTTGTTTACCACGAACCAAATCGACAACCAATCTCATTTTTCTAGGAGAAGTTGGGCAATCGCGAAGGATTGCAAACGCCTTAGTTTTCTTCTCCTCCTTAATCTGGTTGGCTTTTATACGTTTTCTTGCACCCATTACTATGTTGCTTTAAAAGTATCGTTTGGTGTTATTACTTCTTATTGCCAGAATGTCCACGGAAAGTACGCGTTGGAGCAAACTCGCCTAATTTATGGCCTACCATATTCTCGGTAACATAAACAGGGATGAATTTATTGCCGTTGTGTACTGCAATGGTATGACCAACAAAATCTGGGGATATCATTGAACTTCTCGACCAGGTTTTAATTACCTGCTTCTTATTAGAAGTATTCAAGTCGAGAACTCGTTTTTCGAGGTGACGTTCGATGTAAGGACCTTTTTTTAATGACCGACTCATAGTTCAATTACTTTTTACGACGTTCAACAATAAACTTACTAGATTGCTTCTTATTTGAACGGGTCTTGTAGCCCTTGGCCGGTATACCCTTACGTGAACGAGGATGACCTCCGCTGGCGCGACCTTCACCACCACCCATTGGGTGATCGACAGGGTTCATGGCAACACCACGAGTACGTGGTCTGCGACCAAGCCAACGAGAACGACCTGCTTTTCCCGATTTTTCGAGAGCGTGGTCGGAGTTCGAAACGGAACCAATTGTTGCTTTGCAAGTTATAAGAACCATGCGTGTTTCACCACTGGGCAACTTAAGTACCGCAAAATTTCCTTCACGAGCGAGAAGCTGTGCATAGGAACCAGCGCTACGCGCCATAATTCCACCTTGTCCTGGTCTCAACTCGATATTATGTACAATAGTACCAAGTGGAATTTCGGAAAGGTATAGTGTATTTCCCAATTCTGGGGCAACACCTTTACCCGACATAATGTTCTGACCTACCTTGAGGCCAGTAGGTGCAATAATATAGCGTTTTTCGCCATCGGCGTAAACAACCAGTGCAATGCGAGCGGTACGATTTGGATCGTACTCAATGGTTTTAACAACCGCTGCAACGCCATCGCGTTCGCGAGCAAAGTCTATTATCCTGTACTGACGTTTGTGACCACCACCAATGTATCTCATGGTCATTCGGCCGGAACTATTTCTTCCTCCGGTCCTCTTTAGTGGCTCAAGTAACGATTTCTCAGGTGTCGAGGTTGTAATATCGTCGAATACACCTATAATTTTATGTCTTTGACCTGGGGTAACAGGTTTGAGTTTTCTTACAGCCATTGTCTTTAAATGTTGCTAAAAAAGTCAATCTTTTCACCATCTTTTAGCGTTACTATAGCTTTTTTAAAGCTGTTTGTTTTCCCTGCCTGAACTCCAGCACGAGTAAAACGAACTTTACGCTTTCCGCCGTAACGCATTGTATTAACCGATTCTACAGTAACTCCGTAAAGATCTTCTACGGCCTTTTTAACCTGTAAACGGTTGGCCTGCTTCTCAACAATGAACCCGTAACGATTTAATTTCTCGCTAATTAGGGTCATCTTTTCAGTTACCACTGGCCTTATAATTATATTCATGGCTACAGGGTTTTATAGTTTAAACATTTTATTCAGAACATCAACTGAACTTTCAACAAGTACTAAAGTGCCAGCATTCATAATTTCATATGTATTTACAGATGAGGCAGTTGAAACTTTGTTGCGTTCTAAATTTCTGGACGACAAATATATATTTTTATTTGGTTCGCTAATAACAAAAAGCGATTTTTTATCGACCAAGTTTAAATTCTTACAAATACTAATAAATTCTTTGGTTTTAGGTGCTTCAAAGTTGAAGTCCTCAAGAACCATTATCGAATTGTTTTTAGCTTTGTAGGAGAGAGCACTTTTCCTTGCGAGTTGCTTAAGCTTTTTGTTAAGCTTAAAGGTATAGTCACGAGGTTCGGGACCAAATACGCGACCACCTCCACGAAAAAGGGGAGATTTAATAGAACCTGCACGAGCTGTACCTGTTCCTTTTTGTTTTTTTAGTTTACGAGTACTACCAGAAATCTCGTTACGCTCTTTCGATTTGTGAGTACCTTGCCTTTGATTGGCTAGGTAATGCTTAACGTCGAGGTAGATGGCATGATCGTTGGGTAGAACACCAAAAATCTCATCGCTGAGAACAACTTTTCGTCCGGTGTCTTTTCCTGAGATATTTAATACGCTGATTTCCATTACTTCTCAATGATTAAATATGAACCTTTAGCACCTGGAATCGACCCTTTAACAATAAGTAAATTGGTTTCGGGGATAACCTTAAGTAGTCGCAGGTTAATAATTTTAACCTGATCGCCACCGGTTCTACCTGGTAATCTTTTTCCTGGGAAAACTCTACTAGGATATGAGCTTGCACCCATTGATCCTGGCGCACGTAAGCGGTTGTGCTGTCCGTGTGTTTGCCCACCAACTCCAGCAAAACCATAGCGTTTAACTACACCTTGAAAACCTTTTCCTTTGGAAATGCCTGTTACGTCAATCCAATTGTCTTCGAGGAAAATTTCAGATGTAATTACATCGCCAAGCTTATACTCAGTACTCCAGTTTTTAAACTCGACTACTTTGCGCTTTGGGGTTGTTTTCGCTTTCTGGAAATGTCCCAGAAGAGGCTTGCTGGTATGCTTCTCCTTCTTGTCATCGAATGCTAACTGAAGTGCGGAATATCCGTCTTTTTCTTCAGTTTTCACTTGAGTAACAACGCAGGGGCCAGCTTCAATAACAGTGCATGGTATATTTTTACCCTCGGCACTGAAAACGGAAGTCATTCCGATTTTTCGTCCAATAATTCCTGCCATTACATTTAAATAATTAATGTATCACTCTCATACTTTAATTTCTACTTCGACTCCACTTGGCAATTCGAGCTTCATAAGCGCATCGATTGTTTTAGGGGTGGAGCTGTAGATGTCGAGTAGTCTCTTGAAGGAACACAGCTGAAACTGCTCCCTCGATTTCTTGTTCACAAAAGTGGACCTATTCACTGTGAAGATTCGTTTGTGTGTAGGCAATGGAATTGGACCATTAACTACTGCACCTGTCGACTTTACAGTCTTCACGATCTTCTCGGCCGATTTGTCCACCAGGTTGTGATCGTAAGATTTCAGTTTAATTCTGATCTTCTGGCTCATTTTTTTACAAAAATTGTAAATAATTAATCGACTTCCTTTAATTCTTTTCCACGCGACTTTTCAACAATCTCCTTCGCAATGTTAGCAGGAACCTCAGCATAGTGAGAAAACTCCATTGATGAGGTAGCTCTACCGGAGCTGAGCGTGCGTAGAACGGTTACATATCCGAATTGCTCGGATAGGGGAACTTTAGCCTTAATAACTCGTGCAGTTCCTTTCGATTCCATTCCGAGTATTTGACCACGGCGTTTGTTAAAGTCGCCAATTACGTCGCCCATGTAATCTTCGGGTGTTACCACCTCAACGGTCATAATGGGTTCGAGTAAAATTGGTGAAGCCTTGGGACAAGCATGGCGAAAAGCCTGACGAGCGGCAATTTCGAACGATAGCGAGTCGGAATCGACGGCATGGAATGAACCATCCCTTAAAACTACTTTAAGACTAGGTAGTTGGTATCCAGCAAGTACACCATTTTTTAGAGCAAGCCTGAAGCCTTTCTCTACTGCTGGAATGTACTCTCTTGGAACGTTACCACCTTTTACTTCATCGACAAACTGGAGGCCAACAACGCCTTCATCGGCTGGACCAATGGTCACAACAATGTCGGCAAACTTACCTCTACCACCAGATTGTTTCTTAAACGTTTCACGGTGTTCAACCGACTTGGTAATTGCTTCTTTATACGCAACCTGAGGAGCGCCTTGGTTGATGTCGAGTTTAAACTCGCGACGCAACCTATCGATAATGATTTCGAGGTGAAGTTCACCCATTCCGCTAATTACGGTTTGAGCGCTATCCTCGTCAACATGTACCTGAAAGGTTGGATCCTCTTCGGCTAATTTATAAAGTGCGTTTCCAAGTTTGTCGAGATCTGCTTGGGTTTTTGGCTCAATAGCCAAACCAATAACAGGCTCGGGGAATTTCATCGACTCAAGTACCACTTGGTGCTTTTCGTCGCACACTGTATCGCCAGTGCGAAGGTCTTTAAAGCCAACAGCAGCACAAATGTCGCCAGCTTCGCAAAACTCAATTGGGTTTTGCTTGTTAGCATGCATTTGGTACAAACGGCTAATACGTTCCTTCTTACCGCTTCGTGTGTTGAAAATGTAACTACCGCTATCGAGTCGTCCTGAGTAAACCCTAATAAAAGCTAAACGGCCAACGAATGGGTCGGTTGCAATTTTAAAGGCTAATCCGCAGAATGGTTCAGATGCTTCGGGTTTGCGTATTACTTCCTTCTCGGTACCGGGTACAACTCCTGTAACAGCTCCTACATCGAGTGGGCTAGGCAGGAATGCAATAACGGCATCGAGGAGACGTTGAATACCCTTGTTTTTAAAGGATGCTCCGCAAAGTACAGGAACAATCGACATGTCGATTGTAGCCTTACGAATGGTTTCAGTAATTTCATCTGGAGTAATGGAATCGGGATCATCGAAGAAACGCTCAAGAAGATCGTCGTTGTATTCAGCCACAGCTTCGACTAATTTCTCGCGCCATTCTTTAACCTCTTCAACCATTGAAGCAGGAACACTTTCGTAACGATATTGCGTAGTTTTGGTTTTCTCGTCTTCAAACCAAACTATCGCTTTGTTTTCAATTAAATCAACTACACCAGTGAAGTTTTCTTCGGCTCCAATGGGTAATTGTATTGGCATAGGTTTAGCGCCCAGCCTTTCTTGAATTTGTGATACAACAGTTAAGAAATCGGCACCTGATCGATCCATTTTATTAACAAATGCTAATCGAGGAACCCTATACTTATCGGCCTGACGCCAAACGGTTTCGCTTTGGGGCTCAACACCACCAACGGCACAAAAAACAGCAACGGCACCATCGAGTACACGAAGCGATCGTTCAACTTCAACAGTAAAATCGACGTGGCCAGGAGTGTCAATAATATTTACTTGATACAGCTGACTTTTGTAATTCCAGAAAGTTGTAGTTGCAGCAGAGGTTATGGTTATACCCCTTTCTTGCTCTTGCACCATCCAGTCCATTGTGGCTGCGCCATCATGAACTTCCCCCAGTCTATGTGTTTTACCTGTATAATAGAGAATACGCTCGGTAGTAGTAGTCTTACCTGCGTCGATGTGAGCCATAATCCCAATATTACGGGCAAACTTTAAATCCTTACTCATTTATTCAATTACCTCCTGTGTCTGGCTAATAAAGTACATTAAAAACGGAAATGGGCAAATGCCTTATTGGCTTCGGCCATTTTGTGCATATCCTCTTTCTTTTTGAAAGCAGCACCTTCTTCATTGAAAGCAGCCATAATTTCGGAAGCTAACTTTTCGCTCATTCCTTTGCCAGAACGTTTGCGAGAATAAAGAATTAGGTTTTTCATTGAAAGCGAAATTTTACGGTCGGGGCGAACTTCCATTGGAACTTGGAATGTAGCACCTCCAACACGACGACTTTTCACTTCCACTTGTGGAGTAACGTTTTCGAGAGCCTTCTTGAAAACGTCGAGAGGCTGAACTTCGCTATCTTTCATTTTGTTCCCAACTATACTGAGAGCATCGTAGAAGATGTCGAATGCAACACTTTTTTTCCCGCTGTACATTAAGTTGTTCACAAACCTTGTGACCATTACTTCTTTGAACTTAGGATCGGGTAAAAGTATCCTCTTTTTTGGTTTCGCTTTTCTCATTTGTCTAACGCATCTAAAGAGTTAACTTACTTTTTTTTAGGTCTCTTGGTTCCATACTTGGAGCGACGTTGATTGCGACCATCAACACCTGAGGCATCGAGAGTACCCCTGATAATGTGGTAGCGAACACCGGGCAAATCTTTTACTCTTCCACCGCGGATGAGTACAATAGAGTGCTCCTGTAGATTGTGACCTTCGCCGGGAATGTAGGCAGTTACCTCCATTTGGTTGGTAAGCCTAACCCTGGCAACCTTTCTCATTGCTGAGTTTGGTTTTTTGGGAGTAGTGGTGTACACACGTACACATACCCCACGACGTTGAGGGCAACCAGCTAGTGCTGGAGACTTGCTTTTTTCGACAAGTTTTTCCCTACCTTTTCTTACAAGTTGCTGAATTGTAGGCATATATACACTTATGTTAAATTAAAAGAATATCCAAAAATGGTTGGCAAAGGTATTCTTTAATTGCTGAATACCAAAACTTTTCAGCGCTTTTTTGACATAAAAAATCAAATCAGCTGCTTCCAAATGCGGGCGCAAAGGTAAGGGAATAATACAATAAATCAAATGTTTTACAATTATTATTATTTTAAAAACCCCTTATTTACAATTCCCTTTTTCTATAGGTTAATTTAGGTTGAAAATTTATAGTGAGTCTTTTCTATTTTGGTTTGATGTATTAAAAAACAAAGAAACCATAATTACTTTTGTATATTGCAAAAAAAATACAAAATGAAGCGATTATATTTTTTCTTAATTTCTCTTTTAATTATTGGCTGCTCCACCATAAAAGAGTTTGGAAAGCCAAAGATAATTCCAACTAATTCGAATGAATTAATTGAATTTCCATTTGGGCACAATGAGAGTATAGCATCTTATAAAAGCAATTTACCCAAAAAGACTAATGTTGTGAAAATGGTGCAACGAAACATTCACTATCCAAACCGGGTTGACACGATATACAGTTTTAACTATAAAAAATCGAAGATAGCAGTTGTTAAAACCTACTTTAATAAGGAAATGGTACTTGGGGGAAATGTGGAAAACAAAGAAATTATTCTAAAAAACGGGGTGCAAGTAGGAATGCTATGGGATGATTTCGTTTTAGCGTTTACCAATTTTAATGAAACCTACAGCGATACAGTCGCTCTTAAAAATGAGGCACGAAAACGCAAAATCACGTTTTACTTTGACAAGAACAAAACGCTTAAACGATATACGTTTAACGAATACATTGACTAACCAATAAAAATGCGGTTGCAGTGTAGCTCTCCAGCCCGACTATTCTCTCACAGGAATTTCAGCAATTACGGTTTGGGTTCCAGTAACTTTTTGCTTTAGGTTAACTTTAATATCCGAATTTAGCGGAAGGAACAAATCGACCCTAGATCCAAATTTAATAAAGCCTAACTCTTTGCCCTGAGCTGCTTGCTCCCCCTCGTGCGAATAGCAAATGATACGACGAGCGAGTAATCCAGCTATTTGGCGTAAAAGCACTTTAACTCCGTCGGGGCGTTCGATAGTAACTGTTGTGCGCTCGTTTTCGGTTGACGACTTAGGGTGCCATGCAACCAAGAACTTACCGGGGTGATACTTATAGTAAGCAACTCGTCCCATAACTGGGTACCAGTTAATATGGACATTCCAAACCGACATAAAAATTGAAACCTGAATGCACTTCCCTTTCAAATTTTCTGGTTCATCTACTTCTTCAATAGCAACAATAGTTCCATCGCAAGGCGAAATTACTGCACTGGGGTTAATAATGTGCTGCCTTGTAGGTACTCGAAAAAAACGCAGTAAGAATATATAAATAGGTATTAGAACTAAAATTGAAATATATAGACCATTTACTCCTATAAGGTACCATGTAATTAAGCTAATTAGTATAAAACCTAAAAGGGATGACAATAGTATGAAGCGACCTTCTTTATGGGTTTTCATAAACATGCGTATTTAATTTTAATCAAATTTCAACTATTAGAAATAATAATTCTAACCAATGAAGCAGCTATATTAGCATCATCATTTCAAGGTAAACGTATACAATTGGTGCTGCAAGAAGAACTGCATCGAATCGATCGAGCAAGCCACCATGACCCGGCAAGAACTTACCGGAATCCTTAACGCCAATACTACGTTTGAACATTGACTCCACCAAGTCGCCAAAAACACCCATAACTGCCGAGATAAAGCCAATAGCCAACCAATGAGTTATGTGAATTTGATAAAAAACTAGTGAAAGTAACCATGCAACTAAAGCGGTTGTAAAAAAACCTCCGATTAAACCCTCCCACGATTTTTTTGGAGAAACCCTTGGAAACATTTTGTGGCGACCAAAAGAAATTCCGAAAATGTATGCGCCCGTATCGTTCGCCCATATTAGAATGAAGAATCCAAGTAGAAACTCTGTATTATAAAAAACTCTGTTCAGCGAAAAATCGAGAACAAAATAGTTTAGCAGTGAAAAAGGTAATGTAATATAAATTAGCCCAAACAGAGTTCCTGCAATATTTTGAAGTGGCTTATTTTGATTACGAAAGAGTTCTACAATAAAAAGGCTTATTACTAACGGTATAATTCCTAAAAAGATAAAAGCATCGATAAGTTTAGTTGCGTATAGGTAGTTCATTACAAAAATAACCACTCCCAGCAGTAGCCCATAAAGAACTTGAGGGCGAAGTCGCGCCCTAAGCATAATGTAGTATAATTCGAGCAAACAAGCAGTTGTAAGCGCCAGAAAAACTACGAGAAAACTAATTCTACCTAGCAAGATAGAACCTACAACAACAAGCACAAATACGCTGCCCGTTAAAGATCTTTTAAGAAATGGGCTCAAATTTCAAATTCTCCTATACGTTTTTTTGCTGTTTCGAAATTTCCTGAAAGTACAAATATATCGACTTCGCCAATTGATGGATACATTGAGTCCATTCTGTTCATTAAAACCGCAGCAATTTCATTTTCGGCAAGTATCTGCTTAATAATTTCGGCTGTTTGGTGATTTGCTGTAGAGTAAACCAACACCCAGTCCTCTGTGCCTTCGGTTTTAATTTTATCCATTACTATTAGCTAATTGCTTGATCGGTCTTTTTCTCCTCCTCGGCTTCGAGCTGCTTTTCGGTTTCTTTAATATCTTTTACTAGTTCTTCGGCTCTAGTGTGCGACTTGCGTGGACCATAAATTGCTTCGAGGTCTTCGCTAAAAATCACCTCGCGTTCCAAAAGCAAATCGGCTAGTTTTGTAAGACCTTCACGATTTTTAACGAGTATATCCTTTGCACAATCGTAAGCATCTTCTACCAGTTTTTTTGACTCTTGGTCGATAAGTTCTGCTGTTTTATCGCTATATGGTTTGCCAAATGCGTACTCCGACTGACCCGACGAATCGTAAAAACTAATGTTTTTAAGGTTACTGCTCATGCCATAGTAGGCAACCATAGCGTAAGCCTGTTTGGTAACCCGCTCAAGATCGTTGAGCGCTCCTGTCGAAATTTTGCCAAACACAAGTTCCTCCGATGCTCGTCCGCCGAGGGCAGAACTCATTTCGTGAAGCATTTGTTCGGTAGTAGTAAGTTGCCTCTCTTCGGGAAGGTACCATGCGGCGCCTAACGATTTGCCACGTGGAATAATTGTTACCTTAAGCAAAGGGTTTGCATACTCTAATAGCCAGCTAACAGTTGCATGACCAGCTTCGTGGTAGGCGATTGTTTTCTTTTCGTCGAGAGAAATAATTTTATTCTTTTTCTCGAGCCCACCAATAATACGATCGATTGCGTCGAGAAAATCTTGCTTTTCGATAAATGTTTTGTTTTTACGCGCAGCAATAAGAGCCGCTTCGTTACAAACATTTGCGATGTCGGCACCCGAAAAACCTGGCGTTTGCTTTGCTAAAAAGGCAACATTTAAATCGACTTCGAGCTTAAGCGGTTTTAGGTGAACCCCAAAAATTTCCTGACGTTCCTTAATATCGGGTAGTTCAACATGAATTTGCCTGTCGAAACGACCAGCGCGAAGTAGCGCACGATCGAGAATATCGGCACGGTTGGTTGCAGCAAGAATAATAACCCCTTGATTTGAGCCAAAGCCGTCCATTTCGGTTAGAAGTTGATTAAGGGTATTTTCGCGTTCGTCGTTGGCCGAGAAGTTCGGGTTTTTTCCACGAGCACGACCAACAGCATCAATTTCGTCGATGAACACGATACAGGGTGCTTTCTCCTTTGCTTGTTTAAACAAGTCGCGAACCCTCGAAGCCCCAACCCCAACGAACATTTCGACAAAATCGGAGCCCGACATACTAAAGAACGGAACGTTTGCTTCGCCAGCAACTGCTTTCGCCAAAAGCGTTTTACCTGTGCCCGGAGGGCCAACAAGGAGAACTCCCTTTGGAATTTTACCTCCAAGTTCGGTGTATTTCTTTGGATTTTTAAGAAAGTCGACAATTTCCATTATTTCGACCTTTGCCTCTTCGAGACCAGCAACGTCCTTAAAATCGATTCTATTATTATTCTCCTTATCGAAGAGCTGAGCCTTCGATTTGCCAACGCTAAAAATATTGCCTGGGCCTGCTGCTCCTTTGCTTATTCGGCGGAAAATAAAAATCCATACCCCAACGAGTAAAAGTATAGGGAGCAACCAGGTAACAATTTCGCCAAAGTAGTTTGGGCGTTCTTCGTAACTAGGATAAATTCGATCTTGCTGTAGCACATTGACCTGTGCTTCATCGAGTTGACGCTCGAAGGTTTCGATTGAGCCAATGGTAAAGTGGAAATGAGGGCCAATAGGTTTGGAACTATCGCCAAGCCTAGTTGAATAATTGGACAGGTTCTTTTCCTTAATAAAAACTTCGACCTTACCCTGATTACGAATAACAACAAGTTTTTCGATATGCCCATTGCTAAGCATTTGGTAACGAACCTCGTGCCAATTGGTTTGCACGGCGCTTGGGGCTTTATAAAAGAAGTTTAAAGCCAGAATTCCTGCTATTATAAGAATGTAAACCCAGTAAATATTAAATTTTGGGCGAGAACTCTTACCGTTACCATCTAATCCTGGGAAACCTTGCTTGTTTTTCTTTTCTTCACTTTCGTTTTCGAACATACTAATACTATTTTTCTCTAAAGTAAACTCTAAAACTATTCTGCTTTTTTACGTGGTTTTGCAGGAACCTTTTTGACTTTTGCGGCTGGTTTAACTTTTGCAGCTGGTTTAACCTTCGCTGCTGATTTAGCTTTTGCTGAAGGTTTAACTTTTACAACTGGGGCATCATCGGTATAGTCGACTCGAGGGGCGTCGGCCCAAAGTTCTTCGAGGCGATAAAACTGTCGCCACTCGGTTTGAAAAACATGAACTACAATGTCAACATAGTCAATAATTATCCAAATTCCGTTGTCGTAGCCGCCAATTTTCCAAGGTTTTTCGCTGCAAAGTTCAAGAATTCTATCTTCTACATTTGATGCAATTGCGTCAACCTGAGTTGATGACTCGGCGCTACAAACTACAAAGTACTCGCAAATAGCATTTGATAACTTGCCAACATGAAGGGAAACTACTCCTTCGGCCTTTTTTTCGGCTAATGCTTCAACAATTGATTTTAAAAGTTGTTCGGTATTTTCTTTCTTCTTTCTTGCCATTGATATTGTTTAAATTAATTTGCAAAAGTATAATTTTTTTAGCAAAAACTAGCTATAGTAAATTTGTAGTAGGCAAATTGAGCTAAAAGAAAATTAAATTGATATAAAAATGCTGCACAATAAAACCTTCCGTCGTTATTAAAGTCTATACCCCCAGAGTTTATATATTTGTGGTAAAGTTACTAACGGCATAATTGAAATTGTAAGTTAATGAACACACAAATTGGCAAAAAGTTAATATGGCTTTCCGAAATTGACTCGACAAATAAGTACCTTACAACCTTAAGTAAGGAGCAACTCGATGAAGGACTTGCTGTTGCCACAAATAATCAAGTTGAAGGTAGAGGGCAACGTGGCAATACATGGGAAAGCGAAAAGGACAAGAATATTACGTTTAGCTTTATACTTTACCCTAAATTTCTGAAGGTGCAGGAGCAGTTCATTCTTTCGCAGGCAATTTCGCTTGGTATATGCGACATGCTATTACAATATACTAAAGGTATAAGCATTAAGTGGCCAAACGACATTTATGTTAACAACAATAAAATTGCAGGAATTTTAATTGAAAACGCTATAAGTTCAGCCCAATTAGACCAATCGATTGTTGGCATTGGGCTAAACGTGAACCAAAAAACATTTTCAGACGATATACCAAACCCCACCTCGCTTGCCCTAGAAACAGGATATGTTTTTGACCTTAAGGAAACTATTGGATTGCTGTGCAGCCGCATTTCGGCACGATACAACGACTTGAGAAATAATGGTTTTGATGTAATTCAGGCCGAGTACCTTAACCTTTTGTACCGTCGAAATGAGTTTTACACATACAGTTCGGATGGGAAAAAGTTTGAGGCAATTATTGCAGGAGTAAAAGGCACAGGCGAACTTATTCTCGAAAGTCGCAATGGGGAACGAAAAGAGTTTGGTTTTAAAGAAATATCGTTTTTTTAGCTTCTACGTATTTAAGGCCTTAGCTATGGTTTCGGCAACTGTATCGATACCCACCTGAAGTTTAGAACCAATAACCATTTTCATCATCATATTGAGTTCGGCTTTAAGGGTAATTTTCATACGAGTATCGTAAGGGGCTACCTGTTTAAACTGCAACCAAATAAAAAACTCGAAAGGAACACCCTCGTCGCCTGTTATTTTTAGCGATTTAAATGGTTCTCGTTCAATAATTTTAAGGCCAATAAGGCCAATACCATCGACTCTAAACTTGCAAGTATCGTCGTCGGCTTCCCAGTCCTTTAACTTTGCAGCCTCAACTGCTGGAGTAAAGTTTTTAAAACTGCTAAGTACGCTATACACCTGTTCGTCGGATCGCCTAATGGCAACTATTTTACTTTCAACTGTAGTCATTTTTGTATTTAAAGATTTACTGTCCCCAAGTTTCGGGACTCATTCGCCAATTATGAAGCAATTCAACATGTTGCGGGCTTACTGTTCCCGCTTTTGTAGCCAACTCAATCATTTTGGAATATGAACCAAGCGTAACGAGTTTAACATTTTCGTTTTTAAAGTTCACTTGGGCAACCTCGAAACCATAGGTAAAAATGGCAACCATGCCAAGCACTTCGACGCCAGCTTCGCGAAGGGTGTTTACTGCATTGAGGCTACTTTTACCTGTCGAAATTAAATCTTCAACAACAACTACTTTTTGTCCTGGTAAAATATCACCTTCAATTTGATTGGCTAAGCCATGCTTTTTGGGTTCGGGCCTAACGTAAACAAAAGGCAAATTTAACTCGTTTGCAACAAGGGCTCCATGGGCAATTGCACCAGTCGCCACCCCAGCAACAACTTCTACCCCCGAAAAGTGTTCGTTTATAATATCTTTAAAACCTACAGTAACCATTCGTCGTACATTGGGGTAGGAAAGAATTTTTCGGTTATCGCAGTATATTGGCGATTTCCACCCCGAAGCCCAAGTAAACGGGTTTGCAGGGTTTAAAATAATTGCATTAATTCGTATTAAATTTGACACAATGTCATTATCAAAAACCTCCATGGAACACACAATTTTTATAGGTTGTCGAAAGGTTGTTATAACCAATCGTTTTTTAGAGCATTTTGCAAACGACAATGGTTTGTTTTTAAAATGCAAGCCAGAATCGAACTTTGCAAAGTTACTCGATTTTTTTGAAATGATGACCAGCGCAAAAAACCTTTACCTTTTTAGTCACGACGCCGATAGTCTTTTTAAACATTTCAGCTCAATATTTCATAATGTTGAAGCAGCAGGTGGATTGGTGGAAAATAGCAGCAATCAATTCTTACTAATTAAGCGTAGCGGAATTTGGGATTTACCCAAGGGAAAAACAGAGAAAGGAGAAAAAATTGAAACAACTGCAGTTAGAGAAGTGTCGGAGGAGTGTGGAATTAAACTACCCAAAATTGAATCGTCCATTGGAAATACACTACACATATATACTCGCGACGGCAAACAGTTTTTAAAGCGAACCCACTGGTATAAAATGAAATACACTGGAAGCGAAACTCCAACGCCACAGCAAATAGAGGATATAACCGAAGCCAAATGGGTTAGCCCCGAAGACATTAAGGGCTACATGGAGAACACTTATAGTTCGGTAAAACTTGTGTTATCGGAAGCAGGAGTAGTTTAAATATCGCCCCTTGAGCGTAACACCTTAAAAAGTTGAATTTCGAAATTTTCGCGTGGCGACATGGCTGGTGAAATCAATAGCCGACGGTCGGGGCCAATTAAAAAGTAGGTTGGGTAAGCCCTAATATCGAAATCCTTTATAATGTCGGGTTTATTGCCATAGTGAAGGAATGTCCACTGGTAGTTTGTTTGCTCAAGCAACAATTTTAAATCGTTTGGATCTCTATCGACGCTGATAGTAACTATTTCTAAAACCTTACGATGCTTTTCGTAAAACTTTTCGAGTATGGTAAATTCCTGAAGGCATGAGTAGCTTGATGCTGTACAAAAGTTTAGGTACACATACTTACCTTCAAAAGCGTTAAGCGACACTAATTCCCCTTTTATATTATAGAGTTCGAAGGGCGCTGGAACAAATCCTGGTAGTAAACGGGTTACCCTCGACCGAATATTCTCAGCAATTAGTAAGTGCTCGGCAATTTTTGTTGACCTGTAAAGCGAGTCGAGAATAGCTACCAGTGCAGAACGCGAAAACTTATCGTCGAAAAAACTGTCGTGTAAGCCTTTAAGAATAACCAGTTCGAGCAGCGAGTCGTTTGCCAAAACGTTATCGGTCGATAGCGTTTTTTTTAAGTTTTTATAACTTCTATTGTCGGTTATATTACTAAAAATGGCCGAACCCTTTTCGGTTCGTGAAAAGAAAATGAAGTACTTATCGTAAACCAAGTTAAACAGCTCCATGTAGGCAGGGTTGTTATACTGTATTGGCTTGTTAAGAAAATAGGAATCGGAAATGCTTCGAGCCTTTTGCATTAGCGAAAGTTGGTATAGCAAGCCATACCTATAATTTCGATATGACGAAAAAAATGGATGGTCGAAACCCATAAACTGCTGCTCCATTGCATTAACAAGCGAATCGGTTGGAAGCGATTTTTTTCGGGCATAGGCATCGTTTACAATCTTGTCGAAATGCTCGTTAAAAGCGAGGTCGAACGCACTTATGAGGTAATTAAGTTCGGTTTTGTCGGCACCCTTAATTCCTGCATGAATTTCAACCTCTCGAAAAAATGGGTTTAGCCTTTGTGCTTCTGTTTTATCTTCGCGGGGAGGTAGAACAATGGTGTATGTTTTTGCTGGCTCAATAAAAAGGTATAACCTATGAACTCCTAAGTAAACAAATGTAAAAGATGTTTCGTTAATGCTTAAGTCGCATCTAAAATCGCCGTTTGGCAATACGATAAAACGACCAAGAAGTTCCTCTGTTTGCGATATGTAGTCGGAGTACCTATAAAAAACAAGCTCTTCGTTGGCATAATCGGGTGCATTTCCTTTAATTTTTACCTGCTGCGAATAGGTAGTTGACGCAACGAAAACAAAAAATAGTAAAGCGAACAACCTCATTTTGGCTTATTTTTTTTATGAAGAACTTGTTGTTACAAATAGAGTGCAAAACTCTTGAGGACAAACGAAAAGATGCTAATCCAAGTACTTTTTAATATCGATTTTGAGGGGTAAAAACATCGAGGCATCGCCACCGTTGAGAATAATATCGCGTACAATGGTTGAATTAACTGGAGTATGCTCGGGCGAAGCGAGTAAAAACACCGATTCGATATTGGGAAGCAGCATTTTATTTACCTGACCAATTGCGCGCTCGTACTCAAAGTCGGCCGAGGTTCGAAGTCCTCTAAGTATAAATTTTGCCCCAAGGCTATTGCAAAAATTAACCGTTAACCCTTCGTACGAAAGCACTTCGACCCTTTTTTCGTCGCTAAAAACATCTTTTATGAGAGCCAATCGATTGTCGATTGTTATAAGCGATTTTTTAACCGCATTTTGGCCTACAGCAACAATTACTTTATCGAAAAGAGATAGGGCTCTTCGAACAATTGCTTCATGTCCAACGGTAAAGGGGTCGAACGAACCTGGGAAAACAGCAACTTTTTCCATATTAGTTTGTTTTTAGCAAAGAAAAACAAAAAGATTGAGAAAGGCAATTGGCCATTAACCAGCATCTATTTCAGAAAAAGATGGAAAACCATCGAGAAATGTAAATTTCCCATTAGCTAAATCGATTTTACAGCAAAAGTGATTAAGTCCATTAGTTATTGTTAGGTATGGCGCCTTAACCGTTAAATTGTAGCGTGCTGCTTGGGCAAATGTGTCGCGGCTCAAGCACACTTCGGGAGCCTTACACTCCACAACCATTAATGGGCTTCCATTTTTCGAATGCGCAACAATATCGGCACGCTGGGGCATTCCGCTAATTAATACTTTTTGTTCAACTTTAATTAACCCCTTGGGAAATTGCCTATGAAAAACCATAAAATGTAAAAAATACTGCCTAACCCATTCTTCGGCAGTAAGTGCAACAAATTTTTGCCTAACAAAATCGAGAACACGAATTTGACCCTCGCTCTCTTTTGTTATAAGTTGACAATCAGGAAGATTTAGTTTTTGCACGAAGCATTTATTTTGTGCAAATATCGCAAATGTGTTTCCATTGCAGGGTGTAACTCCTATATTTTTTTAAAAATCGCTATATTTGTTAACTTTAGAAAACACACTAACACTCTAATAAGTTCTAAATATCAGCGCGTTAAATCGTCATTTTTAAAATAAAACATTAAAATTTCACCCATAATACCTTAAGCCATGAAGACAAAAGAGGAAATAGTAGCTAACTGGCTACCTCGCTATACGGGACAAAAGATTGAGGAATTTGGCGAATATATTCTCCTAACTAACTTTAGAGGTTATCTCGACTTTTTTGCAAACTATACAGGTGTTGAAATAATTGACCCTTCGGCCAATATGCCATGTGCTACATGGGACGGCATAACCATGATTGACTTTGGAATGGGTAGCCCCAATGCAGCGTCAATAATGGACTTACTTGGAGCAATTAACCCAAAAGCGGTACTGTTTTTAGGGAAATGCGGAGGGCTTAAACGAAAGAATGAGTTAGGCGATTTAATTCTACCCATAGCGGCTATTCGTCACGAAGGAACATCGAACGACTACTTCCCTCCCGAAGTTCCTGCGCTACCAGCATTTAATTTACAGCGCGCCGTTTCTTCAACAATTCGCAGACGAGAACGCGACTACTGGACAGGAACTGTAATAACCACCAACCGCAGGGTTTGGGAGTACGATGAGGAATTTAAGGATTACCTTCGTAGAATTAGAGCAATGGCCATTGATATGGAAACTGCAACCATTTTTACGGTTGGCTTTGCCAATGAAATTCCAACTGGGGCTTTGCTTTTAGTGTCCGATCAGCCAATGATTTCATCAGGAATTAAGACAAGCGAAAGCGATAAGAAGGTAACCAATATGTTTGTTGAAGACCACATTATTATTGGCATTGAGTCGCTTAAAGAATTAAAGAACAACGGATTATCGGTAAAACACTTAAAGTTTTAACAAAACCAAAGCATGGCAAAGCGAAAAAGCCTCGACGACCTATGCTCGGAGGTTATTGACGAACTTAAGAAGAAAATTTACAAACCTATATACATCCTAACCGGCGACGAGGGGTATTATATTGATATAATATCCGACTATATTGCCGAAAACATTCTTGACGAGTCGGAAAAGGCTTTTAACCAGCATATTATATACGGAATTGATGCCGATGTAAGTCGAATTATCGAAACGGCACGACGATTTCCTATGATGGCAAACCATCAGGTTGTAATTGTTAAAGAGGCTCAAAACCTTAAGAAAATTGAAGAACTCGAGGTTTACGTTAAGTCGCCCCTAAAATCGACAATTCTCGTTATTTGCCATAAAATTCAACCCAGTGGCTCTGGCAAAGGGGGCGAAAAGGCAAAAAAGTTCTTTACACAGGCTGCAAAAATAGGCGTTCTGTTTGAGTCGAAGAAACTTTACGATTACCAAATTCCCGAGTGGATTACCATTTATTTATCGAATAAGGGCATTTCAATTCCTCCAGCACCAGCCGAACTTTTAAAGGATTATTTGGGTAACGATCTTAGCAAAATTGCCAACGAGCTCGATAAACTTATTATAACCCTCCCACCCGACACAAAAAAAATAACCACCCCTCATATTGAGCAAAACATAGGGATTAGCAAGGATTTTAATCGGTTCGAACTTACCAAGGTAATTGGACAGCGCAATATTTTGGTAGCCAATCGAATTGCCGACCACTTTGCAAAGAACCCTGGGGGAAACCACATTACCATTACGCTTTCGTCAATTCATCAGTACTTTTTAAAGCTTTTTAGGTACCATTTTCTCGAAGATAAATCGGAGCGAAATGTTGCCGTTGAACTGGGCATTAACCCATTTTTTGTTAACGAGTACAAAGCGGCCACTCGCATATACAACCCAAGCAAGTGCGTTCAGGTTTTTGCCCTTCTTCGCGAGTACGACATGCGCTCAAAGGGGCTAAATAACGAATCGACCGACAATGGAGAACTTCTTCGCGAATTACTTTGGCGAATAATGCACTAAAACAATGCTTTGCAAATGATACTAATAATAATTATAGCCACAGTAATTATTTCAATAGCAGCTCTAAATAGCAGAGAAATAATGGACAAGCTGCTGCTTAGCCCCTACGCTGTTGTTCACAACAAGGAATTACACCGCATTTTAACACATGCCTTTGTTCATGCCGACTATATTCACCTTGCGGTTAACATGATTGTACTTTTTTCGTTTGGAATTTCCGTTCAGCAAATTTTCGAAACCTTAAAACTTTCGGGCGACATTGGAAATATTTGGGTGCACCTTGGAACACTTTACTTTGGGGGCGCAATAATTTCGTCGCTAACTACGCTAAAAAAGTATAAAAACGACTTTTACTACAAATCGGTTGGGGCTTCGGGAGCCGTTTCGGCAGTTGTTTTTACTCACATTTTCTTTTACCCACTAAGTAAACTTTACTTTTTTGGAATAATTCCAATTCCTGCAATTGTATTTGGAGTTGGTTACCTCTTATACTCGCACTACAAAAGCCGTAACTCGTCGGACAACATTAACCACGACGCCCACTTTGTTGGTGCAGTTTTTGGCTTTTTGTATCCGCTACTTATAAACCCACGACTAATATTTCAGTTTTTAGAGGGGTTAAAGTTAATGTAAACCCAAACGCTGTGAGCGAACCTGTTGTTACCATTCATAATGTTTCTGATAGTAGTCGCAAGTACAATTACGTAGTAATTGCTCTAACTTATAACAACTTATGGGTTTGGGTAAAACAACGAAACAGAATTACTTGGGAACTGCCTGGTGGGCATATTGAACCCGATGAAACGCCCATTGAAGCTGCATTGCGCGAACTTTTCGAAGAAACGGGAACAGTAAACTGTACCATTGTTCCTTTATGCGATTTTACAGTAAAGCACAATAGAAGCGAAAGTTTTAACCGTTTTTACTATGCAAAAACAAGTGAACTGGGAAATTTGCCAATAAGTGAAATTGAAGAGGTTGGTCTGTTCTCGGACTTTCCACCTCACCCATTAACTCATGGCGAAATACAAAAGCAACTTTTCGAAATTGCAAAAGAACACTATAGCAAGCACAATACTTAGGTTTAAAATTAATGCCAAGCAAGCAGTACATATGGTTTAATGGAGCTTTCGTTCCCAGCGATCAGCTAATTTTTAGCGTCGAAAATCGTGGGTACCTATATGGCGACGGACTTTTCGAAACCATTCATGCCTTTGGCACAAGCGCACGACATATAGACCTACACCATAAAAGGTTAGTAAAGTCGATGCGCTTACTCGACATGGATGTTCCTACAAGCCTTTCTCCCGAATTTTTAGAAAACGAAATTTCGAGACTTCTTAATAAGAATCGAATTTTTGGAAGCGCTAGAGTTCGACTAAGCGTTACTCGTAGATCGGGAGGATTATACGCTCCAACAGGAATAGGTGTCGATATTACTGTTCAGACGACCCCACTCGAAGCTAACTTTTACCAAATAAACCAAAAGGGACTTGTAATTGATATTTTTACCGACTTACGTAAGCCTACCAATTTTTTGTCGGGTATAAAATCGAGTAATGCCTTACTCTATATTTTAGCAGGGATTTCAGCTAAAAAGGCCGAAGTCGACGAATGCATTCTAATAAACGATCAGAATAGGCTATCCGAAAGTACTTCCTCAAACTTGTTTTTAATAAAAGGCGATAGCATTTTAACACCTCCTTTAAACGAAGGATGTTTAAACGGAATTATTCGACAGGTTATAATTAAAATTGCACCCGAATTGGGCTATAAAGTAATTGAGGATAGACCTTTAGAACCAGAACTACTTCTTAGTGCCGACGAAGTTTTTTTAACAAATGCCATAAGCGGAATTAGGTGGGTAGTAGCCTTTAAAAATATTCGATACTTCAGCAAAGTTGGGCGTTCGCTATGTACAGCACTAAACCGTTACACCTTTCCCGATCAGTTTAAGGAAGGATTAATAGGATAAATTGTCCAAGGTTTAAACTTACTGCCAAGTTCTGTAACTGCTTTTTTCCATAAATCGTCGTGGGATGCCATAATTTGAACCAAATCGAGTTCAGAAACAACCCAACTTTCCTCATCAATTTCTTTAGCCAGCTGCTCAACACCCCACCCTGAGTAGCCAACAAAAAATTTCACATTTCGAGGTGTAACTTTCCCCATAACAATTAACGATTTAATAGCATCGAAATTTCCGCCCCAGTACAAGCCATCGGCAATTTTAATGGTATCGGGAATTATGTCGCCTAAAGAATGAATAAACTGAATGGAGTTGGGACTAACGGGACCACCGATTGATATTGCAGCATTAAAACTCGGAAAATCGGGTAAAAGTTCTTTTAAATCGAAATCGAGAGTTCTGTTAAGAACAAAGCCAATAGTACCGGTAGCATTATGCTCAACAATAAGAATTACTGACCGCTTAAAGTTGCCATCGGCAAGTCCGGGTTCCGAAATAAGTACCCTCCCTGGCTGTGGAACCAGCTTGGAATGCTTTATTCTAAAGAAATCGGTAAACTGTTCCACCACACTTTAAATTAGGTTTACAAGGTTCCTTTTAGTCAAATTTTGTGCCATTCAACTAAAAGCAAACCCTGTACACGTATCATGCTGTTATTCTGTTACTTACATCTAATGTGGCGAATTAAAAATCATATACAAGTCAAAATTATTGCCCGAAAATGGGCAATGTTATTTCAAATTTTACTTCAATAAAAACCAACATGTAACTGCAAAAATATGCTACATGTATTGTAAATGCTGAAAAATTGCTAAATTGCTGACCTTAAATTGGTCCCATGAGTAAAGCTATTCGCAAACCCACCCTCTTTCATGCCATTGTTCCATTGGCATTTTTAATTCTGTTCCTCAGTTTAAATGTAATCCTTTTTGGCGACGACACTCTATCGGGTGCCAACCAAATAGCGTTACTTCTTGCAGCCAGTGTAGGAAGCATAGTTGCAGTTTACTTAGGGCATAACTGGTACGATGTAAGGGCAAAAATTGTATCGAGTATTGGTTCGGCAATGCCGTCGATGCTTATTTTACTTTTAATTGGCTCGCTTGCTGGAACGTGGATGATAAGTGGCGTTGTTCCTGCGTTAATATTCTACGGGCTTAAAATAATGCATCCCAGCATTTTTCTTTTTGCAACAGTAATTATTACCTCGTTGGTTTCGTTGGCTACTGGAAGTTCGTGGTCGACAGTTGCTACTATTGGGGTTGCTCTGCTTGGCATTGGAAATGCATTAGGATTTCACGAAGGAGTAGTTGCAGGAGCAATTATTTCGGGAGCCTACTTTGGCGACAAAATGTCGCCTTTGTCTGACACAACAAACCTTGCACCTGCCATGGCCGGAACCGACCTTTTTACGCATATTCGCTATATGGTACTAACCACTGGACCAACGCTTATAATTACACTTATAATATTTTTGGTATTAGGGTTTACGATAAGTCCAACTCAGGGATCGGTTAATATTGAGAGCACTTTAATTGCCATAAAAGCGACCTTTAACATAACCCCTCTCCTATTTTTAGTTCCAATTATTTTAGTAACAATTATTATTCTCAAAATGCCTCCCCTTCCTTCGCTTATGATTGGAACGTTGCTTGGTGGCATTTTCGCCATTATATTTCAGCCCCAAGTAGTTGCTCAGGTTTCGGGCGAAGCGACAAACTATTTTAAGGCATCATACATGGCAGTTATGCAGAGCATGTTTGGCGATGTGCAGGTTTTAACACCCGACGAAACTGTTAACCAACTTCTTCATACTCGAGGAATGAGGGGAATGCTAAACACAATATGGCTTATACTTTCGGCTATGGTTTTTGGTGGTGTGATGGAAGCGTCGGGTTTACTGGTACGAATAACCGAAAGCATAATGTGGCTAGCAAAATCGACAGGATCATTGGTAGCAACCACGGTAGGTGCATGCCTTTTTTTCAACATTACAGCCTCGGACCAGTACATTTCCATTGTTGTACCGGGAAGAATGTTTGCAAAAATATATAGAAAACGAGGGTTAAAACCCGAAGTACTTAGCCGTGCACTCGAGGACTCAGGAACCGTAACTTCGGTACTTATTCCATGGAATACTTGTGGAGCAACCCAATCGGCGGTTCTTGGTGTTCCAACCCTTACATACTTACCCTACGCATTCTTCAACATTATTAGCCCTTTTATGTCAATTTTTATGGCCGCATTTAACATTAAAATTCGAAGGTTTAAAGAGGGTGAAATTGACGAAACTGCGGAATATTCAGATGAAAAAAACAACCAATAGCATACTTAGAAAACAAAGCAATGAATTGGATATTACTAGCAATTGCAGGCCTTTTCGAAGTAGGGTTTGCTACTTGCCTTGGAAAAGCGAAGCAAACACAAGGACTCGAATCTTCAGTTTGGCTTCTAGGCTTTGCTGCTTGCTTAGCAATTAGCATGACACTTCTTTACCGTGTAACTCAAACAATTCCCATTGGCACTGCATATGCCGTTTGGACAGGCATTGGGGCTGTTGGCACTGCTTTAATAGGAATTTTTCTTTTTAAAGAGCCCGCCGAATTTTGGCGAATATTCTTTATAGTAACGCTTATTGCCTCAATAGTAGGTTTAAAAGCAGTTTCGAGCTAAGCAATCTCTTTATTTTTTCGAGTTAGCAAAAGCAACCCCATAAAGGTTAAAAAACCATTTAGCATTAATAGTTCGAAACCAAATTTATATCCATTAAGTAGTTGAACGGAGTACTTGCTTAAAAAGAAGCAGATTATTGGCGAAGCAATGGCTACAAAAGGCACCCACTTATCGTACACATTCCTTTTTGTAAATAACCCAAAAGCGTACAAGCCAAGCAATGGACCATACGTATAGCCAGCAACTGTAAATATTGCGCTAATAACGCTTTGGTCGTTTACTGCCCTAAAAATCAATATAACAAGGGCAACAACAACCGAAATTGCAACGTGAACCCACCTACGAACCGTTGCCAACTTGGCATCGGAATAGCTGCGAGAGTTTAAAATATCGACAGTAAATGAAGTTGTTAGGGCTGTTAAGGCCGAATCGGCGCTGGAGTAGGCTGCTGCAACAATTCCTAAAAGAAATAGAACTCCAGCCACCTTTGGCAAATAACCTTGCGTTGCTATCAACGGAAACAAATTATCGGTTTGCGCAGGAACTGCTATACCTTGGTTTGCAGCAAAAATAAAAAGCAAAGCACCCAACGATAAAAAAATAAGGTTTACAGGAAAAAAGGCAAATCCGTACCAGTACATGTTCTTTTTTGCATCGGAAAGGTTACGGCAGCTAAGGTTTTTCTGCATCATATCCTGATCGAGCCCAGTCATAACAATAGTTATAAAAGCTCCGCTAAAAAACTGTTTAACAAAGTGACGCTTATCGTTCCAGTCGTCGAAAAACCATACTCTACTGTATTCGCTTTTACGAATTTGGGAAACCATTTCCGAAAACGACCAGCCCATTTTGTCGGATATAAAGTAAATGCTAAGTACTACTGCGACAAGAAGCATTGCTGTTTGTAAAGTATCGGTCCAAATAATTGTTTTAATTCCCCCTTTATTAGTGTAAAGCCAAATAAGGGAAATTGTAACTACAACTGTTAACCAAAAGGGTAAATTCCAAGCATCGAAAACGGCAACTTGCAGCACTGCTGCTACTAAGTATAGTCGAAACGACGAGCCAATAATACGGGAAAGCAGAAAAAAGGACGCCCCAGTTTTGTAACTAGACGTACCAAAACGAGTTTCGAGGTACGAGTATATTGACGTTAAGTTCAGCTTATAGTATAATGGCAATAAAACATTTGCTACAACATAGTAACCAAGTAAATAGCCAAGTACCAGTTGTAAATAGGAAAACTGTGTATCGCCCACCCAACCAGGAACCGAAATAAAAGTTACCCCCGAAAGCGAGGCACCAATCATTCCAAAGGCCACTACATACCAAGGCGACTGCTTATTGCCATTAAAAAACGATTCGTTATTTGCATTTCGACTCGTTAGCGCGCCAACAACCAGTAATGCTGCAAAATAGAGAACAATGATTAATATCACCCAGGTAGGCTCCATATATTTTATCGAATTGGGCTACAATTGTATGAAAAAAGGATGGAATAAAAAAGGATAATATATTCAGTTATGGTCGATTATTTGTAGATTTGCATTGGCTCCAAAAAGAAAATAAACATGAGCACCCATAGTTACCCGTCGAAACTTTTAGAAAATGCAGTGGATCAATTCTCTAGGCTTCCTGGCATTGGTCGTAAAACAGCATTACGACTGGTTTTACATATACTTCGACAACCTGGCACTGATGTTGATAGGTTTGCACAGTCGGTTCTTTCGTTGCGAAACGAAGTTAAAACCTGCAAACACTGCAATAATATTTCCGACACCGAAGAATGTTACATTTGCACTAATCCACGTCGTAATCAGTCGCTTCTTTGTGTTGTTGAGTCAATTAGAGACGTTATGTCAATTGAAAATACAGGACAATACAATGGTGTATACTACGTATTAGGGGGACTTATTAGCCCTATGGATGGAATTGGACCTGCCGACATAAATATTGAGGGATTAGTAAACAAAGTATCGCTTGGTATCGTAAAAGAAGTTGTTCTTGCGCTTAGCGCAACCATGGAGGGCGACACTACCAATTTCTATATTTTTAAAAAAACGAAGCACCTTCCAGTTGAAGTAACAACAATTGCAAGAGGTGTTGCCTTTGGAAACGAGCTTGAGTACGCCGATGAAATCACATTGGGACGAGCAATTGTTAACAGAGTACGCTTCGAAACACTTCTCTCCAATTAATTAATTGGTAAAAAATTGAAAAATAAAGAACTCACGATGAAAGCATTACGAATAGCAACAGTTTTTGCACTCATTCTAACTTCATACGCTACTTTTGCTCAAAGCAAGGGGACTCTAGAAACGGGGCTCCAAAAACTTGAAGCGAAAGACTACCTAGGTGCAATCGACAACCTATCGACATACCTTAAAGAACAACCAACCGACAGTACTGCTCTTAGCGGAATTATTAGAGCCTATATGTTCTCCGACAACCAAAAGGAAGCCCAAAGGTATATTGATATTGCAATAAAAGAGCATCCTAGTAATGCTGAATTTTTCTACAGAAGAGGCTTACTTAATAACATTAGAGGCCAATTTCGAAAAGCAATAGCCGATTTCGACAAAGCCTACAGCATAAGCGGCGGAGGTACAAAAGTAAATATCCTAATTAACAGAGGCATATCTCACCTTCGCGACGAAACTCCAGAAAAAGCTTTAGCCGATTTTGAAGAAGCGCTAACCATTAACCCCAGAAGTTCAAGCGCATACAGCTACAGAGGCTTTGTAAACCACAGGCAAGGAAACTACGCCGATGCCATTGCCGATTTCAATAAAGCCATTGATCTTGACCCTGAAAATATGATGAGCCACTATAACAGGGGTATGGCATATCATCGAATTGGCGATAAAACAAAAGCTTGCGCCGATTTTCATAAGGCTTGCAGTAAAGGCAATATGAACGCCTGTAAAATGATTGTGAGCGAATGCTCAGGTGGCCGACAAGAATAAATGACAACCCACATTAATCCATAATATATATCACACTTCAATTTACTGCAATTCACCAATTGCAAGTTATCAACAGTTTATTACAAATTATTGAGTATACACAAAGTCAACAGCACTAAGCATTAAACGACTGTGTGACGAACATCATTCACTAATTGTGAACATCTTAGACAACAATACGTATTAAGCAGTATATTTGCCGTGTTTTGCGGATTACATTTCGAATTACTTACTAAAATTAGTTAAATGGTAACGTATAGCAACTTAACACTCAGCACTGCCCTAAACTGCTCAAGAATTCAGCACCCCGACAAACCGGCCTTAAGTTTTGTAGGCGAACAACCTATAACCTATTGCCAATTGGCAATAATAACAAGGAATATGTCGGGCGTTTTAATTAGTTTAGGTATTCAAAAGGGCGACAGAGTAGCCATTCTTGGCGAAAATAGTCCTAGTTGGGGCATTGCTTACCTCGCAATTACAGGCATGGGCGCTGTTGCTGTTCCTATTTTACCCGATTTCACAGAATTCGACGTTCAAAAAATTCTTGAGCACAGCGAATCCAAAGTTGTTTTTGTCTCAACAAAACATTACGACAAGGTAAAAGCTAACGGGAAAAACGGATCTCCCGATGTAATACTGCTTAACAACTTAGAGGTTGTTGAGCCTTTTACAAGCGTTTCGGAACTTCCCGAAAATTATACAACACCAAACGCAACCATAAATATCGATTTTGCAAGTTTTGTTTTCCCCGAGCCACTAGAAGAAGACTTGGCCACTATAATATACACATCGGGAACAACTGGGCGCCCAAAAGGAGTAATGCTAACACACCGAAATATTATATCGAACTCGCTTTCTACTTTACAAATACAGGCTATTACTGAAAAAGACAGGCTGTTAAGCATACTTCCACTTTCGCACTCTTACGAGTGCACCATTGGTTTTATTATGCCAATAATGCAAGGCGCTTCGGTATATTACCTACAAAAACCCCCTACACCAGCAATACTTTTACCAGCAGTTGAAAAGGTAAAGCCAACAATGATGCTTGTTGTTCCGCTGGTTATCGAAAAGATATTTAAAAGCAAAATACTGCCTCAGTTAACTTCGTCGTCACTGAGTCGTAAGTTATATGCAATTCCTTTTTTCAGAAGGCAGCTACATAAAATTGCAGCAAAGAAACTTCATAAAACGTTGGGAGGCGAACTTCACTTCTTTGGAATTGGAGGATCGAAGCTTTCGTACGAAGTTGAACGCTTTCTTTACGAAGGAAAATTCCCATACTCAATTGGCTATGGTATGACCGAAGCCTCTCCACTAATTTCGGGCAGTGCACCAAGTCTTGTTCGCTTTAGAGCTGCTGGATTTAGCATACCGGGGCAGGATGTAAGGATTGACTCGCCAAACCCCGAAACCGGAGAAGGTGAAGTTCAAACTCGTGGCGCAAATGTTATGGCTGGGTACTATAAGGATGAGGAACTCACCAAAGAAACAATAACAGCCGATGGCTGGCTAAAAACAGGTGATCTTGGGTATATCGATTCAGAAGGCTATATCCAACTAAGAGGTCGACTTAAAAATATGATTGTTGGCCCTTCGGGCGAAAACATATATCCTGAGGATATTGAGGAAGTGATAAACAACCATGCACTAGTACTTGAATCGATGGTTTTTGAGACTAAGGGTAAATTAGTCGCAAAGGTTCACCTAAACTATCAAGAACTTGAAAATAAGTATGCCGACATTAAGGAGACTGCTGCAAGCATCCAAGCACAAGTTCAGGACAGGGCAAAAGTAATTCAGGATAGGGTTCTCGAAATTATGGATGAAATAAGAAACAATGTAAACACTCGTGTTGCATCGTTTAGCAAACTAAATGCTGTTCAGGAACAAGTTGAACCTTTTGAGAAAACACCAACCCAAAAAATTAAACGTTTCCTATACCAAAACTGCCAGAAATAAACAGAGTTGCTAATTCTTCTGAACTACTTTAATTGGGTTTAGTATTTGGAGCAGAACTTCATCGGTCCAACCATTCGAGGTTTTTAGCCACTCTTTTTTAACCCCTACAACTGAAAAGCCACAGGCTTTAAATAGTTGAAAACTAACGGCATTTTCGGAACTTATTCCGCAGTAAAGTTGGTGTAATTGAAGGGTTTCGAACGCATACCGAATAACGAGACTTAAAGCCTCCTTAGCGTATCCTTTCTGACGGTACTCCTTGTTTGCAATTAGTATTCCTACTCCTGCCCTATTGTGAAACGGGTCGAAATCGAAAAGGTCGATAACCCCAACAGGCACAAACATGAGTGAGTTTAGGTTTTTTGCCTCAATTATAAGTCGCAATTGCTTTGTTTCCCAAATATCCTTATGGGCAGTTTCGATGTATTTTTTCAGTACAAATCGCGAAAACGGAGTTAGGGTGTTGCTTACCTTCCATATTTCCTGATTATTTTCCCAAGCGTATAACGAATCGAGATCTGAAAACTCAGGGGCTCTGAGTTTTACAATATCATTTTCGAGGTTTCCCTGAGTCATTTTTTCACTTCGAAGCGTTTGGCATTAACAATAAAGGCGTCGGAGTAGCCTAATTGTTTTACCTTTTCGAGTTCAACTTCCGCTGCGTTAAGTCCTTTAAAACTGCCATACAGATAGCGGTAACGCCCGTCCTTTTCTTTATACTCAGTAACAACGCCCGTTTTAAATTCGCTGGTAATGCTATTGTTTTTAGCCTTAACAACGGCAAGTTGTATGGTATAAATAGTATTCTCGTCAGAATTTGGTGAACCAGCTGTATTTAACTGTCCATTTAACAAAATATTCGATAAGTCGTCGATTCCAATAAGTGAAGCACTCTGAAATCCATTATCGATGCAGCTGTTAAGCAATACAATTGCCTCAGATTTGTGATCGAAAAGTCCCATTAAGAAAGCCTTTCCTCCGTCTTTGCAATCAGCTTCGCGAATACTCTCGCTGTGTAGTTTTTTTAAATTTTCTAATAAATCATTCGAGGGCACTTTGCCAATGGGTTCGAGTAAAATTGAGTATTTCTGAATACGAGGCTTTAAATACTCGGGTACTCTAAGTTCGTCTTCAATTTGAACCTTTGAAGTTGAATTTGTAATTGAAATGCAGGCCCTACGATTAAACTTTCGTCCATCGGGATTATCGGATCCGTCGGGGTTTATGTTTTCAGCAATATTTTCGAATGCCCCTGCGGCTCTTGCTTGTAAACGACTAGCATTAACACCTTTACTAACAAGATAGGCAATAACCGTTTCGGCTCTTTTTTGCGAAAGCGTTCTATTGTACAAAGCCGTTCCTTTAGTATCGGTATGACCGCTAATCTCAACAGTAATGTCGGGGTATTTACTAAGGAAATTAAAAATCCTTTCTGCTTCGAACATTGCATCGTTGTTGAGTTCGTACTTATCAAAATCGAACTGAATACTGCGAATTGATACGAACTGTCCCGAAGACACACCCAAACGGGTTAAGGTTACAGCAACTGGGTACTGCGACTGTGAGTAGTTCGCAGGTATTGAGATAGAAATAGTATCGGTTTGGTAACCATCACCGTTAGTAATTATTGCGTACGAGCCAGGTTTCGCTTCAAAATTAAACTCGCCCGAAACTGCCTTTGGTTCTGTTGTTGCTAATACCTTTTTCGAATTTATGTCGACAAGTTGAACTTTAAAATACCCCGATTGAACTTCGTTGTTGTCGGCTAAAAATAGTTTCCCGCTAATGGGTGTAAAATCCCTTTGGGCAAAGGGTGAAATTGTCACCATACTTATTCGCTTTCCCGTTTCCGACGATTTATCGAACAGCGACACTACTCCCTTATTTTGATCAACGGGGAAAAAGAACATGTCGTCATCGGTTGTACTAATGGGGTAGCCCATATTTGTTGGCTGCGACCATCGAGTTTCGTTAACTTTCATCGACGAAAAAATATCGTACCCCCCAATTCCATTGTGCCCTTGAGAGGCAAAAAACAACGTTTCGCTGTCTTTTAAAAAGTAAGGCGACTCCTCATTAAAAGCTGTGTTAATATCCTTTCCGAGGTTTACGGCAACGCCCCATTCTCCGTTTGCTTGAAGGTTACTATAATAGATATCTAACCCGCCAAAACCTCCCTTTCGGTTCGAAGTAAAATAGAGCCTTTTTCCATCGGGCGAAATTGAAGCATGGGTTTCCCAGTATCGAGTATTAATATGCTTGTTTAGTTTTACTGCTTTTTGCCAACGGCCACCGAGAAACTGAGTTGTATATATATTACCATCTCCCCTATCGTTCTTGAAAATAAAAAGTTGGGTTCCATTTGCATTTACTGAGGTTACGTAAACTTCACCCTCAACAGCTATATCGAGGGTAATATTTACTGGTTCGCCCCATGTATTATCGGCCTTCTTATTCACAACATATATTGCATCGTAAAACTTCTCCTGCACGGTATAAGCCATCGATTTACCATCGGCTGAGAGAATAGGACAATAGCTATATCGTAATGGAGTATTAAAAAGGGGAAATTTGTGCTCGGTAATACCAATTGGCTGGTTCATTAATACTTTAGCTCTTTCGCATGCCTGAATTTGGTGCTGAACAAAATCGTAGTTATAAAGATCGTTTGGCTTTAGGAGATCCTTGAACGAATTGTATGCTTCTATTGCTTTATCGAGTTTGCCATTAATTCTATAAGCTTCGCCTAACTGAAAGAGAACATTTTCGGGCGCAGAATCTTCCTTGAATGAACCTTCATTATACGATGTACTAATTTTTTTTGAAGCCTTTTCGAAAAAGAGTATTGCTTCATCTTTTTTCCCAGGAATATTGAGCAAGCAAAGCCCAACCCTATAGTTTAAATTTGCGTTATTTGGAGCATCGTCGAGGAGTTTTTGGTAAAGAGGCAATGCCTCCTCAAAGTCCTGAAATAAGAAATAGTACTCTGCATCGGCAAAAACAGTCTTATGATCAAATGACTGGGCAAAAACGGTTGCTGATGCAATTAGTAGGGTAAATAAAATAATTTTTTTCATTGCTATCCCGCCTATGCATTAATTAAATGTAATATTGAAAGGATTACAAAGCCCTTACAAAAACGACATTAAGCAAATATAGCAAAAAACAGAAATAACGACCTAGATTAGACCATTAAAAATATCGCATTAATGGATAAAACGAGTGAAAATGGGCTACACTTTTGATTGCTTATACAAAAATTATTTTTTATACCGCTTAAGATATTTTCGAAGGAAAAAAATTGCAATTAAAAGAATGATAAAAATACTCGACAAACCAATAATATTTTTCATTGAAACAGCAGGGGTTTCGATGTATTTTTCTAACTCTTCCTTTTTATGCTGAGGCAGTGCGTGATAGTTTTCGATACTATAGAATGATAGGAGTTCGAGTAACTCTGGAAGATATGGAGAAATTTCAGCAAATTTTTTCTTTTTAAGATAGTCCCAAAGAGCGCTAAATGAGTTAACATCTTGGTTTGAAATAATTACTTGATCGAGTAAAAAGCCTAATTCAGACGAGGCCCTTTTCTTCATTTGCTGAAATTTATAGAAGAATTCATCGTCGTTATTAGCGGTAGAAATTTGACGTACCTGTCGGGGTTGAGCGCCAAAACTTTGCTGCGTAACAACATCGGCAACTTTTGAGAATGCATCGAGAAATTCAACATAATTTCCAAGCGAATCGGCAAGTTTAACTATTGCTGATGCATGACGCAGGGCAAGTGATGCTGAAACCTTCCAATTACGATTCAATTCGTTTGACAATAGAGACTTTAGTTCACTACTAGATAACTTGACTACAATGCGGGAAAGGTTTGCAATATCCTTCTCCATTTGCAAACGAGAAACACTATCGAGATTACTTGCCAAAAGCACTTTTGATTGTAGTAACGAATCGGTTTCGACTAAAGCGCTTTCACCAAAAATTGGGTTTCTCTTTTCAGTTTTAACACGAGCCTCTTTTGCTGCTAATTGTTCGGTTGCAACTAAGCCTTGACTAGGCATTTCGAACTTTTCGGTTTCTTTTTTAACAGGCAACGAAATTGCTAGGCTTTTGGCAGCCTTGCCTTGGTCACGCATGTCGTAACTATTTCCAGCAAAGAAAAGCTTTACAAGCTTGTTGGTTTCAATATATTCAAGTAGTTTGCTATTAGCCTTATCGAAAACTGCAACTCCCGAGTAATTAATTGTATCGATGACAATAGTTTTTGGAAATACGTCGGTTTTATGGGCTGCAAGATCCACAGATGTTACAATTGATTTATTGTAACGTGGCAGAAAAATATCGAACTTATGCAAATCGGTTTCTCCAAATCCTTCGGTATCGTATATGGCCATTAGTCCGACAGAGCCATCATCAATAGGCTGAAAGAAAACTTCATCGTCGGTAGTATTTAGTGGATAGCCAACATTTATTGGCTTCGACCACTTACCGTCGCCTTGTATTTGAGAAAAATAAATGTCGTAGCCACCAACGGTATTATGCCCTTCGGAGCTAAAAAAGAGCAAATCGCCCGATGAGTTTAAAAACGGAGAATTCTCGTTAAAACGAGTATTTATTGAAGCACCTAAATTTTGGGGGCTGCCCCAATCGCCCAAACTATTTTTTTCCGAAACATAAATATCTAAATCGCCAAACCCATTTGGCCTATTGCTAGTGAAATAAAGTGTATTACCGTCGGGCGACTCCGACGCATGAGTTTCGTAGTAGGGAGTATTTATGTTTTCGTTTAGTCGCTGAATGGGAGTCCACTTACTATCTTCAAATTTCGAAACATAAATATTGCCATCATGGTTGTCGTCGCGAAACAGGTATAGCCTATCACCATTGAACGAAAGCGAGAGGGTATTTACGTTTCCATCGACCATTAGGTCGAGAGTAATATTTTGAGGTTTACCCCACCCTTTACCTTGTTTTTGTGCAATAAATACTACATTCTGAAACCGACGCTTTGTTGTATAAGCTAACACTTTTCCGTTTCCCGAAACAACAGGATTAAAATTCGAAAACCTATCGTTTATTGGTTCACCCAGATTTTCACGTATAAAATTTATTGGGTAACGCTGTAAAACCCTCGAAGTTTTTAAGCTATTCACTTGGTGCTTAAAATACGCCATATTGTAACTGGCCTCGTTACGAATGCTGGAAAAAAATTTATCGTATGTTTCCTCGGCTTTAGCAAGTTGATTTGTAACAAAGTATGCATTCCCTAAGTAAAAAACGGCATCAAGTGGAGCTTTTGTTTCGCGAACCGATTGCTCATTGTAACGTTTGGTAGTATTTACGGCAGCTCTTGCAAGGTACTCTTGAGCGCGATGCTTGCTTCCCGATATATTTAGGTAGCAAATACCAATTCGGTAGTCGAGGTTACTGTTATTGGGTAGGGCATTATATATTTTTAAATATAGGGCTAAAGCCTCTTCGTAATCTTCGAAGTAGAAATAGGAATTGGCATCTCTATATGTTTCGTCGATTTCCTTTTGCGATTGGGCAAAAGCTAATGAGAAGCAACCTAAAAAAAGGATAGTAAAGATAAATGGTTTAAAAGAAGAAAAACTCATACTGAATGTTTATAATATCGATAAGTCGATGCTTGTTAAGAGTATAAAAAACTATTAAAAGAACATATGCAAGTTATAAAATGGTTCAATTATTAGTTAACAGTTATCAAATGAATAAAGTTATTTAAAAACAAAAAAAGAACGACACGAAATTTTTGAGAAAGCCATTAAAATTATGGCACTGCTAAATGCCCATTTGAGGGATTGAATGACTGGGATTTACTTTTCTCTAAAGTAATAGGAGAAGCCGAAAGGTCATTAGTATTATTTTCGTTAGGTTGAGTTAGAAATTCGACAAGGTAAATATCATCTTCACCGCTCGATTCAGCAAATGTTTTTGAAATAAGTCCACGTGAACCATCACCTATTGGGAAAAAGAAATTATCGTCATCGGGCGAATTAAGGGGGTAGCCTAAATTAACTGGCTTTGTCCATTTCCCTTCGCGTTTATGCGACACAAAAATATCGAAACCACCCATTGTTGGATGACCATTCGATGAGAAGTAAAGTCTTTTTCCATCGGTCGAAACAACTGGCGAACTTTCATCGAATGATGTATTAATAGCATCACCAAGTGTTTGAGGCTGCGACCATCCTGTTGCAACTTTAGTTGACATGTAAATATCGAATCCGCCTTTACCTCCAGGTTTGTTACTTGAAAAGAATAACGTATCGCCATTTTTGCTAAACGACCCATGAGTTTCCCAGTAACGGGTGTTCACTTCTTTTGGCAGTTTAACAATTGGATTCCACGATTTTTTTGTGGTATCGTAAGTTGATGTGTAAAGGTTAAAAATGTCGTTGTCGTTACGTGCAAGCACTATTGTATTGCCATCACCCGACATTCCAACATTTTGAATTGGCCCATCGGCTAATGTTTGTGTGTTAATATTAACAGGGAAAGTCCATTCATTATTTTCGAATTTACTAACAAGAAGGGCGTTGTAAAACTGCTGAATGGATGTATAAACCATTACTTTATAATCGCTCGATACCGTTGGATTTACTTCGGGGAAACGTGTATTTATTGTTCGACCTACCGACGTAAATTTAGCCGCAATAGGATTTGCCTTCATTTGTTCGGCGAATTCGAGCGATTTAATTTCTTTTTGAACAACCTCAATATTCGACAGTTCCTTTTCGGGAAGCATACTTTTGTATGTTTCGAAAGCCTGCCTTGCTTTTTCGAAATCTCCTTTTACGCGTAAGGCTCGTCCATAATGTAAAAAAACTTCGCGTGGGGCTTGCGTTTCGGTAAAGTAGCCCTCTTTGTATGTGTCGGACACGTTTCGAATAGCTTTTTCGAAGAAAGGGATAGACTTATGCTTTTCGTTTCGAATATTTAAGTAGCAAATACCAATGCGGTAACAAATATTGGAATTTTCGGTGTATGTATTATAAATTTCGAGGTATAGCGGTAGTGCATCCTTATACTCTTCGTATAAAAGATAGTATTCCGCATCGACAAAAACCCTCTTATAATAATTGGCTTTTTGCGCTGAAAGCGAAACCGAAATGACCGATACAATTATAAAAGATAGTAGATTTTTATACATTCAGCCCAAATTAAATACCGTTCAAAACCTACAGAATAAATACTTATAAGCATTTGAAAAGGATTATAAATACATTTAAAAAGTTACCAAAAGTAAAAAAAAAATAAATGCAAACATATAAACACAATAACTAATTGGAATTATGCAAATTAAATAACTGATACGTTTAAACTCATTCTTGCCTATTGAAGCATATTAAAAAACTTCAATTTTGCTAGCAAAAATCAAATATACAAAGAAAAATCCTATATTTTAAAATTTAGTTAAAAAAATACAGTCTCTCATGGCGCCGTGATATTTAGCACGTATTTACATGAAATACACACCCAAGTTAGTTTAGCAAACAAATTATATCTCATATAAATACTCTTGGTTTAACTATAAATTATGAGTTACAAATAAATATTCATGTACAGTTTCGAACATATTTTAGTAAACCGTCAAATAGAGTTTAGAGTTATAAGCAAAACTATTCTAGTAGTTCGGGGTTGAATTTTGAAGCATATCGCGAAGCGATTTAAGAAACATCCCTGCTAAAGCACCATCGACAACGCGGTGATCGTACGACAGAGAAAGAACTGCCATACTTCGAATTGCTATGGTGTCGCCCTGCTGTGTTTCAACAACAACTACACGTTTAACAATTGCGCCAATTGCCAGTATGGCAACCTGTGGCTGATTAATTATGGGCGTTCCGGTTAGCGTATCGAACATTCCAAGGTTAGTAATGGTAAATGTTCCCCCTTGAATTTCGTCGGGGTTAAGCTTATTTTGCTTTGCGCGTGCCGACAAATCGTTAACCTGATTAGCCAACCCTGCAATACTCAGTTTGTCGGCATCCTTTACCACAGGAACAATTAAATTGCCATTTGGAAGCGCAGCGGCAATGCCAATATTTATATTTCGCTTTACAATTAAGTTGTCGCCTTCAACAGAACTATTAATTCCAGGAAAGTTCCGAACAGTTTTAGCAACTGCTTCGATAAAAATTGGGGTTAGCGTTAACTTTTGACCTTCGCGCTTTTGAAAGCTTTCTTTTATGCTATTCCGCCAATTTACAATACTGGTCACGTCAACTTCGATAAAAGAGGTAACGTGAGCCGACGTTTGAATGGAATGAACCATGTGTTGTGCAATAAGCTTACGCATGCGGTCCATTGGCACAACCTCAAATGCCAATCCTTCGGCAGAAGTTTTGGCTGGATTTACACTTACTGGTTTTTGAGTTTCGATTACCTTACTTTTACTGCTTAAGTACAGGAGAATATCGTCGCGAGTAATTCGCTGGTTTAAGCCAGTTCCCTCAATTTGTTTTAACTCATCACCTCCAATTCCTTCGCGCTTTGCAATGGATAGAACCAAAGGACTAAGACCTACTCCTGAGTATTTCGATTCATTACTTTGATGAGCAGCCTTTTTGTGTAACAAAGGCTCTTTATCTTCCAATTTTGCTTCAGGTTGCTTTTTACTTTCTGCATTTATTTTCGGTTCGCTTTCTGCCGTTTCAATTACCAAAAGAGCATCGCCAACTTTTGCCACATGACCTTCGGTAAAGAGCAACTGCTTAACAACGCCCGTAACAGGGCTTGGAACTTCCGAATCGACCTTGTCGGTCGCAATTTCAACTAAAGGCTGATCTTCGCTTACTGCTGTTCCAATAGCAACCAACCAACGAGTAATGGTTGCGTCGGTAATACCTTCGCCCATGGCTGGAAGAAACACTTCTACATTTTGCATAAATAACTATTTTCGATTTACTAAGCTTTTTGGTAGAAACACCTTTGTTGCCAAAATGTTGGAGCCAATTACTAAAAAACAAATCAAATATAGGCAATTTGATTTCGTTTGCGCAATTCGGGTTCTATTATAAAAACCCTTAACAACAAATGGGTACAAAATTCACAAATAAAAAAAGCAGGTAAAAAACCTGCTTAAACAATTCTACCAAAAGATGTTTACTTTCGGATATTCTCTTTGTTACGTACAATAATCTCTTTTTTTTGTGAAAAAATTTCCATTCGAAGGAAGTAGTAGTGCACAACCCAAACCTCAACATGCCAATTACTCTCGATAGTTTCAATTTTTTCTAAAAGTATCTTCTTTCTCCCAAGTAGTGGTAACTCCATATTAACTGTCTCTATCATTAAGTTACATTATTAGTGTTGAATTGTTAAATTAAAATTAATATAAAATTAATTAACTACCAATAATTTACAAAGGTTTTAAACATAAACTAAATAAAAAAGAAAACGTTAAGCTGATTGTCAACGGAATAGATGTGTTCGTCAAAAAAGATTGATTGATTGGATGTTGGATATTGGATGACTGAATGGCGGAGAGCGAAGAGCAAAGGGCTTAGTGCTGGAAGACTGAAGGCTGCCGACTGCGAACTGAAGACTGAGGACTGTGGACTGTGGACTTTCTTACATAACAAAACACTCCTGAGCTGAAGTTGGGCAAAAGCCTACCGTTGCACCTTTTTGCCAGAGAGCCGAAATAGCTTCGATTCCTTTTTGTCCAAGATCTACAGAGTAGCCATTAACATATAGGTCGATGTGTTTTTGAATTGTAGCACTATCGAGTTCTTGTGCGTGCTGACTTACAAACTTTTTACTGTCGTTTGGATTTGCAAAAGCATATTCGACGCTATTCTTCACAATTTGCTGTACCTTCATTTTTATTTCGAAGGGTAAACTACGCTTAACTGCAATACCGCCAAGAGGAATTGGCAAATTAGTCGATTTCTCCCATAATTCGCCCAAATCGACAATTCGCTGTAGCCCCTTTAGCTGATACGTGAAGCGATTTTCGTGTATTACTATACCCGCATCAACTTCGTTCAACAGAATGGCCTCTTCGATATCGGAAAAGAGGTAAACCTTTTTACTTGTTGAAGTTGGGTAAAAAATTGAAAAAAGTAAATTTGCTGTAGTTCGCAAGCCTGGAACAGCAATTTTAGCGTATGGAAGTTCGTCGGGATAAATTTTGCGTTTCGAAATTACAAGCGGACCTACTCCTTTACCAAGCGCACTTCCCGATGCGAGCATTTGGTAGTTTTCGCTAATAAAGGGGTAAGTAGCATAGCTTACTTTTACAATATCGGGTTCGCCCTTTTCGGCTATTGCGTTAAGCACGTCAATGTCGGCAAGGCTTAACGAGAACGAAAGTGATCCTAAATCGATACGCTTGTTAACAATTGCATCGAAAATAAAGGTATCGTTTGGACAAGTTGAAAAAGCAAGGCTCAGGTTCATAAAACGCAGTTTTATAACTATTTCAAAATATCGAGTGTTGCTGTGTGAAGATTTTCAATAGCCAAAGGGATATTCCATGCACTGGTATCGCGTGGTTCAACTCGATTTGAAATGCTTCGAATACAAACAAATGGAACTTTAGCCATTAAGCAAGTGTAAAAAACTGCGGCTCCCTCCATTGTTTCAATATCGGGGTTGTAACGTTTTTTCAAATTTTCAATTATCGACTCGGAGCCACTGGCTGTTGAAACGGTTATTGCTTTTACAGCTGGGTAATTGACATTAGAGAAAGTGTTAATAAGTTTCGTATTACTAAAGGGGAACTCGTTGCTACTCATTAAACCCATTTCGAAAATGCCTTCAAAGTTTCCACGATTATCGACACCGTAATCGGCAAAGCAATCCTCGCAAACAGTAACTACATTGCCAATGGCCAAACCTTCGCTAAAACTTCCTGCAATGCCAATATTAACGACTAGATCGTATTTTTTTTGCCCAAGGGCAAAACCAAGATTTGCTGCTGTAAGCCCTGCACCAACACCAGTAATTAAACCATCGACTTCGGAAACGCCATTAATATATAAAGGTATAACTTCTCCAACCTTAGCATTTGATTTTGCAGAAAGGAACGGGTTTAGTTCGAGTTTGGTTGCAGCAGTAAGCAGAATCATTTAGACCTTATATTAGTATATGCGAAATTAGAATAAAAAGTTGATACGGAAAATCGTATTGTTTTAAAAAACAAAAAGCCCCATAGTTAAATACTACGGGGCTCAAATTGAAATAATGATTACTATTCACCCGCCTCTTTTGCTGCTTTAGCATCAACCCTTTTTGCACGTATACGCTTGAAGAGATCAACAACATCGTATTTGTATGTAAGCGCAAAACCAAAAGAGCGGTTACGATTTTTTGCTACATCGGATTTGTGCACATCAATAAAACCTTGGTCGTACATAAGGTCGAACCCCCAAATGCCATACTTGGCATCGTACTCAGCACCAGCACCAATCGACATACCCCAATCGACCCGAGTCCATCCATCGTTATTCAGTGGTTCTTCGAATGTTTGTCCCGATCCATAGGTACTAACATAGGATCCTCCAGTTCGTATATTTGTGTAGGTTCCCCCTTTGGCATAAATTTTCGAAACACCTAAGAACTTAAAGGTATACTTTGCTAACAAAGGAATTCCAAGGTACTTAACATTTAAACTCGATTCTCCACCTATAAATGTTTGCTTAATTCCTTTTGAAATGAATGTAACCTCGCCGTTAAGCGCAAATCGGTTGGTAATTCCAATCTCACCAACAGCACCAAATTGAAATCCAGCCCGATACTTATTTTCAACTCCAGTAAATTCTGTCCAATTCGAAATTTGTGCTAGGTTGGTTCCAATTTTAGGACCAGCATAAATGTAACCAATGTCGAATCTTCCAATTTTAAAAAGTTGAGCTTGAGTTGCTAAAGCAATCAATGCAAAAACAGAAAGCAATAAAATTCTTTTCATTGTATTATTTAATTAGTTGATAGCACATTGAATTTTGTATACAAAAATACTTTCAAAAAAAAATATTACCAACTCCTTAGTGTACGATAAGTTGCCAGTTATCAATTTTATTTTAACCTTCATAAATGCATAATTGAAATAAGCAGTATTTTCGCCTAGTATTTACAAACTCACATTCACATGAAAGATGTTAACACCTTACTCGACTTTTTAAAAACAGCAGTTTTTACAACTTTTAGTCAAATTGTTTGGTTACTAGGTTTACTCTTTGTTTTTGGACTGGTTTTATACCTACTCGCACGATTTACACGAACACTATATGTTAAAACCATTGGGCAAAAGTTCGATATAATTTTCACTGGGTGGATTGGGGTGCCAGTTCACGAAATTGGGCATGCAATATTCTGCTTGCTGTTTAGGCACAAAATAGTTGAATTAAAACTATATGCCCCAAACTCAACCGACGGCACACTTGGCTACGTAAACCATTCGTACAATTCGAAAAGCACATACCAAAAAATTGGCAATTTTTTTATTGGCGTTGGCCCAATTATTTTTGGTGCAGTAGTTCTGTATGCGCTGCTTTACTTCTTAGTGCCTAATACATCTGATGTTTTTTCGCATATCGAAAGCCAAAGCGAATCGCTTATAAAAGGTGTAAGAGGAGAATTTGGTGGATTATTCTCGTCGCTTATGGATTCAACCGTGGGTACACTAAAATCTCTTTTTAAGGCTTCGAATTTTTCCAATTGGCGATTCTGGATTTTTCTGTATGTTTCCCTTTGCGTCGCATCGCATATGGAACTTAGCCCTCCCGACATAAAAGGAGCGTGGAGGGGACTACTTACACTTGTCCTTTTTTTTCTTGTATTTAATATTATAGTTCTAGCTTTCGAAGAAACGGGGGTTAGCAAGCACTTTGGAAGCTGGTGGAGCATTTTTAAACTCGAAAGCCATGCCACAGGAATAAACAAATGGGTGGGGACATTTGGTGCTCTATTTGTTTACGCCACAATAATTTCGGGGTTCAACTTTATTGTGTCGTACTTATTGTTAAGCATTTACACCCTTGCTCGAAAAAAAGGAGTTGTGAATCCGTTTTGGTAGTAACTTGAGTTCGACGAAAGTTTAACACAGAGGTTTTTGTTTTGCATTTTGCAAAATGATTGTTTTAATACGATTCACATTCACCATAATGATGTTGTTTGTTATTGAGAGCTCCGATATCCCGATATCCCGATAGTTATCGGGAATCGGGAATCAGGAATCGGGGCACAGAGGGTTGATGATTTTGCATTAATGTAAAATCATCAAAAATGGAAAGAATTATATTTTCACAATTCAGTTTTATTCCTTATATCGAACTGACGCTAGTAAATTAAAATGCGAGGTAAAAATCCTTTGTTAGCTGCTTGTACTCATCGGTATACTCTCCATCGTTAGAGTATATCGAAAGAGTTGTTTCGTCAATTGGCTCCCTGTTAAAACTAAACTCAACAAGTATTCGTTTTACAGTTCCTTTTGGCTTTGAAGTAATATTTAACTTACGAACACAAAACAAACCTTTAGTTGCAGCACTTGCAACAAACACATTTCCCTCTACATAAGGAAAAATACCACAAAACCGACCGCTTGGTTTCATAACTTTAAGTATACCCTCGAGTAAATCAGCATGAGGTAACTGTTCGGCATGCCTAGCAAACGAGCGGTTCAATTCTGGTGGTTTTAGAGAATTAACAAAATACGGAGGATTTGAAACAATAAGGTCGTACTTGGTATCACCTTCGAAAGCAAAGGATTGGAACGATTTATTGACTAAACAAACCCTATTACTCCAAGGACTTTTATTAACATTTTCTGTTGCTTGTTTGTGCGACGACTCGTCGATTTCAACAGCATGAATTGTAGCATTGCTTCGCTGTGCCAGCATAAGGGCAATAAGCCCAGTACCCGAACCAACATCAAGTATCGATTGTGTATTTTCAATATTAACCCAGGCCCCAAGCAGCACGCCATCGGTACCAACCTTCATTGCGGCACCCTCTTGGCGAACCATAAATTGCTTAAACCTAAAGAAAGTATTACTCATTTTAAATTTGAATTCAAACTAATATTTTTGAAATGGCAAAACAATTTATTGTGCAGAATTATAAAAAGCATTAATGCTTTTTATAATAAATCTCTGTATAACTCTGTGCTTCTTATTTCTTTAAATCTCTGTGTTAAAAAGGTTTTAAAAAACTAAAACTTTTCAAAAACGCCAAGACCAAAAAGAGCAAGATCGTACTTTACCGGATCGTTTGCATCAAAAATACGGAGATTTTCGGTTACCTCTTCTACTGCTTTCCAATCGTTTTGGTTTCGGGTTAGCAGTCCTAGCTTTCGGGTAACCCTGCCAGTATGCAAATCGAGTGGCAGCATTAGTGCCGAAGTTGGAATTTCGGGCCAAAGTCCAAAATCGACTTTTTCGTTACTAGTTCGCACCATCCACCTTAGAAACATGTTTAAGCGTTTTGAAGCCGATCCGCATTCGGGATTAGAAATATGCTTGTAAGTTCGTGTTGGAAAGTTGCTATAAATAAAGTGATTACGAAAATAGCAAATTGTATCCTTTATATTACCAGTGCTATCAAATCCTTGTACAAAAAGCGACTTAATACTGCTACCCCTTTTATATATATTACTTAATGCTTGCATAAAAGCGTTGCAATCGACCCCAGTAAATGTACGGTACTGAAACGCCTCCACTTGTTGTCGCTGCTTTTTGTTGTAATGCAAAATAAAATCGGTTGGCGATTCGCCCATAAGGTTCATAAGATGTGTTGCATACCTAATAATCATTGGGCGTTGGCCCCAAGCAAGGGTAGCTGCTAAAAATGCAGAAATTTCAATGTCGCTTGGGTTGCTATATTTATGAGGAATTTGAATAGGATCGGACTCAACAAACTTACTAGAAGCGTATTGGCAATACTTTTCGTCGAGAAATTCCTTTAAAAAATCGGTTTTCACAAGTATAGCAGCATTTTAAACAAATCTACCGTCGTTCATTGTAAGTTGAAGATCGGCCATTGCAGCCAACTCCTTGTCGTGGGTAACTACAACAATGGTTTGCTTAAACTGGTCGCGAAGCGAAAAGAAGAGCCGATGAAGCTCCTCACGGTTTTTAGAATCGAGGTTTCCCGACGGCTCATCGGCAAGTATTACTTTGGGGCTATTAATTAGCGCACGAGCTACAGCAACACGCTGCTGTTCGCCACCCGATAGTTCACTAGGCTTATGTTCAAGGCGATGGGATAACCCAAGGAAGTCGAGCAGTTCCTTTGCCCTTTTTTCAGCTTGCAACTTTGGCTCACGGGCAATAAAAGCGGGAATGCAAACATTCTCCAACGCAGTAAATTCGGGCAGTAAATGGTGAAACTGAAAAACAAATCCAATATTTTTGTTTCGAAATGCTGCAATATTTTTTTCAGAAAGCGACGAAACGTCAGTGTTGTCGATAAAAATTCGACCCTCGTTAGGTCGACTAAGCGTTCCCATTATTTGAAGTAATGTTGTTTTACCAGCTCCGCTTGGACCAACGATGGCCACAACCTTTTCGGCAGGAATTTCAATATCAACCCCTTTAAGTACAGTGAGATTACCAAACGACTTTACAATTTTTTCAACCTTAATCATGTGCAATTGCTTAAATGGCAAAGGTATGAAAAAGCAGTAATATAAAACTTGTTAAATAATTTGTAATTATTTTGCCACATTACATTTCATTCCGTAACTTGCACGCAGTAATTACAGCACAACTGTAAGTAGAATTCAATATTTATAACAAAAATAGCATTTGCCATGATTAGTAATTTAAACGCCATTTACTCTACCAGCGTTAAAGCCATGAAGCGCTCGGTAATTCGTGAACTACTTAAACTCACACAAAAAAAGGACTTAATATCCTTTGCAGGAGGTCTACCTGCGGTAGACACTTTTCCTATTGAACAGCTTAAAGAAATTTGCACCGAAGTACTCGATACCCAAGGAGCACAAGCACTACAGTACGGCGCAACCGAGGGCGACACACGTCTTCGCGAAATACTTGTTGAACGCTATAAGGCCAGTGGCCTAAAAATTGAACTCGATAACTTGGTTATAACAACTGCTTCGCAACAGGCACTCGATCTTATTCCCAAAATATTTATTAACCCTGGCGACAAAATTATTTGCGGGCTACCAACATACCTTGGTGGGCTTTCGGCATTTGGAAACTATGGTGCCGAATTTATTGGTATTAAACTCGACGAAAAAGGAGAACGCGCCGACCTAATGGAAAAAGCGCTGGAAGAATTAAAGGCAAAAGGCGAAAAGCCAAAGTTCATTTACCTTGTTCCCGATTTTCAGAATCCTGCAGGTATAACAATGCCCGAATCGCGCCGACTCGAAATTATTGCTCTTGCTCGTAAATACGATGTTTTAATTGTTGAAGACAGCCCATACCGAGAGCTACGCTTTAACGGCAAACCACAAAAAACTATTTACGAACTCGAAGGCACTGGACAAGTAATTCTACTTGGAACCATGTCGAAAATATTCGTTCCTGGTTTCCGCATTGGTTGGGTTGTTGCTCATCCCGAAATTATCGATAAAATTGTTGTGGCAAAACAGGCAACCGACCTTTGCACATCGCCATTTGTACAGAAAATTACTGCAAAATATATTGAAAAGGGCTACTTCGACCAAAACCTTAAGGGCATTATTAATAGTTACCGCGACAAGCGCGACGGAATGCTTGCGGCTTTTAAAAAGTATATGCCCGAGGGAGTTAGCTGGACCGAACCAGAAGGTGGGCTATTCCTTTTCCTAACACTTCCCGAACACATGGATGCCGAAAAACTTTTTGCCGTTGCCATTGAGGAAAATGTTGCCTTTGTGCTTGGCCATGTTTTTCACTGCGACGGAAGCGGTAGAAACACCATGCGCATTAACTTCTCGTTTATGTCGAAGGAACTAAACGATGAGGGAGCTCGACGCCTGGCAAATGCCATAAAGAGAACTATGTAGTTAACTGAAAAATTTTAACGCAATCCTTACGTTGTACTAAGCAATGTAAGGATTTTGTTTTATTACCCCTGCCATGTAACAACTTTAATCATCATCATCATTAAAATGAGCTACCATCAGAACTTGTGGTGCTGTATTTAACTATTTTTTGAAAAGCACAACAAAATACTTACCTTTGGCGTTACTAGTTAAGTTGGTTTATATGATTGAGTCGTTTGGTTCGAAAGAAGTTGAAAAAATTTGGAACGGAGAACGTGTTAAAAAACTTCCATTAGAAATTCAACGTATTGGGAGGCGAAAATTAAGAATGCTTAATAACTCGCATAACTTGAAGGACTTAACAATCCCTCCTTCCAATAGGCTAGAAAAACTCTCAGGAAACTTGAATGATTACTATAGTATTAGAATAAATGACCAATGGAGAATTATTTTTAAGTTAGAAAACAATTGTGCACTCAATGTTGACATAATTGATTATCATTAAAAAAACAACTAAAATGGAGAGATTAAACAACATACATCCAGGTGAAGTTTTAAACGAAGAATTTTTAATTCCATTGAATATTACAGCTTATAGGCTGTCGAAAGACACGGAAATTCCACAAACCAGAATTTCTCAAATATTAAAAGGCAACAGGAGTATTACTGCGGATACAGCCCTTAGGTTGGGAATATATTTTGGAACAAGTCCAAAATTTTGGTTAGGACTTCAAGATGACTTCGATATTGAAGAAGAGGAGAAAAATAAAAAAGAAATTTTTAGCCGAATAAGGCTAATTAGAAGAACTACAGCAAGTAGACAAAAAGTTTAAATGGGTTCTTTACCTCAAAGTTTTAAAAAAGCCTAACTAATTGCGCGAAAATTTTCTTTTAGTATTTCTTTATGAAACTGTCGGTTATAATAGTAAACTATAACGTAAAGTATTTCCTCGAGCAGTGCCTTGTGTCGGTTGAAACGGCTTTAAAAGGCATTGAAAGTGAGGTATTTGTAGTCGATAACGCTTCGGCCGATGGTTCGTGCCAAATGGTGCGAAAGCGTTTTCCCGAAGTAATTCTTATAAGCAACAAGGAAAACTCTGGCTTTTCGTACGCCAACAATCAGGCAATACGCTTGGCTAAAGGCGAGTACGTATTATTACTAAACCCCGACACAGTAGTTGAAGAGCAAACGTTCAGGAAGTGCATTGAGTTTATGGATTTGCATTCCGAAGCAGGAAGCCTCTCGGTTAAAATGATTGATGGGAAAGGCCGTTTTCTTCCCGAATCGAAACGAGCAGTGCCCTCTCCCATTGTTTCATTCTTTAAAATTTTCGGGCTCTCTTGGCTATTTCCTCATTCCAAATTCTTTGCCCGTTACCATATGGGGCATTTAGGCGAGAACGAAACAAACGAGATTGAAATTCTGCCTGGCGCATTTATGTTTCTACGTAAAACGGCGCTTGACAAGGTGGGGCTTCTCGACGAGTCGTTCTTTATGTATGGTGAAGACATCGACCTTTCGTACCGTTTTTTAAAGGCTGGCTATAAAAATTTCTACTTTCCCGAAACTACCATTATACACTATAAGGGCGAAAGCACTAAAAAGGGAAGCATAAACTACGTGTTGGTGTTTTACAACGCTATGATAATATTTGCCAAAAAGCATTTCAGCAAAAAGAATGCTCGAGTATATATTACCCTTATATATATGGCCATTTACTTCAGAGCGTTTTTGAGCATTCTTAAGCGGTTTGCATCGAAGGCAATTCTACCTTTACTCGATGCTGCTGCTATTGCTATTGGATTTTGGCTAATACCCTCGTTTTGGGAGCAATATTATTTCAATTCAGCAGAGTACTTCCCTCAGCAAACCATTATAATGCTTGCGACTACCTACGGATTGCTGTCGATTTTTTTAATGTGGCTAATTGGAGCTTACGAAAAACCCCAAAAACTTTTTGCCGCAGCAAAAGGAATGGGATTAAGTAGCCTTATTTTTCTTCTTGCCTACGCTTTAATGCCCGAGTCTCTTCGTTTCTCGAGGGTTGTAACCCTACTAACCTCGGCATGGTCCATTTTAGTAATTCAAATTATCCACTTAGCTCTTGGCCTAATTAAGGTAAACTCGTTTCACATTTTTCAAAAGAAAAAACGAGTGGCCATTGTTGGCACAACCGAGGAGGCAAAAAGGGTAATTTCAATTTTTGAGAATGCTAAAATCGAAGCCCAATACGTTGGCCTTGTTGCTCCAACGGAACAAATGGCAAATGCAGAGTATATCGCATCGATAAACCAACTTCCCGAATTTGTACGAATTAACAATGTTGACGAGATTATATTTTGCTCAACCGATATAAAATCGGAGGTAATAATTGAGAAAATGCTCGAACTGGTTTCAACGGGTGTTGACTATAAAATTGCTCCCCCCGATAGCCTTTCGGTAATTGGAAGCAACTCCATTGAAACACAGGGAGAACTCTATACTGTTAACTTTAATGCCATTTCGAAACCTATTAACCTCCGAAAGAAAAGGCTTTTCGACATATTAATTTCGATAATGCTTATTCCCCTACTACCATTTATTGCCATTTACAACTATAAAACATTAAAGCTTTACAAGGATCTTTTTAAAGTACTTTTTGGTTTTAAGTCGTGGATAGGGTATTGCTTTGTGACCGATGCCGATTTTTCGCACCTTCCAAGAATTCGAAGGGGAATATTCAAAACCGTTAACATTAAAAACAAGCCTGTTAGTGCAGAATTAGTAAACAGAGTAAACCTTTTATACGCCAGAAACTATAGCATTATTAACGATTTTGCATTGCTTTGGAAAGGGATGAGGGCTGGATGATTGGACGAATGAAAGTTCTCGGTTGTCGGTAATCAGTTATCGGTTATCGGTTATCGGTTGTCAGTTATCGGTTCTTGGGGGCAATTTATTGGTTGGGCATGTAGACTGCCGACTGAAGTACTGTGCCCCGATAGTTATCGGGGTGAAGACTGCGAACTGCCGACTTCGGACTTATTGACAAACATAAAAACAAAAAATGAACACAACATTACTGCGAATACTAACACTTATTGCTATTACTTTTTCGCACGCATCGTGTACCCAAAAGGCACAAAAAGAGTATATTCACCTAAACGGATTCACCCAAGGAACCACCTTTAGTATTGTATACTACAACAAAGACGGAAAGGATTTTTCGACACAAGTCGACTCAATTTTTGCAGCAATCGACACCTCAATGTCCGTTTACAACCAATCGTCGGTAATTGTTGCTTTTAATAATAGTCAAAATGGCTATGAACTCGACCCATTACTTACCGAAGTAGTGAAGCAGTCGTTTGCCATTACTGCCGAAACTAATGGTGCATTCGACATAACCGTTGGCCCCTTGGTTAAAGCATGGGGCTTTCACATTAAAAGGGGCGAAATGCCTACAAATGAAAAAGTTCAAGAGTTACTTAGCTTTACTGGCTCCGATAAAGTTGAACTTAAGGAAACGTTTTTAGCAAAAAAGCATCCAAAAGCAATGATTGATGTAAACGCTATTGCCCAAGGCTTTACGGTTGATGTTGTAGGTATGTTTCTTGAAGAAAATGGAGTAACCGATTACCTTGTAGAAGTAGGAGGTGAAGTTCGAACGTTGGGTAAAAGTCCTCGCGCAGCCGATTGGATTGTAGGTGTTGACAAACCAGTTGACGACGCGCTAAGTGGCGATAATCTTCAAGTAAAAATTAGTCTTTCGGGACAATCGTTAGTAACATCGGGAAATTACAGGAAATTTTTTGTACGCGATGGCATAAAGTACAGCCACACAATCGACCCAAAAACTGGTTACCCAGTAAATCACACGTTGCTAAGCGCAACAGTACTCGACAAAACTGGTGCTCGTGCCGATGCTCTTGCAACAGCGTTTATGGTAATTGGAGTCGACAGCACAAAAAAATGGTTAGGTAAGCATAAGGATATTCAAGCATACCTAATATTTTCCGACTCAACAGGTGATTATCGGGTTTGGATGACTCCCGAAATGAAGGAGATGATTGTAGATTAGTAAACTAAGTTCTTAGTTTTTCGTAACATCAGCGGGTAATCCGCAGGCTCCACTTCCGCAGCCACAGCTTGGATGCGACGACTCTTCGTAAAAAGGTGTATTACAATCCCCTTCGTGGCGTGCTTTCCTTTTTCGGGTTAAAGCAAATGTTAACCCTCCCACAATTATAAGGACTAAAGCTAAGGTTACACCAATAAGTTTTAACATTTCCATGGTGGTTTTCGAAGTTGGTTATTCACAATAAACAACCAAACAAGCAAAATGGTTTAATGCGTGGCTAATCCCTTGCCCCTTCGAAGCATGTGGCGCATCCCTTGTCGTCCTTTTGGCTCCAGCATTTCATTTCATCGTGCCTTGGACATGTAACGCCTCTTTTTCGCAGCTCTTTATTATGGCCAGCCGAGGTTTCGGGAAACTTTTTCGATTTATGAAATATTATTTTTACTCCCATCCCCAAAAATGCTATAGCCAAAAGAGCTACTACAACGCCCAACAACATTAGAAAATTAGTCATTTTATTATGCCTTAATTTTTGTTTGCAAAACGTAAACCGGCCTAAAACAAGTTGCAAATGTAGGTTGAATTATTCGAAATTCGTTCGCCAAAATTTGTGGCAATTGCAGAAAACATTCTAAACTTTTACAATTTCTTTTTGTTAGTCGGGAGGGAACAGCTAATTTGTTATGTGCCCTAATTCTTTTTTGATTAATTTTAGTCGATTGAACAACAAAACTCCATATAGAAATGGCGAAAAGCGAAAAAAAGAAAGAATATAATAAAACTGAAATCCTAAACGATTACAAGACAGCTATTTTAAGCCGTGAAGTAAGTTTACTTGGCCGCAAAGAGGTTCTTACAGGGAAAGCAAAATTTGGAATTTTTGGCGACGGAAAGGAACTTGCCCAAATTGCCTTAGTTAAAACATTTCGTAATGGCGACTGGCGTTCAGGTTACTATCGCGACCAAACCTTTATGATGGCTGCGGGACTTTTTACAGCTGAGGAATTCTTCTCACAACTTTATGGCGACACAAATATCGAAAATAATCCAAGCAACGCAGGTCGCTCGTTCAACAATCACTTTGGAACCCGAAGTTTAAGCCCCGAGGGTACATGGAAAAATCTTTCGGCAATGAAAAACTCATCGGCCGATATTTCGCCAACAGCAGGGCAAATGCCACGATTGCTTGGGTTAGCGCATACTTCAAAACTATTTAGAGAAAACAAATTGCTTAAACCCTTCGGAAATTTTTCGAAAAACGGAGACGAAGTTGCCTTTGGCACCATTGGCGACGCAAGCACTTCGGAAGGGCATTTCTTCGAAACAATAAATGCTGCTGCAGTACTTCAAGTTCCGCTTGCTATGACAGTTTTCGACGATGGCTACGGCATTTCCGTGTCGCGCGACTACCAAACTGCCAAAGGCAGCATTTCCGAAGCCTTAAAGGGGTTCGAAGTCGATTCGAATAGTTCAAAGGGAATTAAAATATACAAAGCTCGCGGCTGGAACTATGCCGAAATGGTGAAAACTTTTGAAGATGGAGTTAGCGAATGCCGCAAGAATCATGTTCCTATTCTTTTTCACATAACCGAAGTAACCCAACCTCAGGGGCACTCGACCTCGGGCTCACACGAACGGTACAAATCGACCGAACGATTGGAATGGGAAAAGAATTTCGATTGCAACTTAAAATTTAGAGAATGGATTTTAAGCGAGAAGTTTGCCACCGAAGATGAACTTGTAGCCATTGAACAGCAATGCATTAAGGATGCAAAAAGTGCAAAGGATTTAGCTTGGAAAAAGTACACCGAACCAATTAAAGTTGAGCGCGATGCACTAATTAAAATTATCGACAATCGCTCGTGTAAGTGTAAAAGGGAGCATATCGACAAGGTAGGGCTAATAAGTAGCGAGCTGAAAAAAATTGCCTTTCCAATTCGGAAAGACAATATGAGCGCTGCAAAGCGAATTCTTCGACATGTTTGCTCCGACTGTAGCATACGAGAAAAGCTGCAATTAGACTTAACAACTTGGATGAACAGTAATTACGACGATGCCCACGACCGCTACAGTTCCGACCTATACTGCGAAACCAATCGCGCAGCAATAAAAGTTAAACCCGTTTCGGTTATATTCTCCGAAAAATCGCCAATGGTTAACGGGCGCGAAATTCTTCGCGATAATTGGGACTTACAGTTTGCTAAAAACCCGTTACTTGTTGCATTTGGCGAAGATGTAGGTAAAATTGGGGGCGTAAACCAAACCTACGAAGGGCTTCAAGAAAAGTATGGCGAAAGCAGAATTTTCGACACAGGAATTCGTGAGGCAACAATAATGGGGCAAGGCTTAGGAATGGCACTACGTGGCTTACGACCAGTTACCGAAATTCAGTACTTCGACTACCTGCTTTACGCTCTGCAAACCATGAGCGACGACCTAGCGACCCTACGCTGGAGAACAAAAAGCGGACAAATGGCTCCCATGATAATTTCGACTCGTGGGCATAGGCTTGAGGGAATTTGGCATTCGGGCTCACCGTTAAGCATGGTAATAAACTCAATTCGTGGCGTTTACGTTTGCGTTCCACGCAACATGACACAGGCCGCTGGTATTTACAACACACTCCTCGAGGGCGACGATCCAGGATTAGTAATTGAACCGCTAAATGGTTATAGACTAAAGGAGAAGCGTCCCGATAATATTGGCGAGTATCGAGTGCCACTTGGAGTACCCGAAATTCTTCGTGAGGGCACCGATGTTACCTTGGTAACTTACGGCAGCTGCGTTCGTATTGCCCTCGATGCTGTTGAACAGCTAACCGATTTCGGCATTTCGGTTGAACTAATCGACGTGCAAACATTGCTACCTTTCGACTTACCCAACGTGGTAAAAAATTCGGTTGAAAAGACCAATCGTGTTGTGTTTTTTGACGAAGATGTTCCCGGTGGTGCAACTGCATATATGATGCAAAAAGTGCTTGAGGAGCGAGGGGCGTTTGCATTTCTCGACTCGGCACCTCGAACCATTTCGGGGCAAGAGCACCGCCCGGCATACACAACCGATGGCGACTACTTTTCGAATCCCAATGCCGAAAATGTTTTCGAAACCATTTACAGCATAATGCACGAAGCAAACCCGAAAAGGTTTCCAAAGTTATACTAAGGGCAACACAAAAACAGAACGGGGTAGCAAATTGCCACCCCGTTCTGTTTTACTAAAAACCTAAACTCTAAAAAACATTTTTTGCAAGTTTAATAAGCTGATCGTTCATTTTCAACGAATACTTATCGGCGTATGCGCGGTTAACTTCGAACTGAATTTTCCCACCCTCATCAATAAAACTAATTGCAGCACCCTGCTTTGCAGCCCCTGCCTTGTCGGAAATAATTAAAGTGCAGTTCGATCCAATTTTCGAAATAACAGCGTCGAGTTCACCAATTTTCGATTTGGAAACAAAAACGATATTTGCATTACCCACTTCGCTTGCGCTGTTTAACTTTTTAATCACTATTGATTGTTCAACAACTTTGCGTCCCTGTAAACTATTGAGTTCAGCAAAAAGTGCTGCATCGTCGCCTAAAACGCCAATAGTAAAATTACCCTGCTTACCCGATGGACACCATTCGACTAATCGAGTTAATTGAAAAATAAAAGCGGTTTGAATTTTCTCATTCTGTGCTTTTAACGTTTGATTAAAAACCATTAAGAGCATCAAAATAAACGTGGTAACGAGTTTTGTTTTCATATTTTTAGTTATAAGTTTCTTGTTTGGTATAAATACTATAATCGTGCCGTTTTATATACGTGTAGAGTGTAATGGAGTTACCTCGAAATTTTATTTACATACAAAAACATTGGCAAAAATTACAATAATAATGGATTATTCAATACCTCAAAACAGTACATTATCCTATAATTGAGACAAATAACAAATTAAAACGAGGTGATTAAAATCATTAATACAGTTGTCCAAAGTGCTAAACAACACATTGCCAAATGGCTCATTTTTCATTTTACAAAATATTCGCATTTGCAACAAAAAAGTACTGACAAACATCATTGATTAGCGTTCGCTTTCTTGTTAATATTGCAGTCTGTTATAGGGGACTTAATGACTTTAAGACTCGATGTCTTTACGACTTTAATGTATACAAATTTAATAAAACACTACCCATGCATAAAATTGACAAACACCCCATTCTCGTAGTGCCCAAAGTGGAAAACGTAACTTTTCTATTTGAAGGCAAACAGGTGAAGGGCGAAAAAGGTTTTACCATTGCAGCTGCGCTACACCAGGCAGGTTTTCCAGTTCACAGTCATAGTATAGAGCATCGCGAGCGCAGCCTCGAGTGCGGTATTGGTAAATGTGGGGCCTGCGAAATGCTTGTCGATGGTCAATTGAAACGTATTTGTATAACACCAGTTGATGGCGTTAAAGAGGTTCGCGAAATTCCACAGGACCACACTCCCGATGTTAAACCCGCCAACAAGCAACATAGCACCAAGGTTTACAAAACCACCGTAGCCATTATTGGTGCGGGTCCTGCGGGTTTAGCTGCACGAGAAGTTTTGCTGCAACATGGAGTTGAGAATATTGTTATTGACAATAATGCAACCATTGGCGGACAGTTTAACATGCAAACACACCAATTCTTCTTCTTCGAAAAAGAGAAGAAATTTGGTGGTATGCGTGGTTTCGACATTGCCAAAACACTTGCTGGCGAAAATCATGAAGGCATTTTCCTCGACAGTACCGTTTGGGATGTTTTAGAGAACAAGCGCATTGCGGTTAAGAATATTATTACCGAGGAAATTTACTTTGTTGAGGCCGACCACATGGTAGTTGCCACAGGTGCAGTTCCATTTATGCCCACATTCGAAAACGACGATTTACCGGGTGTTTACACCGCTGCCGTTGTTCAAAAAATGATGAATCAGGAGTTTACCCTGCTTGGAAAAAATGTACTCTCGGTTGGTGCTGGAAATATTGGCTATTTAACCAGCTACCAGCTAATGCAAGCTGGCGCCAATGTTAAGGCTATTATTGAGGCAATGCCTCACGAGGGTGGTTTCCCAGTTCAGGCAAACCGTGTACGCCGTTTAGGCATTCCTATTATGCTTAGTAAAATACTTGTTAAAGCATTGCCAAACGAAGACCACACAGGTATTATTGGTGCTGTAATTGCCGATGCAAAAGATTTTAAACCAGTACCGGGAACCGAGCAAATAATTGAAGGTATTGATGCTATTAATATTTGTACAGGCCTTGTTCCCGACGATCAAATTCTGATTAAAGGAAATGAAATATTCGGTCGTAACTGCTACGGCGCTGGCGATGCCATTAAAATTGGCGAAGGTACAAGCGCTGTACTACGCGGAAAACAAGTTGCGTACGAAATTATTCACGAGCTTGGCGTTCGCTTCAAATACGATACTTACCTGAATATTAGTAAAGAGTATATTGATAGTCAGCAGCATCCTGTAAGAATTATCGAAAATCCTGAACTCCCAACCGACGAGCGTAGAAAAGCAAAACCATTTGTGCAAATCGACTGTTTATACGGCTTTGCTTGCAACCCTTGTACTTTTGCTTGTCCTCACGGAGCCATTACCAAAAACTCAACAAGTACAGTTCCTGTTGTAGATTTCAACAAGTGTATTGGTTGTATGGATTGCGTTTACCAGTGCCCCGGTTTAGCAATATTTGGATACAGCTATGCCAAGGATTGGTTATTCCTGCCTATTGAGTACGATGCACAGGAAGGTGCTGAGGTTTTCTTAGTTGATAATAATGGAAAAGTTCTTGGTAACGGTGTTATTGAAAAAATACTTCGTAAACCCAATAAAACAAACGTTGCACGCGTAAAGTCGCACGACTTACATGGCGATGATTTGCTGAATGCTCGTGGATTTATTGTTAAGGAAAACTTCCCAAAACCGCTCGAAATAAAGAAAACATCGCACAAGCCAGAGGAAAAAATTTACGTTTGCCACTGTGACGATGTAAGTTTAAATGAAATAATGGAGGTTATTGGCGATCGTAAGTTTATATCGGCCGATGAAATAAAACACACAACCCGTTTGGGTATGGGAGCTTGTCGCGGTAAACGCTGTATTAAGCGATTAAAAACCACACTTGCTCCAAAGGGAATTCAAATTGTTGGCGACGCCACACCCCGTGGACCGCTTAGCAATCAGGTTTCCATGGGCGAACTTTATCCAAAGGATGTTCCCGAAACGTACATTACCGGAGTAAATGGTAAAAAGGCAAGAGTCGAAAAAATTCCTGTGCTTATTGCTGGTGGTGGCATGGCTGGCAGCTCGCTTTTCCGCTACATGGCCGAGGCTGGTTTAAAACCAGTTATGCTAAACCACGGACGTGGAGCCAGCTGGCGTAATATTGCCGGTGGACGTACAGCTTTCTCGCTACCCGAAATTGCTGAGATTGCCGAAATGAATCACAAACTATTCCAGAATCTTCATACAGTATCAAATATCGATTATCGCCCAATTAACTATGTAAACTTTGCCCACGACGAAAATACCAGAAAAGCCCTTGAGGCTTCGATGGCTTGGAGCAAAGCATATATGATTGATCCAAAGGATTTTCAAAAGGAAATTTCTCCTTATATGAATCCTAAGCTATCCACCTACAACGCTGCGCTAATTACCAAAGGATGCTGGCAAGCAACGCCTGGTAAAACAATCGATTTGCTCCGCAAAATGGGAATCGAAAAAGGTGGAGTAATTAAGGAGGATTGCGAGCTAATTAGCGTTCACAAAAACGGGAAAGGTTTTGTGGCATTGGTTCGCGACCACGATAAGAGTTACGTTGAATACCATGCCGATAATTTTGTTAACGCACTCGGTCCAACAGGCGAGAAATTCAGTCGACAACTTGGCATTTTCACTGGAATATACCCCGTAAAGCACCAAGCATTTATTACCCGTCGGTTACCTTGGTTAGGCGTAAATGGCGATCCGCTTGGAATGCTAATCGATCGCAGAAATTACAAAGGATTTGTGGCAGTTTACGGACAGCAACTTGCCGAAACTGGCCAAATTATTGGCTGTGCATCGCCAGCGGTTGATCCTCGCGAAGCCGATAAAAACCTTAAGTTCAACTCACAGGATTTTATCGAAATTGCCTCGGAAATATTCTCGGGTTGGATTCCACAGCTAAGCTCAGTTGGTTTCCAAGCTGTTTGGGCAGGTTACTACGTGGAGCCCCGAATGTTTATCGACACCAAACTTGGCTTATTCACTGGACTACGTGGTCAAGGATTTATGCTAGGTATGGGACTTGCCAAAATGTACGTTGACGAACTTACCGGCAAACCAGTTCCAGAGTACTTTAAGCGCTTAAGGCTTGAAGGCGATGGAATGCCAGAGAAGGCATTTAAGTAGATTTAGCCAATAGAATTAAGTACACAAAGAGTAAAACTGACAATAGGTTAAAAGACGCTAAGGGAAACCTTGGCGTCTTTTTTTTGATAAAACATTCTTAGTAGTAGTATTTTATTATACTATTAAATTTATATTTGTATCCTACTTTATGCTCATTACTTATGGTTAAAAACACAGAAATATTGATGGAGATTGGGTTCAATAGGCTCGAAGCAGATGTTTACATTCACCTTATCACACATCCCCCATCCACCGCTTATAAAATTGGAAAGCAAATAAATAAACCTACAGCCAATGTTTACAAGGCAATTGAGTCGCTGGCCCAAAAGGGTGCTGTTATTGTTGAAGATAACAAGAACAAGCTCTGTAATGCAGTAGGCCCAAACGAATTTTTCAACCACTACGAAAAATCAATACTCGATAAATCCAACACAGCAAAGGCTTTACTCAATAGTCTCGAGAACGAAACCGAGGAACAAACTAGCTATGCTATTGATTCAGTTCCGTTGGTATTTGAACGGTTTCGATCAATGATGAGAAGGTGTAAAACAATTGCCGTGATTGACGCTTTTCCCAAAGCCTTAAACGAGGTTGTTGATTGTATTGAGGATGCAGCCAAAAGAGGGATAGACATTCAGGTTGAAACATATCAACCCATAACAATTAAAGGAGCAAATACAGTTTGCACAACGATTGGGGAGCAAGCAATTGGCCATTGGAACAGTCAACAATTAAATTTAGTGATTGATGGTGAAGAGCATCTGATTGCTCTTATGGATAACGATTTGAAAAAAGTGAAACAAGCAGTTTGGAGCAATAGCACATACATATCGTGTATTCTTCATGCTGGAATGCTGAGGGAACAGACAGTACTGAAAATTATGAAAGAAATTGATAATCCAGAATTTGAAAGCGTAACTAAGCAAGTACTCGAAAATCAAAAATTCTTTTTCAACACTAATGTTCCAGGTTTTAACAAACTTCAAAAATTGTAACCTATGAATAAGTTAATTGAGGATCTTCTGAAAAAATCGTGGTTAGCAATTATAAGCACTATTCTAATGGGGGCAACCATTATTTTGTTAAGTTTTGCAATTGCAGATCCGATAACTAATATAATAAACAGCCATTTTGAACTAAACTTTTACACAAAGAACACAATTTTTAAGTTTTTCATCCTGTTGTTGTCAATTGCAGCCATTCTTCTGGTTAACAAAGGAAAATTATCGGGATATGGATTCAACAGGCCTGAAAATATCAAGTACCTGAACTTTTCGATTAAGGTTGCTGGGATTTCGGTTGCCTCGCTAATTTTTGGAGCAATCGTATTTATGGGAATACTAAACCACCTTTTCCCCACGGGTAATTCCGCTGGATTTCCAGAGCAAAAATCCATAATCCAAATGGTACTAACAATTTGGGTATGGTCAAGTTTGTGCGAAGAAGTATTAGTACGCGGCTTTGTTCAAGGCTATATTCAGCATTTAAAACATTTAAAAATATTTCGGTTAAGTGTTCCAGTTGTTGTGTCGGGCTTGTTTTTTGGTGCAATGCACCTAACCCTATTTAAAGCAGGAATGGGATTATGGTTTGTGCTGTTTATAACGTTTAACACCAGCGTTATTGGATTAACTGCGGCCTATTACCGCGAAAAAACGAACAGCTTAATACCTGCATTCTGGGTACATTTTATTGCAAACGCAATTGGTTCCTTGCCCTTAATTATCATAATGATTTTATCGTAGCAAACTTGCTCAACTATAAATGCTCTAACCATGAAAACCGATAAATATCAAACAATTATAAGCATATTGCTATTTGGGTTCAGTTCAGCAATTGCAATCTCGGCTGAAGCACAGAACTCAAAAGAGATTGAACTATCCAAAATATATTTTAACCAGTTGGATTCAATTTGCAGGCAAGACAATGGGAAGCTTTGGGGCGTCAACCTTTACGGGGCAACAATGATTGTAATCCCAAGCAGCAGATATGTTGTTGCAAATCAGCAGGATAAAAACAATAAACTAACTGTAAGGAACAACGTTTTCATGGGGAAACTTCCAGAAACAATTAGCATTTCAAACACCTCGTTAAATTGGGATGGGGAAAACTGGACAATGGTTTCATGGGATGCAATTTCTGAAGAGGATCGATTCTCAAGAAATAAATTATTTGTGCACGAAAGTTGGCACAGGACACAAAATGAAATTGGAATCCCCCCTGTTATATCGTCGAATTCTCACCTCGACAATCTTCAAGGATCGATACTGCTTAAACTTGAGTTTACAATTCTTAAGCAAGCTTACCTTATTAACGAAAAGACAGACAAAGTAGCCTTATTAAACGATGCCCTTACTGTAAGGCAGTACAGACAATTGCTTTTTCCCGACAATAACGAAAATCAATTTGAACGACACGAAGGAATGGCCGAGTATACTGGCTTTAAACTATGTGGTTTAAGTAGTGATATTTTAAAAAAAGTAATGGCAAAGCAGTTAGAATTGTCAATTAATAAAGATGGATTTACAAACTCATTTGCCTATATATCTGGGCCTGCATATGGTTTTTTGTTTGATGAACTAACAAGCAATTGGATTGCAGAAATAATAGCAGGTAAAAGCCTTCCCGATGTTGGATTATCTATCACAGGAAATCAACTAATAAATGATTCACTGATTCTTAAAAAAGAAGTAAAGATCATTACCAATAAGCACAATGCTGAAAAATTAATTATAAGCGAAATTGAGAAATTTAAAATAAGAAACGAGCTTAACGATGAATACAAACACCGATTTTCAAATGGAGATCAACTTATTATCCCCAATAACAACATCAACTTTAGCTATAATCCTCATGAAGCATTAATACCAATTGATAATATTGGGGTAGTTTATAAAACCATGCGATTAGTTGGAGACTGGGGAATACTGGAAGTAAGCAATGGGATTTTACGCACAAACGATTGGAGTGCATTTATTATTAACGCCCCAAAATCAAAACAAGATGGAACTATAATAGAACCTACTTACAAATTGGAACTTAAAGATGGCTGGAGAATTATTAAGATTAAAGAAGGGAAATTCACTTTTCGAAAAACCTAATAATTAATTCAAGTCATAAAACATTACTTGGGTATAAGGTAAAGTTGAAAATAGTAATCTAAATTCGTAAACAACATTAAAAACCGGATCGTCCTTCGACAATCCGGTTATTTTGTTAAGTGGCAGCAGTTAATCTATTCAAAAGGTACATATATAAAAAGTTAAGCTACAATAATTACACTATACTCAAATTCTACCTATCTTGTATGCAAGTTTAACAATTCAACAAATGGGAGACCAGCACTCAATCGAAAATCTTTTACAAAGGATTACTGAACTTGAAAAGGAGAATGCTACCCTAAAGGAGCAACTTCTTTTGATTAGTGAACACCACAATGAATCGCAGGAATCGAACAGGTTAGTTTCGGCGTACTTCGACCTTTCGTTGGTGGGCATGATAATAGCGCTCCCCGATTTGTCGATGATAAAAGTGAACCAAAAGTTTTGCGAAATAGTTGGTTACTCCGAGGAGGAACTAAAAAGCATGACCTGGGCCGACATCACTCTCCCCTCCGATTTTAAGACCGAGATTGTTCGTTACCAACGAGCCCTCGATAACAAAGAGTTAATGAAATCGAATCAGTTAAAGCACTTTTTACGAAAAGATGGTTCGTTAGTTGAGGTGCAGCTAACAACTAGTTTTTTTCGAAACAGCGAAGGCAAAGTTGAGCAACTAGCCGCCATGGTGCAGGATCTAACTGAACGCATTGAAATTGAAAAGAACCTTGCCGAAAGCGAGCAACGCTTTAAGGATTTGGTTGATTTACTGCCCCAAACAGTTTACGAAACCGACTTGAACGGGTTCTTCACTTTTGTTAACGGACATGCACTTAGGGAATTTGGCTACGAAAAAGACGACGTAATTGGTAAAATGCACTTTACACAGGCCATTACCGAAAGTGAACGAGAGAATGCCATTAACAATCTCAAATTAAATATGTCGAAGGGCGCAACAGGTAGGGAGTACAAAATGCTTAGGCGCGACGGCACAACCTTTAATGGGCTTATTCACTATTCGCCTGTAATTGAGATGGAAAGGGTTAAAGGTATAAGAGGAATAATAACTAACATAAATCACATAAAGGTAATAGAGCAAAAGTTGGAGGATAGCGAACAGCGATTCCGCGACTTGGTTAATTTAATTCCTCAAACCGTTTACGAAACCGACGAGCGTGGCGTTTTTACGTTTGTTAACAAGTACGCTGTAACCGAGTTTGGGTACGAAACCGATGAACTTTACGGGAAGCTAAGTTTTCTCGACATGCTAACTCCCGACGATAGGATTGAAGTTGCAAGGGCATTTCAAAGCAACTTACCAGTTATTGGTGTTGGAAACCAATACAATATGCTGCGTAAGGATGGATTTGTTTTCCCCGGATTAGTACACTATACTGCATTAGTGGTCGACGAAAAATTTAAAGGATTTAGAGGAATTATAACAAATATACTTGAGCAAAAACAAGTTGAAACCAAACTTCGCGAAAGCGAAGAGAACTACCATACCATTTTTGAGCTGGCAAACGATTCGATAATAGTTCACAATGCCGAAACTGCAGAGATTATTGATGCCAACCTAAACGCCATAAAATCGTACGGGTTAAACAATCTCGAAGAATTAAAAAACTTTGGTTACTGGAACGAATCGCCATATGGCTTAGAAGAGGCCAAAGAATGGATTCGCAAGGTTGTATTAGAGGGTTCACAAGTTTTTGAGTGGTTTAACCGACGAGTCGACGGTTCGTTTTTCTGGGAAGAAGTTCACCTTTCGAACATTACAATTTTAGGGAACCCTAGGGTGATTTCGATAAGTAGAGACATAACGCTTAGAAAAAAGGCTGAGGAAGAGCTTCAAAAAATTAATAGAGACCTAAAAGAGCGAAACGAAGAATACGCTTCGCTAAACGAGGAGTACTTATCTCTTAACGAAGCGCTGCTAAATGCAAAGGAAAAAGCCGAAGAATCGGACAAACTAAAGTCGGCATTTTTGGCTAACATGAGCCACGAAATTCGAACTCCCATGAATGCAATTATGGGATTTTCGGGTTTGCTTGCCAGCGGTCAAGTGAAACCCGAAAAGCAAACGCTATACTCTCAAATAATTCGTAAAAGATCGTCGGATTTGCTAAAAATTATTGACGATATACTCGACCTTTCCAAAATTGAATCGAATCAGTTACTACTTCAACCAACCAACGGTAACGTGCGCAACACGCTAAACGAGCTACACGAGTTTTTCCTCGAAAAAGTTGAAATTGACCAAACAAAACGAATCGACATACGGGTTGTGAACTCGCTTAACGAAGACATCCTTAATGCCGACTTTGGCAGGCTAAAGCAAATTCTATTTAATTTAGCCGAAAATGCCTACAAGTTTACAAGCGAGGGAAGCATTGAAATTGGCTGCAGAAAGCGAAACGAATCGAACGAAATTCTTTTTTGGGTTGCCGACACAGGGTTGGGCGTCGAGTCGCATTTGCAAAGCAAAGTTTTCGAGCGATTTGTACAAGCCCACAACAGAGCCGACCAACCGGCTGGCGGAACAGGTTTAGGGCTCACCATTTGCAAGGGACTTGTAAGCATTATGGGAGGAAATATTTGGCTCGAATCGGAAAAGGGCAAAGGGTCAACCTTCTACTTTACAATTCCATACAATAAAGCTTCGGAAATTAAACTCAGCTTTTCGCCGTTAGTAAATACTGGAGCACTTAACCAATTACCTATACTAATTGTTGAAGACGACAACGTTAGTGCCAACTTGCTTTTCGACATGCTTAGTCCTTACAAACCACAAATTTCGTTTGCCAAAAATTGCAGCGAGGCTTTAATTTCAATTAAGTTAATGCCCCAAATAAAAGTTATTTTACTCGATTTAAAATTGCCCGATTTTAATGGGCTCGAAATAATTCCAGAAATAAAAACGCTTAATCCTAAGGCAGCAATTATTTGCCAGTCGGCATTTGCTACACCCGACGACATACGTGCAGGCCTAGCAGCTGGGTGTAACGCATACATTACAAAACCAGTTGACCAAAACATTCTTTTACAAACAATTGCAAATTTTGTTTAAAAATTCACTTTAACTTACAGAACTTACAAACACATTAATGCATACTTAAAATAGACAGAAATTAATTTACAAACCAAGTGGATAAACCATTCTTTACTATACATTTTTTCGATGTTTTAAAGAACATTAGAACAATTATTCAAAATTTATCGACCCAAGTATTGCTGTGGGGGTCATTAGTTGCGTGCCTTCTTATAGTGTACAATTTAGGTTTTTTTATAAGTCCTAATGTCCGTTCCTTTTTACAGGTAGCCTACAATTTATTAATTGTAATGATGTTTTTTGCCTATAGCGCAAGGCTGTTTTTAATGCAACGAAAAATGTTGTCGCGAAACAGGTGGATTGCCCATATAGCATTGCTTCTTTTACTATTTGCCATATCATCGGCACGAGTATTTTACGTTTCGTACATAGCAAAGGAACAACTGCAAATACCAGCATTTTTTGCAACAAACTACATACTTTTCGCTGCCTTTGTTTTGGTTTTCCTGGTCGAAGCTTCGCGAAGCAGCATGGAACTACTAAAACCAGCACAAAACCCAGCAACGCTAATAATTTTCAGCTTTTTATTTCTAATAGTTTTTGGAACAGCTATGCTTATGTTGCCAAGAGCAACAACCAATGGAATTTCATTTGTCGATGCATTTTTCACATCAACTAGCGCTGTATGCGTAACGGGTTTAATTGTTATCGACACAGCTACAGCATTTACACCCTTTGGAAAAGGAATTCTTTTAGTTTTAATTCAAGTTGGAGGACTAGGAATAATGACCTTTTCAACTTTCTTTGGACTGTTTTTTAAAGGGAACCTTTCGTTTAAAAATCAACTTTTCCTAAAGGACATGCTCAACGAAACAAACCTTTCGGGAGTTTTTAAGAGCATAGTTAAAATAATAATTTTCACGTTCATAATCGAAGCCATTGGCTTTGCATTTATATATATTTCACTTGACAATGGCATTAACGACAAACTTTTTATTAGTGCATTCCACTCGGTTTCGGCTTTCTGTAATGCGGGCTTTTCAACCTTTTCGAATGGACTAATGCAAGATGTTGTTAAGTACAACTACTCGTTACACTTTATAATTGCAATGCTAGTTGTAATTGGCGGACTTGGATTTCCAGTTGTAAGTAACATATACCAATACTTTAAAACGACGTTAAAAAAACTTTACCTACAGTTTGTTAGGCCCAATCGAGTACCTTCACACATTCCCAACGCCCTAACAACTGGTTCGAAACTTGTTTTCTACACCACGTTACTTTTAATAATTTTTGGCACTGTTTTATTTGCAATTTCGGAATGGAACAGGTCGCTTAGCGGGCTTCCAGTTTATGGGAAAATGGTTTCAGCGCTATTTGCATCGGTTACTCCACGCACGGCAGGGTTTAATACAATCGACTACTCAACGCTTGGATACTCGGCAATACTTATAACTATTTTACTTATGTGGATTGGGGCATCACCAGGATCAACAGGCGGAGGTATAAAAACTACCACTCTAGCACTTGCATTTTTAACTGCATTTAGTGTTGCCCGCAGCAAAGAGCATGTTGAATTTAGGCGTGTTGAATTTCCTGCCGAGTCGATTCGAAGAGCGTTTACAGTTATTTTTGTTTCAGTATTAATTATTGGCGCATCGGTTTTTTGCCTAATGCTATTTGAGCATGGAAAAATAGGGCTAATGCCAGCAATGTTCGAGTGCGTTTCGGCATTTTCGACCGTTGGGCTTACCATGGGCATAACCCCATCGCTTAGTTTAGGCGGCAAATGGGTTATAATTGTAACAATGTTTATTGGGCGACTAGGAGTTCTTACCCTGTTGATTGGAATATTTCGTAAAATAACCTTTAAATCGTACCGATATCCTTCTGAGAATGTTTACATCAACTAAACAATCTCGAAAACTTTAATTTACATTGAATTAAATGCACAATAAGCTATATTAAAACGAAATAAAACGAAAATGAAAAAGTTTGTTGTTATTGGCCTCGGAAACTTTGGGTTAAGCCTTTCGGCTCAATTAACTAAGCTTGGTCACGAAGTTATTGGAGTAGACTCGAGCATGTCGAAAGTTGAGCAAAATAAAGATATTATTACCAGCACAATTTGCATGGATGTTTGCGACATACACTCCCTAAAAATGCTCCCAATTACCGACGCCGATGCCGTTTTTGTTACCATTGGCGAAGACTTTGGCTCGAGCGTAATGGTTACAGCGCTTTTAAAGCAACTAAAGGCCAACAACATTTTTAGTCGAGCAGTAAACGAGCTACACCGAACAGTGCTTACAGCAATAGGAGTAAAAAACATTCTAAATCCCGAAGAAGATTCGGCGCTAAGAATAGCAACTTCGATTCAGTACACAGGAGTAGTCGATTCGTTTAAAATTGACTCAGTTCATTCGGTTGTCGAAATGGCCGTTTCGGAACTTTACTGGGGCCGTTCAATTAAAGAGGCTAATTTACACGAGCGGTTTGGGCTGCAAATTCTTGGGGTAAAGCGCCAAGTTAAGTCATTCTCAATTCTTGGAAAATCGGAACTTCGGCATGAAATTATTAACTCCGACCAACCCGACTTTAAACTTTTGGAGGGTGACATTTTTGTTATTTACGGAACGGTTACAGCTTTAAGCAAAATGGAGTAGTAGTGCGAGTTGCTTCTTCGTGTTAATATCAATTAACTATTCCAACTTTTCTTTAAAGCCAATAAATTTCAAATATTGAATTAGTCGGATTTATAATATTTAGTCACCTTGGATTTGAAACCGAGCGCACTTTGCGAGCTCGACGTAGTCAATCCAAGGTTGTTGTATTATAAGGATTTGTAATCCGAAAAAGATTAAAAATAAATCGCGT